>NZ_CP020042.1:3492882-4191459 GCF_002028425.1 Streptomyces katrae | reverse complement strand
CCGAGCCGGCGGTTGGCGAGGAACACCCCGATGCCGAGCGCCATCGCGAGGGTGGCGTGGTCGCTGACGAAGGAGAACCCGGCGTCCGGCCCGACGTTCACACCGCCGAGCACTTCGAGGCCCTCGTGCGCGACGAACGGCCGCGGCCGCGCCACGAAACCGCGCAGCGGCACGTTCACCAGGAGCGCGAGCGCGGCGGCCAGCGGGGCCCACACCAGCGCGGCGAACGACTCGGCGGCGGCCGCCTCGTCCTGCCGGCGCGCTCCGCGCCAACACCACAGCACGAGCAGGACCATGGCCAGCGGCAGGCCGTAGGAGGCGAGGAGGGCGACGCCCCGGTCGAGCCAGTCGGGGGCGTTCCGGGGCGATGCTGTTGATCCGGTACAGCAGGCTGACATCCACATTCGGCCCACCGGTCGTGAGTCCAGCCATGTGACGCGGCCCCTTGCTTGCCTAGGTCCCGTGGGGACGCACAGCGGCGTGCGCCCTCTCAACCCCCCCCGTCGATCAATCCCCGTGACCATGGAACGCCCGTACTACGGGCATGGTTCCACTCTCCACCGGATGATCACGTCAACGTTATCCAAGAGTGACCCATCGTCGCAGCTCAGGGCCTGTGCTTCACGGAGAGCTACGAGGGCTTCGGAGCGCCCGGCGACCGCTCCGGAAGCGCCTCCGCCCCTCCTTCGTCACCCTGGTCGCGCCGAAGTAGTCCGGGGTGTCGATCTTGTCGAACCGGATGACGGCTCCGGTGTACGGGGCGTTGATCATGTATCCGCCGCCCACGTACAGCCGACGTGCCGGATCTCCCGAGAGTTCGTCAGATCGTCGGAGAAGAACACCAGATCACCGGGGAGCAGTTCGTTCCGCGAGGGGTGCGACCCGGCGTTGTACTGGTCGTTGGCCACGCGCGGCAGCTCGACCCGACGGACTCGTACGCCGCCTTGGTCAGCCCGGAACAGTCGAACCGCCCGTTGTCCGCGGCCGTCCCGTCGCCACCCCACAAGTACGGCGTCCCCAGCTGCTTCTGCGCGAAGTACACCGCCCGGCGGCCTGCTGCGAGGGCGACACCCGCCCGACGGGGCGTTCGAAGGTCTTCGCCAGGGAGCGGATGTCCTTCACGTACCCCTGCGTCTCCTTGTAGGGAGGCACTCCGTCGTACTTGATGACCGCGTACGCACCCGCGTTGTAGGCCGCGAACATGTTCGACGTGGCGTCACCCGGCACGCCCGCCACGTCCTTGGCCAGCTCGCAGTCGTACGAAGCCGCCGAGGGGATGGCGTCGTTGGGATCCCAGATGTCCCGGTCCCCGTCACCGTCCCCGTCGATGCCGTGACCCGCCCACGTAGGGGGATGAACTGCGCGATCCCCGCGCGTCGGCCGGACTGACGGCCTTCGGGTCCCAGCCGCTCTCGGAGTACAGCTGGGCCGCGAGCAGCGCGGGGGTCAGCGCCGGGCAGAGGGTGCCCCACTTCTGCACCAAGGCCTGGTACTTCTCCGGCACGCGCCCTTGACCAGTCCGAGGGGCCGGCCTCCGCCCCCACCGGCGAGACCGGCCGCGGCCGAGTAGGTGCCCACCACGAGGAGCACGAGGAAGCCCAGACAGAGACCGATCCCGATTCCGCCCGCCATCCAGAATCTGCGCATCCGTCAACACTCCCCCATCCCCGTCGCCTTAACGTGCGAATCGCCCGTGTCCAGGCTTACTACCCCACTCGGAAGCCCGAGCAGCCGATGCTCGTGTACTTCGTGGGGTCATCCTCGACGTGATAGAAGACCAGCGTCCAGTCTCCCGGGTCGTTGGTGGCGGGCACAGCGGGGTACGTCTTGCCCGCGTGTGTGATCCGCGAAGTTCGTCCGGATACTTGAGGCTCAGGAACTCGCCCGAGGGCCACTTGGCCGTAGAATGTCGATCGGCTTGCTCGTGAACCCGACGCTCTTGTTGTCCATTTTGAAGGGCTTGCCCGTCTCCAAGTCCAGATCGTGCGGGGACCTGACAGCCACCGACACGTAATACGGATCGGGCTTGGTCGGCTTCATCTCCGCGTACTTGAATCCGCATCTCGATGGTCGTGGAGTTCCCCGAGACTTTGGCGGTGGTCTGGAAGTCCGCGCCGGCGGCTTCTGCTCGGCGGGCTGGTTGCACTGCCCAAACGCCATGGGCGGCCATCTCCGGATCAGCCGACGGCTTCCAGAAGTAGTGCGAGATCTGTTGTTTCTCGATGTACGTGCCGGGGCCTGGCTCCGCGTGGAAGCAACGGCGTTGCCGTGCCGCTGCCGCAGAGGACGCCGAAGGCTGCGGGGCCCCGCCGGCCCTGCCGGAGCCGCGGGCTCTGCGAGGGCGTCCTGCCCCACCCCGCGCCTGCTCGTCCCGTCACCGCCACCGTCGAGCGGAAGCAGCTGCAGGCCGCCAGCGCGAGTGCTGCGGTCACGGCACAGCGCGACCGCCAAGCGTGCGGCGGCTCGCCGGCGGACGGGCCCGCGGCGGCTGAGCCGGCCTGGGTCGGACGTACGGTAGCCGGCCCTGCGTGCGCATCTCGTGCAGCGGCCACGGTTCCCGAGCGCCCCCAGCGCCGTGTACACCGGGTCGTCCACCAGCGCGTCGCGCACCCGCACAGCCGGATCACTCCGCCGGACTCGGGCGCGCGGCGGGGTCTTGGCCACGCAGGCCTCGATCAGAGCCGCCAGCCCCGGCTCCACCCCGAGCACGTCGACCGGCTCGTGCACCGCCGGTAACCACCGTCGACGCCACCCCGGTGCCGAACGGCGGACGCCCCGTGGCGCGTACGCCAGCGTCGCGCCGAGCGCGAACACATCGGCCGCCGCCCCCGTCTCACCCTTCAGCAGCACCTCCGGAGCCGTGTAGCCGGGCGTGCCGGGAGCCTGCCCGTCCTGGGTGAGCTCCGTCGCGCCGACCCCGCGTGCGATGCCGAAGTCGATCAGCTGGGGTCCCTGCGCGCCCAGGATGACGTTCTGCGGCTTCAGGTCCCGGTGCGTGACCCCGTACGCGTGCACACTCGCCAGACCCTCGCCAGTGCCGCGCCCAGCCGTCGGCAGGTCTGCGGGGGGCAACGCCCCCGGGCGCCGATCGCGTTGCCGAGCGTGGGTCCCGCAACGTACTCGGTGGCCAGCCAGAACGGGGCCGACTCCAACGAGGCGTCAATCAGGTTCGCCGTGTAGGCCGAGCGGACCGCCCGTACCGTCTGCGCCTCCCGCCGAAACGGGCCAGCGCCTCGGGGTGCCCGGTGATCTCCTCACGCACGACCTTGACGGCCACCAGGCGTCCGCCGGGTGACCGCCCTAGGTACACTGCCCCATCCGCGGCCCCGAGCCGGGCCAGCAGTGCGTGCGTGCCTATGTACGCGGGGTCGTGTCTCTCAACGGCTCCATCCGCACGAGCTGCCATACGGATTCCCAGGCAGCCAAGGGGGTTGACCCCTGCCGGACCACCCCTCACCCGCCCGCGCGCTCACCGCGCCGCACGAACAGGCTCTGCACCCCCGCCCGATCGGCCCTTCTCGTCGTGCAGCCGGGCGTCCGCCAGCCCGATGCCGCCCGCGTCCACGCTCGTCCGCGCCTCGACGCACACCCACTCCCCCACGGGATGCCGGTGCAGATGGACCGTCAGGTCCCCGTTCACGAAGACGAACCGCCCGAAGTCCATCACCGCCGCGATCCCGTTCCCGAATCCGCGGCGACCAGCACCGGTCCAGCGGCCGGACCGCCTCCCCGGCGACCAGCGGCACGCGCATCCGCATCCAGCAGGTCCCGGCCCCGGCTCGGTGAAGGCCCCTTCCGTGAACCGGGCCTCCATCGAGGAGTGGTACCCGTCTCCCACGGCACGGGAAGAACGGCGCCACCCCGCCTCCCCCGGCGGCGGCACCTGCGCCCCCTGGCCACCGCGGGCACCGGCTCCCCCGCCACCCTGATCCGCAGCGCCCGCGCCAGCATCACCGGCGCGTCCGCCCCGGCCGGGGTGAGCGCCGCCTCGACCAGCTCCGTGCCCCGCCCCGCCGCAGCACCGAGGTGGCCACCGCCAGCTCCCCGATCGGCACCGGCCGCAGGATCTCGTACGTGATCCGCGCGACCCGCATGTCCCCGCGCGCCCCCGCCCGCTCCTCCACCGCCCGCCCGAGCAGCGCGGCCGGCGGCCCCGCGTGCTGCGCGCCCGGGTCCCACGGCCCGCGCGTCGCTTCGGTGGCCCGGAAGCGGCCCTCGCCGATCCGTTCGTAGAACCCGTCCTCAGCACCCATGCCGCCGCACGCTACCCACAGGTAACCCCGGCACCAGCCCCTCACCGCACCCGCCTCAGCGAGCCAGGCCCAGCCCGACCCCGAGCCCCACCAGCACCGACCCGATCGCCCGGTTCAGCGCCTTCTGCGCCCTGAGCATCCGATCGCGCAGCGCGGAGTGGGAGAAGAACAGCGCCACCGCCCCGAACCACACCAGGTGCGCCCCCGACATGAACAGCCCGTACCCGGCCTGCCGCCACGCCGCCGTGTCCGGACCCACCACCTGCGTGAACGTGGAAACGACGAACAGCGTCGTCTTCGGATTGAGCACATTGGTCAAGAACCCCGACCTCAGCGCCCCCAGCCGCGTCAGCTCCGGCTTCGACTCCAGGTCCACGGTGAGCTCGGCCCTCGCCCGGAAGGTACGGATCCCGATCCACACCAGGTACGCGGCCCCCGCCAGCTTGATCGCCGTGAACAGGGCCGTCGACGAGGCGATCAGCAGCCCCACCCCGAGCATGGTGTACGAGACGTGCACCAGCACCCCGGCCGCGACCCCCGCGGCCGCGAACAGCCCGGTGGACCTCCCGTACAGATAACTGTTGCGCACGACCATCGCGAAGTCCGCCCCCGGACTCACGACGGCCAGCAGCGTAATGACGGCAACCGCGATCACTTCTGTCATGCACGGATGCTCACCTCCCCCGTCCGCGGATCAAGACCCTCTCAAGCGACAATGGACGGGTGTCCAGCTCTCCTCGCCCCGCCCTTCCCGCGCTCCCCTCCTCCAGGCCGACTGCGCGAACTGCTTCGCGCTCTGCTGCGTCGCCCTGCCCTTCGCCAAGTCCGCCGACTTCGCCGTGAACAAGGCCGCCGGCAGCCCCTGCAAGAACCTCCGCCAGGACTTCCGCTGCGGCATCCACACCGGCCTGCGCGACCAGGGCTTCCCGGGCTGCACGGTCTTCGACTGCTTCGGCGCCGGCCAGCAGATCTCCCAGGTCACCTTCGAGGGCCGCGACTGGCGCACCCACCCCGGGACCCGGCAGGCGATGTTCGACGCCTTCCCGGTCATGCGCCAGCTCCACGAACTCCTCTTCTACCTCTCCGCCGCCCTCGGCATCCCGGCGGCCGCCCCGCTCCACCCGCCCTGCGCGAGCTCCTCACCAGGACCGAAGCCCTCACCCGGGCGGACGCGGACACCCTCACCGCCCTCGACGTCCCCGCCCTCCGCCAGGAGATCAACACCCTCCTCCTCAAGACCAGCGAACTGGCCCGCGCCAAGACCCCGGGCCGCAAGAAGAACCACCGCGGCGCCGACCTGATGGGCGCCCGCCTCGCCGGAGCCGACCTCCGCGGCGCCAACCTGCGCGGCGCCTACCTGATCGCCGCCGACCTCACCCGCGCCGACCTCCGCGGCGCCGACCTGATCGGCGCCGACCTCCGCGACACCAGCCTCCGCGGCGCCGACCTCCGCGACACCCTCTTCCTCACCCAGCCCCAGCTGAACGCCGCCCAGGGCGACGCCGCCACCCGCATCCCCGGCCACCTCACCCGCCCCGCCCACTGGAACTGACCCCGCCCGGCAGACACCCGCCCGGCGCCCGGCGCCCGCCCCGCCCCCGTGCGCCCCGCACGCACCCGCACGCCCCCCGGGCGCCACGACCGTGCCACACCCACGGCGCGCCACCCCCGAGCCGCCAGTCATTGCCCGAGGTCACCCCCCGTGATACACAGAGTGACCAGGTCAGGCCATGCGTACGACCGCACACACGCGCACACACGTGCGCGCCCGCACCCCCATGCACCCGCACGCACGGCCCGATACCCGGGACATCGGGTAAAGAGACCGGCCAAGTCGACGACGGCCGACGTTTCATCAGCGAAGATAGTGCGTGACCCCTGCCATCGGGCACGGGCTACCGGAACTACCCATACAGGGGCGGTGAGTTACATGATCCTGGCAGCCGAAAAGGGCGACATCACCACCATCATCGGCGGAATCGCCCCGAACTGGGGGCCGTTCGGCAGTCTCGGCAACGAAGCGAAGGTCATGATCGAGGTCATCATGGCCGTGGCGATCCTCCTCTGCCTCGGCATCGCCATCTGGGGCGCCGCCAAGCAGCGCATCGGCGCCACCGCACTGCGCGACACGTTCAGCGCGGAACAGGGCAAGGGCCTGATCGTGGCCGGGCTCACCGGAGTCTTCATCATCGGCTCCCTCGGCACCCTCTTCACGATCGTCTACGGAATGGCCGTCTAGCAGAACCACCGCGGCCGGCCGCACCCTGATGAGGAATCACCACACCGCGCCTGCGCGGAAACGAGCGCTACCGTCGTACGACGCGGAGGGGCGGACGACAGGCAATGAGCAACGACGACCAGTACGGCGGGGGCGCCGTCGGCGGAACGGGCCAGACCCGCACCCGCCTCCCGGACTCCCCCTCCGACCCCTACGGCACCCCCCGCCGCACCCCCCGCGCCTCACGCGGCCTGATCACGGTGGTCGGTGTCGTGGTCCTGCTCATCTCCGCCATCGCGTTCGCGAACCGCTCCCAGGACACCCCCCAACCCCCACCTCGAACAAACCCCCACCACCAACGCCACCGCCCCCACGGGCACGGCCCCGGTCACCAAGGGCTTCGCCCACAACGAACAGGGCGCCCAGTCCGCAGCCGCGAACTACGCGGTGGCCCTGGGTTCCGACGGCATGTTCAGAAAGGACACCCGGCACGCGATCACCGACGGTGTCTACACCGTCGAAGCCGCCGCGCGCCTCAAGGCCCCTCAGGACGCCGCGTACTCACCGGCGTTCCTCGCCAAACTCGGACTCGACCCGAACGGCAACCCGCCCAGGCCAACACCTTCATCAGCCGGACCGTCCCCGTGGGCACCCGGGTCGACAGCTACGCCCCGGGCGCCGCCCGGATCTCGGTCTGGGCCACCGGCCTCATCGGCATGTCCGGGGAGAAGTCCACCGACCCCGTCCGGACCACCTGGAAGACCTGGGTCTTCGACCTGGTCTGGTCCGGCGACGACTGGAAGATCGCCGCCGACAGCCAGCAGGACGGACCCGCCCCCGTGCCCGGCGACGTACCCGCATCGTCAGCCGACGACATCAGCAAGGCAACCAAGGAGTTCGGAGGGTTCACCTATGCCCGCTAGCCTCCGGCTCCGCACCGCCGGGGTCATCGCGTCCGCCCATCTGGCCGTCGTGGCACTGGCGACACGTTCCTACGCCGCGCCCACACCGCCTGGCTCTCCCTCTGCCGTCCCCTCCCCTTCGGCAACGGCAACGGCGCGGGCGAACGAGGACTGCAAGCTCCTCGTCGGCTCGGCCAAGGACTACTGCGAGAAGGGTGACGGCGGCACCGGCGGCAGCGGCGGCAAAGCAGGCCTCTCCAACGACCCCACCGACGCCCTCAACCCCCTCGCCTCCCTCGCCCGCGGCTGCGCCGACGCGGCCGCCTGGATCGTCGGGAAGCTCAGCGAAGCCGTCAAGGGCACCGCCAACGTCGACTTCACCAACCCCGCCTTCCTCCAGCAGTACGCCGTCGTCTTCGCCGCCAGCACCGTCCTCACCCTCGTCCTGTGGCTCCTGGCCGTCGCCAAGCGCGCCATCCGCGGCGTCCCCCTCTCCACCGCCCTCTCCGAGGCCATCGGCTTCCTCTGGCTGACCGTCCTCGCCTCCGCCTTCACCCCCCTGATCCTCTACACCGTCGTCTCCGCCACCGACGGCGTCACCGACGTCATCGCCTCCGCCACCGGCAGCCAGAGCGACGTCTTCTTCGGCTCCTTCACCGACGCCCTCAAGAAGGGCGACGACATCGGCGGCGGCCCGATCATGCTCATCGTCGTCGCCCTCGTCACCGTCCTCGCCGCCGGCGTCCTCTGGCTCGAGCTCGTCATCCGCGCCGCCCTCCTCTACGTCGGCGCCCTCCTCGGCACCGTCGTCTACGCCGGACTCGTCGACCGCAACATGTGGGGCCACGTCCGCCGCTGGGCCGGCATCATGATCGCCGTCATCCTCGTGAAGCCGGTCATCGTCATCGTCCTCGGCCTCGCCGGCGCCCTCGCCGGCAACAAGGGCCCGGGCGCCTTCTCCGCCGTCGTCTCCGGCCTCGCCATCATCCTCCTGGCGATCTTCGCCTCCGCCATGATCTACCGCTTCGTCCCCGGCTTCGGCGACGAGATCGCCTCCGCCCGCAGCAACCGCAAGCAGGCCACCGACGGAGCCCAGGCAGCCGCCGTCATCAGCTCCCCGGCCTCCCTCGTCTCCCAGGGCATCAAGACCCACAGCAGCCGCGGCGGCGCCCACCGCGCCGGCGGCGGCAACGGCCCCACCGGCGGCGACGCCAACCAGATCTCCGGAGGCATGGCCGCCCACAGCAGCCGCGGCTCCGGCAGCGGGACCGGCAGCGGAAGCGTCCCGCCCGCCGCACCCCCGCCCCGCACTGGCTCGAGTACGAGGAACACAGGAGGTGACGGGCGTTGACGACCCAGTCCCACCAGCTCCACCCGGTCGCGCCCCGCCGCACGTATCTCATCGGCCGGGCCCGGCCGAACGCGATCGTCGGCAAGAACCGCGAAACCGGCGAGATCGCCCTGATCATCGTCGGCGCGTTCCTCGGCATGATGAGCGGACTGCTCGTCCCCGACCTCACCCTGCGCATCGTCGCCCTCGCCGGCTTCCCGCTGCTCGCCCTCGCCGCCGTGTACGTCCCCTACAAGGGCCGCACCTTCTACCGGTGGTTCGAGATCAACCGCAGCTACAAGCGCACCCTGCGCCGCGGCACCACCTACCGCTCAGCCGCCATGGAAGCCGGCACCCGCGCCGCCGACGGCCGCGAGGTCGAGGTCGGCCCGCCCCCCGGCATCGGCCGCATCAACTGGCTCGCCGCCCCCTTCGGCCCCGACGAGATCGCCGTCCTCCTCCACGCCGACCGCAGAACCGTCACCGCCGCCATCGAGATCGAAGGCCCCGGCGTCGGCCTGCGCGACAGCGAGGACCAGGAAGCCCTCGTCGACCGCTTCGGCACCCTCCTCAAGCACGTCGCCAACGGCGACGGCTTCGTCACCCGCCTCCAGATGCTCGCCCGCACCCTCCCCGCCGACCCCGACGCCCACGCCAAGGACGTCGCCCAGCGCGGCAACGCCGCCGCCCCCGGCTGGCTGCGCGACTCCTACGACCAGCTCCAGTCGATGGTCTCCACCTCCTCGGAGCAGCACCGCGCCTACCTCGTCGCCTGCATGCACTACACCCGCGAGCTCGCCGCCGAGGCCAACACCATCGCCCGCGCCGGCAGCACCAAGGGCCGCAAGCTCGACCGCGACGCCGGCCTCGCCATCGTCATGGCCCGCGAGCTGACCGACATCTGCGCCCGCCTCGCCGAAGCCGACATCCGCGTCCGCCAGCCCCTCGGCCAGGGACGTCTGTCCTCCCTCGTGCACTCCATGTACGATCCGGACCACCCGATCGACCACATCCAGGCCATGACCAAGCGCAACGCCTGGCCCGCCGAGCTCGACGCCGTGGAGCCCACCTACCTCCAGGCCAAGACCCGCGAATCCTCCACCCGCGCCCCCTGGTGCCACGCCACCGCGTGGATCAAGGAATGGCCGATGACCCCCGTCGGCGTGAACTTCCTGGCCCCCCTCCTCGTCCACACCCCGGACGTCATCCGCACCGTCGCCGTCACCATGGACCTCGAACCCACCGAGATCGCCATCGAGCGCATGCTGACGGAGAAGACCAACGACGAGGCCGACGCCTCCCGCGCCGCCAAGATGAACCGCACGGTCGACCCCCGCGACATCGCCGCCCACGGCCGGCTCGACCAGAGGGGTGAAGATCTCGCCAGCGGCGCTGCCGGGGTCAACCTCGTCGGGTACATCACGGTGTCCTCCCGTTCCCCCGAAGCCCTCGCCCGCGACAAGCGCACCATCCGCGCCTCCGCCGGCAAGTCCTACCTGAAACTCGAGTGGTGCGACCGCGAGCACCACCGCGCCTTCGTCAACACCTTGCCGTTCGCCACCGGCATCCGACGCTAGCTGGAAGGAATGGCCGCCATGCGAGATCCCATGTCCGCGCTGACGGACGCCTTCACCAGCTTCCTCTTCGGCAAGGTCGAGACCACCCGCCTGCCCGTCCGCACCTCCACCGGCCAGGCCCAGGCCGTCTACCTGCCCACCGCCGCCCCCGGCCTCGGCGACTCCGGTGTGATCATCGGCCGCGAGGTATACAGCGGCAAGGGCTACATCTACGACCCCTTCCAGCTCTACGGCCAGCAGCTCCCGGCCCCCCACTGGCTCGTCCTCGGCGAATCCGGCAACGGCAAGTCCGCCCTGGAGAAGACCTACGTCCTGCGCCAGCTCCGCTTCCGCGACCGCCAGGTCGTCGTCCTCGACGCCCAGGGCGAAGACGGCGTCGGCGAATGGAACCTCATCGCGGAAGCCCTGGGGATAACCCCCATCCGCCTGGACCCCATCGCCGCCAACGACGACGGGATCCGCCTCAACCCCCTCGACCCGGCGATCACCACGACCGGCCAGCTCGCGCTGCTCCGCACCATCATCGAGGTGGCGATGGGCCACGGCCTGGACGAACGCTCCGGCTTCGCCCTCAAGGTCGCGCACGCCTACGTCGTCGACACCATCCGCGACCGCCAGCCCGTCCTCACCGACATCGTCGAGCAGCTGCGCCACCCCGAACCCGAGTCCGCCCTCGCCATGAACGTCGACATAGACGACGTACGGGCCTGGGGCCTCGACGTCGCGCTCGTCCTCGACCGCCTCGTGGACGGCGACCTGCGCGGCATGTTCGACGGCCCCACGACGGTCGGCATCGACCTCGACGCCCCCCTGATCGTCTTCGACCTCTCCCACATCGACCGCAACTCCATCGCCATGCCCATCCTCATGGCGATCGTCGGCGTGTGGCTGGAACACACCTGGATCCGCCCCGACCGGAAAAAACGGATCTTCCTGGTCGAAGAGGCCTGGCACATCATCAACAGCCCGTTCGTGGCCCAGCTCTTCCAGCGCCTGCTGAAGTTCGGCCGCCGACTCGGCCTGTCCTTCGTCGCCGTCGTCCACCACCTCTCCGACGTCGTCGACGGAGCCGCCGCCCGCGAGGCCGCGGCCATCCTCAAGATGGCCTCGACCCGCACCATCTACGCCCAGAAGGCCGACGAGGCCCGCGCCACGGGCCGCGTCCTCGGCCTGCCACGCTGGGCGGTGGAGATCATCCCGACCCTCACCCCCGGCATCGCCGTCTGGGACGTCAACGGCAACGTGCAGGTCGTCAAACACCTGATCACCGAGACCGAACGCCCCCTCGTCTACACCGACCGCGCGATGACGGAGTCCTCCGCGCCCCAGCAGCTCCCCGAGGACCTGCTGGCCGCGGAACTCGAAGCGGAGGAACGCGCCCTGTACATCGAACGCCAGCGGGGCGGCGGCCCCGGATCCGCGACCACGGTGGCCTGACCGACATGCACGACGCCAGAGGTAGGGAGCCGCGCCCGCGCGGCGGCGGCATCCCCGACGGAGCACTGGTCGGCCTCCTGGCCTTCCTCCTCGGCCTCGCCGTCCTGGTCTGGTCGGCCACCGGCCTGGCGGCCCTCTTCGCCAAGGGCGCCTGGCCGTCCACGGTCACCTTCACCCGCACCCCGGGCGCGGTCCGCGCCCTGATAGCGCAACCGCACGACATCCCGGCCGCCTGGCCCGACACCGACCCGGCGGCACTCTCCGGCTGGGGCCTGTTCTGGGGCCTGTTCATCAGCCAGCTCCTGGTCCTGCTGGTCCTGACGATCTTCACCCTGGGCGTGTTCACCCGGACGAAGGCCCGCCGCGCCCGCGCCAAGGCACAAACCCCCGCACCGGCCGCCCCGGCACCCGCAACGGACTCGCTCTCCGCTCCCGGTGCCGCCCAGGCCTCGGACGCGGGCGCCCACCCGGCGCCCGCCACAGGCCGCGCCCCGGCCACGGCGCCCCCGCACGACGGCCCGGATCCGACCTCCCGCCCGGCACGCGTTCCCGCCTCGCACCCGGCACCGGGCCCGCGCACGGACTCGCCGTCCAGCACGGCCTCCCGCCCGCACCCCGGCCCTTCCACCCCCGGCACGACCGACGGCCCGGCCCCGGCCTGGGACCCCACCTCCGGCCAGGGCACGCACCAAGCACCGCACCCGGCTCCGGTGCCGGCCCCCACCGCCGCCCGTACCAGGGCCCCGGGCCCGAACCCGGCCCCCTCTGCCACGCCCGCAGACCCCGGCACCCACCCCGCCCCGTCCCCGCACGCACCCCGCCACCACGACGGGAACGAGGCCCCGCCCCCGGCCGTACTCCCCGCGCCGGCCCAGCCGGCACCCACCCCGGTATCCGCCGCCGCGCACGCCCCCGTCTCCGCACCGGCCCCCGCGCATCTCCGGGCCCGTACCGCTCCGGCGGCGGCGGCCCCCGCCCAGGAGGCCTACCGCTACGGCTTCGGCTACGCACCGGCCGCCCGCCCCACGGCACCGCCACCGGCCCCCCGCGTCGCCTACGCACCCCCGGCCGGCCGCCACCGCCTCGCCGCCCAGGCCGTCTCCGCCGCCGAAGGCGCCGTCCTGGTGGTCACGTCCTCCCCCGCCCTCTGGCAGGACACCAAGGACGCCCGCGCCAAGCTCGGCCCGGTCCTCCTCTACGACCCCTCACACCTGTGCGACACCCCGGCCCGCCTGCACTGGAACCCCGCCGACGGCTGCGCCGACCGCGAGACCGCCGCCGCCCGGGCGATCGCCCTGCTGGCC
Source organism: Streptomyces katrae (assembly GCF_002028425.1). GTDB lineage: Bacteria > Actinomycetota > Actinomycetes > Streptomycetales > Streptomycetaceae > Streptomyces > Streptomyces katrae_A. Next base: position 4,178,438 of record NZ_CP020042.1, on the reverse strand, counting down.
CCCGTACGCCCCCAGGCCCGCCTCGACGCGGCCGTCGCGGACACCGCCGAAACCCTCGTCCGCAGCTGGCTCCAGGCAGCCGCCCTCGAGGGCCTCCCGTTCAAACAGCTGGCCCGGTGGGCCCAGGGCAACGGCTCCCAGGAACCGGTCCGCGTCCTGCGCACCCACCCCCAGGCCGCCCCGGGCGCGGCCGGCGAACTCGAAAGCGCCCTCATCGCCCACCCCGAACGCCGGGAGCAGGCCCAGTACCTGACGGCCCGCGCCCTGTCCTGCCTGACCTCGGTCCACATCCGCGAGGCCTGCAACCCGAACCGAACGGACGCCCTCACCCTGGCATCGTTCGCAGCCGAAGGGGGCACCCTCTACGTAGTGGGTGAGCCCCTGGAGGACCCGCGCACCCGGCCGGGTGTGATGCCCCTGCTCACCGCACTCGCCTCGCACGTGGTCGAGCACGGCCGCCGCATGGCCGCACGGTCATCCGACGGTCGGCTCGACCCACCAATGACGCTGGTCCTGGAGGACGTGGCGGCCGTCGCCCCCGTCCCCCAGCTCCCCGACCTCCTCATGGACGAGAAGCTCCCCCTCCTGGCCCTGTGCCGCAGCCGCGAACAGGCCCGCGCCCGCTGGCCGGAGTGGCCCGTCGCCTAAGGACATCAGGGGCGCGTGAACAGGTATTCGTGCTCCTTGGCGGACGGGTCGTCCGGCTTCGGGATCACCAGCCCGCTCGGCCGGAACCCGAACCGCCGGTAGAACCCGGCGGCCCGCTCGTTCTTCTCGTGCACGAAGAGCCGCACATGCCCCAGCACGGGCTCTTCCCGCGCCCACACCCACTCCAGCGCCGCCTCGAACAGTGCGTCGGTCAGCCCGCTGCCCCGCTGCTCGGGCCGTACGAACACGCCGACGACATGCGCCTGGTCGACGTCGACGGCCTGGCCGAGGAAGTCGCTGGTCCCCGCAGCCTCGATGAACACGGACACGGACCCGTCCCACTGCCCGTCGGGCGCCTCGGCGATGAACTGCCCGACGTGGACGCCCTCCGCCGCCCCGGCCGCCCGGTCCTGCCAGTGCTCGTCGGGCTTGGCGGCGGCCTGCTCGAAGGTCTCGAGGAAGGCCAGCGACGCGGCGGGATCACGCAGCGCGTCCAGCCTCAGGTCCTTGACCTTCTGCCACTCGTCGGCCCGCACGGCCCGGATCACGTGCTGCTGCTGCTTCTTCTGCTGCTCCATGCACGCATCCAAACGCGCCGCTCACAACAGGTCAACGCAATATCCCGACCCGACCGGCCTTCTGGCCGTAAACGCAGAAAAGCCCCGCACCATGACTGGTGCGGGGCTTTCCCACAATGATTGTTCGGCGGCGTCCTACTCTCCCACAGGGTCCCCCCTGCAGTACCATCGGCGCTGAAAGGCTTAGCTTCCGGGTTCGGAATGTAACCGGGCGTTTCCCTAACGCTATGACCACCGAAACACTATGAAGTTGAACTCAAGCCGGCAAGGCGAGTTCGTTACTTCAGAACTAACACAGTGGACGCGAGCAACTGAGGACAAGCCCTCGGCCTATTAGTACCAGTCAGCTCCACCCGTTACCGGGCTTCCACATCTGGCCTATCAACCCAGTCGTCTACTGGGAGCCTTACCCTCTCAAGGAGGTGGGAATACTCATCTTGAAGCAGGCTTCCCGCTTAGATGCTTTCAGCGGTTATCCCTCCCGAACGTAGCCAACCAGCCATGCCCTTGGCAGGACAACTGGCACACCAGAGGTTCGTCCGTCCCGGTCCTCTCGTACTAGGGACAGCCCTTCTCAATATTCCTACGCGCACAGCGGATAGGGACCGAACTGTCTCACGACGTTCTAAACCCAGCTCGCGTACCGCTTTAATGGGCGAACAGCCCAACCCTTGGGACCGACTCCAGCCCCAGGATGCGACGAGCCGACATCGAGGTGCCAAACCATCCCGTCGATATGGACTCTTGGGGAAGATCAGCCTGTTATCCCCGGGGTACCTTTTATCCGTTGAGCGACGGCGCTTCCACAAGCCACCGCCGGATCACTAGTCCCGACTTTCGTCCCTGCTCGACCCGTCGGTCTCACAGTCAAGCTCCCTTGTGCACTTACACTCAACACCTGATTGCCAACCAGGCTGAGGGAACCTTTGGGCGCCTCCGTTACCCTTTGGGAGGCAACCGCCCCAGTTAAACTACCCATCAGACACTGTCCCTGATCCGGATCACGGACCGAGGTTAGACATCCAGCACGACCAGAGTGGTATTTCAACGGCGACTCCACAACCACTGGCGTGGCTGCTTCAAAGTCTCCCACCTATCCTACACAAGCCGAACCGAACACCAATATCAAACTGTAGTAAAGGTCCCGGGGTCTTTCCGTCCTGCTGCGCGAAACGAGCATCTTTACTCGTAGTGCAATTTCACCGGGCCTATGGTTGAGACAGTCGAGAAGTCGTTACGCCATTCGTGCAGGTCGGAACTTACCCGACAAGGAATTTCGCTACCTTAGGATGGTTATAGTTACCACCGCCGTTTACTGGCGCTTAAGTTCTCAGCTTCGCAACCCCGAAAGGTCACTAACCGGTCCCCTTAACGTTCCAGCACCGGGCAGGCGTCAGTCCGTATACATCGCCTTACGGCTTCGCACGGACCTGTGTTTTTAGTAAACAGTCGCTTCTCGCTGGTCTCTGCGGCCACCCCCAGCTCAGAGAGCAAGTCTCATCACCAGGAATGGCCCCCCTTCTCCCGAAGTTACGGGGGCATTTTGCCGAGTTCCTTAACCATAGTTCACCCGAACGCCTCGGTATTCTCTACCTGACCACCTGAGTCGGTTTAGGGTACGGGCCGCCATGAAACTCGCTAGAGGCTTTTCTCGACAGCATAGGATCATCCACTTCACCACAATCGGCTCGGCATCAGGTCTCAGCCTTATATGAGGGACGGATTTGCCTACCCCTCGGCCTACACCCTTACCCCGGGACAACCACCGCCCGGGCTGGACTACCTTCCTGCGTCACCCCATCGCTTACCTACTACCACCTTGGGCCGGCGGCTCCACCACTTTCCTTTCCCCGAAGGGTCCGGAACGGCTTCACGGCCTTAGCATCAGAGGATTCGATATTGGGCGTTTCAAAGCGGGTACCGGAATATCAACCGGTTGTCCATCGACTACGCCTGTCGGCCTCGCCTTAGGTCCCGACTTACCCTGGGCAGATCAGCTTGACCCAGGAACCCTTAGTCAATCGGCGCACACGTTTCTCACGTGTGTATCGCTACTCATGCCTGCATTCTCACTCGTGAACCGTCCACAACTAGCTTCCGCTGCTGCTTCACCCGGCACACGACGCTCCCCTACCCATCACAGCAGGCGTTGGCCCTATTGCTGCAATGACACGACTTCGGCGGTACGCTTGAGCCCCGCTACATTGTCGGCGCGGAATCACTTGACCAGTGAGCTATTACGCACTCTTTCAAGGGTGGCTGCTTCTAAGCCAACCTCCTGGTTGTCTCTGCGACTCCACATCCTTTCCCACTTAGCGTACGCTTAGGGGCCTTAGTCGATGCTCTGGGCTGTTTCCCTCTCGACCATGGAGCTTATCCCCCACAGTCTCACTGCCGTGCTCTCACTTACCGGCATTCGGAGTTTGGCTAAGGTCAGTAACCCGGTAGGGCCCATCGCCTATCCAGTGCTCTACCTCCGGCAAGAAACACACGACGCTGCACCTAAATGCATTTCGGGGAGAACCAGCTATCACGGAGTTTGATTGGCCTTTCACCCCTAACCACAGGTCATCCCCCAGGTTTTCAACCCTGGTGGGTTCGGTCCTCCACGAAGTCTTACCTCCGCTTCAACCTGCCCATGGCTAGATCACTCCGCTTCGGGTCTAGAGCGTGCAACTCAATCGCCCTATTCGGACTCGCTTTCGCTACGGCTTCCCCACACGGGTTAACCTCGCTACACACCGCTAACTCGCAGGCTCATTCTTCAAAAGGCACGCAGTCACGAGACGTACAAGTACGTCCGACGCTCCCACGGCTTGTAGGCACACGGTTTCAGGTACTATTTCACTCCGCTCCCGCGGTACTTTTCACCATTCCCTCACGGTACTATCCGCTATCGGTCACCAGGGAATATTTAGGCTTAGCGGGTGGTCCCGCCAGATTCACACGGGATTTCTCGGGCCCCGTGCTACTTGGGAGATGAGCAAGCAAGCCGTACAGATTTCAGCTACGGGGGTCTTACCCTCTACGCCGGACCTTTCGCATGTCCTTCGCCTATCCATACGGTTTCTGACTCGCCTCACAGCCGGCAGACTGTGAAAGCTCATTCCCACAACCCCGCATGCGCAACCCCTGCCGGGTATCACACGCATACGGTTTGGCCTCATCCGGTTTCGCTCGCCACTACTCCCGGAATCACGGTTGTTTTCTCTTCCTGAGGGTACTGAGATGTTTCACTTCCCCTCGTTCCCTCCACATGCCCTATGTGTTCAGGCATGGGTGACAGCCCATGACGACTGCCGGGTTTCCCCATTCGGACACCCCCGGATCAAAGCTCAGTTGGCAGCTCCCCGGGGCCTATCGCGGCCTCTCACGTCCTTCATCGGTTCCTGGTGCCAAGGCATCCACCGTGCGCCCTTAAAAACTTGGCCACAGATGCTCGCGTCCACTGTGTAGTTCTCAAATAACGACCAGCCACCCGTCACACCCTGCCGAAACAGAGCTTTACCGGGGCCGGCACTGAAGACTGACCAAATCGGCCGTGCCTTCAGGACCCAACAACGTGCCAAGCACGATCTCTTTCAGTGACTCACTTTCCACGCCGAAGCAGTACTCGTGATCCATCCAGAAGACCGTGCCAACTAATCAACGTTCCACCCATGAGCTGACCGTGCAGAACATTTGCCTGCAATCGGTACTGTGCTCCTTAGAAAGGAGGTGATCCAGCCGCACCTTCCGGTACGGCTACCTTGTTACGACTTCGTCCCAATCGCCAGTCCCACCTTCGACAGCTCCCTCCACAAGGGTTGGGCCACCGGCTTCGGGTGTTACCGACTTTCGTGACGTGACGGGCGGTGTGTACAAGGCCCGGGAACGTATTCACCGCAGCAATGCTGATCTGCGATTACTAGCGACTCCGACTTCATGGGGTCGAGTTGCAGACCCCAATCCGAACTGAGACCGGCTTTTTGAGATTCGCTCCACCTCACGGTATCGCAGCTCATTGTACCGGCCATTGTAGCACGTGTGCAGCCCAAGACATAAGGGGCATGATGACTTGACGTCGTCCCCACCTTCCTCCGAGTTGACCCCGGCGGTCTCCTGTGAGTCCCCATCACCCCGAAGGGCATGCTGGCAACACAGGACAAGGGTTGCGCTCGTTGCGGGACTTAACCCAACATCTCACGACACGAGCTGACGACAGCCATGCACCACCTGTATACCGACCACAAGGGGGGCACTATCTCTAATGCTTTCCGGTATATGTCAAGCCTTGGTAAGGTTCTTCGCGTTGCGTCGAATTAAGCCACATGCTCCGCCGCTTGTGCGGGCCCCCGTCAATTCCTTTGAGTTTTAGCCTTGCGGCCGTACTCCCCAGGCGGGGAACTTAATGCGTTAGCTGCGGCACCGACGACGTGGAATGTCGCCAACACCTAGTTCCCAACGTTTACGGCGTGGACTACCAGGGTATCTAATCCTGTTCGCTCCCCACGCTTTCGCTCCTCAGCGTCAGTAATGGCCCAGAGATCCGCCTTCGCCACCGGTGTTCCTCCTGATATCTGCGCATTTCACCGCTACACCAGGAATTCCGATCTCCCCTACCACACTCTAGCTAGCCCGTATCGAATGCAGACCCGAGGTTAAGCCTCGGGCTTTCACATCCGACGTGACAAGCCGCCTACGAGCTCTTTACGCCCAATAATTCCGGACAACGCTTGCGCCCTACGTATTACCGCGGCTGCTGGCACGTAGTTAGCCGGCGCTTCTTCTGCAAGTACCGTCACTTTCGCTTCTTCCCTGCTGAAAGAGGTTTACAACCCGAAGGCCGTCATCCCTCACGCGGCGTCGCTGCATCAGGCTTTCGCCCATTGTGCAATATTCCCCACTGCTGCCTCCCGTAGGAGTCTGGGCCGTGTCTCAGTCCCAGTGTGGCCGGTCGCCCTCTCAGGCCGGCTACCCGTCGTCGCCTTGGTGGGCCGTTACCCCACCAACAAGCTGATAGGCCGCGGGCTCATCCTTCACCGCCGGAGCTTTCCACCGCAGGAGATGCCTCCCGCAGTCGTATCCGGTATTAGACCCCGTTTCCAGGGCTTGTCCCAGAGTGAAGGGCAGATTGCCCACGTGTTACTCACCCGTTCGCCACTAATCCCCTCCCGAAGGAGGTTCATCGTTCGACTTGCATGTGTTAAGCACGCCGCCAGCGTTCGTCCTGAGCCAGGATCAAACTCTCCATGAATGTTTACCGGTAATCCGGTGCACACGCACGAAAGAGCGGGCCAGTCACGGTCGGAATAAGACCGACTGACCACAACGTCCTCGCTGTGTTTGTCGCCTGCCAGCGCCCGAAGGCCCGACAGGTCTTTTTCAAAGGAACCTCATCCACCGAAGTGGACGGGGTATCAACTTCTGGCGTTGATTTTTGGCACGCTGTTGAGTTCTCAAGGAACGGACGCTTCCTTTGTACTCACCCTCTCGGGCTTTCCTCCGGGCTTTCGTTCTTTCTTCGTTTCCGACTCTATCAGACTCTTTCGGGCCCGACTTCCTCGGTGCTTTCCAGGTTCTGCGCTTTCGCGCTTTCCCTTTCCGGCGGTTCCGACTCTATCAGAAGTTTTCCACCGGATTTCCCGGCTTCGACGTTCCGAATGAAGAGTCGAGTGCACCCCACATGGAATTCGATTCGCTGCGGGGTGGGTGTCGCCGAACCTCTCCGGTTCGAGGCAACCGTTTGACTCTACATCCGGCCCCCAGGGGTGTCAAAACGAGGTGGGGGCCTCATGGACACGCCTCAACAGCTCCATCAACACGCCCTGCTCATCCGCCGTCAGCGGCGCCAGGAGCTGCTCGTTCGCCTCCTCCGCGAGGGTGGCGCAGCGGGCCAGGGCCGCCTCTCCCTCCGGGGTCACCGTCACCGCGTTCTTGCGGCGGTCGGCCGGGTCCGGGGCCCGCAGGACCAGGCCCGCCTCTTGGAGGTGGTTGAGGATCCCGACCATGTCCTTCGGGTCCACCGCGAGCCGGCGGCCGAGGTCCGCCTGTGCGACGGGACCGTACTCGGCAGTTGCGGCCAGCACCGCGTGCTGCATCAGCTTCAGCCCCTCCGCCGCGATCGCGTCGGCGACCAGGCCCCGCCCGCGCGCCGCGACGCGGCCAACGAGCCAACTGGGCAGGGACTGGATGTGCGCGAGGGCCGAGGACGAAGGGGGCGGTGAGGGCTGGGACTTGACCATGCAGCCACCCTACCCAGAAATCATTGGACTTCCCCACGACCTTAGCCATATCGTTGGGGCACCCAATGAAAACGGATCGGGGGAGGTCCTGTGCTGCGCATCCGCCACGAGGTCAACGGTGGGCCGGAAGTCCTGTTCGCCGAAGAGGTCGACCGCCCGGAGGCGGCCCCCGGGGAGCTGCTCGTCCGTACCGGGGCGATCGGCGTCACGCTGCCCACCGTCCGCAAGGTCCGCGAGGGCAGCGGGCCTGTCTCGTTCGGCGGGGAGGTCGCCGGGACCGTCGTCTCCACCGGCGCGGACGTCACCGGCTTCGCCGTCGGCGACCGCGTCACCGGACTGTGCTTCGCCGACGCCTACGCCGAGTACGCCGTCCTGAACGCCGCGCTCGCCACCACCGTCCCGGACGACGCCACCGCCGTGGACGCGGTCGCCCTCGTCCGCAGCGGGCTCGTGGCGCGCGGGGCGTTCGAGGCCGGGCGGGTACAGCCCGGCCAGTCGGTGCTCATCACGGCGGCGGCCAGCGCGGTGGGCACCCTCGCCCTCCAGCTCGCCAAGGCCGGAGGGGCGGGACGGGTCGTCGCCGCCGTCGGCAGCGCCGACAAGGCCGACTTCGTGCGCGGGCTGGGCGCCGACGAGGTCGTGCTGTACGAGGACGCCGACTGGGGAGCCCCGTACGACGTCATCCTCGACGGCGTCGGCGGCGAGCTGCTGGGCCCGGCCGTGCGCGCCCTGGCCATGGGCGGCCGGCTGGTGGCCTTCAGCTCCGGCGGCGGCACGGTGGAGGCGTACGAGCTGCTGGTGCGCGGCGCCTCGGTGATCGGCTTCCAGATGCGGGCCATCGCCCTCGGCCGACCCGACCTGTACGCCCGCTGGCAGCGCGAGCTCTGGGAGCAGCGCGCAGCCGGCACCCTGCGCACCACTGTCCACGAGGAGATCCCCCTCGCGGAGGCGGCTCGCGCCCACGCGGTCATCGAGCAGCGCCGCAACCGCGGCAAGGTGGTCCTCGTCCCCTAGAAGACTGATGAAGATCTTGTTGAGGGGCCGTCCGGCCGTAGGCCGGGCGGCCCCTCTGGTTATGTGATGGCCGGTGCGAGGTGCCAGGTGCCGCCTGTGTGAGTGAGTCCGAGGTTGATCAGGCGGCGGAGGTTGAGGGCGGCTGCTCGGGTGTGGAGCCAGGCGTTGTTGCTGATGGTGCCCCGGTAGCGGAGTCGGCGGTTGCCGTGGTGGACGAGCCAGGCGACGGCACGTTCGACTGGTGGCCGCCAGCGGCGGTAGTCGGCCTGCCAGGCGGGGTCGGTGGCGGCCTGGCGGCGGGCCGCGGCTTGGAGATCGTGGTGGGGGCGGATGGTCAGGACGCGTCCGGCTTTGGCCTTGGTGCACTGCTCACGCAGCGGGCATCGGGTGCACACGTTCCCGAAGACGGCCCTGCGCTGGTGGTGGCGGCCGCCGGGCTCGGACAGGCCGACGGTGTGGCCTTGGGGGCAGGTCACGGTGGCGGCCGAGGTGTCGATGGCGAAGTCGTCGAGGGTGAAGCCGTCTGGGACGGCCGGCCGCAGCGGGGCGGGTTTGAGGAACAGCCGGTGTCCGGCCTCTTCGAGGGCCTGGCGGGCGTCGCCGGTGGAGTAGGCGGTGTCACCGAAGGCGTCCACCGGGGTGTCCTCCTCGGCCAGCAGTTCAAGGCCGACGGCTGCCTCGTGGTGCTCTGGCCCGGCCCCGGGCCGCAGGGCGACGGCGGTGTATAACCCGGTCTCCGGCTCGACGGCGAGGTGGGCCTTGTATCCGTCCTGCTGATGGGAGCGGGTCTTGTGGATGTGCCGGGACTCGGGGTCGACGGTGGAGATCATCCGGTCCGGGGCGGTCCCTTGGGTGATGCGCCAGCGGCCGTCACGGCCGTCGGAGTCCTCGGCCGGTTCCACGTCCTGCCCGGCGACCAGCGCGAGGATGCCGACCGCGTTCGCTGCCTTCTCGCCCAGTTCCTGCTCGGGCAGATGCCCGAGCAGTCTGACCGCGTCGCCGACGAGCGCGTCGACCAGGTTGGCTCGTGCCTGGGCATCGTTCCAGGTGATGCGGGGTTTGCCCGGGTCGGTGTAGTCGTGGGCGGTGCACTGCGCGGCGGCAGCCTCGGCGCCGCCGGGGACTTCCCGGATCACCACCCGGATGGCGCCGATGATCTGGGTGACGGTGTCCTGGGTGGCGACCGCGTCGTCCAGCACGGTGGAGTCCAGTGCCCGCCGGTGCTTGCCCCTGAGGACACCGGTGGCCTTCACGACCTCCCGCACGGCCTCGAAGGCCCGGTTCGGGCTGGTGGAGCGGGCCAGCCGGCGCCGGAAGTACGCCAGAAGCGACGGGTCGAACGCGGTGTCATGCAGTCCCAGCCCGCACGCGGCCTTCCACCGCAGGTCACACCGCAGTTCCTGGACCGTCTCGAAGTCCGACATGCCGTGCAGGGCCTGCAATGTGATCGCCGCGGCCAGAATCTGCGGCGGCATGGACGGCCGCCCGTTCGCCGACGGATACATGTCCGCGAACATCGCCGCGGGGAACAACCGGCCACGGTGCTCGGCCAGGAACGCGAACACACTCCCAGCCGGAATCAACTCCCGGCACGTCGCCCACACATCAGGTCCGACCGTCTCCCCGACCCACTCCCCTTGAACCACAACACGAGTCTGGCCCCACCGCTGACGCGGCGGGGCCAGAACCCAACATCTTCATCAGTCTTCTAAGCGCCGTCGACGGGCTCGGCGCCGGGCGGCCGGCGATGCCCGGCAGCGTGCAACCCGCTCAACGCCGCCTGGTCATTGGCCACCAGCACCTGGGCCAGCCGCGCCGCGGCGGCGACCACGCCCGGCCAACCCGGCGAGTCCAGATAGACCTCGTCGCGGGCGGCGGCGCCGACCGCCTCCTGTACCGCGCCGTAGGCAGCACCGAGTCGTGCCATCAGCTCGACCTCCTCCTCGCTGCGGAGGCACTGCCCCAGCCAGGGCAGAGGGTCGTCCGCATCGCAGAAGTCGTCGAAGAGCACGTGCACGGTGTAGTCGAGGTCCTCGAACCGATCCGGATCGAGCCACACCTCCCGCTGCCACGTCGGACTGGCCAGCGCCACGACCGCGGGCACGATATGCAGGCGGTGCTCAGGCAGCGCAATACCGTGATCGATCACGGGCCCACCGCGAACGACGGCCACCGGCCGGCCTCGGTCATCGGAACCGTCTCCTCGCGCCATGCCCCTCGTCGAGCTGCCGGGCCTAGGCCGACCATCAGGAACAACGTGGTCACACCCCGATCGTGTCAGGGGGGCCGGGTGGACGACCAGCACCTCGTCTGCCTGATCGTGGCCTGATCTACAGGCGGATCGACGCGACGGTGACGGGCGGGCCCTGGGATGGCCGGGAGCGTGTGCCGGATACCGCGTCGTCGCAGGTATTCGCGGCACGGCCCGTTGCTGTAGGCCTTGTCGGCCGCGAGGCTGTCCGGCTTCTTGCGGGGCCTGCTGCCCGGCCCTGGCCGTGGCACGCGGATCTTCTCCAGGACCAGCATGGCGAAGCCAGGGTGGCCAGCGCGCATACCTTCGACCGGCGTCGGTCGGATAGCGTGCGGGGCATGTCGAGTCCTGAGTCAGACGAGGTGGGGGCTTTCGGTCACGCCGTCAGCCCCCTGAACCACTGAGTTCGTAGCCCTGCGGCACACCGCTTTCTGCGGTGGAACGAGTGTGCGCTTGGGGCTGGCCGCGGTGACGAGATGACCTTCTCGTGCCTCTCCTCACCTCGGAGCCACTCGATGCCTCTCCCGCTGTACCTGCTTGCCATGGCGGTCTTCGCCATGGGCACCTCGGAGTTCATGCTCGCCGGCCTCTTGCCGGACATCGCCTCGGACCTTGACGTCACGGTCGGGACAGCAGGAGCCCTCACCTCGGCCTTCGCGACCGGCATGATCGTCGGGGCCCCCTTGGTGGCCGCGCTTGCCCGTAACTGGCCCAGGCGCTCCAGCCTCCTCGGGTTCGTCCTCGCTTTCGCAGCAGCTCACGCCTTGGGCGCCATCACCACAAGCTTCCCCGTCCTGCTCGCCACCCGAGTCGTCGCCGCGCTCGCGAACGCAGGGTTCCTTGCCGTCGCTCTGACGGCTGCCGCCACGCTGGTCTCGCCCGACAGGAAGGGACGCGCGCTGGCCGTGCTGCTGTCCGGCACGACGGTGGCCACGATCGCCGGTGTCCCCGGTGGGTCGGTGCTCGGCACGGTTCTCGGCTGGCGGGCCACCTTCTGGGCTGTCGCCGCTCTCTGCCTGCCGGCAGCTCTCGGCATCCTGAGGGGAATCCCAGCAGGAGGCGACGGGGATGAGGCGACTGGAAGGCCGGCGTTGCGAGCGGAGCTCGCTCAGCTCGCACGGCCGCGGTTGATTCTGGTGATGGTGCTTGGCGCGCTGGTGAACGCGGCAACCTTCGGAAGCCTCACCTTCCTCGCCCCCGTGGTGACCGACAGAGCCGGGCTGGGCGAGTTGTGGGTCTCTGTCGCTCTGGTGCTTTTCGGCGTCGGTTCATCCGTGGGCGTCGCCGTCGCCGGCCGGCTGTCCGACCGGCGTCCTGGTCCGGTCATCGCAGTCGGCGGTCCGTTGCTGCTCATCGGCTGGCCGGCCCTGGCGATGCTGGCCAACGAGCCGGTCGCCCTGTTCATCCTCGTGTTCGTGCAGGGCGCACTGTCGTTCGCGCTGGGCAGCACGCTGATCACACGGGTCCTCTACGAGGCCGCGGAAGCCCCCACCATGGCCGGCTCGTATGCGACGGCGGCGCTCAACGTGGGCGCCGCCGTCGGCCCCGTCATCGCTGCGGCCACCCTCGGCACGGAAGCCGGAGACCGCGGGCCGCTCTGGGCAAGCGGGCTCCTGGTCGCGGTAGCGCTGCTCATCGCGTTCCCTCTCCTCACCGCCATCACGGCCGGCCGAAGCACCAAGGTGCTCCGGTGACACCACCGAACGCCCCCTTGAACATCGAGGGACGCCGAAGGCTCGCGGAGCGCCGCCGCACCCGTCCGACCGCGCACGTCGCCGCCGAGGCCGGCTTCCTCGCCGTCGCCCTGGCCGACATGGCACGGGCCGCGGGGCGGAACGAGGACGTCGCCGCGCTGTCGGCCGCCCGTACCGGGGCGGTACACCGCTGCGAGGACCCAGCGTGCCGGCGGCCCGTCCCTCGCCCGCCCCCGCCGTCTTCCTGCCCGCCACGGTCCGGGGTGGCCGGGCCACCTAGCGGTGGCTTCGTGGGCCGTCCCTCACTGGTCGACGAAGGTCAGGCTCGTCGCGTCGTAGCGGGCGCCCGCGATCTGTTCGCTGGGGGCCGCGGCCTCGATGGCGGCCAGGTCTTCGGGCGTCAGCTCGACGGACAGCGCCGCGATGTTCTCCTCGAGGTACTTCTCCCGCCGGGTGCCGGGGATCGGTACGACGTCCTCGCCGCGGTGCTGCACCCAGGCCAGGGCGAGCTGGCCCGCGGTGATGCCCTTGGCCGCGGCCAGTTCCTCGAGCTTCGCGACGATCGCCAGGTTCCGGTCGAGGTTGCCGTCGGCGAACCTCGGCTGCGTGCGCCGTAGGTCGGTCTCCGCCAGGCCCTCGACCGAGTTGTAGCGGCCGGTGAGGAAGCCCCGGCCGAGCGGGGAGAACGGGACGAGGCCGATGCCGAGTTCGCGGCAGACCGGGGCAGCTTCCGCCTCCAGGTCCCGGGTCCAGAGGGACCACTCACTCTGCAGCGCCGTGATCGGGTGCACGGCGTGGGCCCGGCGGATCGTCTCCGCACCGGCCTCCGACAGCCCGAGGTGGCGGACCTTGCCGGCCTGGACCAGCTCGGCCATGGCGCCGACGGTCTCCTCGATCGGCACCTGCGGGTCGACCCGGTGCTGGTAGTAGAGGTCGATGTGGTCGACCCCGAGGCGTCGCAGCGAGGCCTCGCACGCCTGGCGCACGTAGGCGGCGTCGCCGCGGATCACGGTGGGCTCGCCCAGCCGGTTGGCGAAGCCGAACTTCGTCGCGATGACCGCCTCGTCTCGCCGCCCGGCGACGGCCCGCCCGATCAGTTCCTCGTTGTGCCCGGAGCCGTAGAAGTCGGCGGTGTCCAGGAGGGTCACCCCGAGGTCGAGGGCCCGGTTGAGGGTCGCGATCGACTGCGCGTCGTCCGAGTCCCCGTAGCCGTGGCTCATCCCCATGCAGCCCAACCCCTGTGCGGACACAGCGAGTTCACCCAAGTACCGGATGCCTGCGTCGATCATTTCGATGCCTCCCCCGAGCTGGAAAACCGTATGCCCCGACGCTATGACTTGGAGTGCACTCCATGTCAAACGATCTCTGTGCCGGCTGGTCAGCTCCCCTGGTCAGCTCCCGCAGTCGAGCGTCGCCAGGCCCCCCGAGACGATGGGGTCGCCGGGGGTCCCGTGCACGGTCAGCGAACCGCCGCCGTCCTCGTGCCGGCCCAGCTCGTACGTTCCCGCGGCGATGGGCCGGTGGCCGTCGTCGGCGATCCAGGAGCCCGACGGCCGCCAGCCGATGTGGCTGGCGCCGATCGCATAGACGTCACCGCTGCCGAGTACGAGGAACGAGGTCTCCCGGACGACGGCGGTGCAGCCATCGGGGCCCGTGGGGTGCAGGACGTAGTACTCCGCGCCGAGTTCGTCGAGGGCGCCGGCCGCACAGCTCAGCACCGCCGCGGTCGCAGCGACTACCCGCAGACCGGACATCAAGGCCGACCGGCTGTGCTCCACCGTCCGGCCGGCCTCGGAACGCAGCCACAGGGCGCGCAAACCGGCGGCGACCACGGCCGCACAGACCAGGACGACGCACAGCACCCACCCGGACACCACGTGCCCGAAGACCAGGAGCACCATGTCGCTCCATCCCGCGGCCGCGGCCAGCAGCAGGAGCCCGACCCCGGCCATGTCGTAGCCGGCGGCCCTCCCGGTCCCTTCCCCCTTCCCCTTCGGCTTCCCCTTCCGCTGCCACTTCTGGCTGACCGCAGCCTCCCCGCTGCTCATACTGCTCATCCATGCAGATTACGGCCGTCCGGTCTTCTGGCCGTAAACGCAGAAAAGCCCCGCACCATGACTGGTGCGGGGCTTTCCCACAATGATTGTTCGGCGGCGTCCTACTCTCCCACAGGGTCCCCCCTGCAGTACCATCGGCGCTGAAAGGCTTAGCTTCCGGGTTCGGAATGTAACCGGGCGTTTCCCTAACGCTATGACCACCGAAACACTATGAAGTTGAACTCAAGCCGGCAAGGCGAGTTCGTTACTTCAGAACTAACACAGTGGACGCGAGCAACTGAGGACAAGCCCTCGGCCTATTAGTACCAGTCAGCTCCACCCGTTACCGGGCTTCCACATCTGGCCTATCAACCCAGTCGTCTACTGGGAGCCTTACCCTCTCAAGGAGGTGGGAATACTCATCTTGAAGCAGGCTTCCCGCTTAGATGCTTTCAGCGGTTATCCCTCCCGAACGTAGCCAACCAGCCATGCCCTTGGCAGGACAACTGGCACACCAGAGGTTCGTCCGTCCCGGTCCTCTCGTACTAGGGACAGCCCTTCTCAATATTCCTACGCGCACAGCGGATAGGGACCGAACTGTCTCACGACGTTCTAAACCCAGCTCGCGTACCGCTTTAATGGGCGAACAGCCCAACCCTTGGGACCGACTCCAGCCCCAGGATGCGACGAGCCGACATCGAGGTGCCAAACCATCCCGTCGATATGGACTCTTGGGGAAGATCAGCCTGTTATCCCCGGGGTACCTTTTATCCGTTGAGCGACGGCGCTTCCACAAGCCACCGCCGGATCACTAGTCCCGACTTTCGTCCCTGCTCGACCCGTCGGTCTCACAGTCAAGCTCCCTTGTGCACTTACACTCAACACCTGATTGCCAACCAGGCTGAGGGAACCTTTGGGCGCCTCCGTTACCCTTTGGGAGGCAACCGCCCCAGTTAAACTACCCATCAGACACTGTCCCTGATCCGGATCACGGACCGAGGTTAGACATCCAGCACGACCAGAGTGGTATTTCAACGGCGACTCCACAACCACTGGCGTGGCTGCTTCAAAGTCTCCCACCTATCCTACACAAGCCGAACCGAACACCAATATCAAACTGTAGTAAAGGTCCCGGGGTCTTTCCGTCCTGCTGCGCGAAACGAGCATCTTTACTCGTAGTGCAATTTCACCGGGCCTATGGTTGAGACAGTCGAGAAGTCGTTACGCCATTCGTGCAGGTCGGAACTTACCCGACAAGGAATTTCGCTACCTTAGGATGGTTATAGTTACCACCGCCGTTTACTGGCGCTTAAGTTCTCAGCTTCGCAACCCCGAAAGGTCACTAACCGGTCCCCTTAACGTTCCAGCACCGGGCAGGCGTCAGTCCGTATACATCGCCTTACGGCTTCGCACGGACCTGTGTTTTTAGTAAACAGTCGCTTCTCGCTGGTCTCTGCGGCCACCCCCAGCTCAGAGAGCAAGTCTCATCACCAGGAATGGCCCCCCTTCTCCCGAAGTTACGGGGGCATTTTGCCGAGTTCCTTAACCATAGTTCACCCGAACGCCTCGGTATTCTCTACCTGACCACCTGAGTCGGTTTAGGGTACGGGCCGCCATGAAACTCGCTAGAGGCTTTTCTCGACAGCATAGGATCATCCACTTCACCACAATCGGCTCGGCATCAGGTCTCAGCCTTATATGAGGGACGGATTTGCCTACCCCTCGGCCTACACCCTTACCCCGGGACAACCACCGCCCGGGCTGGACTACCTTCCTGCGTCACCCCATCGCTTACCTACTACCACCTTGGGCCGGCGGCTCCACCACTTTCCTTTCCCCGAAGGGTCCGGAACGGCTTCACGGCCTTAGCATCAGAGGATTCGATATTGGGCGTTTCAAAGCGGGTACCGGAATATCAACCGGTTGTCCATCGACTACGCCTGTCGGCCTCGCCTTAGGTCCCGACTTACCCTGGGCAGATCAGCTTGACCCAGGAACCCTTAGTCAATCGGCGCACACGTTTCTCACGTGTGTATCGCTACTCATGCCTGCATTCTCACTCGTGAACCGTCCACAACTAGCTTCCGCTGCTGCTTCACCCGGCACACGACGCTCCCCTACCCATCACAGCAGGCGTTGGCCCTATTGCTGCAATGACACGACTTCGGCGGTACGCTTGAGCCCCGCTACATTGTCGGCGCGGAATCACTTGACCAGTGAGCTATTACGCACTCTTTCAAGGGTGGCTGCTTCTAAGCCAACCTCCTGGTTGTCTCTGCGACTCCACATCCTTTCCCACTTAGCGTACGCTTAGGGGCCTTAGTCGATGCTCTGGGCTGTTTCCCTCTCGACCATGGAGCTTATCCCCCACAGTCTCACTGCCGTGCTCTCACTTACCGGCATTCGGAGTTTGGCTAAGGTCAGTAACCCGGTAGGGCCCATCGCCTATCCAGTGCTCTACCTCCGGCAAGAAACACACGACGCTGCACCTAAATGCATTTCGGGGAGAACCAGCTATCACGGAGTTTGATTGGCCTTTCACCCCTAACCACAGGTCATCCCCCAGGTTTTCAACCCTGGTGGGTTCGGTCCTCCACGAAGTCTTACCTCCGCTTCAACCTGCCCATGGCTAGATCACTCCGCTTCGGGTCTAGAGCGTGCAACTCAATCGCCCTATTCGGACTCGCTTTCGCTACGGCTTCCCCACACGGGTTAACCTCGCTACACACCGCTAACTCGCAGGCTCATTCTTCAAAAGGCACGCAGTCACGAGGATCCGAAGATCCCGACGCTCCCACGGCTTGTAGGCACACGGTTTCAGGTACTATTTCACTCCGCTCCCGCGGTACTTTTCACCATTCCCTCACGGTACTATCCGCTATCGGTCACCAGGGAATATTTAGGCTTAGCGGGTGGTCCCGCCAGATTCACACGGGATTTCTCGGGCCCCGTGCTACTTGGGAGATGAGCAAGCAAGCCGTACAGATTTCAGCTACGGGGGTCTTACCCTCTACGCCGGACCTTTCGCATGTCCTTCGCCTATCCATACGGTTTCTGACTCGCCTCACAGCCGGCAGACTGTGAAAGCTCATTCCCACAACCCCGCATGCGCAACCCCTGCCGGGTATCACACGCATACGGTTTGGCCTCATCCGGTTTCGCTCGCCACTACTCCCGGAATCACGGTTGTTTTCTCTTCCTGAGGGTACTGAGATGTTTCACTTCCCCTCGTTCCCTCCACATGCCCTATGTGTTCAGGCATGGGTGACAGCCCATGACGACTGCCGGGTTTCCCCATTCGGACACCCCCGGATCAAAGCTCAGTTGGCAGCTCCCCGGGGCCTATCGCGGCCTCTCACGTCCTTCATCGGTTCCTGGTGCCAAGGCATCCACCGTGCGCCCTTAAAAACTTGGCCACAGATGCTCGCGTCCACTGTGTAGTTCTCAAATAACGACCAGCCACCCGTCACACCCTGCCGAAACAGAGCTTTACCGGGGCCGGCACTGAAGACTGACCAAATCGGCCGTGCCTTCAGGACCCAACAACGTGCCAAGCACAGTCACTCATCGAATCACGCTTTCCACGCCGAAGCAGTACTCACGACTTCTCAGATCTGACTGTGCCAACTAATCAACGTTCCACCCATGAGCTGACCGTGCAGAACATTTGCCTGCAATCGGTACTGTGCTCCTTAGAAAGGAGGTGATCCAGCCGCACCTTCCGGTACGGCTACCTTGTTACGACTTCGTCCCAATCGCCAGTCCCACCTTCGACAGCTCCCTCCACAAGGGTTGGGCCACCGGCTTCGGGTGTTACCGACTTTCGTGACGTGACGGGCGGTGTGTACAAGGCCCGGGAACGTATTCACCGCAGCAATGCTGATCTGCGATTACTAGCGACTCCGACTTCATGGGGTCGAGTTGCAGACCCCAATCCGAACTGAGACCGGCTTTTTGAGATTCGCTCCACCTCACGGTATCGCAGCTCATTGTACCGGCCATTGTAGCACGTGTGCAGCCCAAGACATAAGGGGCATGATGACTTGACGTCGTCCCCACCTTCCTCCGAGTTGACCCCGGCGGTCTCCTGTGAGTCCCCATCACCCCGAAGGGCATGCTGGCAACACAGGACAAGGGTTGCGCTCGTTGCGGGACTTAACCCAACATCTCACGACACGAGCTGACGACAGCCATGCACCACCTGTATACCGACCACAAGGGGGGCACTATCTCTAATGCTTTCCGGTATATGTCAAGCCTTGGTAAGGTTCTTCGCGTTGCGTCGAATTAAGCCACATGCTCCGCCGCTTGTGCGGGCCCCCGTCAATTCCTTTGAGTTTTAGCCTTGCGGCCGTACTCCCCAGGCGGGGAACTTAATGCGTTAGCTGCGGCACCGACGACGTGGAATGTCGCCAACACCTAGTTCCCAACGTTTACGGCGTGGACTACCAGGGTATCTAATCCTGTTCGCTCCCCACGCTTTCGCTCCTCAGCGTCAGTAATGGCCCAGAGATCCGCCTTCGCCACCGGTGTTCCTCCTGATATCTGCGCATTTCACCGCTACACCAGGAATTCCGATCTCCCCTACCACACTCTAGCTAGCCCGTATCGAATGCAGACCCGAGGTTAAGCCTCGGGCTTTCACATCCGACGTGACAAGCCGCCTACGAGCTCTTTACGCCCAATAATTCCGGACAACGCTTGCGCCCTACGTATTACCGCGGCTGCTGGCACGTAGTTAGCCGGCGCTTCTTCTGCAGGTACCGTCACTTTCGCTTCTTCCCTGCTGAAAGAGGTTTACAACCCGAAGGCCGTCATCCCTCACGCGGCGTCGCTGCATCAGGCTTTCGCCCATTGTGCAATATTCCCCACTGCTGCCTCCCGTAGGAGTCTGGGCCGTGTCTCAGTCCCAGTGTGGCCGGTCGCCCTCTCAGGCCGGCTACCCGTCGTCGCCTTGGTGGGCCGTTACCCCACCAACAAGCTGATAGGCCGCGGGCTCATCCTTCACCGCCGGAGCTTTCCACCGCAGGAGATGCCTCCCGCAGTCGTATCCGGTATTAGACCCCGTTTCCAGGGCTTGTCCCAGAGTGAAGGGCAGATTGCCCACGTGTTACTCACCCGTTCGCCACTAATCCCCTCCCGAAGGAGGTTCATCGTTCGACTTGCATGTGTTAAGCACGCCGCCAGCGTTCGTCCTGAGCCAGGATCAAACTCTCCATGAATGTTTACCGGTAATCCGGTGCACACGCACGAAAGAGCGGGCCAGTCACGGTCGGAATAAGACCGACTGACCACAACGTCCTCGCTGTGTTTGTCGCCTGCCAGTGCCCGAAGGCCCGACAGGTCTTTTTCAAAGGAACCTCATCCACCGAAGTGGACGGGGTATCAACTTCTGGCGTTGATTTTTGGCACGCTGTTGAGTTCTCAAGGAACGGACGCTTCCTTTGTACTCACCCTCGCGGGCTTTCCTCCGGGCTTTCGTTCTTTCTTCGTTTCCGACTCTATCAGATCCTTTCGGGCCTGACCCCCAGTCAGCGGGGTTTGTCTTCCGGGCTGTTGGGCCCTTCCGACTCCTGAACTCTAGCGGATTTTCCCGGCAACCGATAATCGGGCCTTCGGAAATGAATTCGGACATGCCGAATTCGTTCCCGGTGGGAGATCGTGCTGAGTAGGTTGCCGCGACGAGGCGGCGGATTCGTTGACCTCAGAACCTTCCGGCGCTGGGGCAACTCGAAGAACCTTACGGATCCCCGGGGGGCGTGTCAACCCGGGAGGTCGGGGCCCGTCGGGGGTCGCTCAGGTGCGGGACTGGAGGTCCTCCACGCGGGCCAGGACCCGGGTGAGCATGTCCCCCAGTACTCCGCGCTCCGCGGTGGAGAGGTCCTGGAGGAGGTCCTCCTCGAACACCGTCGCCGCGCGCATCGCGTCCAGCCACTTGCTGCGGCCCTCGTCCGTCAGCTCCACGATCACGCGGACCCGGTTGGACTCGTCCCGCTCCCGGGTGACCAGGCCCTCGGCCGTCATGCGGTCGATCCGGTGGGTCATGGCCGCCGGCGTCAGGCTCAGCTGCTTCGCGAGCTCGCTGGGGCCCATCCGGTACGGGGCGCCCGAGAGGACCAGGGCCTTGAGGACCTCCCACTCCGCGTTGCTGATGCCGAGGGCGGCCGTCTGGCGGCCATACGCGACGTTCATGCGGCGGTTGAGGCGGCTGAGGGCCGAGACGACCTTCTCCACCTGGGGGTCCAGGTCCTGGAACTCGCGCTGGTAGACGGCGATCTGCTCGTCGAGGCTCGGCTCGTGGACGGGCGTGGCGCCGTCGGGGGTGTCAGCCATGGACCGAAGTATCCCATGAACCCGTTGGCGTCTAACTCCTTCGATGTGTAGAGTTAAGCATCGAACTTTAGGTATGAAGTCTTCAGGCTTTAGCTATCAGGGCAGGTGAGAAGTGACCAAGGTGATGGGCGCTGCGATGCGGCGGATCCAGGCCGGGAACGCGCTGACCGCGTTCGGCATCGGTTTCACGGTTCCGTTCCTCTACATCTATGTGGCGCAGGTGCGGGGGCTGGGCTCCATGGCCGCCACGAGTGCGTTCGTGGCGTTCGCCCTGGGTGCTCTCGTCGCGCTGCCCTTCACCGGCCGGGTCATCGACCGGCGTGGTCCGGTGCCCGTGGTCATGGGTGCGGCCGTGGCCGCGTCCGCGGGTGCGCTCTCCCTCGGGCTCTCCTCCGGCGTGGTGCCGATCCTGCTGTCGGCCCTGGCGCTGGGTGCCGGGCAGGCCGTGATGCAGCCGGCGCTGGCCACGATGATCGTGTGGTGCTCGACCCCGTCGACCCGTACGCGTGCGTTCGCGCTGCAGTTCTTCATGCAGAACCTGGGGCTGGGCATCGGCGGGCTGGCCGGCGGCCAGATCGTCGACGTGAGCCGGCCGGGGAGCTTCACCCTGCTGTTCGGCATCGAGGCCGTGATGTTCCTGGTGCTGGCCGCGGTCATCGCCACCGTGCGGATGCCGCAGGCGCCCGGCATCAAGGACGCGGTGCCGAAGGGCCAGGGTGCGGGTGGCGGCTGGGCGCGGCTGCTGCGCCACAAGGCGATGGTGCAGCTGTGCCTGCTGGGCTTCGTGCTCTTCTTCGCCTGCTACGGACAGTTCGAGTCGGGTCTGGCTGCCTTCGGTACGGAGGCCGCGGGGATCTCCCCGTCCACGCTGGGGTTCGCGCTGGCCGCCAACACGGGTGCGATCGTCGTGGCGCAGTTCGTGGTGCTGAAGCTCGTCGAGAAGCGGCGGCGTTCGCGGGTCATCGCGCTGGTCGGGCTGATCTGGACCGTGGCGTGGCTGATCGCCGGGTTCTCGGGGCTGGGGCACGGCAGCGCGACGATGGCCGCCGCCGCGTTCGTGAGCACGTACGCGCTCTTCGGGATCGGTGAGGCGATGCTGTCGCCGACGCTGGCGCCGCTGGTGGCGGACCTGGCTCCGGAGGGTTCGGTCGGTCAGTACAACTCGGCGTTCGCGCTGGTCAAGCAGATGGCGCTGGCGCTGGGGCCGCTGGGCGTGCCGCTGGGCGCCGGGGTTCCGATGCTCTACATCGGGATCTTCGTGCTGGTGTCGCTGGGGATCGCCGGGCTGGCGCTGCGGCTGGGCCGGCAGCTGAGCCCGGCGCAGGACAACCCGTCATTGCTGGGCGGCCGGGTCGTGGCGCAGGGTCCGGCGGTGGCCGGCAAGGGTGCGGAGCGGCCGGCGGAGCGGGTGGCCGTGTAAGAGGCGTGGTGGTGGGAGAGGCCCCGGTCCTGGTGGACCGGGGCCTCTGCCGTGTGCGCGGGCTATGTGTCGGGGAGGGCGAACTCGCACCAGACGGCCTTGCCGCCGCCGGGGGTGCGGCGGGAGCCCCAGGCCGAGGCGATGGTGGCGATGATCGAGATGCCGCGGCCGGTCTCGTCGCCCGGTTCGGCGCGGCGGCGGCGCGGGAGGTGGTCGTCGCCGTCGGTGACCTCGACGATCAGGCGGCGGTCGGTGCGGCGCAGGCGCAGGCGCATGGGCGGGGTGCCGTGCTGGAGGGAGTTCGCGACGAGTTCGCTGGCGGCGAGGACGCCGAGGTCGCGGAGCTCGATGGGGAAGCGCCAGGAGGTGAGGACGCCCTGGGCGAAGGCGCGGGCGCGGGGGGCGGCCTCGACGCCGCCGAGGAGTTCGAGGGCGGCGTTGTGGAAGAGCTCGGCGTCGGCTCCGGTGCGGGCGGGCTGCTGGAGGACCATGACGGCGACGTCGTCGTCGTGGTCGGCGTCGACGCCGAGGGCGCGCATGAGGCGGTCGCAGATGATCGCGGGGGTGCCCTGGGCTCCGGCGAGGGCGCGTTCGAGGGCGGAGACGCCTTCGTCGATGTCCTCGCCGCGGCGTTCGACGAGGCCGTCGGTGTAGAGGACGGCGGTGGAGCCGGGGCCCAGCGCGATGGTGCCGGAGGTGTGGAGCCAGCCGCCGGTGCCGAGCGGGGGGCCGGTGGGGTCGGCGGCGCGGCGGACGGTGCCGTCTTCGTCGCGGACGAGGATGGGGAGGTGGCCGGCGGAGGCGTAGGCGAGGAGGCCTTCGTTGGGGTCGTGGACGGCGTAGACGCAGGTGGCGATCTGGCTGGCGTCGATCTCGGCGGCGAGTCCGTCGAGGAGCTGGAGCACCTCGTGCGGGGGCAGGTCGAGGCGGGCGTAGGCGCGGACGGCGGTGCGCAGCTGGCCCATGACGGCGGCGGCGCGCACCCCGCGGCCCATGACGTCGCCCATGACGAGGGCGGTGCGGCCGGCGCCGAGGGTGATGACGTCGTACCAGTCGCCGCCGACGGCGGCTTCGGTGCCGCCGGGCTGGTAGGTGGCGGAGATGCGGAGGTCGTCGGGCTGTTCGAGTTCCTGCGGGAGGAGGGAGCGCTGGAGGGTGACGGCGGCTTCGCGCTGGCGGCGTTCGCTGGCGCGGAGGCGGTCGACGGCTTCGGCGTGGTCGGTGACGTCGGCGAGGTGGACGAGGATCCCGGTGTGGTGGGGGTCGGGCCGGCCGTCGGTGTCGGCCTTGGGGAACCGTACGGGGGTGCAGGTGACGGTGTAGGAGCTGCCGCCGCCGGGGGCCTGGCGGTTCTTGGCGGTGCGGGGTTTGCCGCTGCGCTGGACCTGGTCGAGGAGGGGGAGCAGGCCGAGCTCGCCGAGTTCGGGGAGGGCGAGGTGTGCGGGGGCGCCGGTGGTGCGGGGGCCGAAGCCGGCGGTGTAGGCGTCGTTGACGTAGGCGACGCGGTGCTCGGGGCCGTGGACGAGGGCGACGAGGGCGGGGAGGAGGCCGAGGACCTCCTTGACGGAGAGCTCGTCGAGGGCGGGTGCGGCGGGGAGCGGGGCCGTGCCGGTGCCGGAGACGGTGGCGTCGGCGGGACTGCCCTCGGGGGGCGCGGCGGGGTGGGCGGCGGCGCCGCGGGCTGCCGGGACGGAGCCTTCACCCCTTTTGGCCTGGGCGGCGGCGTGCTCGTTCCGGGCGGCGGCGCGGCGCTGCGTGCCGGGAAGCCGGGCGCTCCAGCGCGTGAAGTTCACTGCGTTCAAGCCTCGTGGTGTCGCAAGTGGTCGCGGTGTCTCCTCCCGGTGGTGCCGGGAGGTGCCCCGTGTGGTCGGTCGCTTGCTGCTGTCACTCCGTGGGGCGTCACTCTGTGCAGGTGTGAGCCCACCTATGGTCACACGTCCAGTGTGGCGGACCGCACTGACAACGTCAGCCCTCGCTGTCGGCCGGGGGGTTGGGGGCGGGGTGCTGGAGGTGGTGCCGGGGGCCTCCGCCGGCGGCGAGTTCGAATTCTGCCCTGGGGTGTTCGAGGGATCCGAGGGAGACGATCTCGCGGGTGAAGAGTCCGGCGAGGGTCCATTCGGCGAGTACCCGCATCTTGCGGTTGAAGGTGGGGACGCGGCTGAGGTGGTAGGTGCGGTGCATGAGCCAGGCGGGGTAGCCCTTGATCTTGCGTCCGTAGACGTGTGCGACGCCCTTGTGGAGGCCGAGGGAGGCGACGGAGCCGGCGTATTTGTGGGCGTATTCGGTGAGGGCCTCGTCGCGGAGGGCGGCGACGATGTTGTCGGCGAGCTGTCTGGCCTGGCGGACGGCGTGCTGGGCGTTGGGGGCGCATTCGCTGCCGGGGGTCTGGGCGGTGATGTCGGGGACGGCGGCGGCGTCGCCCGCGGCCCAGGCGTGTTCGACTCCTTCGACGGTGAGGAAGGAGGTGCAGCGCAGGCGGCCGCGTTCGTTCCTGGGCAGGTCGCTGGCGGCGAGGACGGGGTGGGGTTTGACGCCGGCGGTCCAGACGACGGTGCGGGTGGGGAAGCGGGCGCCGTCGCTGAGGACGGCGACGCGGTTCTCGCAGGATTCGAGCCGGGTTTCGAGGCGGACGTCGATGTTGCGGCGGCGCAGTTCGCGGACGGTGTAGGTGCCCATTTCGGGGCCGACCTCGGGGAGGATCCGGTCGCTGGCCTCGACCAGCACCCATTTCATGTCCTCGGGCTTGATGTTGTGGTAGTACCGGGCCGCGTAGCGGGCCATGTCCTCGAGTTCGCCGAGTGCTTCGACGCCGGCGAATCCGCCGCCGACGAAGACGAAGGTGAGGGCGGCGTCGCGGATCGCGGGGTCGCGGGTGGAGGAGGCGATGTCCATCTGTTCGATGACGTGGTTGCGCAGGCCGATGGCCTCTTCCACGGTTTTGAACCCGATGCCGTAGTCGGCCAGGCCGGGGACGGGGAGGGTGCGGGAGACGGAGCCGGGGGCGAGGACGAGTTCGTCGTACTCGATCTGGAGGTCGCCGGTGCCCTCTTCGGGGGTGGCGAGGGTGGTGACGGTCGCCGTCCGTTTGGCGTGGTCGATGCGCTGGGCCTGGCCGATGACGATGCGGCAGCGGTCGAGGACGCGGCGCAGGGGGATGACGACGTGGCGGGGGGAGATCGCGCCCGCGGCGGCTTCCGGGAGGAAGGGCTGGTACGTCATGTACGGCTCGGGGGTGACCACGGTGACCTCGGCTTCGCCGGATCTGAGCTTCCGCTGGAGGCCCAGGGCGGTGTACATGCCGACGTATCCGCCGCCGATGACGAGGATGCGCGTGCGGGGCGGGGTACCGGGGGCGTCGCCCCGCGAGTTAGCAGCCTTCACCATCCCATGACGCAACGTGGCCGGGAGTTTGTCCACAGGCCCGACAAATTGTGTGACCAGTGGTGGGGGTGGGCCGGGGTGGCCGGGCGGGCCGGGTCGGGTGAGAAGTTCGCAGGTCAGAGCATGCGGAGGGGGTGATTCCGGGGGCTTGCGGCGGAAAAGTGGGGGTGAATGCTCCGATCGGGCGGTGCTCCGTCGGGGGCTGCCTCTTCTGAATTGACTCTGGCTCAACTATGTTCGTATCTCGTCGAGGAGTAGGACCAGGGCCCTCATGACCGTGGCCCCCCTCGACACGAAGGCGGGGAGTGTCTCCGGGGGGAGACAAATGATTACCGGGGGATACATATGCATATTTCCGATTTCCATGGTTCTGCCACCGCTCTGTCCGCAGAGAGCGGCGGCCGTGTGATCGCGGGCACGACCACCCACGGCACGGGCCGCTCGACGCCGCTGCGCGTCGATGCGCAGCGCAACCTCGAGCACGTCCTGCGTGCCGCGCGCGAGGTCTTCGGCGAGCTGGGCTACGGGGCCCCGATGGAGGACGTGGCGCGGCGCGCCCGGGTCGGCGTCGGGACGGTCTACCGGCGGTTCCCCAGCAAGGACGTGCTGGTCCGGCGCATAGCCGAGGAGGAGACCGCCCGGCTGACGGAGCAGGCGAAGTCCGCTCTGGGCCAGGAGGAGGAGCCGTGGCAGGCGCTGTCGCGGTTCCTTCGCACCTCCGTGGCCTCGGGCGCGGGCCGGCTGCTGCCCCCGCAGGTGCTGCGGGTCGGCTCGGCCGAGGAGGACGCCGAGGACGAGGGCGCGGCCCGGGTTCCGCACCAGCGGCAGGCCGTCGCGGGCGGGGCTCCGGACCTGCGCGTCGTGGGCGCGCGGAACCCGGTCGAGGACGAGCCGTCGGAGGACGCGGGCGCGGGTGCGCTGCTGGAGGTCGTCGGCCGGCTGGTGGACCGGGCGCGGGAGGCCGGTGAGCTGCGGACCGATGTCACGGTGGCCGATGTGCTGCTGGTGATCGCGACCGCCGCGCCCGCGCTGCCGGACCCGGCACAGCAGGCCGCCGCTTCGGCCCGGCTGCTGGACATCCTGCTGGAGGGGCTGCGGTCCCGCACGGCGTGAGTCGTGCGGCGTGAGTCGTGCGGCGTGAGTCGTGCGGCGTGAGTCGTGCGGCGTGAGTCGTGCGGCGTGAGTCGTGCGGCGTAGGGCCCGGCTGCGGGTCCGCGCGGGCGGTGTCGTCTTCTGCCGTGGCCTGGCGTCCCGTGCCGTCTCGTGCCGTCTCGTCTCGTGTCGTCGGTCCGGCCGGTCCCCGCAGGGGTGGGGGCCGGCCGGGCCCGGCGGTCCGGCTGCCTGGGGTCAACTGGGCGGCTGGTGCGGGCGGTCACTCGAAGGGGTGAGGAGCGGTTCGGTGATCGCCGGATTGTCCCCGGATGGGTGGATGGCGCGGAAGGCGGGCCGGGGCGGCCCTGCCGTGTGACACGCTGGATCGGTGGACCGGTCTGAGTGTGTCGTGCGGGGGCTTCCGCGATGAGCGTTGACGGGCGGGACGAGTCTCCCGGTGGCGTCAGTGACGCGAGTGGCGGGGCGTCGGCGGGCAGCCTGCCCGCCCGGCAGGTCCCGGCCCAGCGCGAGCCCGGCCGGGGGCGGCACGCCGCTTCCGGGGCGGGCGGCGGCGAGCTGCCGCCGTCCGACGGGGACTTGGTCGCCCGGATGCGCGGCGGCGACGACGGCGCGTACGAGGAGCTGTTCCGCCGGCACGCCGAGGCCGTCCGGCGCTACGCGCGGACCTGCTGCCGGGACGGGCACACCGCCGACGACCTGACCGCCGAGGTGTTCGCGCGGACGCTCCAGGCGGTGCGGGGCGGTGCGGGCCCGGACCAGTCGGTGCGGGCCTATCTGCTGACCACCGTACGGCGGGTCGCGGCGGCCTGGGCGAAAACGGCCCGGCGGGAGCATCTGGTCGAGGACTTCGCCGTGTTCGCGGAGCAGGCGGCCGCCGGTGCGGAGAGCGGCGGGGCGCTGGGCGGGCTGTCCGGGGACGACACCCTGGAACTGGGCGCGGACGTCCGGGCGATGCACGAGGCCGAGCGGTCCCTCGCGATGCAGGCCTTCCGGAGCCTGCCGGAGCGGTGGCAGGCCGTGCTCTGGCACACCACGGTCGAGGAGGCCTCGCCAAGTGCGATCGCCCCGCTGTTCGGGCTGAGCGCCAACGCGACGGCGGTACTGGCCAGCCGGGCCCGGGAGGGCCTCAAGCAGGCTTATCTCCAGGCGCACGTGAGCTCCGCGCTCAGTGCCGGCGGGGACTGCGCCCGCTACGCGGACCGGCTGGGCGCGTACGCGCGGGGCGGGCTGCGGATGCGGGCGGAGCGCGGGCTGCGGGGGCACCTGGAGGAGTGCGCCAAGTGCCGGCTGGTCGCCGGTGAGCTCAAGGACGTGAACGCGGGGATCCCCGCGCTGCTGCCGGTGGCGGTCATCGGGTGGTTCGCCGCCGGGTACGCCGCGAAGGCGGCCGGTGTGGTGGCCGGCGGGGTCGTCGCCGCGGGAGGCGCGGGTGCTGCCGCCGCCGCGGCGGGCGGGTCGTCGGCCGCGGGGGCTGCTGCCGGGGCCGCGGGCGGTGCTGCCGGGGCCGCGGGTGCGGCCGGCGGTGGGGCCGGTGCCGCCGGGGGGACCGGCGGGGCGGTGGTCTCGGAGGGGCTGGGGCTGCCCGCCAAGGCCGCCCTCGCCGCCGGTATAGCGGTCGCGGCCGCCGCCGGGGTGGTGTTCGCCCTGACCGGGGACGAGCCCGAGCCGGAGGCGAAGTCGGCGCCCAGTGCGGTGGCGCCGGTGGTGCCCAGGGCGCCCGCGGCCACCCCGCCGGAGTCGACCCCGCCGGCGGATCCGGCCCCGGCGGCGGGTGGACCCGTACCGCCCGCGCGTACGGCGACGCCGTCCGTGGCGGCTCCTCGGCCCGTGTCGCCGTCGGTGTCCGCCCCGGCGCCGGCGGCCCCGTCCCTGTCCCCGCGGCCGAAGCCCTCGCCGTCGCCCTCGTCGTCCCGGCCCAGGCCCACGCCGTCGCCGCTGCCCGCCCAGGCGTTCCCGCTGGCCCGGCTGGAGCACTCGGTCCTCGGCCGGCACACCGGTCCGGAGCTGGAGACCTGGAGCAGCAGCTGGGTGTGGCAGCGGTGGGGGCTGGTGGCCGGGGGACAGCGGTTCGGGCAGGGGATCACCGTCAGCTCCCGGTCGGCGGTGGAGATCACCCTCAACAGGCAGTGCACCTCCTTCTCGGCGCGGGCCGGGGTGGACGGGCTGTCGCTGCTGACCGACGGGACGGTGCGGTTCTCCGTCTACGCCGACGGGCAGCGGCTGTGGCGTTCGGGCGTGCTCGGGTACGGGGACGCCCCGGCGGCCGTCCAGGCGCCGCTGGCCGGGCGTTCGACGCTGCGGCTGGTGGTGGAGCAGGCCGGGCAGGGGAGCCTCCCGACGCTGGCGAGCTGGGCGGACGCGGTGATCAGCTGCCGCTGAGCAGCGGGATGTGCCGGGCCACCTCGGCGACGACCTCGGCCGGGGTCAGGCCGCGGCCCTCCGCCTCCGCCTCCGCGTGGGCTGCCGCGCCGAGGGCGGCGAGGGTGCGGGCCGGGAGCCCGTCCAGGACCGTTTCCTCCGGCACCGAGCGGGGGTGGTCCCCGCGCCAGGCGGAGGCCGCCGCGAGGACCCGTACGCTCGCGGCCGGCCGGCCTGCACCGTCCAGGAACAGGGCCGCCGTCTCGGCGAGGCAGGCCAGGACGCGTTCCGCGCAGTGGGCGGCCACCGCCTCGGCGAGGGCGGGCCCGATCCTGGCGAGACCCGCCTGCGGGCCGTGCTCGCGGGCGGTGACGGCGGCTTCGACGACCTCCAGCCCGGCGGCGAGCTGCGGGGGCGGGTTGATCTGTGCCGCCTCGGCGCGGGAGCGGGCGCACTCGGTGCGAGCCAGGTCGGTGTCCCCGCGGCGCAGGGCGAGCATCGCCGACAGGAGCCGGGCGAACGAACTCACGTCGTACACCCCGCCGTGCTGGTCGGCTTCGCGGTCGGCTTCGGCGAGAAGGCGTTCGGCGGTGTCGTAGTCCCCGGCGCAGTAGGCGGCCTCGGCGATGCGGGCGAGGGCGAAGGGCGCCTCGATCTGGGCGCCGACCTCGCGGGCGAGGCGCAGGCACTCCTCGTACTCGGTGCGGGCGGTGTCGTACTGGCCCCGGGAGAGGGCGGCCTCCCCGGCAGCGCTGGCCACCTGGGCGCGGATCCAGCGGTCTCCGCAGCGGCGGGCGATCGCGTGGAGTTCGGCGAGGTCGGCGTCGACGGTGTCGAGGCCTCCGGTCATGTCGATGGCAGAGTGGGCGCGCATCAGGAGGGTGACGCCGAGTTCCCAGTCGCCCGCGTGGCGGCGGCAGTTCTCCACGGACCGGGCGAGGTCGGGCTGGAAGCCGGCGGCGTCGCCGGTGAGGAAGGCCGTCGCCGGCCAGAGCATGCCGGGGAAGCGGGTGGTTTCCGGACAGCCCTGGCGGAAGACCTCCCTCATGCGGGCGGCGAGGGTGGCGTACTCGGGCGTGCGGAAGCCCGCGGCGCCCCTGCTCTCGGTGAGCAGGAACATGTGGAGGACCCGCAGGCGCATGGCCCGCCAGTACGCGGGGGAGCCCTCGGGGGCGTCGTCCGGGGTGGCGGCGAGGACCCGGCCGGCCCATTCGGCGCCCTCGGTGCGGTAGTTGCGCAGCCACAGGAACCAGGCGAGGGCGGTCACGAGCCGCTGGGCGGTCTCCAGGTCCGGGTCCCGGCCGGTGGTGGTGTGGAGGACGGAGCGGAGGTTGTCGAACTCGGTCTCGACGCGCCTGATCCAGGGGAGCTGTTCCGCGGAGCGCAGCAGCGGTTCGGCCCGTTCGGCGAGGGCCAGGTAGTACGCGGCGTGGCGGCGGGCGGTGGCGCGGGCCTCGTCGGCGGAGGCGGCCAGGCGTTCGGCGGCGTACTCGCGGATGGTCTCCAGCAGGCGGTAGCGCATGCCGTCGGGGTCGGGGACGGCGGTGACGAGGGATTTGTCCACGAGGGAGCCGAGGGTGAAGGGGACGTCGAGGCCGCCGTGGCCGCAGACGGCTTCGGCGGCGTCCAGGTCGCAGCCGCCCGTGAAGGCGGACATCCGGGTGAGGACGGTGCGTTCGGCGGTGTCGAGGAGGTCCCAGGACCAGTCGACCACGGCACGCAGGGTCTGCTGGCGGGGCAGGAGCGTGCGGGCGCCGCCGGTCAGGAGGCGGAAGCGGTCGTCCAGGCGGTCGGCGATCTGGCGGGGGGTGAGCAGGCGCAGACGGGCGGCGGCCAGTTCGATGGCGAGGGGCAGTCCGTCGAGGCGGGCGCAGATCTCGGCGACGGCGGCGGGGTCCTCGTCGGGGCGGAAGCCGGGGCGGGCGGCGGTGGCGCGGTCGGCGAACAGCCGGTGGGCGGGGCCGGGCGGGAGGGGTTCGAGGGGGTGCAGGAACTCGCCGGGCACGCCGAGGGGTTCGCGGCTGGTGGCCAGGATCCGGACGCCGGGGCAGTGGGTGAGGAGCTGCTCGGCGAGGGCGGCTGCGGCGTCGATGACGTGCTCGCAGTTGTCCAGGACGAGGAGCAGGCGGCGGTGTGCGCAGTGCTCTACGAGGAGGGCGGTGGGGTCGTCGTCGGCGGGGGTCTTCTCGCGGGCGACGAGGCTGTTCTCGCGCAGGCCGAGGGCGCTGAGGACGGCGCCGGGGACGGCGGCGGGGTGGTCGAGGCGGGCGAGTTCGACGAGCCAGCCGGATTCGGGCTGGGCGGCGGCCGCGTGCTCGGCGAGGCGGGTCTTGCCGGAGCCGCCGGGGCCGGTGAGGGTGACGAGGCGGACGCGGGCCAGGTCGTCGGCGAGGGCGGCGAGTTCGGGTTCGCGGCCGACGAAGGAGGTCAGGCGGGGGCGGAGGTTGCCGCGGGGCTGCGCGGGCGGGGGCGGCGGGGGGCGGAGGAGTTCGGCGTGGAGGGCGCGCAGTTGCGGGCCGGGGTCGGCGCCGAGGCCTTCGGCGAGGTCGCGGCGGGTGCGTTCGTAGGCGGCGAGGGCGTCGGCGGGGCGGCCGGCGGCGGCCAGGGCGCGCAGTTGGAGGGCGCGCAGCGGTTCGTCGTACGGGTGCTCGCGTATCAGTGCCTCGATCTCCGGGAGGAGTGCGGCCGGGGCGGTGGCGCCGCTGCGGAGGTCGGCCTCGACGCGGTCGCGCAGGGCGGTGGT
Organism: Streptomyces katrae; assembly: GCF_002028425.1. GTDB lineage: Bacteria > Actinomycetota > Actinomycetes > Streptomycetales > Streptomycetaceae > Streptomyces > Streptomyces katrae_A. The sequence continues at coordinate 4,146,645 of NZ_CP020042.1, read as the reverse complement.
GCGGCGGGCCTCCGGGGCGGCGGCGTGGCCGGTGCGGGCGGGCTCGGGGAGGTCGGTGAGGGCGGGGCCGCGCCAGAGGGCGAGGGCTTCGCGGAGGGTGGTGGCGGCGGTGGCGGGGTCGGCGGTCAGCTGTTCGGCGCCGAGGGCGGCGAGGCGGGTGAAGCGGTGGAGGTCGACGTCCTCGCGGTCGGCGGCGAGGCGGTAGCCGCCGGCGGGGTCGGTGCGGATGCTGTCGCGGGAGCCGAGGGCGCGGCGCAGGCGGGCGACGAGGGCCTGGAGGGCGGCGGGGGCGTCCTGCGGCGGGTCGTCGCCCCAGACCTCGTCGACCAGGTCGGTGACGGGGGCGGGGGCCGGGGTTCCGGCGCGGAGGGCGAGGGCGGTGAGGAGCGCGCGCAGGCGGGCGCCGCCGGGGGTGAGGGGGGCGCCGGTCGTCTCGTCACGCGCCTCGGTGGGGCCGAGGATGAGGTACCGCACCGGGCTATTCTGCCGGGTCGCTGCGCTGGGCCGCGGGGGTTTTCTCCCCGCCCCGCCCTTCGCCCGTTCCCCAGGGCTGCGCCCCGGACCCCTGGGGGGGCTTCGCCCCCCGGCCCCCGGACCCCGGCCCCCGGGCCGCTAGCGGCTCGTCGGGCCGCCCAGGGGCAGGGGTGGGAGGGGGGTTGCGGTGAGGCGGGGAAGGGGGGTCGGGAGGGGTGGGACCGCTCGGCGGCGGGGGGTGGACGTGCCCGTCCAGCAGGTGCCCCGGCGGGACATCAGCCGGCGGAGCCACAGTTCCATCGAGACGAGTTCCGCCAGCCCGTCGAGCGGTACGGGCCGGCCGTCGGCGGCGTCGGTCAACGCCTGCCGCACCACGCGGGCCTCGACCAGCCCGGCGTCGGCCAGCAGCGGTGCGTTGAAGAGGGCCAGCAGGGAGGTGAGGGCGGCCCGCAGCCCCAGCCGTACGGCGGTCTCGTTCGGCCCCGGCGCGGAGACCCCCCAGCCGGGCGGGAGCTCCCGCACCCCGGCGGAGGCCAGCACGCTGCGCAGGATCTCGGCGCGGGCCCCGGGCTGCACCCGCAGGGACTCCGGCAGGGCGCGGGCGGCCCGTACGACCTGGTTGTCGAGGAACGGGGCGTGCAGGCGCTGGCTGCGGACCTCGACGGCCTGCTCGAAGACCCGGTGGTCGGCGGCGTGGCGGGCCAGCAGGGCGCGGGCGCGGGCCTCGCCGGGCCGCAGGGAGAGCGGGGGGCGGCCGGCGGCGGCGCGCAGGCGGATCGATACTTCCGCCAGTGCCTCCCCGGTCAGCCAGCCGGCGGCCGGTCCGGGCCGGGACCAGGTGAGGGCGGCCAGGGAGGCGTCGACCGGCCCGGAGGCGGCGGTGGTGACGCCGCCCTCGCGCAGCCGGGCCGCGGCCGCTTCGATGCCCGTGCGGTACGGCGTGCGGGCGAGGCGGCGGGCGGCGGAGTAGACGGAGAAGGGGACGAGCAGGGGGCCTTCGGGGGCGGAGCGGGCGAGGGCGGCGACGGGGCGCAGCAGGTGGCGGCGCCGGCGGTCGAGCAGGAGGTCGGCCATGCGGGCGGGGTGGGCGTCGAGGACCTGGCGGGCGCCGTGGCCGGTGAAGTGGTCGGCGGAGCCGGCGGCGAGACGGCGCCGGTCGCGGGCGGCGCTGACGAGGCAGGGGCCGGGTTCGTCGGTGAGGGGGCCGTCGAGGTCGGCGTAGGGGAGGGCTTCCTCGGCGGCGGCCACGACGACGTGGTGGAGGCGGGGGTCGGCGGCGAGGGCGTGGGCGCGTTCCAGTTCGGCTTCGCGGCCGCGCGGGGTGGCGAGGTCGTTGAAGGTGACGGCGAGGAGGCGGGAGCCGGAGCCGGGCAGGGTGCCGGGGGCGCCGGGGAGTCCGGCGGCGAGGAGGGCGACGGTGGCGGAGGCGGTGCCGCCGGAGAGGTCGGCGCCGACTCCGGGGGCGGGGGCGCCGCGGGCGGCGCGGCGGTCGGCGGGGCCCATTCCGGGCACGGGTCCGGGGTCGGGCAGGAGGGTGTCGGGAGCATGCCGGGGGGCTGTGAGCCGGGCGCGCACCGCGGCCGTCAACGCTTCCCGCACTCCCTCGACCGCCCCCTCCGGGTCGGCTTCCGGGGCGGCCACGGCGAGGGAGGCCACCGGCTCGTACCCGGTGATCTCGCGGGAGCCCTCGCGCAGGATCAGGGTGTGCCCGGGCGGGATGCGGCGCACACCGGCGTAGGGGGTGCCGTCGCCCAGTGCCTCGGGGCTGTCGGGGCAGGCGAGCAGGGCGGCGAGGTGGCCGATGTCGAGCTGTGCGCCGATGAGGTCGGCGAGGGGCAGGGCGGCGGTGGCGTACGCGGTGCCGCCCGCCCAGGGGGTGTAGAAGACGGGGCGGGCGCCGGCGAGGTCGCCAAGGACGGTGATGCGCCGGCCGGCCTGGACGACGGCGGTGTAGCTGCCGGGCCATTCGGTGAGGTGGCGCAGGGCGCCGCCGCGGGCGGCGTACAGGGCGCGGCGCAGCTCCTCGTCGGTGGCGCCGCAGCAGCCGAGGACGGCGAGCCGGGTGAAGGGGTCGGCCGGGTCGGCGGTGACGGTGCGGATCTCGTCGGGGCGCCAGTCGCCGACGGCCCAGAGGGGGTCGGGGTCGCCCCACAGGAGCTGGGCGCCGACCGGGTGGACGGTGCGTTCGGCGTCCTGGCCTGCGGGATCGTCGGCGTGGGCGGCGTCGGCGATGCCGCCGTGCAGGGGTTCGCCGTAGGGGGTGTCGTGCGAGGTCCCGCCGGCCGGCGGCGGGACGCGTCCGGCCGTGCCGAAGCTCGCGGCGATACTGCTCCACCCGACCAACCAGCGCACCGCCGCCTCCCCCAGCCCGTGGGCACATGACCGGGGCAACGGGCGGCACGGACGACGTGGTCGGCGCTGAGGGCGCGGCCGGCGGGACCCCGGTGGCTCGGGGTCCATGCTGCCACGAGACGGGCGTGCGGGAGCGGCTTCGGGGGCGCACAGGTAAACGAACACGCCTCGGCCACACGGTTTTTGGCGTTCCGTTCCCACCGCCCCATAGGTCGGTTTCGGCCATTCTTCGGCCGTACTGAGTGCCCGTAGGCGTCCTCGCGCGAGGAGCGGCGGGAGGCCGCGGGGCGCGGTCCGGGAGGCCTGATCGCACCCCCCGGACCGTTCCGCCACCCGCGGGGATTGAGGCAGCGGCATCCCCCGGCCTGCCGGATCCACCCGGCGGGCCGACCCACGCACGGCACATCGAATCGCCGGGCCCCGGGTGCGGCCAGAGCGCACGGCCGGGCGCACGGCCACACGGCCGGAGCACGATCCGAGGCGTACGCCCCGGGGAGCGGGCCCCGGCGGACGGTGTGCACGGACAACAATCTCGCCATACGGAACTCGGGGCCTTAACGCTTGGGAGGCGGGGAACTACGCTGGGTTTACGAAATGCCGGGCGCCTATGCCCCGGCGGCGTCTGCGTTCCGCGTGTGACGAGGGGTGGCGCATGTCCAGGGAGCTCCGCGAGCCCAACGAGAAGCTCGGCGCCGTCCTCGCCCTGGCGGGCATCAGCAACGCGGGACTGGCCCGGCGGGTCAACGACCTGGGAGCGCAGCGCGGTCTGACGCTCCGGTACGACAAGACCTCGGTCGCGCGGTGGGTGTCGAAGGGGATGGTGCCGCAGGGCGCGGCCCCGCACCTGATCGCCGCCGCGATCGGCGCGAAGCTGGGGCGTCCGGTGCCGCTGCACGAGATCGGCCTGGCCGATGCCGACCCCGCGCCGGAGGTCGGGCTGGCCTTCCCGCGCGACGTCGGCGCGGCCGTGCGGTCGGCGACGGACCTGTACCGGCTCGACCTCGCGGGGCGGCGCGGCGGTGGCGGGATCTGGCAGTCGCTCGCCGGTTCCTTCTCGGTGTCCGCCTACGCGACGCCGGCCTCTCGGTGGCTGATATCGCCCGCGGACAGCTCGGTGGCCCGCGAGCCCGGCCCCGCCTCCGACCCCGGACCGCCCGTCCCCGCGGGCGGTGTCGGCGCCGTACGTACGGCGGCTCCGGTGCGCGCCGCCTCCGTCGCCGCGCCCCGGCGCACTCCGGAAGCCCCCGCGCAGGGCGTTGTGCCCGTCCGCCCCGGGACGGAAACCGCCGCGCCGGCACCGGTCACCGCCCCCGCGGCGGTGCTCCCGGACGCCTCCCCTCAGCGGGTGGGCCACAGCGACGTGACCAAGCTGCGCGAGGCCGCCGAGGACGCGCGCCGCTGGGACTCCAAGTACGGCGGCGGGGACTGGCGTTCGTCGATGGTCCCCGAGTGCCTGCGGGTGGACGCGGCGCCGCTGCTGCTCGGCTCCTACACGGACGAGGTGGGCCGCGCCCTGTTCGGGGCGACCGCGGAGCTGACCCGGCTGGCCGGGTGGATGGCCTTCGACACCGGCCAGCAGGAGGCGGCCCAGCGCTACTACATCCAGGCGCTGCGCCTGGCCCGCGCGGCCGCCGACGTGCCGCTCGGCGGGTACGTGCTGGCCTCGATGTCCCTCCAGGCGACCTACCGGGACTTCCCCGACGAGGGCGTGGACCTGGCCCAGGCGGCCGTCGAACGCAACCGCGGCCTGGCCACCGCCCGCACCATGAGCTTCTTCCGCCTGGTGGAGGCCCGGGCCCACGCGAAGGCGGGGGACTCGGCGGCGGCCGGTTCGGCCCTGCGTGCGGCGGAGGGCTGGCTGGAGCGCTCCCGCGAGGGGGATCCCGACCCGACCTGGCTGGGTTTCTACTCGTACGACCGTTTCGCGGCGGATGCCGCGGAATGCTACCGGGACCTCAAACTCCCCCGGCAGGTCCGCCGCTTCACCGAGCAGGCCCTGTCCCGCCCCACGGAGGAGTACGTGCGCTCGCACGGCCTGCGCCTGGTGGTGAGCGCGGTCGCCGAGCTGGAGTCGGGCAACCTCGACGCGGCCTGCGCCGCCGGCACCCGGGCCGTGGAGGTCGCGGGCCGCATCTCCTCCGCCCGCACCACCGAGTACGTGCGGGACCTGCTGCACCGCCTGGAGCCGTACGGGGACGAGCCGCGCGTCGCCGAGCTGCGCGAACGTGCCCGGCCGCTGCTGGTGACTCCCGCGTAGCCCCTATTGTCGGTGGCGGGGTGCAAGATGCAGGGGTGGGAGGTGTCAGCGTGGGCGGCGGTGTGGACTGCGATGTGCTGGTGATCGGTGGCGGGATCGTCGGCCTGTCGACGGCGCATGCCCTGTCGAGCCTGGCGCCCGGGACCCGCGTGACCGTGCTGGAGAAGGAGTCCGGGCCCGCCCTGCACCAGACGGGCCGCAACAGCGGGGTGATCCACAGCGGCATCTACTACCGCCCCGGCTCCCTCAAGGCGCGCTTCGCGGTGCGCGGGGCCGCCGAGATGGTGAAGTTCTGCGCGGAGCACGGCATCGCGCACGAGGTGACCGGCAAGCTGATCGTCGCCACGGACCGCTCCGAGCTGCCGCGCCTGCACTCCCTGGTCCAGCGCGGCCGGGAGAACGGCATCCCGGTGCGCGAGCTGGGACCGGCGCAGATAGCGGAGTACGAGCCGGAGGTCAGCGGCCTGGCCGCGATCCACGTCGGCACCACCGGGATCGTGGACTACGGCCAAGTGGCCGCGCAGCTCGCCGAGTCCTCCGGGGCGGAGATCGTCTACGGCGCCGAGGTGGACCTGATCTCACGCCGCCCGTCCGCGGTCGCGGTGCGCACCACCTCGGGGCGGGTGGTGCGGGCGCGGGTGCTGGTGAACTGCGCGGGCCTGCAGTGCGACCGGATCGCCCGGCTGGCCGGTGACGACCCGGGCATGCGGATCATCCCCTTCCGGGGCGAGTACCACGACCTGGCCCGGCCCTCGCTGGTGCGCGGGCTGGTCTATCCCGTCCCCGACCCGGCGTTCCCCTTCCTCGGGGTGCACCTCACGCGCGGCATCGGCGGCGGGGTCCACGTCGGCCCGAACGCCGTACCGGCGCTGGCCCGCGAGGGCTACCGCTGGAGCACCGTCCGGCCGCGCGACCTCGGCACCGAGCTGGCCTGGCCGGGATCCTGGCGGATGGCCGCGCGGCACTGGCGGTACGGGGCGGGCGAGATCCACCGCTCCCTGTCGAAGGCGGCCTTCACCGAGGCCGTACGCCGCCTGCTGCCCGCCGTCACGGAAGCGGACCTCACCCCCGCCGCGGCGGGGGTCCGGGCGCAGGCCGTCCTGCGGGACGGGACGCTGGTGGACGACTTCCTCATCCGCGAGGCCCCCCGCACGGTGCACGTCCTGAACGCCCCCTCCCCCGCGGCGACGGCCTCCCTCCCGATCGGCCGCGAAATCGCCGGCCGCGCCCTGCGCGTCCTCCAGTCGGCCTGACCGTCCCGCCTCGATCTCCCCCGGCTACCGCTGGGAGGGGCCCGGCCACCCCGCCGCCGCCCGGCTCGAAGCCGCCGCCCGGCGTAGAATCGGCCGCATTGTGTCTGAGTCCCTGAACCCCCAGCCCAGCCTCCCCGACGCACCGCCGGAGGCAGACGCGTACGTGCCGCCCAAGTGGCGGACCGAGCCGCGGTTTCCCGACGGCCCCGCGCCCGACCCCGCCGGCTCGCACCACGAGCGCCGGATCCGCAGCTTCCAGCCGCGCCGCAGCCGGGTCACCACCGGCCAGGGCGAGGCGCTCAAGCGCCTCTGGGGCACCTGGGGCCTGGACATCGACGGCCGCGAGGTCATCGACCTCGACCGCCTCTTCGGCGGCCTCCCCGTAGTCCTGGAGATCGGCTTCGGCATGGGCGAGGCGACCGCCCAGATGGCCGCCGCCGACCCCACCACCGGCATCCTCGCCGCCGACGTCCACACCCCCGGCCAGGGCAACCTCCTCGCCCTCGCCGAGCGCGGCGGGATGACGAACGTCCGCGTGGCGAACGGCGACGCCATCATCCTGCTCCGCGAGATGCTGCCGCCCGCCTCCCTCGCGGGGATGCGCGTGTACTTCCCGGACCCCTGGCCCAAGGCCCGCCACCACAAGCGCCGCCTGATCCAGCCGGAGTTCCTCGACCTGGCCGCCACCCGCCTGGCGCCCGGCGCGCTGCTGCACTGCGCGACCGACTGGGAACCGTACGCCGAGCAGATGCTCGAAGTGCTCACCGCGCACCCCGAGTTCGAGAACACCCAGGCCGACGGCGGCTACGCCCCGCGCCCGGAGTTCCGCCCGCTCACCCGGTTCGAGGGCCAGGGCCTCGACAAGGGGCACGTCGTACACGACCTCCTCTTCACTCGCACAGAACCCAACGCAGAACCCAAGAACCGATAAACGTCACTCCGAGTGTCCGAGCGGCTCTGTAGGGTCATCATGTGCTCCGAGCGCTCTCCCGTGTGCTCGCACGCCCGTCGGGCACGGCCCGCGCGTGCGTGCTCGTCGTCCTGCTCGGCGCGACCGGGGCCGCGATCCTCGAACTCGTGCGGGAGCAGACCGGTACGGCCGGCTTCTTCGTAGGCCTCGGCCTGGCCCTGCTGCCGGTGCCGCCGCTGATGGCGGCGTTCCGGTGGCTGGGCCGGGCGGCGCCCGGCCCCTGGCGGCAGCTGCTGTTCTGCTTCGGCTGGGGGGCCTGCACCGCGGCGCTGATCGCGATACTGGCCAACAGTTTCGCGACGGAGTGGATGGCCGAGGCCGCCGACCCCTCCGCGGCCGACCTCCTCGGCTCGGTGGCGGTGGCTCCGGTCGTGGAGGAGTGCGCGAAGGCAGCGGCCCTGTTCGCGGTGTTCGCCTTCCGAAGACCGCCGTTCGCCGGCGCGGCCGACGGTTTCGTCTTCGCCGGGTTCACGGCGACCGGCTTCGCCTTCACCGAGAACGTCCTCTACCTGGGCAACGCCTTCGAGGAGGACCTGGCCAAGGGCGCTGGCGCCCTGGACTCGGTGACGGCGGCGACCTTCTTCGTCCGGGTCGTGCTCTCCCCCTTCGCGCACCCGCTGTTCACCGTGCTCACGGGCCTCGGCTTCGGCATGGCCGCGTTCAGCACCCGCCGCGCCCGCCGGACCGGGCTCCCGCTGCTCGGCCTCGCCCTGGCCATGGCGGCGCACGCGGTGTGGAACGGCTCGTCGCACGTGGGGAGGTACGGGTTCTACTGGGTCTACGGCTGCGTGATGGTCCCGGTGTTCGGGCTGCTGCTGTGGCTGGCGGTGCGGATGCGGCGCCAGCGGCTGCGGGTCATCGCCGCCGAGCTGTCGGTGTACGCGGCCGCGGGGTGGATCGGTCCGGCGGAGGTGCCGGCGCTGGCCTCGATGGCGGCCCGCTCCCTGGCGCGGGACCTCGCCCGCACCACCGGGGGCCGTCCCGCCGCCCGCGCGGTGTCCCGTTACGCGGCGGACGCCGCCGCCCTGGCCCTGCTGCGCCGGCAGGCCCGGCACGCGGGCCCGGACGGGGACCCCGGCTTCACGGAGCGGGAGCGGGAACTGCTGCGCCGGCTCTGGCTGCGCCGGGCGACGGCCGCGCCGGCCCTGGCCCGGGCGGCGGTGCTGGAGGAACTGCTCCCGCCACGCTCCGGCCCACCGGCCACGACCCACGCGCGCCATGCGCGGCAGGCGGTCCCGGTGGCCGTACCGGCCCCGAGGCGCGCGGAACTCTCCGCGGCCCCGGTCTGAGCCCCGGCCCCGCGAACCCCGGAGTAGGGGCGGGGCTCAGACGTCGAGGCCCCGGGCGGTCAGCCAGGTCAGCGGGTCGACCGTCGATCCGCCCTTGCGGACCTCGAGGTGCAGGTGGGCGCCGGTGACGTTGCCGGTCGCCCCGACCCGGCCGATGGTGTCGCCCGCGCCGACCGCGCCGGAGGTCACCGCCATCGAGGACAGGTGGCAGTACCAGACCTCGGTGCCGTCCTGGAGCCGGAGCACGATCCGGTAGCCGTAGGCGCCCGACCAGCCGGCCGAGACGACCGTGCCCCCGCCGACGGCCTTGACCGGGGTCCCGGTCGGCGCGGCGAAGTCGAGGCCGGTGTGGTGGCCGGAGGACCACATGGAGCCGGAGTCGCCGTAGTGCGAGGTGAGGGTGTAGGAGGAGGTCGGCAGGGACCAGCCGCCCGAGGCCTTCACCGCCGGGCCGCCGCCGGAGCCCGTGTCCGCCGCCGCCTTGGTCTCGGCCTGCCCGGTGGCGGCCTGGTCCGCGGCCGCCTTCTCCGCGGCGGCCTTCTCGGCGGCCGCGCGGACCGCCTCGGCCTCCCGGTCGGCCGCTTCCTTCTGGTTGCGGGCCTCCTGCGCGGCGCTCTCGCGCGCGGCCCGCTCGGCGTCCGCCCGGGCCTGGGCCTCGGCGGCGTCCTGCTGGGACTCGGCCTGCTGCAGGATGCGGTGGCGCAGCGCCTCGCCCGCGTCGCCGTGCGCCTGGGCCGGGGCGGCCTGCTGCCCGTCGGCCTGCCGGGGAACGGTCACGGAGTCGGCCTGGGCGGCGGCCGCACCGCCGTGGTTCCCGCCGCCGAGCAGGTCCGGGAGGGAGGGCACGGATATGGCGACCTGGGGGCGGTCCTGCGCGGTGGCGATGCCTCCCGCGCCGACCGCCGCGATCACGCCGACGCCGAGCACGGTCGAGCTACGGGCGAGTCCGCCGCGCGGCTTGAGGACCCGGTGCTTGCCGCGGAGCGGACGGGCGGAGTCCTCCGTGGGATTCCACTCGCCCCAGGCGCCCGCGCCGGGCGTCTCCTGGAGTTCGGTGCCTTCGGGGGCAGGCGAGTTGGAGGCCACGGAGGCACGCTCCTCAGGGACGAGAACGCGCACGGGTGCCGTCGTGCCGACGGCTGGACGACCGCGCTGCGTTATCAAACGGTAATAGACGCGGGGGAGTGATTCCAAGCTGACGCGAATGATCGTTAACGCCAATCGGCCACCCCCTGAACAACTTTGGCCGCCGCATAAGCCGCATACGCCCACAACCAACGCGAAAGGGAATCCCCTCCCTCGCCACTCCAGCCACAGCAGCCAAACGACTGGCCGTCAACTACCTTGCGCTCGGCCCCTCATGAGCTACGCACCGTCACCTTCCCCGCCCTCACGGCGCACCACCGGGACCGTCCGCCGCCGCTCCGGCTGCCCCTCGCCCGCCCGCCCCACCGCCAGCAGGGCCATGTCGTCGGTCGTCCCGCCGCCCGTGTGCCGGCGCACGTCGCTGCTGAGCGCGCTCAGCACCTCCTCCGGCCCGGGGAAGACCCGCCCCCGCAGCCGGACCGCCGGATCGTAGAAGGCCCCCGTCCGGTCCCGCGCCTCGGTCAGCCCGTCCGTGAACAGGAGCAGGGTGCTGCCGGCCGGGAACGGCCACTCCCCGGCCGTGTCGGGCCGGCCCTCGGCCAGCTCGCCCAGGCCCAGCGGCAGCGCGGGCTCGGCCGGGGCCAGCACGGACAGGCCCCCGTCCGCGTAGAGCAGCAGCGGCTCGGGGTGCCCGCGGTTGACCAGCCGCAGCAGTCCGGCGCCGGCCGGGACCTCCCCGAGCACGCAGGTGGTGAAACCCTCCACCGCGTCCAGGCCGTCGCGCCGGGTGCCCTCGCGCGCCAGCGCCCGCTCCAGCCGCTGCGCCAGCCCCTCCAGGGTCGGTTCCGTCTCCGCCGCCTCCCGGAAGGCCCCCAGCACCACCGCGACGGCCTCCACCGCGCCGAGCCCCTTGCCCCGTACGTCGCCCACCGCGAGCCGCACCCCGTACGGGGTGTCCTGCACGGCGTAGAGGTCCCCGCCGATGAAGGCGTCGGCCTGTGCGGCCTCGTACCGGGCGGCGACGTGCAGCCCGCCGATCCGTTCGGCCGGGGTCGGCAGCACGGCCCGCTGGGCGGCCTCGGCGATCCCGCGCGCGGAGGCGAGCCGTTCGCCGCTGCGCCGCACCACCCGGTTGATCAGCAGGGCCAGCCCCGAGACGGTCAGCACGGTCACCAGCTCGGTCAGCGCCTCCGCCTTCCAGCTGGTGCCGTTGTAGAAGTGCAGGGCCACGACCGCCGCCGAGGAGACGATCCCGGTCAGCGCGGTCGCCCCGAGGCTGAACAGCGGGGCCGCGATCAGCGGGGCGGCGGAGAAGAAGGGGGAACCCGTGAAGCTGGGCGGGGTCACGACGTCGAAGACCAGCCCGAGGAGGATCAGCACGAAGGGCAGGATCCGCACCACCCGCCGGGCGGCACCGTCCGCGCTCCCACCGTTGCCCTGCCGGCCCAGCCCCACGCCGCTCTCCTGCCGCCCGGAAGCCCCGCCCCTCCAGGCTGGCCGCCCGGGCCCCGTCCGGCGACCGGACCGGACCGGTCGGGTGACGGCGGACACAACGAAGGCCCGGATCCATGGGATCCGGGCCTTCGTTTCTAGTAGCGGGGACAGGATTTGAACCTGCGACCTCTGGGTTATGAGCCCAGCGAGCTACCGAGCTGCTCCACCCCGCGTCGGTAAACCCAACTCTACGGCATCCGGGGGACGCCTCCCGCCAATTAACCCGCCGCGACCCCTCCTGAACGACATCACCGCAGGTCAGAGCCCCAAAAGGAACTCGTGCCCGCACCCGGACGATCCCGGGTGCGGGCACGGTCAGCGGGCTCGCGAGCGGGTCAGGAGCGCTTTTCGCTCTTCGAGAGCCCCTTTTCCCTCCCCCCGAAGCCGGAGCTCGGGGGCGCCCCGCCGGCGAGGAAGGGGCCGCTGGCCACGAACTGGGGCGGGACCACGTTCCAGGGCCGCTGATCCAGGGGGGCGGTGGACCCACAGTTCAGGGTCGTCCCGTTGGACGTGCACTGGAGCTCGTACAGGAAGCCGGTCGAGGTCAGCACCTTGAAGTTCGTCACCTGGCCCAGGGACGAAATGCTGGCGGAGCAGACGATGGAGGGGTCGGGGTACCCGGGGTTCTGCGCGGGGTTGTTGAGGGCCTCGAACTTGTAGGGACCCGTCTGCGGGTCGTCCCGGTGCCCGGCGTACGCGACACCGTTGAACAGGACGACGGCGAACTCTTCCGTGTTGTTGGACAGGATCGAGTCGACGCCGATGCCACACCCGGCGCCGGTCGCACCCGTGGCACCGGTCGGACCCGTGGGACCCGTGGGACCCGTGGGCCCGGTCGCGCCCGTGGACCCCGTAGGCCCGGTCGGACCCGTCGGACCGGTGTCGCCCTTCGGACCCTTCGGACCCTTCGGACCCCGCGGCCCGCGCTTGCAGTCGTCGTCGTAGCCGCCGCCCGCGACCCCACGCGCGGCGGAGGCGCGGTCCCCGTCGTCATCGTCGTGGTCGCGGTCGTGCTCCTTGCACCGGTCACCGCCGGCCACCGCTGCCGACGCCGACGGCAGCGGGCTCGTGCCGTACGCCAGCGCCGGGGTGGCGAGGCCCAGCACCACGACGGCCAGCGACGCCACCGCGCTGCCTGCGAGATACCTCCCCTGCCGGGGGAGGGGGCCGAGACGGGATGCGGTCCTCTTCTCAGGACTCATGCGTGTTGCTCCTTGGGGAACCGAAGAGATGGGCCCGGAAGCGCCTGATTGGGCCTCCTTTCACATGATCTGACCGACATATCCGCGGTCAGCGGGAGGCGCGCAGCAGCGTCAGCGCGATGGCCCATCACCAATGGACCGAAGGGGTGTCCCTCCGGCGTGGCGCGCCTCCGCGGACGACCCGACAGCCAACAGATGAAAAGTTTCGGAAAGACCATGCCGGGCCGTCCCGCTCGGTCCGCCGAGGTCCGGCGACGCCTCAGACTCCAAGGTCGTCAATAAAGGCAATCTTCGGCACTTCCAGTGGGTAAATACGCGCCCGCTCGGCCACCAGCCACTGAATCAATGATTCGATGAGTTCAAGACACTCGCCGGGATCGGTGGAACCGGCCATCAGATCCAGAGCGCTCCACATGGCAGCAGCCTTTTCAGGATACTGTTGCCCGAAGAGCTCGCAGCATGTCCGAGGGTCGCGCGTATATACCTGCTGCCGTTCGGCAAACAATTCCAGACCGGCCCGCAGAACTCGCTTCACAAGTCGCAGGACCAGGGTTTGCGCCAATGCCTCGGAGGCCCCGTCCATCGCGTAGCGGACCGCCGAGAGATCGAGTTCGAGATTGAACAGATGACTGAACGCGTCGGGGTCAATCCGATAAGGGGAGATCCGTGGCGCAAAGTCTTCGCCGTACATCAGAGCCGATTGCGTCTTGATGTAGAATCCGCTCTTCCGGTCCGTCAGAACCGCTTTCGCGGACGTCGTCGCGAGATCGATGTCCACCGAAACCGAGTGCCGGCTGAGCGTTCGTTCGACAGCCTCGGCCATCCAGACCCTGTCGAACGCACTCTCCTCGTACGTCACGGCTATCAGATCGAGATCCGAATATCCGAATACGGCCGTACCGGTGGCGACCGATCCCCGCACGTAGATGCTGGCGAGATCTGGATAGCGTGCCCGGTACTCATCCACCAGACTCTCGATCAGCGGGAGCCACGGCCGGTCCACTTTCTCGGCGTCGGCAAGATTTATCAGATAGCCGTCGGCGTCAAGAGGAATAAACACTGGTCGATCCTTACCCGGCTTCCAGCAGTCTGTCCGCCGTGGCTATTATCGCGAGCAGCCGGTCATTTTCTGCGGGGTTGCCGACGGTCACGCGGGCGGCTTCGGGAAAGTCGCGGATGAGCACCCCGGCGGCTGCGCAGTGTGCCGCGAAGGCTGCGGGATCTTCCATGGGGAGCCAGAAGAAATTGGCGTGCGACTCCGGGGTCCGGGGTGCGAATTCCTTCAGTGCCGGGAACATGCGGGCACGTTCCGCAGTGATGCAGTCGACCCGGCGGCGCACCTCGTCCTCCTGCCCGAAAGCGGCGAGTGCGGCGGCTTCGGCGATGGTGCTCGTGGCAAAGGGGGCGAGGAGCTTGCGCATGGCTTCGGCGACTTCCGGTGCGGCAGCCAGCCAACCCAGGCGCAGGCCCGCAAGGCCCCAGGCCTTTGACATGGTGCGCAGCACCACGACATTGCGGCGGTCGCTGTACTCGACCAAGCCGTCCGGCACCTCGGGATCCGTGACGAACTCACCGTAGGCCTCGTCCATAACGACCAGGACCGATTCCGGGACGGAGTCGATGAACTTGGTGAGCTCCGCACGGGTGACGGCAGTGCCGGTCGGGTTGTTTGGATTGCAGATGAGGGCCACTCGGGTGTCGGCGGTTATCGCCGCCGCCATCGCGTCGAGATCCTGACGGAAATCATCGGTGCAGGGTACTGCTACAGGCCGCAGGCTGCCGCCCACTGCGACGACTGGATATGCCTCGTAGGACCGCTGGGAGAACACGAACTCCTGGCCCGGTGCGCATACGGCCTTCAGCAGCAGTTCAAGGAGGTAGACCGACCCGAAGCCGGTCACTATTCGATCCGGTGTCAGTCCGTGTCGGTCGGCCAATGCCTTGCGCAGGGCCAGAGCTGCCATGTCGGGATATCGGTTGGTGTCACCGGCGGCGGCGATGATCGCGTCGAGAACGCCGGGCAGCGGCCCGAAAGGGAGCTCGTTGAGCGCGAGTCTCGCGGCGTTGTTCACCTGCGGAGCCCCACTGCTGTCCAGCGGGATGGGGCTGGGCAGGTAGGACGGCAAGCTGTCCAGTTCCGGCCGGGTGAGCTGAGTCTTCAACGGTCCTCCTGAAATGGTGGGCTGATCCGCACGAATTGCCGTAACCAGGCCTCCGGTTCGCCTTGCGGCAGGCCGTCTGAGGGCGGAGGGGATCAGACCGGAGTGGCGGTGGGCACCACGGGCATGCGGGACGCGTCAGTGGTCCACGCCCCGTCGACGTGTTCGATGTAGTCGTAGAGGGGCTGGAACTGCACGCGCGCGCTTTCCTCGGAGGCCACGTAGCGCTGCGTTTTGAGGGCGACATCGTGCGGAATCGGCTCCAGCGGCCCGAGTCCCGCGGACAGCACCTGCGCCTTGCAAGCCCTCTCCAGGGTGATGTAGCGCCAGGCGGCTGCCTCCACCGAGGCTCCGACGGTGAGCAGGCCGTGGTACTTCATGATCAGCGTGTTCATATCGCCGAGCGACTCGGCGGTTGCCTGGGCGTCTTCGAAGCTGTGGGGAAGACCGCCGAATTCGTGGTCCACCGCCTGGTCCTGGTAGAAGGCGCAGGTGTCCTGGCTGATGATCGGGAGTACCCGGCCGGTACTGGCCCAGATGCGTCCGTACGGGGAATGGAAATGTGCTGACGCGACGACATCCGGCCGGGCGGCGTGCACGCGGGAGTGGAGCACCAGAGCGCCGATGTTGACGGGGTGGTGGCCGGCCAGCACGTTGCCCTCGTAGTCGAGCAGTACGAGATCGTCGACGTCGATCATCGACAGGTGCACCCCGACGGGGTTGACCCAGAAGGCGTTCGTCACTTCGGGGTCCCGGCACGCGAAGTGTCCGGCGAAGCCCTCGCCTTCGTCGTACCCCCATCGGGAGAACAGGCGGAGTGCGGCGATCAGTTGCGTCAGTCGGTGCTGCCGCTCCTGAGGGATGGACCGCACGATTTCGAGTTCGTCAGTGTCGTTGACCAGAACGATGGAGCCTTTGATGACGTGATCCCCTCGTTGGTGGGTGCATTGCTGAAGTCGAACCCGCAGGTTCGGCTGCCTCGCGGTTCGCTCAGCGCCAGGTGTGTTGCGATCACGGCGGCTGGCGACGACGCATCAGGCGGCCCATGGGTGGCTGGCGCCGGGCGATGGCCCTAGTGGCCGGGCGTGAGGACGAGGGCCACCGGCATCGCCGAGGTAATCGACGTGGCGTGGCTCGAAGCGGCTCGGAGTGCCGGGCCTTGGTGAGGTGTCGGGTGACAGGTATCAGGACGGCTCACAGCGGCTCGGGGCGCCTGTTCAGGCGCCGCCCGAAGCCTGGTCCGTCAGATTCCGATTCCGTATGTCAGCGGGAAATACAGCCGCCGGCCGACGGGTCGGCGACGAGAGCAGAGGCTCAGGTGGCCGCGACGTTCGCGAAGTTCTCGGGGAACGCGTCGATGATCGCCTGTCTCATCGCGAGCTGCACCGTCTCGAAGTCGCCGTCACCCGGAACCGAAACGAATTCGGTGAACTCGGGGAGATCGATGTACGCGGACCGGAAGGATTCGAGGAACTCCGCGCTCTCTTCGTCGATTCCGCGTATGTTGATCCGGCGTACCGCTTCGGCCGGGGATACGTCCAGGAATATCGTGAGATCCGGCTTGGGCGCGTTTCCGAGGAGCCTGCGCAGGAAATCTACGCTACCAACCCCTTCCGCCTTGGCCAGGGCGTACTGGCAGTAGACGAAGCGGTCGAGGATCACGATGTCGGGGGACGTCTTGAGGATCGGCTCGAACGCGGCGACCCGGGCCAGCTGGGAGCAGGCGGAGACGAGACGCATGGTCTCGCCGCCGATGAGCTCCAAGTGGTCTGCCAGACCTTCCTGTTCGGCCATGGCGTTGAGGGCCTTGCGGACAGGTGCCATGGTGACGCTCTGATGGGCCTGGCCCGGGACGCCCTGGGAGCGGAGCCATTCGCCGAGCATGCGTACCTGGGACGACTTGCCGGCTCCGTCCAGACCTATTACGGCCACGAGGCGTCCGGTCCTGGATCCCGATTCCGCAGGGTTTTGCTGTGCGCGCACTTCGACCACCCTTGTGAGCTGTTCCGTTCCGTTATCGAAGGAGGGAAGGCGCGCACCAGGGACACAAGTTCTGTCCGGTGAATCCATGGTTCTGAACTCGGCCCCCCCGCCGACTCTCAAGTGAACCTAAAGGCGCAGTGGGCGGGTTGTAAACCGTAAACCTGTGATGTCTCGGGGAATGAGATGCGGTGAATGACAGGTTGTCCGATTGCCGAATGCGATTCCAGTCTTCGGTGGCCCGATGAGGCCAAAGCCGGTGGTTACAAGGGAATACGGTCGTTTGCCGATCGGGTGGATGATTCCGTTTCGGGTCCGCCGCCGTCCGCTGGGGTGAACTCCTGATCCCCCGGGGCCGGTCCTTGCGCACCCCCGGAGCGGTCCTTGCGCACCGCCGTGTCGTCCTTGCTCACCCGGGGATGGACGACCGGGCCACCCGACTCGGTTGCCCCAGCCGTCCGAGCAACGCCCGCCCGTCGTTGTCGAGTTCGTAGAAGACCCGGCCGCCCACCCGCTGCTTCCATGCGATCCCGGAGTCGATCAGCACTGTGAGGTGCTGGGACACGGTGCTCTTCGCCAGACCCAGGGTGCCGGCCAGTGAGGTCGTGGTCTGGGGTGATTCCAGGGCACGGACCACCTGGGCCCGGCCTTTGCCCAGGAGAAGCGCCAGCCGGTCGTCGGACTCCTGGTTCAGGACCGACTCGGAAAGCACGTGGAAGTAGCCGGTGGCGCGTGCCTGGTAGGCCATCGCCATCGCATCCTCCTGTCTGCCGAAGAGACGGAGGCCGCCGGCGAAGACCGTCGGCACGAGCAGCAACTGGGACTGCGTCACGGTGAGATCGAGGTCGTGATGGTAGGGCGCGGTCAGTGTGGGGTGCGACCACATCACCCGGCCGTCCAGCTCGTGGAGCATCGCCTCGGGACCCTGGACCACGAGGGTGCGTCCCCGGAAGAGGGTTTCCTCCTCCAGGGAAGACCTGATCGAACCCCAGTGAGGAGCGATCGCCCAGTCCCAGTACCGCTCGAGCAGGCCGATGATACGGTCTGTTCGGTCGTTACGGGGCTGCGTGGCCCGGAGGTGTTCCAACTCGTCCGTGATGCTGCTGCGGGACGGACTCGGCACCGGGACGAAGCCCGGATCGAGGAGCAGGGAGTCGCGGTGTCTCATCGCGTCCACCAGGTCCCGGCTGAGCTCGGCCGGCATCCCGGGCCGGACCGACCGGGCCCAGTTCGTGTACGGGTTCGGGACGTCTCCGCGATAGCGGGCAAGGATGGCCAGGCTGCCGATCGTCTCCCACAGGGGACTGATCGTCAGGCGGGTCCTGTACAGGGTCGCGTCATCGATCTGCAGCCGGATCAAGGCATCGGGGCCCGGCTGGGAAATGTTGCTACCACGCGACTATGCCTCTGTCCGTCAGGTCGTCGAGGAACTCCCAGACGTCCGCGGCGGCCTCCTCCGGGTCGACGTCGTATTCGGTGACGACGAGCCGGATCACGCTCGCGACGCTGCGCCGGCCGTCCAGGGCGGCGAAGATGATGTTGGCGGGCCCTGTGAGCTGGAGGGCGTCGCCCTCCCCGCCGATCCAGTAGTCGCCTCGGACCAGGCGGATGCGCGTGCCGAGCACCCTGCGGGGTACGGCGTCGAGGTCGCGCGTGGTCTGCTCGCTCATGAGGTCTCCACGCGCATGGCAATGTCCTGGCAAATGGTGAGGACTCTTGTGATCCACGGTCGGGGGTCGGCAGGGTCGAAATCTTGCATGGTCTCGATCTTCCAGTAGTCCTCGAACGAAATCGCCGACGGTGCTGCCGCTTTGAAACGATTGGGGCGCCACTTGGGCTGGTGGCTTCCGTATTCTCCTTCTCCGTCGAGGAGCGCGTCGATCGAATAACCGAATGCGATGCGGGCCGACATCGTGGCGCTGTACAGGTCGCCCGCGTCCATCTGTCCCAGAGCGTCTTCGACGGCGTCATCGGCCAGTACCAGGGAGCGGACGACGGTGAACGACCGAAAGGCCGTCTCCGCGAGCTTCTTCCTGGCCTGATCGAGCCATTCCTGGCCGCGGAGCGGCAGGCAGTTGACCAGCCGGGCCAGTGACTGCTCTTCCTTCTTGACCAGAGTGTTCTCGGCGATGGTGCCTGCTTCGTAGGCTTCCCAGGAGACCTTGGAGAGTATCTGGTCGATCTGGCTGTCGAGCCAGTAGGTCACCTCCCAGCGCTTCCCCGCTTCGAAGAAGACCTCACTTCGGATAAAGGGCGGGTCAAGCGGCAGAGGGATCGAATTCGGCGTGGTCGGCAATTCATCGGCATCGAGGACGACATAGATGTCGAAGTCGCTTCGTGCGTTGTCCCAGCCGCGGGCGGTGGAGCCGACGACATACGCCGCCAGGGTCCCTTCGGGCAGCAGGTTCCTCGCTTCGACAGCTGCCAGCCAGCCGTCTGTTGTCGCTGTCTGCATTCCATGGCCTTTCACCGGTTTACCTACCAATTCCTGCTACCGGACGCCCGTCAGCCCTGGGGGTGATCGCTCAGGTTACGGCGACGACCCACCGAGGACAGCAGGAGGAACAAGGGCGCGACGAGGGTACTCGCGCAGGTGACCCACAGCGCCGTCCTCACTCCCGTGGCCGACGCGAGCAAGCCGCTCAGCGCGGCGCCCAGCGGCAGCGCACCCCACGAGACGAAGCGGACCGTGGCCATCACCCGGGACAGGAGCTCCGGGGGCGAGTCCGTCTGCCTGTGGGTCCTGGCCATGATGCTGCCGATGACGGCGCCGAAGGAGAAGCCGGCCATGCCGAGCCCGTAGAAGAAGACATTCGTCATCGAGGTCGTCAGCGGAATGGCCAGCGCCAGTGTTCCGCCGAACGCGCTGGCCACGATCATGGCCCGTGCGGTTCCCACGCGCTGGGACACCTTCGTCGCGACGGTCGAGCCCAGGAGCGCGCCCACGCCGTCCATGGCGATGACCAGCCCGACGACCATGGCCGATGCCTTCACTTCGCGTACCAGGTACAGCGGTGTCAGGGCGACCAGGGCCGCGTTCACGAAGTTCATCAATGTGGCATAGACCATGGTCGGCCGCATGACGGGATGGCGGACCACGAAGTTCCAGCCCTCACGGATCAGCTGGAGGGGGCTGGCCTGCGGCTGCGCGGCGGGCTTGCGCTCGGGCAGGGTCCGCAGGGTGACGGCGGAGACCAGATAGCTGACCGCGTCGATGGCCAGGACACCGACGGGCCCGGTGAGCTGAATGAGCAGGCCGCTCAGGGAAGGTCCGCCGGTCTGGGTGACCGCGAGGGTTCCCGACATCAGGCTGTTGCGGGAGCTCAGCTCGTCCTTCTCGATGATGGCCGGCAGGAACGTGGTGTTTCCGATGGCGAAGAGTACGGTTGCCAGGCCGCTGACGAAGGCTGCCAGCAGGACGTGGGGATAGGTGAGCTGCCCCAGCCACCAGGCCACCGGTACGGAGCCGATCGCCACCAGTCTCACCAGGTCCAGGGTCACCTGCAGGCGCCGTAGCGGGGCACGCTGGACGATGACTCCGGCAGGCAGCGAGAGGATCAGCCATGCCACCTGGCTCGTGGCCGCGAGCAGCGTCGTCTGCAGAACGGTGGCGTCGAGGGCCGTCACCGCTACGAGCGGCAGGGCCACCGCGGTCATGGCCGAGCCGACCTCGCTGACCGTCGTGGCCAGCCAGTACTTCCAGAACACCTGAGCCACGCCGGCCTTGGGTGCGGCGGTCGTCTCTGTGGTCACGCCGTGACCTCCCTCGGCGTGCAGCCGGTCTGCTCGGACTCGCGGACGGTGCCGACCAGCCCTGCCTGTGCGAATGAGTCCCGCGTCCGGACGTCGTCCAGCGCGCCCACCTCGGCGAAGTAGCGCGTGAGCTGGGACGCCGCTGCGGAGATGTCGTGCCGGACTTGGTGAGCCGGCCAGGATTCGGAGATGACCTGATCGATCTCGTCGCGGCTCAGGCCGATGCCGCCGAGGTGGTAAGCGGCCCGGTCGTAGTCCGGTTCGAGGAACGCGTGGATCGCTCCGGGTACGAGGGGGCCCACGTCGCGTCGTTCCGAAGGCGTCAGCGCGGGCCAGAGGTGCCTGAGTACCGAGCGGAAGTAGACGTGGTGGCGTCCTTCGTCCTCGGCGTGATCGCGAACGAGTTCCCGCACGGCGGAGGGCAGCCGGTCGTCCCTCGGAATGTCCGAGAGGATGCCCGAGATCAGTGTCTCGCTGACGATCCCGAAGAGCAGGCCCTCCACGCCCCTGAGGGCATGGGGCAGCTGGTCCCGCAGTTCGTCGAGTCGCGTGACGAACGAGGGTCCGGCGGAATTCTCCGCGCCGAGGCGCGCAGAGCCCGTCGAGGTGGCGATCTGACGGGCGAAGTCATCGGAGAACTGGGCGTGCCAGGCCTCGTCGGTGACTATCTTGTGAGCATCCGCCCTCATGTGCTCGGGCAAATTCAGCCCCGAGCGGCCACGACTGATCTTGGTCGCTACGGGTATGACGGCCAGGTTCTCCAGCTCGGTCGTGAAGTCCAGGTAGTCGTAGAGACGTTGCAGCAGCAGTCCCCTGACCACGCCTTCCCCTCGGGAGGCGACCATCGGGTGCAGTACCACGGGGTAGAGCTCCGGCGGGAAGAAGAAGTGCCCGGGGTCTTTGCCTTCGAAGTCCCGCCGGGGCCTCCTGCGCACACTCGCCAAGGCATCCCAGCGTTCGAAGCGGCTGATGTACTCCCCGTCGTGTGGCCTGGCCTCGACGGGCCCGCTCAGCAGCTGCTCCTTGAATGCGCGCAGGTACACGGGGCCGCCTTCAGCCGGTGGTGGAGAGGAGGCGCTGCTCGAAGAGGGCGTCCAGCTCCGCGCGGACATCGTCGAAGGCCACACCGGCTTGGCTGAGGGCCGTGGCCAGGGTGGACCGGCCGTCCATGAGGCGCAGGACGGCGAGGATCGCAGTCCCGTCCTCCAGGACGAACTCGATCTGCCCCTGGCCCGTCAGGTACCAGTTCCCCTGTTCGTCCGACAGCAGGAGAGCTTCCTCGGCCAGTGCGGTGATCTGGTCGAGGTCGTACTCACGAGCGGGAGCGAACAGCTCCTCCGTCGCGGCGATCGGGTCCTGTCCGCTCGGCAGAGCGGTCCGCGGAGCGCCGGCGGACATCTTCTCAAGGATCGGGGGCTGTTCCACCAGCTCCGAGAGCAGTCCCATGTTGACCACGCGCATGAGGAGCTCGACGGACGCGGAGTCGGTGTCACCACTGCCGAAGTGGGCCAGCTGCTGTCTGACGGCGTCCGCGTCGAGATAGGCGTCCGCTCCGGGAGCCGAGAGGGCCCGCTCGACGAGTTCCTGGTTGTTGCTCCGCATCAGGTTCACGAGCATGCGGTAGGCGTAGTGGGTTCCGGGGCCGTAGAAGAACGGGCCCTTGGTCCGTTCGGCGATCCTCTGAGGGAGGAGGGACTTCACCGAGTCGCGCAGGATGCGCTTGTCCCACAGGAGCTGCGGACGCAGGCGCTCCGGGATGCCGGCGCTCAGCTCGACGAGGCGGTGGTCGAGGAACGGAACGCGTGCCTCGATACCGCTGCCGGCGGCGGTCCGGTCCTCGTGCCATACGTTGTACTGCTGGACCTTGCGGTACTCGGACTCGATGTAGGCGCGGTAGACGTCTGTCGTCCCCCGCCCCTGGAGGTCGCCCAGCATTGCGTCCGAGAGCAGCGACATGCCGCCGGACGACCAGGGCCGCAGCTCCGGCTGCTGATCGAGCCGGGTTTCCCGGTCCATGCCCTTCAAGTTGGCCAGGAACTTGTCCCAGTTCCCGCCGACGTCGTCCGAGTATCCGCCGTTGAACTCGTCGCTGGCGGAGCCCAGGAGCATGCCCCGCAGCTCCGGGCGCTCGGTCCGGGCGAACCGGTGCAGCTCGTGCTTGTAATAGATTTCCGGACCGGTCATGGGGGTCTCGGTCAGCCAGAGCAGGCGTGTCCATTCCTCGGGAGTGGGCCCGTGGTCGGCGGCGAAGACGACCTGGTGGTTGTGGACGCCCAGTTCGCGGGCCAGCCAGTGGGCGTGCTCGGCGTCTCCGTTGAGGCGCGTACCCCCGGACAGGGCGGTGAAGGTGTGTACCTCTTCGACCTCGGAGAGGGCCATCGCGAGGACGCTCGCCGAGTCGATCCCGCCGGAGAGGAAGAGGCCGAGCTCGGTGTCCGCGGTGGCGCATTCCCGGACGGACTCCCGGAGCAGTTCGCCGTAGCGCTCCACGAGCGACTCCGCGTCGGCCGCGTCGTCGCGCTCCGCGGGCAGTTCCCAGTACCGGTGCTCTGTCGTGCGGCCGTCCTGGAGATCGACGCGGAGGATCGTCGCCGCCGGCACGCTCTCCACGCCCTCGAACCACGTGGACATCCGGGGCGCGGTGAACCGCGGTGCGGCGGCCATCGTCGGGTTGGTGAGCGCTTCTTCCCAGAGGAATCGACGGGGGGTTGCCGGGTCGGCGAACAGCCCCTTGATCTCCGAGGAAAGAACGATCCGCTCCTGGTTGCGGTGGTAGTAAAGGGGCTTGATGCCGAACCGGTCGCGGGCGAGGATCAGCTGGCCCTTGGCCCGGTCCCACAAAATGACGGCGAACATGCCGCGTACATCACGGAGGAAATCCAGGCCGTGGCGGCGGTAGAGGTAGAGCAGGACCTCGCAGTCCGAGCCGGTCTTGAGCTTGACGTCGGAAGGAAGTGAGGCGGCGAGTTCCTTGTGGTTGTAGACCTCGCCATTGGCGATCAGCACAAGGTTTCCGTCGTCGCTCACCAACGGCTGGCTGCCGTCCGCGGGATTCACGAGCGATAGCCGGGTGAAAGCCAGACCAACGGGCCCACGGCGCAGCAACTCGCGGTCGTCCGGACCCCGGTGGTGCATCATGTCGGCCAGTTCGTTCAGCAGGGAATCGGTTCCCGGCCCAAGATTCTGCCCATCAAGCCGGGCGATGCCCGCGAGACCGCACATATCCATTCCTTCACATTCACGTACACCCGACGTCAGATAACACCGGTAAGGTGTGCATGCCCCTCAAGGGGCATGCACACCTTCAACTAACCTGAACAGAATCAGGTGTTGATGCGCAGGATGGTGCCCTGCGAGACCGTCTTGGCGGCCGGCTTGGAGTACTTCAGCATGTGAAATCACCTCTCTATCCAATAATTTCCGGATCAGAGGGGTTTATTGGCCCCGGCCTTTCCGGTGAGAAGAGCTAAACACGGCTACTGCCCACAAGGCCAGGGATTCGCTCCTGACCGAACACGGCGGCCCCACCGTGGGCATAAGACAGGGCAGGGGCTGCGTCGACTGGTGTGCTGGAGGCCGGTGATCAGGACGCGGGCCGGTTGGCGGGCTGTGCCCTTCCCGCCGGGCTCTGCTCCCGGCCGAGGCGTTCGGCCTTGTGCGTCTCGGCCGGGGTGGGGCGCGGGTCCCTGTGCGGTCGCCCTTCTTCAGGCGGCGCAGTCCGCAGTCCTTCTCGATGTGTCGGCATGCGTCGCCGACGCGAATGCCGCTGTCGTGGCGCTTGGGGCGGCGGCCGTCCTCGCGAACGGTGGTGGCGAGGATGTGGTGTGGTCGGCGGCGTGGCGTACGGCGATCCAGCGGCAGGCAAGGTCGTCGCCTGACGCCCGCAGGGAGCGGTGGCGCATCACTGGTGAGAAGCCATCCCGGTCATGGTGTGGACGCCGGCCCCCGGCTGGGTCCCCCTTCGTGATCTACGCCACGTCTCGGCCACGCTCACCCACGGCGGCGGTGGCGGGAATGACGTGCCGTCCGCTCACGCATCGCTCACGCACGGGCCGGGAAACGACTGAGCGCCCCCTCTGGCCGAAACCAGAAGGGGCGCTCAGCGCCAGGTCAGAGGGGGTGCCCCCCGCCTGCGAGCTGTAGGCCATGTCGGACTCGAACCGACAACCAACGGATTAAAAGTCGAGGAGCCCGAGTGATATCGGCTGGGGCCCCGTTCCTGCCCATGCCGTTCCGGCTGGTCAGAACGGGTGCCCCGGCCACCCGACCACCGGCCCGTGACACCCCGTCCGTAGGCGTCCGGGCTCACAGCGGGCTCACTTCACACGCGGCCTGACCTGCCCTTCTGACCGCTACGGCGTGTGGCTACCGCCCCGCGTTCTCTCGCTCGGCTAGTGCTTGCGCGGTCCCGACGAACGCAGGACCGCAACCGGCCGGCAGCCGCTCGACCACCATGGCGACCGCCTGCCGCGCCGTGGCAGCTTCACCGATCCACTCAGAGCGGGAGGGACCTTCGACGTAGTAGGGCCCGGTGTGATCAGCACCAGCCGCCCGCGGCCCGATGTACGGGACGTCCCAGGTGAAGCGGTGCTCAGTGCACCGACTGAAATGCACCTCCCACATGCCGATCCAGGGGAAAAGCTCCCGCAGCCTCGGCTCGGCGTACGCCGCAGCCACCAGCTCGGCGCTCACCTGGTCCGATCGGAGCAGCCTCTGCCATGCCGCTTCCACCACGTCGCTGTCTACGTCGTCTGCTGTCACGCCGTACATCCTCCTCGGCGCCGGTCAAAGCAGTGGCTGCCCGGCGGGGTGCCTGATATCGGTAAGCCAGTAGCCGCACTCGGGGAGAACCACATGACCAACACACCACATCCGCTCCAAGCGCCACTGATCAACCTCGTCGACTACCTACGAGACGCACGGCTCATCCACGAGGTCGTCGAATCCCAACTCCAACAGACCACGGCAGAGCGGTTGGCGCGCGGCTACAAGACGGGTGCAGGCCAGCCGAAGGTTCAGCACAAGTCGCTCAATCGCGCGGTCGTCGTCGCCTCTGTCGGCGCGTGGGAGGCATTCTGCGAGGATCTCGCCCTCGCTGCTCAGACTCAGGACAGCCAAGCCACGCCCCCCAAGGACAACTGGTACAAGATCGACGGCCCCAAGGGCATAGTCCAGACACCCAACTCGAACAACGTTGGCCGGCTGTTCTGGACCTTCTTCCGGTATGACCCCATCCCAGACTGGTCTTTGGACGTTCAGGTCAGCCCCAGCGAGCTTGGCTACGGCACGGGATGGCGTGTGGCAAACAAGTCGTATCAAGCGGCTGAGGCGGCGGGCTTCCTTGACGCGATGGTCAAGGTGCGCCACGGCTTCGCACATCAGGACAAGGCCCAGAAGCCCCCTGAGCACGCAGGCATCGTTACGAAGACCCCCGGCGAGAGAATGGCTGTCCACTCGCACCACGCGCGGAACTCTCTCAGCGCTGTTATCCAGCTCGCGGTGCTCACTACCTGCGGGCTCAGCGATCACTTGCAGCTCAAGCCGGGCTTTCGCTGGTCTCGACACATGCGCGACGGCGGCTGGGAAGCCTTCCTCGCCGACACAGCGGCTTGGGCAAAGATGGTCGGGGAGTGGTCGAAGATGCCATGACCAGT
This sequence comes from Streptomyces katrae, assembly GCF_002028425.1. Classification (GTDB taxonomy): domain Bacteria; phylum Actinomycetota; class Actinomycetes; order Streptomycetales; family Streptomycetaceae; genus Streptomyces; species Streptomyces katrae_A. Next base: position 4,120,722 of record NZ_CP020042.1, on the reverse strand, counting down.
GCTGCTGCGCACCCAACAATCGCGTCCGCCGGAAGGGGTGACCCGGCTGGATGCGCCGTGATCAGTACCGGGCGTGCCGCATTCGTGTGAGGTGTGGGAGAACGCTGCGCCGGTTGCTCCGATGGGGCCTAGGGTGGGCCGCGATTCGGCCGGGGCTGCTGTGCCCGGTCTGGCACGGCTCGGCCCGGAGGACGCATGGAACACCTGCGGCTGCTGCGACGGCGGCCCGTACTGGTGCTGTGGCTCGCACAGAGTCTCTCGGTCCTCGGGGACCGCCTCTATGCCCTCGCGGTCATGTGGGTCGTCTACGCCGCGACCGGCTCGGCCTCGCTCATGGGCCTCGTCGCGGTGACCGAGTCGCTGCCGTACATCGCCCTCGGCACCGTGGGCCGGCGGCTCGTCTCCCGCTTCTCCTCGTACCAGGCACTCGCATGGGTCGACGGGGCGCGGGCAGCGGTCGCGGTCGCGCTGCCGTTCCTGTGGTCGCCCGACGCGCCGGGCATCGCTCTGCTGCTCGCCGGTGTGCTGCTCCTCGGCACGCTCGGGGCGCTGTTCGACCCCAACCTCGGCGCCCTGGTGCCCGATCTCGTCGAACCCGAGCGGGTGCAGCAGATCACTGGTCTCCTCGACCTCACGGGCCGCATCGCCCGTATCGCGGGCCCGGCCAGCATCGGCCTGCTGCTGCTCTTCGTCTCCGAGGTACAGCTCTTCGCCTTGAACGGCGCGACGTTTGCCGTGTCCGCCGTGGCGCTGCGCTGGCTGGCTCGCCGCTACGCGACCTCGGCAGATGGAGCTGCCGAGCGCCCCGAGGGCAGGGTGCGGTCGTCCGTCCCGGCGGGGCCGGTGCTGCGTGAGCACCCGCGGGTCGGACTGGCGATCGGCCTGCACGGCGTAGCCCTGTTCTGCTCGGCCGTGACTGCCATCGGCATGCCTGCCCTGCTCGCCACCCGGTACGGAGCGGGCGCCGCGGTGTACGGACTCGTCACGGCGGCCGTGGGCGTCGGGGCGGTGATGGGTAATCCTCTCGCGAGCAACCGGCGCTCGGGCGGCTGGCTGACCGTCTGCTGCGGTGCGTGGGCTCTGCAGGGCGCGGCGACCGCCTGCATGGGCCTGGTGCTCGACCTGCCCGCGCTGCTTCTGTTCGCCCTGCTGACGGGCATCGTCACCCCGGCTACGAGCGTCACCCTACGCGCACGCCTCGGCGCATTCGCTCCGGCAGAACGGCTGCGCCTGCTGTCGGTCGACCAAACGGTCATTAGAGCGGGCGGCACAGCCGGAATGCTGGTTCTGCCATTTCTCGTTGACGTCTCCCCGCGGCTTGCGTTCGGCGTGGGCGGTGGGACGGTCGTGTGCTCAGCTCTCATCACACTGTTTGTTGCCCTCCGACTGGGGCGTCTCGAAGCAACCCAGGCTGTGCCAGCGGGTAACCGCGGGGATGCCGTTTTCATTGACTAAGGGCGACAACTCTTAGGCACTCAACGTCCACGGAAATCCGGCAGATTCTCTGCGAACCACAAGTCAGCCAGCTCCAGCACCTGGTCTATATGTGCGGCGTCAAAATACTCGGAGCCCATCATCGGACGAATGCCCTGGCTGGCCAAGCCGTCCAGGACGTGCCTCTCGACATCGCGGCCGCGCCGAAAGGCAGGTCGGTTATGAGTCGGCGGACTTGACCCAAACCGTGCTGGCTGCGGTGGGTATCAAGACGCCCTCGTCCGTCACCCGAAGAGATGCCAGGCTTCACAATGGCCTCATCGGTCACCACGTAGTACACAGTTGGTTCGGGGCGAACGGCTGCTCCGCTGCATCGAACGCACAGCAGCTCGCGTTTCAGGCCGGCATTGATGCTTGCCGAGGTTAGGTGTCCGGCAATGCAGCACAGGCGCACAGTCTGGCCCACGTAGTTCGACATGGCGTCCAGGATCATGACGCTCTGCTCGCGGGCGCGGCTCCTGAACTCAACGAGTTTGGGTGTCTGGGATATGCCACGACACGTAACGCAGGGGGCGTCGGCGCCGTCAAAACCCGTCGTGAAGTCGTAAGTAATCCCCGGCACTCGCCCCGGGGTGCGTGGATCCATTGCGGTCACGGTGAACTCGTGCCCATGCAGGCAGCGCACTTTGTTCGCCGGATACCCGCTAGGGGATGTGGCGTCCGCCAGGATCCGGAGATCGGTCTCGATGGCGTAAGCAGGGAACGACGCACGGGCGGCTTCCTCCCACCGCTTCCTAGCGCACGGTTCGCACCTCGCGAGGGCGGTCGGCCACCCGACAGGTCCCACATTGACCATTCCTGGGGGCGGCTGGACAATCGTGCTGCCGAGCTTGGGGTGCAGCGCGGACACTGGCGTCACCTGGATCGAATGCCCCGCGACGCAGGACAGAGTCACGTGGTCCAGGACGCCGCCCAATTTGCTCCGTACCGTCCATCCCAATTCGTAGGCCTGCGTGGTGAAGAGAGCCATGACTGCACCTTCGGCACGGGAGAGCAGCCGGGGGGAGCGCAGCGCATCCTCCACCGAAGGTGCGGCGGTCTGTATGTCGTCACTCATGTCGTCCCCCATCTCGACAGGTGCGCCGGCTGCACGAGCGCGTGGCCGAGGTCGAGGGTCGCATGGCGCACCGACAGCGGGCACGGGGTTCACCAGGGCTGGTGGACCCGGCCGCCTGCGCTGTTCGTCGCCACGCTGCTGACTCCGTCATCACCGCAGGAAGCTGCCGTTGGCGTGACTGCTGGAAGGCCGCAACTGAACGTGATCTTTACGTGACAGACCTTGGGTCACAGCATCCATGCCCGGCGTACCGTCGGCGTGGCGAGTTAGGCCCCCTTGCCGCGATTGCTGCGATGTGAAGTCCATCAGGCAGCGCCTAGGCTGCGCGATCGCTGACGACGGAGGGGGAGCAACATGGGCGAAGCTCGGAAGTACACGCCGGGTACCCACGCGGCACTGATGTCTTTGTGCCGTGGCACCTGCTACTGGCCGGGCTGCGACGAGCCGGTGACGAAGCTGGTGGACGGCGAGCACATCCTGAACTTGGAAATTGCTCACATCCGCGCCGTCAGCTCCGGGGGCAAGCGCTTTGACCCGCAGATGACTCTCGAAGAGAAGAACGACTTCGGGAACCTGCTGCTGCTGTGCAAGGCCCACCACGTGCGTGTCGATGGCCGTGACAGCGACCAGTACAGCGTCGCGATGCTTGGCCAATGGAAGCGGGAGCGAGAGTCCGGGGGTCTGGCAGCGTTGCAGGGGCTTCGGGGGCTCACCGAGGCACGCCTCAGGGAACTGGTGACCGAGTCGTTTGAGTCGTTCTTCGACGAGACACACGAGGCGCTTGCTGAGCTTGCACGCATCGCACCCGAAGCCGCCGCGACTCTGCGAGTGCTGGTCGAGGAGTTGGCGGACCCCCGCGTGCATGGATTCGGTGTTGATCCCGACGCTGCGTGGATGCTGCAATCGGCTGCCCAGGACTTGCGCGGCCTTGAGGACAGCGCTGGCACTCTTCGGTCAGCTGCCGACAAGCTGCGGGGGCTGGAGGACTCGGCGAACACACTACGTGACGCTGCCGAAGAACTCGCAGGGTCAGCGCATCTGATTGAACAGTTGACGTACGCGGCCAAGCAACTGCGCAGTGCGCGAGGTGACTACTAGAGGGCACGACGGATCTCGGCCCCCGTCGGCTGCACTGCGACGGGGGCCGAGACTGCGAATCTCTGTGGCCGCGGCTGTACGGTGCTCGCCTCTAAAGAGACGCGCCCTCCGGCTTCCACTCGGCCGCGTCGAGCGCGAGCCAGTGCTCGACGGTCACGTTCTCGAACGGGACGCCGATCTCCTGGTAGATGCGGGTGTGCATGGCGCCGAACCAGGCGCCCCGACGGTCGTCGAAGAACGCGCGGTCGTACCAGGCGACGCCCAGCAGGACCGTCCCGCCGCCGTTCTCGTTGTCCGGGTCGGCCTCGAAGTACGTGCACTCCCAGTCCCAGAGCATCTGCTCGTCGGGGCGGGAGCGCAGCCGCTCGTCGCTGGCGCGCAGGTGCTCGATGCACCGCTCGACGGTAGCGGCGTCGGGGCAGTAGTACCGGCAGTCGCTGAACGCCACGACGTTCTTGCTGCCGCGCCGGGCGGGGTCGGCGTCCTCGCCGGTGAGCACCCGGACACGGGTGATCGGCGGAGCGCTGGTTTCGAGGATGGTCACGGTGGTTCTCCTCTCGTTGCCGATGGTGCGTTGCAGGTGGTGCGTGATCACCAGCTCGACCCGGTCAACGGGTACAGGCTGGGGCTGTGGGCGCCGCTCGACCGGATGGCACCGGGAGCGACGTAGCGGATATTCAGGCCGATCCGGGCGCCGGCGGTCGTGTTGCTGTCCGAGCGGTGCAGGAGCCGGACGTCCATCAGGCATGCCTGCCCGGCGTCGAGCGGCAGCCATAGGCCGTGGTCGTGCGGTCCGTTGGGCATGCCCTGCACTCCGAGGGCTCTGCCTCGGCGGGCGCTGCTCGCCTCGCGGTCGTTGCCGAGGTAGCCGCTGGCGTGTGAGCCGGGGATGACCTGCAAGCAGCCGTTGGCGGTGGTCGCGTCGGTGATGGCGAGCCAGGCCGCGACCGAGCGGGCGGGGTCGAGCTGCATCCGTCGGTTGGTGCCGTCCTGATGCCAGGGCACGCGGAACTCACGGCCGGGCCACTTGATCATCAGAAAGGTGTTCTCGACGGCGACCGCCCCGCCGATCGTCTCCTGCACGGCGGCGAGCAGTCCGGGGGCGCGTACCGCGTGCGCGGCCCACTCGGAGCGCAGGTGCGCGTCGAGCACGACCTCGGTCCGCTCGGCGCGGTGCTCGGCGATGACCTCGGTGGCGCGGGCGCGGGCTCGGCTGTTGGTGTTCCAATCCAGCCCGGTCCGGTATCCGTCCTCGCCGAGCGGGCTCGGTCCCGTGTAGCTGATGGTGAGGGGCGCGCTCATCAGGCTTCGACCTTCGGCCGGCAGCGGGTGCACTGGCAGGGCGGGAAGGCGAGGGAGTTCATGGGCGGGCTGTCTCGGACCCCGGGCCCGACGACCACCTCGGCACGCTCGTGGACGACCTGTCCCGTCTGGCCGTTGACGTCGTACACGCGAATGGTCATGGGCATGCGTACTCCCGCTGCTCAGGGGCGTTGTGGTTCGGTGTGTCACCAGTGCACCGCTTGAGAGGGCGTCATGGGCGAGCGGGCACCGGACGTTTGGGCGGACGTTTCCGCGCCCGAGTCCGGGGCCAGATCACTACGGTGGGTACACGACCCGTAGCTGCGAGGGGGAAGCGCATGACGGAACAGGAGTCGGGCGGGCTGGCACGGTTACGGCGGGCTGCCGGCCACACGCAGGAGACGTTCGTCAAGGCGTTCCGGCAGGAGTCCGCCCGCCTCGGCGTCGCCGCCGCGGTGAGCGTCCGCCAACTGCGACGGTGGGAGAGCGAGACGCCCCCGCCCCTGCCGCACCCGGGCCAGCAAGCCGTACTCGAAGCCATGTTCGGCATGCCCCTCGCCGAGATGGGGTTCGACGTCCCCGGTCATCGCGTGACGGTTGCGGCGCCGATCAGCGACGCTGGAGAGGTGAAGAGGAGAACGTTCGTCGCAGACGCGGGCGCCCTCGCTGCCGCTGCTCTGCTGCCCGCCGCACCGGGCCCACGCATCGGCACGGCCGATCTCGGGCGGCTGAGAGAGCGCCTCGACGGGCTCTACCAGACAGACCACACCGCGGGCAGTGTGCCGGCGAGCACGCAGGCCGAGCGCATCGAGGCGGAGATCACGCGAGCCCTGAGCAGCGCCTCGTACACCTCCGGTGTGGGCCGTGAGCTACAGACGATGCTCGCCGAGCTGCACGGGCACCGGGCCTGGTACGGCTACGACGGGGGACGCATCGGGGAGGGCCGCGCCGCATGCATGGAAGCCCTGGCCGCGGCGCAGCTCGTCGACAACCCGCTGCTACAGGTCTCCGTGCTGGAGACGCTCGTACTCCTGGCGGTCAAGGCCGGCCGGTCCTGGGAGGCTGCGAGTGCCGTCGAGAACGCCTACCGCCTCGCAACCCAAGCAGGGGCGGGTGCGACGGTGCACCTCGTGATCGCGTTGCGCGATGCCAACGTCGCCACGCACGCCGGGGACCTGCCGGGCGCCCGACGCGCCCTGTCCCGCGCCGTCAGCTACCAGGGGCGCGCGGACGCGGATACAGACGTGCCCAACTGGGCGAAGTTCGTAGGCCCGTTCGAGGTCGACTACGCCACGGCCGACATGTACGTACGAGCAGACCAGCCCAAGCGCGCCGTGCCGTTCCTCCGGGCGGCCGTGCGCGGGATTGGCGGTGGGCTCGCCCGGAACAGCGCCTCGTACCGCGTCAAGCTCGCCGGTGTACTCCTCGCCGCGGGGGAGGCCGACGAGGCGTGCGCTGAGGTGGGCGGCGTGCTGGATAACTGGGGAGGCATCGCCTCTCCCCGGCTGCTGGGCAAGGTGCACGATTTCCAGCGGGCGGCCGGGGTAGTCGACAGCCCAACCGCCCGCGAATGCGTGGCACGTATCCGCGAAACCGTGTGAGAGGGCCGCCGGATGAGTCAGCCAGCACAGGCCAGCGTCGAGCAGCTCGACGGGCCGGCCGCCGCCAGGGCCGAGGAAGCGTTCCGCCTGGTCTACGCCGAGGCGTTCGCCGAGCCGCCCTACGACGAGACCGAGACCGACGTCGCAGCCGCGTTCCGCCGCTTCCGGTCCCAGACCCGCAAGGCCACCTTTCGCGGCGCCCTGGCGAGCGCTTCGGACGGTGACGCCGTCGGCATGGCGTACGGCTACCCCCTCGGGCCGCAGACGGGCTGGTGGGACCAACTGACTGTGCCCGTGCCCGACGAGATGCGGCGCGAGGACGGCCGGCGGACGTTCGGCCTGATGGAACTTGCCGTGCGTGCCGCATGGCGCAGGCAGGGCATCGCCCGTCGCCTGCACGATGCCGTCCTCGACGGCACCGAGGCCGAGAGGGTCCTGCTCAACGTCCACCCGGACAGCAAGGCGGCCGTGTCCGCGTACCGGGCATGGGGGTACCGCAAGATCGGCGACGCGCGCCCTTGGGCTGGCGCGGACCTGCACGACGTGATGCTGCTCGACCTTCATTGAGCTGCTCCCCGCGCGCGTAAGGCGCAGCGACCGGTCGCGGGAGCCTTCCACCAAGCCCGCCGCCTATGCGCGCGAGGGAGGGGGGGAACCGGGTGCGCGCCGACGTTTCGAGGGCGGTTGTCAGTGCCCTGCGGTATTCGCGCGCGCCCGCGCACAAGGCGCGACCGGTCGGGAGGCAAAACTCGATCGCGACGGTGCCCGATCAGCTGCCTGTCCGCTACATTCAGTGGCCTTCCCGCGGGGAAATAGCTGCCCACCAGACGGCTACGAGAAGACTGAGGCCCGCGAGCAGTACGGCAATGGTGGCCGCCCTATACGCTCTGAGTCCTGGAACATTCCTCCTTTTCCCCTTCACCTCGCCGACCGGCCAGTCCGCAGAAGTCCAAGCAGAACCCAGAAGAACACCACCGATGATTACAAGGGTGACAAAGCTCGCTCGCACATAGGCGGTGACCTCACTGAAAGCATCCCGCGCAATCTCTCCGAAGAGGATCAGCCCACCCAGGCCGCCCGCCACGTATACGCAGAGGCTCTTCAATCTTTGTTGCGTCTGCTCGGCAGAGGGCTCACCTGACGCCCCCTCTCCCTCAACCATCACACATGCCAGTAGCTGTTCAGAAACCAATCAAAGAAATCCACGCTTTGCGAGATCTCTTCCGAGGTGAGCGGCTCCTCACCGAAGGCAACCCTGGCTCCGGCAGCGATGGTGACATTCGTGATGAACAACTCAGTCGCCCGATCCGCACGTAGCTCTTCGCGGTCCCGCACCACGGCGGCGGCCGACTCCACCGAGTCGCGCAGCTTTGCAGAATCCATCTGGATTCCCTGTTGACCGAGCACCACAGTTCCCCAATAGAGGCCGCGTTCGACCGGCGACGCCTCGGGGCTTAGTTCCGACATGACAATTCCTCGCACTGTCGATGACAACCCAGAGGGTTATGCCCCGGACATAGCACCAGGCAGCACTGGTGAAGAGGAAGCCACCCGTCTGGCGCCCAGGGGCCCGAGGCGATCTAGATTGGTCCCGCTAGGGGGTGCAGCAATGACTGAGGGGCGGCAGTCAAGTTCGGCGCCACGCTCATGGGGGGACGGTGGGGACGCAGAGGACGCTGTTGGCCGCTTCCCCTCTCCCTCTTCTTTGCCTCTCTGGGTGAAACAGAGAAGAGAGGGAGTGGAACCGTCCCCCACGTCCCCCTTTCGCTTGCTGTCCCGTCCTTGCCCGGGCCTGGGGGGACGATCAGCGGTTGAAGGCCCGTCCCCGCCGTCCCCCGGTGCGTCCCCCCGACATGAAAGCGCCCCGGGCGGCTGTTGCCGTTCCGGGGCGCGTGTCGGGGGCGGGGTCATGAGGCGGGGTCGTGAGTAACGGCGTACACCTTGCCGTGCTTATTGCTGCCCGAGGTACGCGCCACGTGAATACCGCGAGCGCGGAGCGCTGGAGCTACCTGCCGAATCCGGGCGCTCAGCACGGCCGGGGTCTTGGGCCAACCCTCGGCAAAGCCTCGGCCGTCGCTGCTGAGCTGCCGGTGCAGCTCGCCCATGGTCCCCCGCCATCCGCCGGGCGGGAAGGCAGGAGAGGCTGTCCAGTCGCGTAGCGCGCCGGCGACCGGATGACCGTCGAGGACGGCATCGTTCAAGGCGTCCTGCGCCCCGTTGAACGCATCGAGGCTGCGCCAGCCTGTGACCCTGTCGAGCGCGTGCAGCAGCTCGGCGAAATCGGCGAGTCGAGGCCGTTCGGTGAGGTCTGCGGCGGCTTGCGGGAGGTCGGCCCATACCTCGGCAGCGAGGTCGAGCAGGGCGCCAAGGATGCGGGGGTGCGCCTGCTCGTACGCGGTCCATAGCGCGCCCGCGGTGCGGCGCTGGTCTCGGCGGATGGGCTGGAGTTCGAGCGGCATCATGCGCTCGGCGAGGTCGTTACGGAGGGCGCCGAGGTCGATGCCGGTCAGCAGTACGGGGCGCTGGTAGGTCAGCACGTTCACGTCGTCGTCGGTGTAGAGAGCGCGGGTCACCTGCGCGTCACCGGTGACGATGCGGCACAGGGCATCGGACAGCCAGCCGGGCAGCCCCGAAAGGTTGTCGAGGGCGAGCACCCATCCGGCGGCCGTGGTCGGGCCGAGGTCGCGCAGGTTCTCGGGCGCCTGCCGCAGGGGCGCGCGGGCACCCTCGATGATCCCGGTGAGCATCTGGCCCGAGGTGCTCTTGCCAGTGCCCTGCTCACCGGTCAGGTACGCGATGGGGCGCGGCATCCCCGGGCGCAGCGCGGCCAGGAGCCACCCGATCGCGAGCGGCAGCGTCTCAGGGGTGAAGGGCAGCAGGGTGGAGAGTTCGCCGATGCCCTCGCGCCAGCCGCCGGCCGGGCGGTCGGGGCGGGGCAGTGGCCGAACCAGTTTGGTGCGGCGCCAGACCGGACCCGCCTCGGGGTCCGGGCACGTCAAGGTCCACCCGTCCGGGGCAATACGGACCGACTCCCCGTCGGGGCGGCCGATGTCGAGCCAAGACACCGCTGTGTCCTCGGGGTCCACACCGACGCGCAGGTGCAGCTCGGTCTCGGGCACGCGCATGGCGAGGGCGTCGAGCGTGGCAACGGCATCGGCGAGTGCGGTCTGCGAGGGGGTGCGGTCGTACTCGGTGACGTAAATACGGGTGAGGTGCTGCCGCAGGCTGCCGGTTCCGGTGTGCGCTGCTGCGCGCAACGGCACGGCGACGGCCGGACCGTCGTACGGGACTGCGTACGGGGCGCCATTGTGGTGCAGGTACCGGAACCGGTTCTGCCCGAGGACACGCAGCACCTCGGCCTGCGGGGGCTGCCGCTCCTGCTTCGCGGCACGCGGCTGCTCCCCACCCTGCTCCGCCCGTGGGAAGGGGACGACCGAGCGGGCGGCGGCAATCGGGTCAAAGGCCGGAGGGATCATGCGGCGGCCCCGGTGTGCGTGCGCGGGTTCCGCTCGCCTGCGGTGAGGCCGGAGCGAATCGCAGCCTCGGCCTCGCGGTCGGACAGCCCACCGTGCCGAGCCGCGTCGAGCAGTACGTCGACGAGCTGTCCGCGGTCGAGTCGGCCAGCCGCGCAGAGGGTGCCGAGGTTGAAGGAGGCGCGGTTGAGCGTGGCGTTCCGAGTGCCGGGCTGCGCCCCGGCGACAGTCCGCAGCTCGGCCTCGACAGCAGCCGCGGCGTACCCGCTGCCCATGGGGCGGGAGCGCCAAGGCAGCACGGTACGGGGCCTCTCGGGGCGCACGCGGTGCCCGGTGCGGTCGAGGTCGCGCGCCAGCCAGACGGGCAACTCGGCGACCGTGCGGCAGTCACCGAGCGCGGTGTACGTGCCGGCGCGGGTGACCGTGCCCGGGGCCACGGCGTACGAGGCGCCGGCGCGCACGTCGAGCTGCCAGCCCAGTGCGCCGGCGAGCGGGCGCCATGCCGTACCGGCCGGGGCACGGAACCAGTAGTGCAGTCCGCCGGACGGGGTGAGCACGGTCAGTGTCTGCGGACCGCAGCCAGGCAGCGTCGCACGTCGCGCCTCGACGAGCAGAGCGAGGGTGTCGCGGCCATCGGCGATGCTGCCAGGGGCGACGTCCTCGGGCAGGTCGACGCCCGGGAGCAGCTCGGACTGCTCCTCGGGAGGCTGTCCGCCGTGGCAGTCCACATCGAGTATCACCAGGCCGGATGGACCCGCGGCAACGCCGACGCCGGCGGACGGCATCCGGGCCCACCATGCGGCGATTCGCTCGGCGTCGGTGGTCGCGGCGAGCACGCCGTGACAGGGGCGGCCGGCGGCGATGCACTCGCAGCCGTGCCCATCGTGCGGGACGTGGTGAGGGTTGGGACGCTCCTTGGTCCCGGCTGCACAGCGGTCGCAGCCGCGCACAGGCAGCTTGGCACCCGGGGCAAGCGGGTGCACCGCGTAGCCCTGAGCGGCCAGCCACAGGGCGACGCGGAGCGGGTCAGGGGTCGGGGTCGGGGTCGTCAAACCGTCACCGCCCCAGCAGTGCGGCGAGGGTGGCCACGACAGCAGCGAGCCCGTCCGGGTCGGTGCCGTGCACCTGATACCCCGCGCTCCGAGCCAGTACGGCGGCGAGCGTCCGGGCGGTGTACTCGTCGATGTCGCGCGCACCTCCGATGAAGAGGCGCGCACGGAACCCGTTGGGTGTGGGGGTCAGTCCGCCCAACTCCCTCGTGGCATCAGGAAGCACCGCCCACCCGTGCGAAACGGGCAGGCGGTAGCTCATCGTCGGCAGGGCTGCCGAGCGGCGAGGAGTGATGACCGGGCTACTCACGCGGCACCCGCCTCGGTCGGCTCCTGGCTCTGAAAGCCGAGAAAGCGCAGCAGGTCGTACCGAGTGACGCGGTACTGCCGTCCAAGGCGCAGGACCCGCACCGGGTACTCGCCGTTCTTGGCCAGGGCGTACCCGGTCGTCCGGCCAAGGGCCAAGGCTCGGTTCGCCGTGTCGAGGTCGAAGCTGACGGGCAGGGCCATCAACTCGGCCGCTGTCATCCCCTTCACGTTCTGATCTTCGAGCGAGTGCAAGGCATCCTCCAGGGGGTTGGGCGCATCATTCCCCTTGAGCATGATCCCCTAGATCGGCTGGTGTCAACCCCACCCAGGGTGTAGCGTCCATTCCCGTGGAGAATGAACAGGGTCAGCAAGCAGACACCATGTGGGGCTACGGCTACGAGCCTGAAAAGGCACTGGGCGAAGCCCTGCGCTCACTCCGCACGGCACGCGGCATGTCGCAAGAAGACGTGGCGACGATGATGAGCCGGAGCGGTTTCTCCTGGCGCCAGACAACCGTCGCGAAGACGGAGGGCGGTTCACGCCCCGTCCGCGTCAACGAGGCTGCCGCTCTGGCCCTGTGCTTCGGCGTCTCCGTTAACGAGCTGCTCGGCAACCAGGCGGACAGCCCGGAACAGTCGCTGATCGAATCGACGTACCGGGTGTCGTTCTCGCTCTACCTGAGCACTCGACTCCGCACCGAGGAAGCACTCCGGCGCAAGGAAGCCGCAGAACGCGAGTACGAGGAATCCCTCGCTCAGCTCCGCGAGACGAAGCAGTCCTACGAAGAGGCAAGCCGAGCGTTCGACAAGGCGTTCCTCGACAGGCTCGGCGAGGGGGAGGAGAAGGATTGACCGGCTCGACCTTCAAACGGTGCGCCTGCCGCAACCCGGAAACGGGCAAGCAGTTCGGGCAGTCGTGCCCCAAGCTCACGCAGAAGCGCCACGGCCTATGGAACGTCCGGCAAGAGCTGCCGAACGACAAGGACGGCAAGCGCCGCACCTTCCGCCGCTCGGGCTACGCCACGAAGAACGAGGCGCAGGGCGACCTCGACCGGCTGCGCGCGCTGCTCAGCATCCCGGGTGACGATGACCCCGACGGGCGCCTGCTGATCGGCGACCTGCTCGAAACCGTCGCCTCCAAGAAGGAGGCCATACCCGACTACGAGGAGACTCAGCGTCGGTTCCGTACCGGCCAGTCCCTCACCGCCCGGCTGACCGTCGGCGACTGGCTCGACCAGTGGCTCGCCGGCAAGCGGCGCCGCGACTCCACCCTCGACGGATACGAGTCGCACATCCGTGTCCACTTGAAGCCGCACATCGGGCAGCACCGCCTCGACCGGCTGAACGTAGGCCACCTGGTCGAGCTGTTCGACGCGATCGAGGAGCACAACGAGGAGATCCTCGTCGAGAACGCCAACCGCCGGGCGCAGGTCGCGCTGAGCAAGCCGACCACACCGGGGCGACCGCTCCCCGCCGAGCGCGAGCGGATAGCCGCCGAGAGGGCCAAGCTCGCCGAGATGAAGCCGTTCCGAAAGGTCACCGGGCCGGCGACCCGACAGCGCGTTCGGGCCACTCTGCGAGCGGCCCTGAACGATGCCATTGCGCAGCAGCTCATCACCTTCAACCCGGCGTCACATGTCGAACTGGAGACCGGTAAGCGGCCCAAGGCACTCGTCTGGACCGAGGAGCGCATCGCCCAGTGGAAGCGGACGGGAGACAAGCCGTCGCCCGTCATGGTCTGGACGCCCGAGCAGACGGGCGCGTTCCTCGACCGTGCGGCGAAGCACCGCCTCTACGCGCTGTACCACCTGATCGCCTTCCGTGGCCTGCGCCGAGGCGAGGCGTGCGGCCAGCAGTGGACCGAGACCGACCTCGGGGCCGGGCTGCTCACCGTCGCCACTCAGCTCGTGCAGCGTGGCTGGAAGGTCGAGGAGTCCGCGCCCAAGACGGACAGCGGCGAGCGCGTGGTCGCCCTCGACTCCGAGACGGTGAAGGTGCTCGCGAAGCACCGCAAGCGGCAGGTGCGGGAGCGCCTCGCGTGGGGCGAGGCGTACGTCGACACCGGCCGGGTGTTCACGCAGGAAAACGGCGAGTGGCTCCACCCGGCATGGGTGACCGACCAGTTCCGGCGGCTGGCTGCCGAGGCGGGCCTGCCCCCGATCCGGCTGCACGACCTGCGCCACGGCGCGGCAACCCTCGCCCTTGCGGCCGGCGCCGAGATGAAGGTCGTACAGGAGATGCTCGGCCACTCCTCCATCACCATCACCTCGGACACGTACACCAGTGTCCTGCCCGAGGTCGCGCGCAAGGCTGCCGAGGCCGCAGTGAGGCTGGTCCCCCGGCAGGCCGTTCGTACCGCCGGGCTCACCTCGGGCTCACATCAGGCCACCGGACGCCCCGGGCACGACAAAGCGCCCCACCCGAAGAAGTCGAATGGGGCGCTAAGGCGCAGGTCAGAGGAAGGTTCCTCCGCCTCGCGAGCTGTAGGCCATGTCGGACTCGAACCGACAACCAACGGATTAAAAGTCCGCTGCTCTGCCAATTGAGCTAATGGCCCTCCATGTGCTCACCCCAGAGCATAGCCGCAGAGAGGCTGCTGGCCGATCGGGTATCGCCGGGTGTGGCCCCGGCGGTTTCCCGCCACGGGGTGCGGGTGGGGCGGAAGCGGCCGGAAAAGGGCTCGGCCCCCACCGCACCGGGGTGCTGTGGGGGCCGATTCCTCGTCAGGGGTTGCTCAGGCGTCAGCCGTTGCGCTTCCAGCGGGGCTTGTCGTCGCGGCGGGCGCCGAAGGAGCCGTTGCCGGACGGACGGTCGTCGCGGCGGAACCCGCCCGAGGGGCGGTCGTCACGGCGGAAGCCGCCACGGTCGCCACCACGGTCGTCACGGTTGAAGCCACCCGAGGGACGGTCGTCACGGCGGAAGCCGCCACGGTCGCCACCACGGTCATCGCGGTTGAAGCCACCCGAGGGACGGTCATCGCGACGGAAGCCACCCGACGGACGGTCATCGCGACGGAACCCACCCGACGGACGGTCATCGCGGCGGAAGCCGCCACGGTCGCCACCACGGTCGTCACGGTTGAAGCCACCCGAGGGACGGTCATCGCGACGGAAGCCACCCGACGGACGGTCGTCACGACGGAACCCACCCGACGGACGGTCATCGCGACGGAAGCCGCCACGGTCGCCACCACGGTCGTCACGGTTGAAGCCACCCGAGGGACGGTCGTCACGGCGGAAGCCACCCGACGGACGGTCGTCACGACGGAACCCACCCGACGGACGGTCATCGCGACGGAAGCCACCACGGTCGCCGCGGTCGCCACCACGGTCACCCCGGTCGTCGCGGCGGTTGTCGCGGCGCTCGAAGTTGCCCCGGTCGTCGCGGCGCTCGAAGCGCTGCTCCTGGGCGGCGGCCTGCGCGGCCTGCTCGGCCACGGCGGCGGCCAGCTCGGCCTCGGCGGCCTCGACGACCTCGGCGACGGCGGCCTCCGGGTCCTCACCGCGCTCGCGGGCGGAGCGGGCGACGAGGCGGTCCGCCTCCTCACGCAGCTCGGCGGCGCGACGCGTCGCGCGCTCCAGCTGCTTGGTGAGGTCGGCGACCTCGCGCTCGGCCTGCTTGGCGGCGTTGTTCGCCGAGTCGGCCTGGACCTCGGTGAGCGAGCGCGCACCGGTGATCTCGGCGACCTCCGGGTCGAAGGCGCCGGCCCCGCCGACGATGTGGCGCGAGGCGTCGACGCCCGCGTCCTCCATCAGGCGGAAGATCTGGCGGCGCTGGTGCGGCAGGGCCAGGGAGACCACGACGCCCGACTTGCCGGCGCGGGCGGTACGGCCCGAGCGGTGCAGGTAGTCCTTGTGGTCGCCGGCCGGGTCCACGTTGAGGACCAGGTCGATGCCGTCGACGTGGATGCCGCGGGCGGCGACGTCGGTGGCGACGAGCGCGTTGACGTAGCCGTCCTTGAAGTCGGCGAGGACGCGGGTACGGGCGCCCTGCGTCATGCCGCCGTGCAGCGCGTCGGCCTTCACGCCGGACTCGACGAGCTGCTCGGCGATGCGGTCGGCGCCCAGCTGGGTGCGGACGAAGATGATGGTGCGGCCCTTGCGGGCGGCGATGGCGGCCGTGACCGGGGCCTTGTCCTTCGGCTTCACGACGAGGACGTGGTGGGTCATGGTCGTGACGTTGCCCTGGGCGCTGTCGACCTCGTGGCTGACCGGGTTCGACAGGTAGCGCTTGACCAGGGTGCCGATCTCGTTCTCCATCGTGGCGGAGAAGAGCATGCGCTGGCCGCCGGCCGGGACCTGGTCGAGCAGCTCGGTGACCTCGGGCAGGAAGCCCAGGTCGGACATCTGGTCGGCCTCGTCGAGGACGGCGACCTCGACGCTCTCCAGGGAGCAGGCGCCGCGGTTGATGATGTCGCGCAGACGGCCGGGGGTGGCGACGAGGACGTCGACACCGCGCTCCAGGGCGTAGATCTGGTTACCCATGGAGGTACCGCCGCAGACGACCTTCATCTTCAGGCCGAGGACGTCGCCGTAGGGCTGGAGGGCGTCCGCGACCTGCATCGCGAGCTCGCGGGTCGGGGTGAGGATGACGGCGCGGGGCTTCTTCTTCTCCGTGTGGCCGTCGGCCAGGCGGGCCAGGGTCGGCAGACCGAAGGAGAGGGTCTTGCCGGAGCCGGTGCGGCCGCGGCCGAGGATGTCCTTGCCGGCCAGGGCGTCCGGGATGGTCGCGGCCTGGATCGGGAACGGGGTGGTGACGCCGTTCTGCGCGAGCTTGCGCACGACGCCCTCGGGCAGACCGAGGTCCGCGAAGGTGACCGTGGGCTCGGCGTCGGCGGCGTCCTCGTCGGAGTCGGCGGCGTCGGCCGTCACATCGGCCTCGAGCGCCTCGATGATCTCGTTCGCCTCCGCGGCCTCCATGGCCTCGGTCACGACAAGGGCCTCAACGGCGTCGACGATCTCGGTGGAGTCGTTCTCGGGCAGGACGGAACGGTCAGAACTGGAAATGGACATGCGAAATGCGAAACCTTCCGGAGTCTCGGCACGCGCCCAAACTCCGTGAATCGCAAATCGACCGCCTCAATGCGGTCAGCCACGGCTAGGGAGAGTACGCGCCACACGGCGCTCTTCGGATTCGGCGCCGGGCAATGGGATCAAACGATCTATAACCATACGCACCCTCCCGGGGGTCTGGCAAGTCGTTCCTGCGGAACCCCCTCCGACCTGGGACGCGACGCCGGGGTGCGATCCCCCCGGGACACCCCCCGCGACACCCCCGCGCCCCTGCTCTCAGGCCACGCTCGGCCCGGGTGAGGCCGGCGGCGTCTGGCTCGGAGTGGGTTGCGTCACAGGGGGCGTGGACTCCCCTCCACCGGGAGGGGTGGACCCCCCGGAACCGCCCGACCCCGACCCGCCGGCCCCGCCGGCCCCACCGGCCCCGCCCGCACCACCCGACCCCGATCCGGACCCGGACCCGGCCCCACCGGAGCCCGACCCCGAACCGGACCCCGACCCGGAACCACCCGCACCGGACCCGGACCCCGACCCCGAACCGCCGCCGGACGGCGCCTGGCCCCCCTGCCCGCCGGCCCCGCCCCCGGGACCGGCCGACGGCGAGGGCTGGCCCGGCTTGCCCGCGGGCGCGCCGGGGGTGGGCGAGGCCCCGGTCGCCCCGGAGGCCTTCCCCGGCTCACCGGACTTCCCGTCCTGCGGCGTGCCGTCCTTCACCCCGTGCCCGTTGCCGTGGATCCCGGAGCCGTGCCCGGCGCCCGCCGCCGCGCCCGCCCCGCCGGCGCCCTTGCCGCCCACCGAGGCGGCCGGCCCCGGTTTCGCGGCGTCCTCGCCGACGCTCATGCAGCCCGCGGTCGCCGCGACCGCGAGGGCGGAGACGGCCAGTCTGAGAGTGGTGGACAGGGAAGCGGGCAACGGGCGCACGGGGGCACCTCCGGAACGCGGGGCGGGGTCCGCGGTGAGCGGGTCAATGAGCCCAACTCCCTTTACCCCGTAAGAGACACGCCCCTTGTGCGGGCGAGCCGGACGGGCCGCCGCCGGGTCAGGCGAACAGCTGCCGCGCCACCTGCGAGCCCAGGGTCACGGCGCCCAGGCCGACGAGCACCGACGCCGCCACGTTCGCCGCGGCCAGGAACTTCCAGCCGCGCTCGGCCAGCCGCAGCGTCTCGTACGAGAACGTCGAGTACGTGCTCAGCGCCCCGCACAGCCCCGTCCCCAGCAGCAGCGACGTCCGCGAGGACCCCGCGCCGGCCAGGAGCGCCCCGCCGAGCACCCCCAGCACCAGGCAGGCGCCCGCGTTGACCACGAAGGTCCCCCACGGGAAGACGGAGTCGTGCCGCGCCTGCACGAACCGGTCGCCCAGGTACCGCAGCGGGGCCCCGACGGCCGCGCCCGCCACCACCAGCAGCCAGTTCACCCGGCCCCCCGCCGCCGCAGCGCCAGCCGGGCCAGCGCCGCCGCCGCCCACACCGCGCCCAGCGCGCCCACCAGGGTCAGCCCGGCGTACGCCAGCGCGAGCCCGGCCCGGCCCGCGTCCAGCAGCCGCGAGAAGTCCATCGCGTAGGTCGAGAAGGTGGTGAACCCGCCCAGCACCCCGGCGCCCGCGAAGGGCCGCAGCAGCGGGTGCGGGGAGCGCCGGCCGCCCTCGCTGATCAGCACCATCAGCACGCCGATCAGCGCGCAGCCGGCCACGTTGGTCCAGAAGGTCGCCCACGGGAACCCGTCGGCCGCGGCCGGCCACAGCAGCCCCACCGCGTAGCGGGCGCACGCCCCCAGGGCCCCGCCGACGGCCACCGCCGCGATGACGCGGCCCTGCGGCTCGGCGCGCTGGGCCGGGACGTGGAGGTCGACGTCCGGGTCGACCGCCTCGGCCCCCGGCAGGGGCCGGGTCACCCGTACCCCAGGGCGTGCAGGCGTTCGTCGTCGATGCCGAAGTGGTGGGCGATCTCGTGGACCACCGTCACCTCGGTCTCGGCGACCACGCTCTCCCGGTCCTCGCACATCCGCAGGGTGGGGTTGCGGTAGATCGTGATGCGGTCGGGGAGCACCCCGGCGTACCACTCGCCGCGCTCGGTGAGCGGGGTCCCCTCGTACAGGCCGAGCAGGTCGGGGTCGCCGGCCGGCGGCTCGTCCTCGACGAAGACCGCCACGTTGTCCATCAGCCGCGTCAGCTCCGGCGGGATCCGGTCCAGGGCCTCTGCGACGAGCTCCTCGAACTCCTCGCGCGTCATCTCCAGCACCCGGCCATTGTCGCCCCCGCGCAGGCCGTTCCCCCTGCCGGGCGGAATCCGTTTTGGCGATACCTCCTCCGATCCCATATGCTTCTCACGTCCCCGACGCGCTGCAAAGTGCCCGGCGGGCCTTTAGCCCTCATCGTCTAGTGGCCCAGGACGCCGCCCTTTCAAGGCGGTAGCACGGGTTCGAATCCCGTTGGGGGTACGCAACACCATGTGCAAGACTTGCTCTTGCACACACCAGGTCCTGTGGAGCAGTTGGTTAGCTCGCCACCCTGTCAAGGTGGAGGTCGCGGGTTCAAGTCCCGTCAGGATCGCTGAGGCTGGAAACAGTCTCGTGGCTGGGTAGCTCAGTTGGTACGAGCGATCGCCTGAAAAGCGATAGGTCGCCGGTTCGACCCCGGCCCCAGCCACAAAAGGAAGGCCCCGTCTCCGGACGGGGCCTTCCGCGTTTCACTCCTCTTCCTCCGCCTGCGCCTCTTCCGCACGGGCCGCCCGCCGCCAGCGCAGCAGCCCGAAGGCCACCGCCCCGGCGCCGACCAGCCCGAGCAGCGCCCAGTCCGGGACCGCGTCCGCGACGGCGCCCACCTTCTCCTCGACCGCGTACGAGTCGTCCACGTCCAGCAGCCCCGGCAGCGCGCTCGCCCCGTCGTAGACCAGGAACAGGGTGCCCAGGGCGATGAAGAAGAGCCCGGACAGCAGCGAGGTCGTGTGCAGTTCCAGGCGCCCCACGCGCAGGGCGCGGCCGCGCAGCCAGCGCCGCCGGCCCAGGTCGAAGCGCTCCCAGAGCAGGGCCAGCACGAACAGCGGTACGGCCATGCCCAGGGCGTAGACCGCCAGCAGCAGGCCGCCGTAGACCGGGCTGCCGCTGACCGCCGCCACCGTCAGCACGCTGCCCAGGATCGGGCCCGCGCAGAAGCCGGCCAGCCCGTAGACCGCGCCGAGCGCGTACACCGACAGGGCGGTGGTCGGGCGGATCCGCCCCGAGAGCTCGGAGAGCCGCTTCGGGGCGAAGCCGAGGCCGAGGATCTGTGCCAGGCCCAGGGCGATGATCAGCCAGCCGCCGGCCAGGACGAGCTGGTCGCGGTGGGAGTGGAAGAACCGGCCCGCGAACGAGCCGGCCGCCCCGAGCGGGACGAGGGTGGTGGCGAGGCCCGCGTAGAAGATCCCCGTGCGGGCCAGGAGCCGGGAGCGGGAGTCGACGGAGTAGGCGAAGAAGGCCGGCAGCAGCAGGGCGCTGCACGGGCTGAGCAGGGCGAGGAGGCCGCCGAGGAGGGCGGCGGCGTACCCGATGCCGCCGCTCACTGGCCGGCCTTCGCCTGCGCCTTGGCCCGGGCGATGGCCGTGGTGAAGGCGTCGAGGGGCTGGGCGCCCGCGAGGGGCTGCCCGTTGACGAGGAAGGAGGGGGTGGACCGGACGCCGATGCGGTAGCCCTCCTCCCGGTCGCGGCGCAGCGCGGCGGCGGCCTGCTCGCCGGCCAGGTCGGCCTTGAAGCGCTCCAGGTCGGGGACGCCGGCCTCGCGGGCCAGCTCGACCAGCCGGTCCTCGCCGAAGCCCTTGGCCTTGGCGCCCTCGGCGTAGGCGGCGGCGTGGAAGGCGGTGAAGCGGTCCTGCTGCCCGGCGGCCCAGGCCGCCTTGGCGGCGGCCTCGGACTCGGCGCCGAAGATCGGGAAGTTGCGCCACTCGATGCGCAGGGTGCCGTCCGCGACGTACTTCTTCACCAGTTCGGGCTCGGTGTCCCGGGCGAACTTTCCGCAGTAGCCGCACTTGAAGTCGGAGTACTCGATCAGGACGACGGGCGCGTCGGTGCGGCCCACGGCGAGCTTGTCGCCGGCTTCGCGGCGGGCGAGCGCCTTCAGCTCGTCGAAGGCGCCGGTGTCGGCGTCGGGCGTGTCGGACGCGGAGGCGCCGGCGCTGGCGCTGGCGGCCGGGCGGTGTTCCTTGTCCTGGGGCGCGGTGGCCTGCCAGGAGACGACGCCGAGGGTGATCGCGGCGACGGCGACCCCGGCGGCGTACAGCAGGGGCTTACGGGAGGACGTGCGGGAGGTGGGCATACGGGTGCTCCAGAGCGGGACGTACGGGGGACCGGCGGACCGGCTCCCCTACACCCGCATCACGTTCAGCTCCACCGGCCCCGGCGCCCGCTGGCCGGGCCCGCGCACGGGCACCTGTACGCATGCGGCCCGGTACGGCCGCACCCCCTCGGGCACGGCCCGTGCCACGAGGACGGACCCGTGCTCGTGCCCGGCCCGGGCCGGCAGGGCGGGTTCGGTCCCGGCCCCGCCGGAACCGGGCGCGCAGGCGGGCCCCGGCCCGGGCTCGGCGCCCGCGACGACGGCCCGCGGCCCGTCACCCGGGCGGGCGGCCGCCCGTCCGGCCCCGGCCGGGGCGGCCGCGGCGGATGCGGCCCCCGCCCGGGCGCCGACGGCCTGTGGCGCGGGGTGGCGGTCCGCCGTACCCGGTACCGGCCCGGCCAGGGCCAGGACCAGGGCCAGGACGCCCATGACCAGCGCGAACAGTGCGGCGGCCGGCGGGCGGGTGCGGCGACGGCAGGACAAGGGTGGGCTGCCTCTCACTCGCCGAACTGGGGGACTCGTCCCGAAATGGTACGGGGAGGGGCACAAATGCGTTCGCCACCCGCCGGGCACAGGTGACATCCTCGAGCAGGTATGTCTACTTCCTTCGCCGCCCTGCAGACGCTCCTCGGAGAGATCTCCCTCCGGGACGCGCACCGCCTCGGCCGCCGCCTCGAGGGCGCCCGCCGCATCCGCAAGCCCGAGGCCAGGCAGGCCGTGCTCGACGAGATCGCCGCGGAGGCCGAGAAGGCCGCCGCGCGACTGGCCGGCCGCGCCTCGCGCATGCCGGAGGTCACGTATCCCGAGAACCTTCCCGTCAGCCAGAAGAAGGACGAGATCGCCGAGGCGATACGCGACCACCAGGTCGTGATCGTCGCGGGCGAGACCGGCTCCGGGAAGACCACGCAGATCCCCAAGATCTGCATGGAGCTGGGGCGCGGCGTCCGGGGGATGATCGGGCACACCCAGCCCCGCCGGATCGCCGCCCGCACGGTGGCGGAGCGCATCGCCGAGGAGCTGGGGTCCGAGATCGGGCAGACGGTCGGCTGGAAGGTCCGCTTCACCGACCAGGTGAACCCGGACGCGACCTTCGTGAAGCTGATGACGGACGGCATCCTGCTCGCCGAGATCCAGACGGACCGCGAGCTGCGCGCCTACGACACGATCATCATCGACGAGGCCCACGAGCGCAGCCTCAACATCGACTTCCTGCTCGGCTACCTGGCCCAGCTGCTGCCCAAGCGCCCCGACCTCAAGGTCGTGATCACTTCCGCGACCATCGACCCGGAGCGCTTCTCCCGCCACTTCGGCGACGCCCCGATCGTCGAGGTCAGCGGCCGTACGTACCCGGTGGAGGTGCGCTACCGGCCGCTGCTGGAGGAGGAGTCCGAGGAGAGCGACCGTGACCAGATCACCG
The DNA here is from genome assembly GCF_002028425.1 of Streptomyces katrae. Lineage (GTDB taxonomy): Bacteria > Actinomycetota > Actinomycetes > Streptomycetales > Streptomycetaceae > Streptomyces > Streptomyces katrae_A. The sequence goes on along the minus strand of NZ_CP020042.1, from coordinate 4,098,605 downwards.
CGATCTGCGACGCCGTCGACGAGCTCCAGGGCGAGGGCCCGGGCGACATCCTGGTCTTCCTCTCCGGTGAGCGGGAGATCCGCGACACCGCCGACGCCCTGATCAAGAAGAAGCTCCGCTTCACCGAGGTGCTGCCGCTCTACGCCCGCCTCTCGCACGCCGAGCAGCACCGGGTGTTCCAGCAGCACACCGGCCGCCGGATCGTCCTGGCGACCAACGTCGCGGAGACCTCCCTGACGGTCCCCGGCATCAAGTACGTGATCGACCCGGGCACGGCCCGCATCTCCCGCTACAGCCACCGCACCAAGGTGCAGCGGCTGCCCATCGAGCGGATCAGCCAGGCCAGCGCCAACCAGCGCAAGGGCCGCTGCGGCCGTACCAGCGACGGCATCTGCATCCGGCTGTACTCCGAGGACGACTTCAACGCCCGGCCGGAGTTCACGGACGCCGAGATCCTGCGGACGAACCTGGCCTCCGTCATCCTCCAGATGACCGCGGCCGGTCTCGGCGAGATCGAGAAGTTCCCCTTCATCGACCCGCCGGACCACCGCAACATCCGCGACGGCGTCCAGCTGCTCCAGGAGCTCGGCGCGCTCGACCCGGCGGAGAAGGACCCCAAGAAGCGGCTCACCCCGATGGGCCGGCAGCTCTCCCAGCTGCCGGTGGACCCGCGCCTGGCCCGCATGGTCGTCGAGGCGGACAAGAACAACTGCGTCCGCGAGGTCATGGTCATCGCGGCGGCCCTCTCGATCCAGGACCCGCGCGAGCGCCCGTCGGACAAGCAGACGCAGGCGGACCAGAACCACGCCCGGTTCAAGGACGAGACCAGCGACTTCCTCTCCTTCCTGAACATGTGGCGCTACGTCCGCGAGCAGCAGAAGGAGCGCGGCTCGGCCTCCTTCCGCCGGATGTGCAAGCAGGAGTACCTGAACTTCCTGCGGATCCGGGAGTGGCAGGACATCTACGCCCAGCTGCGCACGGTCGCGAAGACGATGGGCATCCACGTCAACGAGGCCGACGCCGCAGAGACGAACATCCACATCTCGCTGCTGGCCGGCCTGCTGTCGCACATCGGTCTGAAGGACACCGACAAGAACGAGTACCTGGGCGCGCGGTCCGCGAAGTTCGCGGTCTTCCCGGGGTCGGCGCTGTTCAAGAAGCAGCCGAAGTTCCTGATGTCGGCGGAGCTGGTGGAGACCTCCCGGCTGTGGGCGCGGGTCAACGCCAAGGTGGAGCCCGAGTGGGTGGAGCCCCTGGCGCAGCACCTGATCAAGCGCACGTACAGCGAGCCGCACTGGGAGAAGGACCAGGCGGCCGTGATGGCGTACGAGAAGGTCACCCTGTACGGGGTGCCGATCGTCGCCCAGCGGAAGATCAACTACGGCCGGATCGATCCCGAGGTCTCGCGCGAGCTGTTCATCCGCAATGCCCTGGTCGAGGGCGACTGGCGCACCCACCACAAGTTCTACGCCGACAACCGCAAGCTGCTGACCGAGGTCGAGGAGCTGGAGAACCGGGCGCGGCGCCGCGACATCGTCGTGGACGACGAGACCCTGTTCGACTTCTACGACCAGCGGATCCCCGAGCACGTGGTGTCGGGGGCGCACTTCGACTCCTGGTGGAAGCACAAGCGGCGCGAGGAGCCCGAACTCCTCGACTTCGAGCGCGAGATGCTGCTGACGGAGAAGGCGGCCGGGGTCACCAAGGCCGACTATCCGGACTCCTGGCGGCAGGGGCAGCTGAAGTTCCGGGTGACCTACCAGTTCGAGCCGGGTGCGGACGCGGACGGTGTGACCGTGCACATCCCGCTCCAGGTGCTGAACCAGGTCACCGAGGAGGGCTTCGACTGGCAGATCCCGGGTCTGCGCGAGGAGGTCGTCACCGAGCTGATCCGCTCGCTGCCCAAGCCGATCCGCCGGCACTACGTGCCCGCGCCGAACTACGCCTCCCGCTTCCTGGAGAAGCCGCCGTCGCTCCAGGAGCCGCTGCCGGTGGTGCTGGCGCGCGAGCTCCAGCGGATGGTGGGGGTGCCGGTCTCGGCGGAGGACTTCGACCTCTCCCGGATCCCGGACCACTTGAAGATCACCTTCCGGATCGTTGACGAGCGCCGGCGCAAGCTGGCCGAGGCCAAGGACCTGGAGGCCCTGCGCCTCCAGCTGAAGCCGAAGGCCCGCCAGGCCCTGTCCAAGGCCGCGGCCGCCACCGCCGAACGGGCGGGCGGGGAGTCGGTGGAGCGCTCCGGGCTGACCGACTGGACGATCGGCTCCCTGGCGAAGGTCTTCGAGACCCGGCGGGCCGGGCAGCCGGTGAAGGCCTACCCGGCGCTGGTGGACGAGGGGACGAGCGTCGCGGTGCGGCTCTTCGACACCGAGGCCGAGCAGCAGCAGGCGATGTGGCTGGGCACCCGGCGGCTGATCCTGCTCAACATCCCGGTGAACCCGGCGAAGTTCGCCTCGGACAAGCTGACCAACCAGCAGAAGCTGGCCCTCTCCCGCAATCCGCACGGCTCCATCCAGGCGCTGTTCGACGACTGCGCGACCGCGGCCACCGACAAGCTGATCGCCGACCACGGCGGTCCGGCCTGGGACGAGGCGGGCTTCCGCCGGCTGTTCGACGCGGTGCGGGCCGACCTGGTGGACACCACCGTGCGGACCGTGGGGCAGGTGCAGCAGGTCCTGGCGGCCTGGCAGGCCTGCGAGCGGCGGCTGAAGGCCACCAACAGCCTGGCCCTGATGGCGAACGTCGCGGACGTGAAGGCGCAGCTGGCGGCCCTGGTGCCGGCCGGTTTCGTGACGCTGACCGGGCTGAAGCGGCTGCCGGACCTGATGCGCTACCTGGTGGCGGCCGACCGGCGGCTCCAGCAGATGCCGACGGGCGCCCAGCGCGACACCACCCGCATGGAGAAGGTCCACGAGATGCGGGACGAGTACCTGTGGCTGCTGGAGCAGCTGCCGAAGGGGCGGCCCGTGCCGGAGGCGGTCACCGAGATCCGCTGGATGATCGAGGAGCTGCGGGTCAGCTACTTCGCGCACGCGCTGGGGACGGCGTACCCGATCTCGGACAAGCGCATCGTGAAGGCGGTGGACGCCCTCGCTCCGTGATCGCGGGGCGGCCTGGTTCGACCCCGCCCCCGGGCTGCTGTACAGTTCTGTCTCGCAGCCGAGTGATCGGCCGCGTGCCAGGTCCTGTGGAGCAGTTGGTTAGCTCGCCACCCTGTCAAGGTGGAGGTCGCGGGTTCAAGTCCCGTCAGGATCGCAGAAACGTCAGGGCCCGTATCCCGCAAGGGATACGGGCCCTGACGCGTTGTCGGTTCCGGCAGCCCCCGGCCATGCGGACGCGCTCCGCCACCTCGTGATCACGCGGGGCTCACAGCGCCGCTGGAGGCGCCTCAGGCGGCCCCGGCCGACCTCCCGGACCCCCAAGGCCACCCCTCGCGCCCACGGGCCTTCCAGGGCCACTGCGGCGGCTCGGGGTGCACATCGCCCAGAGGGGAGAAATCCCCCATTCGCATGAGGCGCTCTGCGCGGGACATCCCTTTACGGGGTGCATTGCCGGATGTACAAGAGCCATCAGGTGTGACGGGAGTCACCACACGAGTTTTCGGGAGTCGCGCGTTTATCGGAGCCCTACGCCCGCTCGATTTAATATGTGCAATGGCACCTACCCGGGCAGGCGCCTCCGGGGACAAAAAAATCGCGCTGGACCCGGCGGAGTCCAGCGCGATCGACGACTGCGCCTGTTGGGGCAGGCCCTGCCGTGTGAAGCTGTGTGGGTTCATCGGATTGGGGGATCCGATGCGCACCCTTTAAAGCGGTGGTGCTGCGGGACCTCAGGCCTCGCTGCGCTGCTGCGGAATTCCCGCGAGCAGTGCGCGGACCTCGGCCTCGCGGTAACGGCGGTGTCCACCCAGGGTGCGGATGGACGTGAGCTTGCCGGCCTTGGCCCAGCGGGTAACCGTCTTCGGGTCCACGCGGAACATGGTGGCAACCTCAGCCGGGGTCAGCAGCGGCTCGGCATCAGGGGTGCGAGCGGTCATGAGCGGCCTCCTCGGGAGAACCGAACCATCTCGGTTCTTTCCTCTAAATTCTGCACCTTGGCCCACGTTGCCCGAAATGGACATACGCAGGCCGAGTCGGTTATAGGACGAACGGCTTGTCCTCGGCACTACAACTACACCATCCGTCCAGCCTCGACGGCCAAACCGATGGAATTGCCCTCCGAGGTGTTCATCAGCGGCGGAAGCCGATGGACCGCCCTATAACGGACAGTCACCCCACTGTGACGATCAGTCACAGAGCGATCAGGAGTCGTCAGACCCCCCATAGAGTGCAATACCGAGCATTCCGCCCTTAGTTGGGCGGAAGGAACCCTCCCCGGACTCCTTGTCCTATTTTGGCATGAGGATAGGGGATGGGCGCAAGGGTGTGGATAGTGCGGTCCGTCACGCTTGAGCCAATGGCCCGGATCGGGACGTAGGTCCTGGAACAAAGACCCTAATACCGTGATCAAGCCCCTGATCTGCGACTTGTGGGCCATTCGGCCGATCATGACCGATACGGGCGATACGTGTAGCGTCCGAACGGGTTCCGAACAGGTACGTCCATGATCTACGCAGACCCCGCCTCCGGAAAGGGTCAAGGCTGCCTCTAGTTCGCGAAAAGTCTCTCCCTCACCGTCCTCCAGCGCCGGGCCAGTTCCCCGTACACCGCCACCGCACCCTCCTCGTCCCCCGCGCGGAGGGCCGCGATCCCCTCCGCGAGGTCGCGGGCCGACCGGTCCTCGGCCAGTGCGTCAGCCGGGAGGGTGTGGAGCAGCCCGCCGTAGTCCAGTTCGACCATCGACCTCGGGTGGAACTCCTCCAGCCAGCGCCCGACCTCCGCCAGCCCCTCGGCCAGCGGCCCGTACCCCGGCCGCCCCCGGTCCTCCGCCTCGCGCAGCGTCCGCAGCCCCCGCGCGAGCCGGCGCCGCGCCTGCACCATCGGCGTCCGGTACCGCAGCCGCTCCCCCGGCAGGTACTCCCGCTCCTCGTCCGCCACCAGCACGAACCAGCGCAGCGGCACCTGCCACACCCCGGTCCGGATCCACGGCCGCGCGTCGGGGTTCCGCTCGCGCCAGGCCTCGTACTCCGCGGCGGCCCTGCGCCGGGCCGACGGCGGCAGCGCCGCGTCCAGCACCGGCGCCGGGAAGCTCGCCACCAGCTCCTCCAGGGCCAGCCACCCGCGCAGCCGCGTCCGCCACGGGCACACCAGCAGCACCCCGTCCAGCTCGGCGGTGAAGGCGTCCCCGCTCTCGTGCACGGGCACGCCGACCACCGGGACCCGGACCAAGTCGGACAGGGACCGCCGCAGTTCGTCCTGCGCGGTCGGCGCGGGGCCGCGCCGGGCATACGCCGCCCAGTGCGTGCGCTCGGGCTCCGGAAAGGAGGCCAGGGGCTCGTAGATCCTCAGGTAGGACGCGTACGGGACCATCGGCGCGGGCCGCGCCGACGGCGGCCGGAGGTCGGGGGATTCGCTCACCCCCTCGTCCTCCCCGCTTTGGCGCCCCGGTTCACCTCCAACTCGCGGACGGGAAAGGCCGTCCGGCGACCGGGGCGGCACCCGCGCCGGACCCCGGGGCGTTCCGATCCCCGGACAACGGCCACCAGCGCCCGCCGCAGGTCTTACTCTGCTCCCAGCGCGCCCTCCCCCACCCGCAGGGCGGGCGTCTTTCCGCCGCATCTCTTCCATGGGAGTCACCACCGTGACCGAAATGACCGACGGCGTCCTGCACACCCTGTTCCGCAGTGAGCAGGGCGGCCACGAGCAAGTCGTGCTGTGCCAGGACCGGGCCACCGGACTCAAGGCCGTCATCGCCATCCACTCCACCGCCCTGGGCCCCGCCCTCGGCGGCACGCGCTTCCACGCGTACGCCTCGGACGAGGAGGCCGTCCGGGACGCGCTGAACCTCTCGCGCGGCATGTCGTACAAGAACGCCCTCGCCGGTCTCGACCTCGGCGGCGGCAAGGCCGTGATCATCGGCGACCCGGCCGTCCTGAAGAGCGAGGAACTGCTGCTGGCCTACGGCCGCTTCGTGGAGTCCCTCGGCGGCCGCTACGTCACCGCCTGCGACGTCGGCACGTACGTCGCCGACATGGACGTCGTCGCCCGCGAGACCCGCTGGGCCACCGGCCGCTCCCCCGAGAACGGCGGCGCCGGCGACTCCTCGGTGCTCACCGCGTTCGGCGTCTTCCAGGGCATGCGCGCCAGCGCCCAGCACCTGTGGGGCGACCCGACCCTGCGCGGCCGCAAGGTCGGCGTCGCGGGCGTCGGCAAGGTCGGCCGCCACCTGGTGGAGCACCTCCTGGAGGACGGGGCCGAGGTCGTGATCACGGACGTCCGCGAGGAGTCCGTGCGCGAGATCCTCGACAAGCACCCCGGCGGCAGGGTCTCGGCCGTCGCCGACACCGAGGCGCTGATCCGCACCGAGGGCATGGACATCTACGCCCCCTGCGCGCTCGGCGGCGCCCTGAACGACGCCTCCGTCCCGGTGCTCACGGCCTCGGTCGTGTGCGGCGCGGCCAACAACCAGCTGGCCCACCCGGGCGTGGAGAAGGACCTCGCGGACCGCGGGATCCTCTACGCCCCGGACTACGTGGTCAACGCGGGCGGCGTGATCCAGGTCGCCGACGAGCTGCACGGCTTCGACTTCGACCGGTGCAAGGCCAAGGCCTCGAAGATCTTCGACACCACGCTGGCGATATTCGCACGTGCGAAGAAAGACGGCATCCCGCCGGCCGCCGCGGCCGACCGGATCGCCGAGCAGCGGATGGCCGACGCCCTCGCCGCGCGCGCGGCGGCCCGCAAGGCATAGCCCCGCCGGGGTCCGGGCAGACGCCCGCCTGACCCCGGCCGGGGACCCGCCGGAGCGCGGCGAGACGGAACTCACTGCGCTTCGGCGGGTCGGCGGCCAGGAAAGCGTTAAAATCGCAGCTGACCAGCGAGTACGGGGTGTCCCGCTGGTTCTGTGGAGAGGCACGTCATGCGGGCGGCGTACCGTATGGCCGCGGAAGCAGGTACCGTTAAACCCCTACGGACGGTCTCTCCACGGAGAGCCCGCTCCGAACCATGAACGCGTGTCAGACTCTGGGGCCGTCGAGCCCCGTCACCGAGGGGGTCGAGCCATGGGGCGCGGCCGGGCCAAGGCCAAGCAGACAAAGGTCGCCCGCCAGCTGAAGTACAACAGCGGCGGGACCGACCTGACGCGTCTGGCCAATGAGCTGGGCGCATCGCCGACAGAGCCGCTGATCAGCGCGCCGGTCGAAGTCGATGACGATCTGGACGACGACGACCCGTACGCCAAGTACGCGGATCTCTACAACGATGACGACGAGGACGAGGACGACGAGTCCGGTCCGACGGCGCACCGTCGTGGGGCCTGACGCGCAGCACCTCTGCTTCGGGCATCTGCACAGGCCGGCTCCTGCCGGCTGACAGCTCAAGAACGTCGAAACCCGGTCCAGGGCCTTGCCCCGGACCGGGTTTCCGCGCTGCTCAGACCGCGTAGTCGCCGGTCAGGGTCGCACCCTCGGTGTGGTCGCCCCGGTCGAGGATCTCGCCGGCGACCCAGGCCTCGACGCCCCGGTCGGCCAGGGCGGTCAGGGCCACGTCCACCGACTCCTGCGGGACCACGGCCATCATGCCGACGCCCATGTTCAGGGTCTTCTCCAGCTCCAGCCGCTCCACGTTCCCGGCCTTGCCGACCAGGTCGAAGACCGCACCCGGGGTCCAGGTCGAGCGGTCGACCGTGGCGTGCAGGTGGTCGGGGATGACCCGGGCCAGGTTCGCGGCGAGGCCGCCGCCGGTGATGTGCGAGTACGCGTGGACCTCGGCCGTACGGGTGAGGGCCAGGCAGTCCAGCGAGTAGATCTTGGTCGGCTCCAGCAGCTCCTCGCCGAGGGTCCGGCCGAACTCCTCGACGTGCTGGTCGAGGGACATCCCGGCGCGGTCGAAGAGGACGTGCCGGACGAGCGAGTACCCGTTCGAGTGAAGGCCGGACGAAGCCATCGCGATGACGGCGTCCCCCGTACGGATGCGATCGGCGCCGAGGAGGCGGTCGTACTCGACCACGCCGGTGCCGGCGCCCGCGACGTCGAAGTCGTCCGGGCCGAGCAGGCCGGGGTGCTCGGCGGTCTCGCCGCCGACCAGGGCGCAGCCGGCGAGGACGCAGCCCTCGGCGATGCCCTTGACGATGGCCGCGACGCGCTCGGGGTGGACCTTGCCGACGCAGATGTAGTCCGTCATGAAGAGCGGCTCGGCGCCGCAGACGACGATGTCGTCCATGACCATGGCGACCAGGTCGTGGCCGATGGTGTCGTACACGCCCATCTGGCGGGCGATGTCCACCTTGGTGCCGACGCCGTCCGTGGCCGAGGCCAGCAGGGGGCGCTCGTAGCGCTTGAGGGCGGAGGCGTCGAAGAGGCCGGCGAAGCCGCCGAGGCCGCCCAGGACCTCGGGGCGCTGCGTCTTCTTCACCCACTCCTTCATCAGCTCGACGGCGCGGTCGCCCGCTTCGATGTCGACGCCGGCGGCTGCGTAGCTGGCCCCGGTGGTCTTCTCAGTCATGACAGGCGAGAGCTTTCGTGTCGTTGCTGCGTGTGGTGCCGGGCCCCGGGAGAAGCCTCAAAGACAGGGCTCGGCGCAGGTGGAGCCGGGCCGGCCCGGGAAGGGCCGGCCCACGGGCCTACGGGCGGCGGAGCGCGTCGGCGGCGTCGGTGCCGCCCGCGAGCTCGTTCTCCAGGAGCTGCTTGCCCAGGAGCTGCGGGTCGGGCAGCTCCATGGGGTACTCGCCGTCGAAGCAGGCGCGGCAGAGGTTGGGCTTCTGGATGGTGGTCGCCTCGATCATCGCGTCGAGCGAGATGTACGAGAGCGAGTCGGCGCCCAGCGACGTGGCGATCTCGTCGACCGTCATGCCGTTGGCGATCAGCTCGGCCCGGGTGGCGAAGTCGATGCCGAAGAAGCACGGCCACTTCACCGGCGGCGAGGAGATCCGGATGTGGACCTCGGCCGCGCCGGCCTCGCGGAGCATCTTCACGAGGGCGCGCTGGGTGTTGCCGCGGACGATCGAGTCGTCGACGACGACGAGGCGCTTGCCCCGGATGACTTCCTTGAGCGGGTTGAGCTTGAGGCGGATGCCGAGCTGGCGGATCGTCTGCGAGGGCTGGATGAAGGTCCGGCCGACGTAGGCGTTCTTGACCAGGCCGGAGCCGTACGGGATCCCGCTGGCCTCGGCGTAGCCGACGGCGGCGGGCGTGCCGGATTCCGGCGTCGCTATCACCAGGTCGGCGTCGACCGGGGCTTCCTTGGCGAGGCGCCGGCCCATCTCGACGCGCGAGAGGTAGACGTTGCGGCCGGCGATGTCGGTGTCCGGGCGCGCCAGGTAGACGTACTCGAACACACAGCCCTTGGGCTTCGCTTCTGCGAAGCGCGAGGTGCGCAGGCCGTTCTCGTCGATCGCGATGAGCTCGCCCGGCTCGACCTCGCGGACGAAGCTGGCGCCCACGATGTCGAGTGCGGCGGTCTCGCTCGCGACCACCCAGCCGCGCTCCAGGCGGCCGAGGACCAGCGGGCGGATGCCCTGCGGGTCACGGGCGGTGTAGAGGGTTCCCTCGTCCATGAACACCAGCGAGAAGGCGCCCTTGACCTGGGGGAGGACCTTGGCGGCCGACTCCTCGATGGTCAGGGGCGTGCCGTCGTCGTCGGTCTGGCCGGCGAGGAGGGCGGTCACCAGGTCGGTGTCGTTGGTGGCCGCCACCTGGGTGGCGCGGCCGTCCTGACGGGGGAGGTCGGCGACCATCTCGGCGAGCTCGGCGGTGTTCACCAGGTTGCCGTTGTGACCCAGGGCGATCGAGCCGTGGGCGGTCGCCCTGAAAGTGGGCTGAGCGTTCTCCCAGACGGACGCTCCGGTGGTCGAGTAGCGGGCGTGACCGACCGCGATATGACCCTGGAGCGAACCGAGGGAGGTTTCGTCGAAGACCTGGGAAACGAGGCCCATGTCCTTGAAGACGAGGATCTGGGAACCGTTGCTCACAGCGATTCCCGCGGACTCTTGTCCGCGGTGCTGCAGTGCATACAGTCCGAAGTAGGTGAGCTTGGCGACCTCTTCACCCGGAGCCCAGACACCGAAGACGCCGCAAGCGTCCTGGGGGCCCTTCTCGCCGGGGAGCAGGTCGTGGTTGAGTCGTCCATCACCACGAGGCACGTTCCCGAGTGTAGGCGAGATCGACCACTGGTCCGAATTGGGGAAGGCCGGGAAATGTCACAGCACAGAGGGTGACCGGATGCCTCCGTCTCGGTATTCGGATCTTTTGTTGACATCTACGAGGGCATTCGTACAGGCTCTCGCCCCATGCAGCCCCTCGGTGACCGTGCCGTCACCCTCGTAGAGCGCCGACACGTGGACCTGGTCCGTGTCGCGAGCGCCATCTGTCGCCGCTGCGCGTAGTCACAACTCTTCCTCCCTTTTCCTGATTTCGCTCCGCCGTGCCCCGCTCCGCCGTGCCGCGCGCCGTCCCGTGCGCGCCCGGGGCGTAGGCTGCCGAGCCCTGTCCTGGAGTATTCGTGTCTTCGTCCAACAGCAAGCTGTCCCGCCGTGCCTTCGGAGGTGCCGTCGGAGCGACCGCGGCGGCCGCCGCCGCGGGCCTGGGCGCCGGTCCGGCGCACGCCGCCGAGGCCCCTGGTGCGGCCCCTCGGGAGCGCGCGTTCCGCGCCGCGCGGGGCCGCCACTCGCGGCGCCCGAACATCCTGTTCATCCTGGGCGACGACCTCGGCTGGGCCGATCTGTCCTCGTACGGGTCCCCGCACATCAAGACCCCGAACCTGGACCGCCTCGCCCGCGAGGGGGTCCGCTTCACGGACGCCTACTCCGGCTCCGCCACCTGCTCCCCGACCCGCTTCAGCCTGTACACCGGCCGGTACCCGGCCCGTACGAAGGGCGGTCTGGCGGAGCCGATCGCCGACAAGTCGGCCGGACTGGAGCCCACGCACCCCACCCTCGCCTCGCTGCTGCGCGCCGGCGGGTACGCCACCGCGCTGATCGGCAAGTGGCACTGCGGCTACCTGCCGGACTACAGCCCCACCCGGTCGGGCTGGGAGGAGTTCTTCGGGAACTTCGGCGGGGCGCTGGAGTACTACTCCAAGCTGGGCCTGGGCGGCGAGTACGACCTGTACGAGGGCGACGCCGAGTACAAGGACCTGCGCTACTACACGAGGATCATCACGGAGCGGGCGAGCGAGTACGTCTCGCGCGACCACCACGGCAAGCCCTGGCTGCTGAACCTGAACTTCACCACCCCGCACTGGCCGTGGATCGCCGAGGGGGACACCGCGGAGAGCGCCGGGATCGTCCGGCGGATCAAGGCGGGCGACGCCCGGGCGCTGTGGCACCAGGACGGCGGCTCGGTGGAGAAGTACCGGCAGATGGTGGAGGACCTGGACCGCTCGGTGGGCCAGGTGCTGGACGCGCTGAAGCGCTCGGGCCAGGAGGAGGACACCCTGGTCGTCTTCTCCAGCGACAACGGCGGCGAGCGCTTCTCCTACAACTGGCCGCTCTCCGGCAACAAGGCCTCCCTCCAGGAGGGCGGGATCAGGGTGCCGAACATCCTGCGCTGGCCCGCCCGGATCGACGGCGGCCAGGTCAGCCGGGTCCCGGTGTTCAGCCCCGACTGGACGGCGACCCTGCTGGAGGTCGCCGGGGCCCGCCCGGACCCGGCGTACCCGCTGGACGGGGTGAGCCTGGCCGGGTACCTGCTGCGCGGCGAGGGGATCGCCGAGCGCGACCTGTTCTGGCGGGTGCGCGGGGAGCGGGCGCTGCGCCGGGGCGACTGGAAGTACTACCGCGGCAGGTCGGGCCGGGACCAGCTGTTCGACCTGGCCGGGGACGTGCGCGAGCAGGCCGACCGGGCCGCCGCGGAACCGGGCCGCCTGGCGGAGCTGCGGGCGGCCTGGGAGAAGACGGACGCGGGGCTGCTCCCGTACCCGGCCTGAGCCCGCTCACTCGGCGGCCGAGGCCGCCTCGGCGGTCAGGGTCCGGCCGTCGGCGGCCGTGAGGGTGAGGGTGCGCCCGTGGATCTTCCAGGCGAGCGGGCCCGCGCCGAACAGGCCGGTGAGCGTCCGCTCGACCTCGCCGGGCGGGCCCTCGCACGCCATGCGGGTACTGGTGACCGGGCCGAAGGTGACGGTGTTGCCCGTGACGGCGGCCGGGGCGCTGAACCGGTTGCAGCCGAGGCTGCCGCCGGCGGTGCCGTCGGGGGCCAGGGTGAACCGGGCCCGGTCGGCCGCTCCGGCGGGGACCGGGGCGCCGGACAGGGCGGTCACGGTCCAGTCGGTCACGGTCAGCGGGGCGGCGGCGGCCGGTTCCGGGGCCGTGGCGGTGATCCGGCCGGTCACGGGGATGCCGCTCCCGCCCTGCGGGGCCGCCGTGCAGCCGGTCAGCGCCGCCAGGACGAGGACCAGCCCTGCGGCGGCGGGCCCGGCGGGGTGCCTGAGGATGCGCATGCCGCTGGGACGGGCCCGGGCTGCCTCCGGTTCCACCTCAGCTCATCAGCGGCAGCAGCCCGGACAGGTCGGCCCGCTCGCCGCCGGCGCTGACCCGGGCCTCCTCCAGGGCCTCGGCCCAGCCGGTCCGGCCGGTGGCGAGCCGGAGCCAGGTCAGCGGGTCGGTCTCGACCACGTTGGGCGGGGTGCCGCGGGTGTGCCGGGGGCCCTCGACGCACTGGACCACGGCGAAGGGCGGGATCCGCACCTCCACCGCCCCGCCGGGCGCCTTCACGGCGAGGGCGTCGGCGAGCAGCCGGGTGCAGGCGGCCAGGGCCTGCCGCTCCAGGGGGATGTCCAGGCCGGTGGCCCGGTTCAGGTCGTCGGTGTGCACCACGAGCTCCACGGTCCGGGTGACCAGGAAGTCGGCGAGGGTCATGTCCCCGATCCACAGGTGCATCACCCGGCTGCCGGGGTTCGCCTCCAGGGCCTCGGCCATCCGCGCGCCCGCCCGCTCGAACAGCTCGGCGAGCGGGGCGCCGGCCAGGGTCTCCCGGGCGGCCTCGGAGATCTTCCCGGCGAGGGAGGCGGTGGCGAAGGGCCACTCGACGGCGCTCAGCTCGGCGATGGCGGCCGGCGGCCGGGCCAGCCCCCCGGCCAGCGAGTCCGCGATCCAGGCGATGTGCCCGGCGAGGTCCCCGACGCTCCACTCCCCGACCCCGCTGGGCCGCGCGAGCTCCGCCGCCCCCAAGTCCCGCACGGCTGCGGCGACATGCCCGAACTGGGCGGTGACGGCCGCGCGGATCTTCGCTTGGTCGTAGGTACGCGTCTTCTTCTTCCCGGGCGCCATGCCCCGACCCTACTGGGGGAGGCTCAGCCCCCGTGCAGCCTCGGCGTGCGGCCGTCGCGGCGGCGTAGGCCCTGAACACCTCGTCGAGCCGGGCTCGCCGCCAACCGGTCCCGGGAACGGCCGGGCCCCCGTCCGGACGGGCCGGACGGGGGCTCGGTGCGGCGGGCGCCGGGGCGGGATCAGGCCAGGAGGGCCGGGATCGTGGCCTCGTGGGCCTCGCGGAGTTCCGCCAGGGGGAGGGTGAACTCGCCCTGGACCTCGATCTCCTCGCCGTCCACCACGCCGATGCGGGTGGCGGGGAGGCCCCGCGCGCCGCACATGTCGGTGAAGCGGAGCTCCTCGCTGCGCGGGACCGACACGATGGCGCGGCCCGCGGACTCGGAGAACAGGAAGGTGAACGCGTCCAGGCCCTCGGGGACGACGATCCGCGCACCGTTGCCGCCCTTGAGGCAGGACTCGGTGAGCGCCTGGATCACGCCGCCGTCGGACAGGTCGTGCGCGGCGTCGATCATGCCGTCGCGCGAGGCCGAGATCAGGATGTCGGCCAGGAGCTTCTCGCGGCCCAGGTCCACCTTGGGCGGCAGGCCGCCGAGGTGGTCGTGGACGACCTGGGACCACGCCGAGCCGCCGAACTCCTCGGCCGTGTCGCCCAGCAGGTACAGCAGCTGGCCGGTCTCCTTGAACGCCATCGGCGTGCGGCGGTTGACGTCGTCGATGACGCCGAGGACCGCCACGACCGGCGTCGGGTGGATCGCGACGTCGCCCGTCTGGTTGTAGAGGGAGACGTTGCCGCCGGTCACCGGGGTGCCCAGCTCCAGGCAGCCGTCCGCGAGGCCGCGGGTGGCCTCGGCGAACTGCCACATGACGCCCGGGTCCTCGGGGGAGCCGAAGTTCAGGCAGTCGGAGATGGCCAGCGGCTTGGCGCCGGTCGCGGCGACGTTGCGGTACGCCTCGGCCAGGGCCAGCTGCGCGCCCGTGTACGGGTCGAGCTTGGCGTAGCGGCCGTTGCCGTCGGTGGCCATGGCGACGCCGAGGTTGGACTCCTCGTCGATGCGGACCATGCCCGCGTCCTCGGGCTGCGCCAGGACGGTGTTGCCCTGCACGAAGCGGTCGTACTGGTCGGTGACCCAGGACTTGGAGGCCTGGTTCGGGGAGGAGACCAGGGCCAGGACCTGCGCGCGGAGCTCCTCGGAGGTCTGCGGGCGGGGCAGCAGGCCCGCGTCGTCGGCCTGGAGGGCGTCCTGCCACTCGGGGCGGGCGTAGGGGCGGTGGTAGACCGGGCCCTCGTGGGCGACGGTGCCCGGGGGCACGTCCACGATCTGCTCGCCGTGCCAGAAGATCTCCAGGCGCTCGCCGTCGGTCACCTCACCGATGACGGTGGCGATGACGTCCCACTTCTCGCAGATCTCCATGAAGCGGGCGACGTGCTGCGGCTCGACGATCGCGCACATGCGCTCCTGCGACTCGCTCATGAGGATCTCCTCGGGCGAGAGCGTCGCGTCGCGCAGCGGGACGGTGTCCAGCTCGACCCGCATGCCGCCGGAACCGGCCGAGGCCAGCTCGGAGGTGGCGCAGGAGAGCCCGGCGCCGCCGAGGTCCTGGATGCCCGCGACCAGCTTCTCCTTGAAGATCTCCAGGGTGCACTCGATGAGGAGCTTCTCCTGGAAGGGGTCGCCGACCTGGACCGCGGGGCGCTTGGTGGGCTTGCTGTCGTCGAAGGTCTCCGAGGCCAGCACGGACACGCCGCCGATGCCGTCGCCGCCCGTGCGGGCGCCGTAGAGGATGACCTTGTTGCCGGGGCCGGAGGCCTTGGCGAGGTGGATGTCCTCGTGCTTCATCACGCCGATGCAGCCGGCGTTGACCAGCGGGTTGCCCTGGTAGCAGGCGTCGAAGACGACCTCGCCGCCGATGTTGGGCAGGCCCAGACAGTTGCCGTAGCCGCCGATGCCCGCGACGACGCCCGGCAGGACGCGCTTGGTGTCGGGGTGGTCGGCGGCGCCGAAGCGCAGCGGGTCCACGACGGCGACCGGGCGGGCGCCCATGGCGAGGATGTCGCGGACGATGCCGCCGACGCCGGTGGCCGCGCCCTGGTAGGGCTCGATGTACGACGGGTGGTTGTGCGACTCGACCTTGAAGGTGACCGCGTAGCCCTGGCCGACGTCGACGACGCCGGCGTTCTCGCCGATGCCGACGAGCATGGCGTCGTTCTCGGGGGCCTTCTCGCCGAACTGCTTCAGGTGGACCTTGCTGCTCTTGTACGAGCAGTGCTCGGACCACATGACGGAGTACATGGCGAGCTCGGCGCCGGTGGGACGGCGGCCGAGGATCTCGCGGATCCGGGCGTACTCGTCCTCCTTGAGGCCGAGTTCCTTCCAGGGCTGGGAGGCGTCCGGGGTCTCGGTGGCGTTCTTTACGGTGTCGAGGCTCATGCGCTGACCAGCTTCTTCAGGACCGACGTGAAGAACGGGAGGCCGTCGGTGCGGCCGGTCCCGATCAGCGGCTCGACCGCGTGCTCGGGGTGCGGCATCAGGCCGACGACGTTGCCCTCGGCGTTGGTGATCCCGGCGATGTCGCGCAGCGAGCCGTTCGGGTTCATGTCCACGTACCGGAAGGCCACTCGGCCTTCGGCCTCCAGTTCGTCGAGCGTGCGCTCGTCGGCGACGTACCGGCCGTCCATGTTCTTGAGCGGGACCGAGATCTCCTGGCCCTGCTCGTAGTCGCCGGTCCAGGCGGTCTGCGCGTTCTCCACGCGCAGCTTCTGGTCGCGGCAGATGAAGTGGAGGTGGTTGTTGCGGAGCATCGCCCCCGGCAGCAGGTGGGCCTCGGTGAGGACCTGGAAGCCGTTGCAGATGCCGAGGACCGGCATGCCGGCCCTGGCCTGCTCGGTGATGGTCTCCATCACCGGCGAGAAGCGGGAGATGGCCCCGGCGCGCAGGTAGTCCCCGTAGGAGAAGCCGCCCGCGAGGACGACCGCGTCGACCTGGTGCAGGTCCTTGTCGCGGTGCCACAGCGAGACCGGCTCGGCCCCCGCGAGGCGGACGGCGCGCAGCGAGTCACGGTCGTCGAGCGTTCCGGGGAACGTGACGACACCGATGCGAGTGGTCACCGTCAGGCCTCGACCTTCACGGTGAAGTCTTCGATGACGGTGTTGGCGAGGAACGTTTCGGCCATCTTGTGGATGCGGTCGAGGGCGGCCTGGTCGACCTCTCCCTCCACTTCCAGTTCGAAGCGCTTCCCCTGGCGGACGTCGGCGATCCCCTCGAAGCCCAGGCGCGGCAGTGCACGCTGCACCGCCTGGCCCTGGGGGTCGAGGATCTCCGGCTTGAGCATGACGTCGACTACGACGCGTGCCACTGGCACTCCCGATGAGGTGGTTGGTGCAAGGCGGTTCCCTCAGCGTACCCGGCCAAAATTTCTACGCGGGTAGATATCGGGCGGGGGCGAGGGGCCCGCGGTTTCGGCTTCACCAACGCTTCGCAAAATCCACCGGAAAACCACTCGCCCGGCATTGCGGCGGGACACGCGGGGGGAATTAACTGGGCTTCGCAATTCAATGGGATTCGCGGTACAAAGGAATCAGCCGGGATTCCGACGGTTTGACGTATTCCACCGAAACATCCACACAGGCGACATCACCGCACGTCAGCGCGCGCGGCGAGGCGCACGAAGGGACCGATATCCGTGGCGCAGCGCGTAGTAGTCACGATCTCCGACGACCTCGACGGCGGGGAAGCGTCGGAAACGGTCACGTTCGCCCTGGACGGTAAGTCCTACGAGATCGACCTCAATGTGGCGAACGCAAAGAAACTGCGGAAGAGCCTGGCGCCCTTCGTGGCCGCCGGCCGCCGCCAGTCCCGCTCGGGCAAGGCCTTCAAGCACACGGCCGTCGCCCCGGACCCGGCGGTCGTCCGGGCCTGGGCCCGCTCCAACGGGCACGACGTGCCTCCGCGCGGGCGCATCCCGAAGGCGGTCTACGCGGCCTACAACGACGCCCACTGACCCCGGATTTGCCATGCACCCCCTCCGATCGGCTAATGTGTGGATCACGCCGAGGGGCCAGGCCGGAAGGCCGGGAACCGAAGTCGTGCGGGTGTAGTTCAGTAGCAGAACACCCCCCTTCCAGGGGGGAGGCGCAGTGTGCAATCCCTGTCACCCGCTCTGCATCGCTTTACCGACCACGGTCGTGGATCAGGTAGAGTGAGGCACACAGCCAACGGCTCTCGGGTCGTAGCTGGGTATGCGGACGTAGCTCAGTTGGTAGAGCACCACCTTGCCAAGGTGGATGTCGCGCGTTCGAGTCGCGTCGTCCGCTCAGATGACAGAGGCCCCGATCTTCGATCGGGGCCTCTGTCGTTGTGTCGTGCCGTTGCGCCTTTGTGGCACGGCTCACCCCCCATGACAAATGTCATCGGGGGTGATGACAACGCGCACTGCTCCCCCGCCCGGCCCGCCGGGAGCCTTGGAGCATGCTGTCCAGCGGTGGTTCCGGTGGGAACCGCGCCGTTGGACGAGGGAAGGGCCGGGGGGACGGGTCGTGTCGAAGCTGACCGGGTGGTGGAAGAACCGCAGCAGTGCGGGCAAGGTCGAGGTGTACACGCGCTGGTCGTTCCACTTCTTCGTGCTCGTGGAGATCTTCTCGTTCGGGTCGATGGCCTTCACGGTCCAGGGGAAGCTCTCCCCGCACTCCCCGGCCGTCCCCACCGCGGCCTTCCTGGTGGTCTGCGCGCACTCCGTCCTCGTCGGGTTCCTTTCCTCCAGGGCCCTGGACGGGGTGAGCGGCCGGCGCGAACGGCCCGTGCGGCTCGCGGTGGTGACCATGGTGCTCACCTCCGCCGCCGTGCTCCTCCTCATCTGTCTGCGCCGGTTCGCCGGGCTCGACGCGACCGCGGCGCCCGGCATGGTGGTCGGGGTGAGCTGCTTCGGCTGCGGATCGTTCGTGATGACCCTGCAGAAGGTCCGGCACATGAGGTACGTGCCCCCGGCCGCCGCGGCCGGGACCGCTGTGGCCGCCGCCGCGCTGGGCCTGCCGTCGAACGAGGTCGTCGGGTACTTCGTCAGCGTCCTGCTGGCCTCTGCCTTCCTCGCCTTCACCTGCGGGTTCTCCGGCTGGCTGCTGCGCACCGTCTACGAGCTCGACCACGCCCGGGAGCTCCAGGCCCGGCTCGCCGTCGCGGAGGAGCGGCTGCGGTTCGGGCGGGACCTGCACGACGTGATGGGCCGCAACCTGGCGGTCATCGCCCTCAAGAGCGAGCTGGCGGTGCAGCTGGCCCGGCGCGAACGCCCCGAGGCCGTGGACCAGATGATCGAGGTGCAGCGGATCGCGCGCGAGTCGCAGATGGAGGTGCGCGACGTCGTGCGCGGCTACCGGGAGGCGGACCTCGCGGTGGAACTGGAGGGCGCCCGCGGGGTACTCAGCGCGGCCGGGATGGACTGCCGGGTCGAGTTCGCGACGGCCGGGCGGGAACTGCCGGCCGAAGTGCAGTCGGCGCTCGGCTGGGTGGTCCGGGAGGCGACCACGAACGTACTGCGGCACGGGGACGCCCGCAGCTGCCTGATCCGGCTGACGAACCGGGAGGGCGCGGGCACCCTGACCCTGCTGGTGGAGAACGACGGGGTGCCCGAGGCGCCCGCCGGACCGCCCGGATCCGGGCTCGCGGGGCTGCGGGAGCGGCTCGCGGCCGTCGGCGGGACCCTGCACGCGGGGCCGGCCGGCGGCGGCCGGTTCCGGCTGCGTGCCGAGATACCCCTGGACGCACGACGAGTGGAGGTGCGGGCGTGAGCCCCGTACGGGTACTGCTGGCGGATGACGAGCACCTGATCCGGGGCGCGCTGGCCGCCCTGCTGGGTCTGGAGGACGATCTGGCGGTCGTCGCCGAGGCGGCCTCCGGGCCGGAGGCGCTGGCCATGGCGCGGGCCCACCGGCCCGACGTGGCGGTGCTGGACCTCCAGATGCCGGGGGCGGACGGTGTGAGCGTCGCCACGGCACTGCGGGCCGAACTGCCCGACTGCAAGGTCATGATCGTGACCAGTCACGGCCGTCCCGGGCACCTGAAGCGGGCCCTCGCGGCGGGGGTGCGGGCCTTCGCCCCGAAGACGGTCTCGGCGCAGCGGCTGGCGGAGCTGATCCGTACCGTGCACGCCGGAGGCCGTTACGTGGACCCGGGGTTGGCGGCCGACGCGATCAGCGCGGGTGACTCCCCGCTGACGGCCCGCGAGGCCGAGGTGCTGGAACTCGCCGCGGACGGGGCGCCCGTCGCGGAGATCGCGGAGCGGGCCCGCCTGTCGCCGGGGACCGTGCGGAACTACCTGTCCTCGGCGGCCACGAAGCTGGGCGCCGGGAACCGTCACACGGCGGTGCGTCTCGCCCGGTCCCGGGGTTGGGTATAGTAGGTCTCGCGCTACGGCGCACAGGCGGACATAGCTCAGTTGGTAGAGCACCACCTTGCCAAGGTGGATGTCGCGCGTTCGAGTCGCGTTGTCCGCTCAGCGAACGAAGGCCCCGATCGGTTGATCGGGGCCTTCGGCGTATCAGCTCCAGGTCTGGCCGGTCAGGCGCTCGTAGGCCTCGACGTACTTGGCGCGGGTCTGCGCCACGACCCCCTGCGGGAGGACCGGCGGCGGGAGTTCGCCCTTGGAGTCCCAGCCGGAGGCCGGGGAGGCCAGCCAGTCGCGGACGTACTGCTTGTCGAACGAGGGCTGCGTGCGGCCCGGCTGCCACTGGTCGGCGGGCCAGAAGCGGGACGAGTCCGGGGTGAGGACCTCGTCGGCGGCGACGAGCGTGCCGTCCTTGTCGAAGCCGAACTCGAACTTGGTGTCCGCGAGGATGATGCCGCGCTCGCGGGCGATGTCGCGGGCCCGCCCGTACACGGCGAGGGTGGTCTGGCGCAGCAGCGCCGCCGTCTCGGCGCCGGTGGTGCGGGCAACCTCCTCGTAGGAGACGTTCTCGTCGTGGTCGCCGACCTCGGCCTTGGCGGCCGGGGTGAAGATCGGGGCGGGCAGCTCGGAGCCGTCCACCAGGCCCTCGGGGAGGGCGAGGCCGCAGACCGTGCGGGTCTGGACGTACTCCTTGAGGCCGGAGCCGGTGAGGTAGCCGCGGGCCACGCACTCGACGGGCACCATGTCGAGGCTCTTGCAGACCAGCGTGCGGCCCTCCCAGTCGGCGGGGGCGCCGGCGGGCAGGTCGGTGCTGATGACGTGGTTCGGGACCAGGTCCACGAGCTGCTCGAACCACCAGAGGGAGAGCTGCGTCAGGATGCGGCCCTTCTCCGGGATCTCGGTGGGCAGCACCCAGTCGGCGGCGGAGATGCGGTCGCTGGCGACCATGACGAGGTTGCCGTCCTCGTCGCGGTAGAGGTCGCGGACCTTGCCGGTGTGGAGGTGGACGAGGCCGGGCACCTGCACCGGCTCGGGCTTTTCGACGAATCCGGGCACGGGGTCTCCCTGTGGTTCTGTACGAGCGCGGGGCGCGGGACCATTCTCCCGCACGGGATGCCGTGCCCGGGGCAGGGGGGTGCGCCGGCCCCGGCCCGGAGCGCCCCGGCCGCCTCAGTCGCGCTTGCAGATCCGGTCGAGGAGGTTGGCCGTGGCCCGCTGGATCCGTTCGTCCACGTGCCCGGGGCGGTCCAGGGCGGGTGACCAGGCGAAGGTGCCGGAGGCGAAGACGAGGGCGCCGCTGGGGGCCCGGTAGAGGGAGGTCTCCTGGTGCCGCTTGGCGCCCTCGCCGTCGAGGTACGGGGAGTGCGCGAGCAGGATCCGGTCCTGGTGCTCGGGGAGCTGGGTGCGCGGGAAGTACCGGTCGGCCTCGCCCGCCACCAGGCCGTCGAGGGCGTCGTTCTCGGCGGCGCCGGTGGAGTCCCAGAGCCAGTGCGTGGCGTTGCGGACGATCAGGGGGGCGGGCTCGGGGACGCGGCCCGCGTACTGGATGCCGAGCAGCTGCTGCTCGGGGCGGTCGACCTCGCGCCACAGGCTGGGGCGGCCGGGGCCGCGGCGTTTTCGGCAGGTCAGGAGCCGGTCGGGTACACCGGAGGGGGAGGGGGCCAGTTCGACCTGCCAGTACATGGTGTTGGCGGAGAGGAAGACGAGCGAGGTGCCGTGGTCGCGGGCGCGTTCCACGGTGCGGCGCATGGGGAGCGACCAGTACTCGTCGTGGCCGGGGAAGACCAGGCCCCGGTAGCGGGTGGGGTCGACGCGGCCGGCGTGCAGGTCGCGGGTGTCGGCGTAGGCGAGGTCGTAGCCGTAGCGCTCGGCCCAGCGGATGAAGTCGTAGGCGTGGCCGACGTGCAGGGGCAGGCCGGCGCCCGCGTAGGGGCGGTCGAAGGAGACGGTGATGGCCGCGTCCTGCTCCCCGAGGAGCCGGCCCTCCTCGTCCCAGGCGTGGTAGAGGCTGGCGCCGGTGCGGCCGTCCTCGGGGTAGAGGTTGTAGGCCTGCCAGGTGATGTCCGGGAGCAGGAGCAGGAGGTCGGCGGGGTGGTCGTCGCGGACCGTGAAGGGGATGTGGGAGCGGTAGCCGTCGGCGGTGGTGAGGACGGCCACGTACGCGCCGATGCTCCAGTACGAGGGGACCTGGAGCCGCCAGGACTGCCACCAGTGGTGGCAGGAGACCGTGCGGTCGGCGGTGAGCGGGGGCGGCTGGACGATGCCGGACAGCCGGGGGCTGGTGGTGATCTTCGAGGCGCCGTCGCCGCCGTAGTGGCCGATGCGGTAGACGTCGACCTGGAACTGCTGGGGCGGGTCGACGGTGATGTGGAAGTCGATGGCCTCGCCCGGGGCGACGGCCCCGGTGGAGGTGAAGCCCTTGATCTGCCGGTGCACGTCGTCGGCGGTCCGGGGGCCGCCGCCACGGGACGGGGGGGTCTGGCCGGGGGCCAGGGCGGGGTCCACGTACCAGGGGACGACCTGGCCGGTGTCGTCGAAGTACACCTCGCTGCCCCGGAACCAGGGCAGCGGGCCCTGGCCGAAGGGGTCGTTCACCGCGTGCGCGAGCGCACCCGATTCCCACCGCCGGATCTGGTCCGAACCCATTCCGCTCCCCTCCCTCGCGCCCCCGAACGCGTCTCTCGAACACGGTGGTGCGAGGCGGGTTTCGGACACCCGCGTCGCGACCGATCCCAGCACATCACATAACGCACTCACTCCGTCACCGTTCGTCGCGAATTGACGGGATCGGAACCCGGGACGCCGCTTGCGCGTGGCGGGTGGGGTGGCGCCGGGGTGGCCCTCGGGGTGGCGCCGCCGGCACCGCCGCCCTGGGCGTGCGGGGGCAGCGGGCCGACCGGGGCCGGAGGCGGGGGTGCTACGGGTCCGAATCAGGTGGCTCAGACGAGCCGGACGGGCTTTTCCGGGCGGACGCCCAGTTCCGCGAGCCAGTCGCGGAGGGGGTCCGGGTCTCCGTCCTCGACGAGGGAGAGGACCTTGGGGGCCAGGTCCGCCCGGCGCTCGCCGTCGACCAGCAGGACCGGGCCGTCGAGCCAGTCCAGGCCGGGGCCGGCGCCCGCCGAGTCCACGGCCGCGCAGCACACCAGGGCCGTCACGTGGTCGGCGAGCAGGTCCCGGCCACTGCGCGGGGGCTGGAGCGGGAACAGGGGGAGGGCGTCGGCACCCCTGCCGGGGCCGCGGCCGGCCGGGCCGGCGTCGGCGGTACGTTCCTCCCGCGCGAGGTCCCCGCTGAGCCTCCCGGCCAGGGCCTCCCCGGCGGCCCCGTCGCCGGCGGGGTCCGTGAGGTACCCGAGCACCCGCTCCAGCGTCGGCCCGCCGAAGGCGTCGTGGACGGGCTCGGGGGCGGGCGGGGCTCCCTCGGCACCGGGCGGCGGCGTGGGCCGGGGGGTGGCGGCCTGAGCGGTGCCCCGGGCGGCCGCCCGCGCGGCGGCGGGGGCCGCGGGCTCGGCGGCTCCGGACGCGGTCGGGGTCTCGGACCGGGCGGTCGTCGCGGCTGTCGCCGGGGCCGCGGGCTGCCCGGCCGCACGGGCCGTCTGCCCGCCGCCGGGCGCGGGCGCCTCGGCCCGGGCTCCGGCCGGCGCCGCCGCCGACGCGGGGGACGGCCCGGCTCCCGAGGGGACGGAGAGGGCGTCGAGGGCCGCGTGGAGCCGGGCCGCCTCCACGCGCCACTTGCGGTCGACGACCTCCTCCGGGTACGCCGCCCAGTCCACCGGCGACCACTCCGGGCCGGCCTCCGCCGGGCCGCCGTGGAACAGCCGGGCCGCCAGCAGCGAGGCCGCCTCGTCGATCAGCCCGGGCTGCTCCAGCAGATCGCACGCGGGGCGCTCCCCGAGGCGCGAGGCGAAACCGTCCGCCAGCCGGTCGCGCCGGGACAGCTCGGTCAGGGCGGAGACGACCCCCGCGTCGAGGTGCGCCGGCCAGCGGCCCATCCGCCAGGCGGGCAGCGCGACCCGGGTCAGCAGCCGGTCCCAGCCCGCGTAGGCGAGGCCGACCTGCTCCTGGGCGGCGGTGCGCATCGCCTGGTCCACACCCTGTGCACGATCCGAGGCCGCCGCGGCCACCCCGCGCTCCATCTCGGCGGCGTCCGCACCGCACAGCCGCAGCAGCAGCCGGGCGGGCCGGGCGACGAGCCAGCCCAGGCCGGGCCGTCCGCCCACGTCCACCGCCGCGTCCAGCCCCCGGACGAAGCCGCGGGCGTCGGCTATGTCCGGGTGCGCGGAGGGGCCGGTACCGGCGACGACCGGCGCCAGGAGGGCCCGTAGCTCCGCGACCCGCATCCACCACAGGAACGGCGAGCCGATGACCAGCACGGGCGCCGCGCCGGGCTGCGACTCGGGGCGGTCGGCTCCGCTCGTGCCGGCGGATATCCGCGCGCCGGCCCGGCGGTGCGCACCGTGGCTGCGGTCCTCCAGCCAGCTGTCGCAGTCAGGGGTCAGGGCTATCGCGGAGGGCGCGGGCACGCCCATCCGGTCGGCCAGGTCCCGTACGAGCCGGTACAGGTCGGGCGCGGCGGCCTCGGGCAGCGGCACGGTGGGCGTCACGGCGGGCCTCGCCCGCAGCACCACGGCACCGAAGATCCCGCCCGCCAGCAGCACGAGCGCGGCCACCGCGCAGACGGCCAGGGTGACGGCCGGCCAGGGGTCGCCGGCCAGCCGGCCCGTCATCCGGGCGGCAACCAGCACCACCGCGAGGGCGGCGGGCAGCAGCACGGCGGCCAGCGCCCTGCTGCGGACCCGCAGCACGGCGAGGGCCCGGGAGCGCGCGGACGGCACGCCCACTTCTGCGATCGAACCGGTTCCGGACACGGCCGGACCTCACCCCCTCTGCCCTGCGGCGGCTTTGCTCACTCCCCCACTGTGACACCCGCCACTGACATCGCAATGCCGGTGGGCCATGTGCCGGAATGCTTGCGCCGCACCCTAGTTGGGGCGCACGCGGCCGTCAGGCGGACAAGGGGACCATCACCCGATGGAATGGCTTTGGGCAAAGGTGGGTGCGCTCGAGCGCCGCTGGAGGCAGGCGCACGCGGGGGCACGCGAGGGCCCGGTGCGCGCCGTCGCGCCCCGGGCCCCCGGTACTCACGGGCCTGCTGGTCAGCGGCCCTCGGCCGCCTTCGCGGCGATGTCCGTGCGGTGCTGGGAACCGTCGAGCCGGATCCGTGCGACGGCCTTATAAGCCCTCTCGCGGGCCTGCGCCAGGTCCGTGCCGGTCGCCGTCACCGACAGCACGCGGCCGCCCGCGCTGACGACGGAATCGCCCTCCCGGCGGGTCCCGGCGTGCAGCACGTACGCCTCGGGGCCGTCCTCGGCCGCCACCTCGGCGAGCCCCTCGATCGGGTCCCCGGTGCGCGGGGTGCCGGGGTAGTTGTGCGAGGCGATGACCACCGTGACGGCGGCCTCGTCGCTCCAGGTCAGCGGCGGCAGGGTGTCCAGGGTGCCGTTCGCGGCGCCCAGCAGCACGCCCGCCAGCGGGGTGCGCAGCCGGGCGAGGACGACCTGGGTCTCGGGGTCGCCGAAGCGGGCGTTGAACTCGATCACCCGGGTACCGCGGCCGGTGAGCGCGAGACCGGCGTAGAGCAGGCCGGAGAAGGGGGTGCCGCGGTGGCGGAGCTCGTCCACGGTCGGCTGGAGGACGGTCTCCAGGACCTCCTCGACCAGCTTCGGGTCGGCCCACGGGAGCGGGGAGTACGCACCCATGCCGCCGGTGTTGGGGCCCTCGTCGCCGTCGAGCGCGCGCTTGAAGTCCTGCGCGGGCTGGAGCGGCAGCACGGTGACGCCGTCGGTGATGGCGAAGAGGGAGACCTCGGGGCCGTCGAGGTACTCCTCGATGACGACGCGGTCGCAGCCGGCGGCGTGCGCCCGGGCGGCCTCGCGGTCCTCGGTGACGACGACGCCCTTGCCTGCGGCGAGGCCGTCGTCCTTGACCACGTACGGGGCGCCGAAGGCGTCCAGGGCCGCGTCGACCTCCTCGGCGGTGGTGCAGACGTAGCTGCGGGCGGTCGGGACGCCTGCGGCGGCCATCACGTCCTTGGCGAAGGCCTTGGAGCCCTCCAGCTGCGCCGCCTCGCCGGACGGGCCGAAGACGGGGATGCCGGCCGCGCGGACGGCGTCGCCGACCCCGGCGACCAGCGGTGCCTCCGGGCCGACGACGACCAGGTCGGCGCCGAGTTCCGTGGCGAGCGCGGCGACCGCGTCGCCGTCGAGGGCGTCGACCGGGCGCAGCTCGGCCACCTCGGCGATGCCGGCGTTGCCGGGGGCGCAGTACAGCGCGGAGACGTCGGGGTCGAGGGACAGAGAGCGGCACAGGGCATGTTCGCGGGCGCCGCCGCCGATGACGAGGACCTTCACGCCGCCCAGGGTAGCCCGGACGGCGTGGCCGGTTTCGTGCGGCCACCCCAATACCGGGGGCCTACTCGTTCGTGTATTCCTCCACAACGGTCGCTCCGAGCTCGCGCACGATCAGGTCGTGTCCGGTCAGGGCGCTGTCGACGAGGTCGGGATCGTCCGCCTCGGGCACGTCGTCCTCGGGGGCCACCGGCGGCGGCGCGTGCTGCACGGGCGGCTGCGGCGCGGGGGCCGCCTGCGGGGCCGGCGGCTGCGACGGCTGCTGCTGCGGGGCGGGGGCCTGCGGGGATGACGCCGCAGAGGGCGGCGGGCTGTAGGCGGGCGCCGGGGGCGGGCTGTAGGCGGGGCCGGCCGGGGCCCCGTACGAGGGTGCCGAGGGAGCGGAGCTCCCTCCGCCCACGACGGCGTCGATCTTCCAGTGCACCTGGAACTGCTCGGCGAGCACCGCCTTCAGGACGTCCTCGCTGCCGCTGCTCGCGAAGTTGTCGCGGGCTCCGGGGTTGGGGAAGGCGAGCTGCAGGGTGGTCCCGTCGAAGCCGGTGACCTGGGCGTTCTGGCTGAGCAGGATCCAGGTGAAGCGGCGGCGGTTCTTGACGGCCTCCAGCACGCCCGGCCACATCGCCTGCACCTGCCCGGCCCCGGCCGCCATCTCGGCGGAGGGCGCGGCGGAACCGGCCGCGGCGGGCGCGGCCTGCGCCGGCGCGGGGGCCGGAGCGGGCGTCCGTGCGGGGGCGCCGCTGCCGGGCGCGGCCGCGGTGGGCCAGGCCCCCGCGGCGGGAGCGCCACCACCGGCTCCGGGCCAGGCACCGGGCGCGGTGGCGGCGGGCGGCGCGGCGGGCGCGGGCGCGCCGCTGCCGGGCTGCGCGGCACCGGGCCACGCCCCGGGCGCCTGCGCGGGCGGCGTCTGAACGGGAGGAGCCGGGGCCTGAACCGGAGCCGGGGCCTGAACGGGAGCCTGCGCCGGCTCGGCCACGGGCGCCGGTACCGCTGCCGGGGCCGGAACCGCCGCGGGAGCGGGCGCCTGCACCGGCCCGGCATCCGCCACGGGGCCCCGTACAGCGGCACGCGCGGCGGCCACCCCGCCCCCCGGCCCGGCCGGGGCCATCCCGTGGACGTCGGGTCCGGGCACGTACCCCATGGCCACCGGCCCGGCGGACGAGCCGGCGAAGGCGGCACCAGCGGGCGGACCGCTGCGCTCCAGCCGGTCGAGCCGGGCCTGCACGGACCGCTCGTCGTCGAAGGCGGCCGGGAGCAGCACCCGGGCGCAGATCAGCTCCAGCTGGAGGCGCGGCGAGGTGGCCCCGCGCATCTCCGTGAGCCCGGCGTTGACCAGGTCGGCGGCGCGGCTGAGCTCGGCGGCGCCGAAGACCGAAGCCTGCGCCTGCATCCGCTCCACCACGTCGGCGGGGGCGTCGATGAGCCCCTTCTCCCCGGCGTCGGGCACGGCGGCCAGGATCACCAGGTCGCGCAGCCGCTCCAGCAGGTCGGCGACGAACCGGCGCGGGTCGTTCCCGCCCTCGACCACCCGGTCGACGACCTCGAACGCGGCGGCCCCGTCCCCGGCGGCGAAGGCGTCCACGACGGAGTCGAGCAGCGAGCCCTCGGTGTAGCCGAGCAGGGAGGTGGCCATGGCATACGTCACACCCTCCTCGCCCGCACCGGCGAGGAGCTGGTCCATGACGGACATGGAGTCACGCACGGACCCGGCGCCGGCCCGCACGACGAGCGGCAGCACCCCGTCCTCGACCTCGGCGCCCTCGCGCCCGCACACCTCGCCGAGGTAGTCCCTCAGCGTCCCGGGCGGCACGAGCCGGAACGGATAGTGGTGCGTACGCGACCGGATCGTCCCGATGACCTTCTCGGGCTCGGTCGTCGCGAAGATGAACTTGAGGTGCTCCGGCGGCTCCTCGACCACCTTCAGCAGGGCGTTGAAGCCCGCCGAGGTGACCATGTGGGCCTCGTCGATGATGTAGATCTTGTACCGGCTGGACGCGGGCCCGAAGAAGGCCTTCTCGCGCAGGTCACGGGCGTCGTCGACACCACCGTGGGAGGCGGCGTCGATCTCGATCACGTCGATCGAGCCCGGCCCGTTCCTCGCCAGGTCACGGCAGGACTGGCACTCGCCGCAGGGGTCGGGAGTGGGACCCTGCTCACAGTTGAGGCAGCGGGCCAGGATGCGCGCGCTGGTCGTCTTTCCACACCCGCGCGGCCCGCTGAACAGGTACGCGTGGTTGACCCGGTTGTTCCGCAGGGCCTGCATCAGCGGGACAGTGACATGCTCCTGCCCGATGACCTCGGCGAACGACTCGGGGCGATAGCGGCGGTACAGCGCAAGGGACGACACGTCTACGAGGTTATCCGGGCCCACCGACAACGGCCGCCCGCCGCCGCCCCCGGAACGCAAAGCGCCCCCCACGCACCCGCCAGAGCCCACTTACCCTTGCTGCCTTCCGGCCCTGGGGGAGTTGGGTGAGATAGCGCCACGTGAGGGGCTGGCACCCACCCTAGCGGATGGAACCCCCCGGAATCGAGCCCGCCCCGACCGCCCTCCCCCGCCCCGCCCCCCGATCCGGATCGTGTTCGCGAGCACCCCTCAACGTCTTGTATTGTTTGCGGCGGAGGATTCGCCTAGAGGCCTAGGGCGCACGCTTGGAAAGCGTGTTGGGGGCAACCCCTCACGAGTTCGAATCTCGTATCCTCCGCCAGCCCAGAGGGCCGGACCGCATCAGCGGTCCGGCCCTCTGGCGTTTCCCCGGCACCGTCCGCGGTCAGGGCCTCGTGCGCGTCGCCCCCGTCGCCCGTGGCATCGATGAACTGCGCGAGATACACTTGGTTCCATACTTGATATCAAGGAGGTGCATCATGAGTCGGACAGTGATTGACCTCGATGACGAGCTGGTGGCAGACGTGGCCAAGGCCCTGGGGACCAGCACCAAGAAGGAGACGGTCAACACAGCCCTGCGCGAGGTGCTGGAGAACAGGCGGCGGGCGCTGGCCCTGACCCGCCTGCGCGCCGCGGCCGACGAAGGCGCGTTCGATCTGACCCTCTTCGAGGACAAGCGGAACTACCGACGTTGAACGCCGCTCTCTACCTGATCGACACCAGCGCCCTCGCCCGCTTCATGCGGGGCGACGCGGAGCAGTACGGCTGGGACCAGGCGGCGGCCGCCGGCCTGGTCGCCACGTGCCCCATCACCGAGCTGGAGTTCTTCTACAGCGCCCGGTCGGCTGCCGACCGGGCGCGCGGTATCGAGGACGTGCGACTGCTCTTCGGCTGGGTCCCCGTCGACGACCGGGCTTACGACCGCGCCTGGCAGGTTCAGGAGGCCCTCACCAAGCAGGGCAAGCACCGCAGCGCCGGTGCGGTGGACCTCGTCGTCGCCGCGACTGCCGAGTTGCAGGGGCTCACCCTCCTGCACTGTGACCACGACTTCGAAAGCATCGCCGCTGTGACCGGCCAGCCGCTTCAGTGGTACGGCCCCGAGGGCCGTAAGCAGGTGTAAGCAGACGTAAAGCAGGCGAGAGGGCCGGACCGCGCGAGCGGTCCGGCCCTCTGGCGTTTCCCCGGTTCGGGGCGGGCGGGGGTCAGGTGGTCGTGTGGGTCGGCGTGGGGTGGGGGAGGTGGCGGCGGATCGTCCAGGTTGCCGCTGCGAGGGCGAAGCCGTAGGCGGCCACCAGGCCGTGGCCGTTCTCCTGCGTCAGCCACATCGCGAGACCGAGGGCGGGGACGCCCACCGCCAGGGCGATCTCCTTGGGGAGGCGGGTGCGGGTGAGGAAGGCGAGGGCGAGGGTGGCGCCGAGGAAGTAGGTGGCGCCCGAGCTGCCGGCGAAGTTGCGCGGGTCGGTGCCCGGGCCGCCGCCGAAGCCGAGCAGGGCGTCGATCCGGCCGGGGAGCACGATGCCGGCGAGGAAGAAGCCGAGGGTCAGCGGGCCGCCCCAGTACCACTGGGCGAGCGCGGCGACCGCGGCCAGGGTGACGAGGTTCCACAGGCCGCCGAAGAGGCCGCCGTTCTGCATGAACACCGAGGTGAACTCGCGCCACCAGCCGGACTTGGCCGGGTCCGCGTCCAGCGCGTCCATGGCCCCGGACCACAGCAGCTGGAGCACGACCCCGCCGACGGCGACGGCGGTCAGGGCGACGGCCGCCCAGGGCAGCGGCCGCGACCGCAGCGTGCCGCGCCCGACCACGCCGAGCCCGCAGTTGACCATCATGACCATCAGCGCGGCCGTGGTCACGTTGAAGGCGATCGCCTCCATGCTCCGGCTCCTCCCCCTGGCGACGGCGTTTCCAACACCGTTCGAAAATCTGTTGGGGCAAAGCTAGCAGAGATTCCAACAGTGTTGGAATACGTTGTACGGTGGAACGCATGAAGCTCACCAAGGAGCGCATCGTCGACGCGGGCATGGCCGTCTTCGCAGAGGTCGGCTACCAGAACCTGTCCATGCGCCAGGTCGCCGACCGCCTCGACACCCATGCGGGCAGCCTCTACTACCACGTGCGCGGCAAGGACGAACTGCTCGCGCTGATGGCCGACCGGGTCTGCCGGCGGGCGCACGACGCCGGAACGCAGGCCCTCGCGGGCCTCCCGCCCGCAGCCGCCTGGCAGGAGCAGGTCGAGGCACAGGCCACCGCCCTGCGCCTGAGCATCAAGGAGCACCCCGGCGGCGCCCAGCTCCTCGCCGAGAGCCCCGGCACGCTCAGCACCGGCGCCCTCTCCCTGATGGAACGGCTGCTGCGCACCCTCCTCGACGCCGGCCTGCCCGCCGGGCACTGCGGCATCGCCGCCGACACCCTGCTCAGCCACGTCACCGGCTTCGTCCTCCAGGAACAGAACCAGCCGGCCGCGCACCCCGCCGTCACCCCCGAGCTCCACGCCGAACTGCGCGAGCGGTTCCCCCTGCTCATGGGCCCCTCGATGCCGCACCTGAGCCAGGACGAGAAGTTCACCCGGAGCCTGCGCCTGCTCTGCGCCGGCTTCGCGACGCTCGTGGAAGCGCGGTAGCGACGGTCAGTCCAGGTCCAGGCGGGCCAGTTCCGTGCGGGAGCGGATGCCCAGCTTCGGGTAGGCCTTGTACAGGTGGTGTTCCACCGTGCGCGGGCTCAGGAAGAGCAGGGCGGCGACCTCGCGGCTGCTGCGGCCCTCGGCCGCCAGGCGCACCACCTGGAGCTCCTGCGGGGTGAGGCGGTCCGCGAGGGCGCGGGCGGTGGGGACGGCCGGGGCGGCGGATTCCCCCGCGGCGCGGAGTTCGGCGCGGGTGCGCTCGGCCCAGGGGGTTGCGCGCAGGCGCTCGAAGACCTCCAGGGCGGGGTGCAGGCGGGCCCGCGCTTCCGCCTGGCGGCGGGCGCGGCGCAGCCACTCCCCGTGGGCCAGCAGCGTGCGGGCGGCCTCGAAGGGGCGGCCGCCCTGCCCGTGGAGGAGCTCGGCCTCGGCGAAGGCCCCTTCGCGTCCCGTCAGCTGCGCCTCGCAGCGCAGCGCGAGGGCCCGGGCCCAGGGCTGCCCGCCGGCCTGCGCCCAGGACGCCAGGCGCTGCCACGGGAGCCGGGCGCGTTCGGGGGCGCCGAGCCGGACGGCGGCCTCGACCAGGTCGCCGGTCGCGGACACCAGGGCCGTCATGTAGTGGCCCGGGCGGGTCCACGCCGACTCCAGGCGGTCCAGTGCCTCCTCGTAGCGGCCCAGGCCCAGGTCGAGCAGGCTGAGCGTGCAGGCGACCGCTATCCCGCCGTCGACGGTCCCGCCCGCCGCCGCCCGGCACCGCTCCGGGTCCCCCTCGACCGCGGCGATCCGGGCCAGGGCCACGTCCAGCCGGCCGACGCGCTGGGGCATCCCGCAGTCCTCGGCGACGGCCCGGGCCTCGGCCACCGACGCCTCCGCGTCGCGGTGGCGGCCCTGGATCACCTGGAGCCGGGCGAGCATCTGCAGCGCCTCGGGGAGCCCGCCCACCAGGCCTTCCCGGCGTCTGCGGGCCACTTCGGCGGTGACCAGTTCCTCCACCCGGTCGTCGGCGCCGAGCAGGGCCGCCGCGTAGACGGGGCGCATGCCCGGGCCGCCCTCGGCGGCGGCAGCGGCGAGCGCGGCGAGCCCGGCCCGGTGGTCGCCGTCGACCAGCCCGGCCATGCCCTGGACGGTGTGGTCGCCGGGGAGGAGCCGGGCGCAGGCGCGTACCGAGTCGGCGTCCCCGGAGAACCAGGCGTACGTCGCCGCGGTGCGCAGCATCGCCGCCGCCGGTCCGGGGCCGGCTTCCGGGGCGCCCGCGACCAGGATCCGTGCCGCGGCGGCCTGGTCGCCACGCTCGAACTCCACGGCGGCGCGGACCTCGGCGAGGGCGGCCCGTTCCGGTCCGGTGCCGGCGAGGGGGCACGCCTGTGCGGCCAGGGTGGCGGCCAGGGGCAGGTCCCCCGCCGCCACGGCCGCGGCGGCGGCGCGGCGCAGCCTCCGTCCGCGGTCCGGCAGGGAGGTGGAGAGGGCCGCGGCGCGCTGGTAGAGGTCGCAGGCGATGGCGGGCGCGGCCCGGTCCCGGGCGCGGTCGGCCGCCCGGGAGACCTCGGCGGCCACGGCGGCGTCCGGTCCGAGGGCGGCCAGGGCCAGGTGGTGGGCGCGGACGTCGGCGTCGGCCGCGCGGGCGGCGAGTTCGCGGTGGACGCGGGTGCGGTGGACGGAGGCGGCGCCCTGGTAGGCGGCGGCGCGCATCAGCGGGTGCCGGAAGGCGGCCCCGGCGACGTCGACCCGGAGCAGTCCCGACCGTTCCGCCGACTCCAGCGCCTCGGGCCCGCTGCCGCCGAGCGCGTCGACGGTGGCCAGTACGGAGGCCAGGTCACGGCTGCTGTCCGCGGCGGCGGTGAGCAGCAGCAGCCGTACGTCCTCGTCCAGTTCGGCGATGGTGTCGCGGAAGGAGGCGAGCACGCGGTCGGTGACCCGCCGGCCGCCGCAGGGCCCCGCGCCCCGGCCGTCGCGGCCGAATTCCAGCAGGGCCAGGGGGTTTCCGTCCGCGCTCTCCAGGACCTGGGCGCGGCGCGGGGCGGACAGCCGGTAGCGGTCGAGCAGTTCGGAGGCGGCCCGCCGGTCCAGCCGGGGGAGGTGGAGTTCGGGCAGGCCGCGCGCGTCGAAGCCCTCGTCGCGCGCGGCGAAGACGAGGGCCACCGGCTCGGCGGCGATCCTCCGGGCCGCGAAGAGCAGGGCGTCCGCGCTGCTCTGGTCCAGCCACTGGGCGTCGTCGACGACGCAGACCACCGGGCCGGACTCGGCGAGGCGGGCGAGCAGGGTGAGCAGGGCGAGCCCGGTCGTGTACCGGTCGGCGGGCCCGGCGGAGCCGCCGAGTACGGTGCGCAGTGCCTGCGCCTGTGGGCCGGGCAGCTGGGCGACCAGGTCCTGTACGGGCCACAGCAGCTGGAGCATGGCGGCGCCGACGAGGTCGCGTTCGGCCTCGCAGCCGCCCACCCGCAGCAGCGTGTGCCCCGGGCCGGCCGGGATGCGGTCCAGCAGGGCGGACTTGCCGATGCCCGCCTCCCCGCGCAGGACGAGCGCGCCCCCGCGGCCTTCCCGCGCCGCCTCGAGCAGCGCGTCGAGCGCCGCTTCCTCGGCCTGCCGCCCGTAGAGCATGTGCCGCTCCCCCCTCGCTGCCCGCGCCTCCCCCGGCGCACCTACGCAACCCTCGCCGCTCCCGGCGGAGTTACGTAGCCCCTGCCAGAAACCTTACTGATCCGCCCGGTGACGCCCCCGCCTACGGTCGGGACCGGGTTCGCGGCACCCCCCGTGACCTGGTCCTCAAGCGGTGCTCAGGCAGCACTCCGGCGCCCGCGCCTACCGTCGGGACCGGGATCGCGGTGTTCGCCGCGGGATCCGACCTGCAGCGTCTCTCACCAAGGAGTCCGATCATGACCGTGCGCGTCCTCGCCCTCGTCGGCAGCCTCCGGGCCGGCTCGCACAACCGTCAACTGGCCGAGGCGGCCGTCAAGCACGCGCCCGGCCACGTCTCCGTCGAGATCCACGAGGGTCTTGCGGAGATCCCCTTCTACAACGAGGACATCGACGTCGAGGGTTCCGTGCCCGGTGCGGCGGCCGACCTTCGGGCGGCGGTGGCGGGCGCGGACGCGCTCCTGCTCGTCTCGCCCGAGTACAACGGCACCATCCCCGCCGTGCTGAAGAACGCGATCGACTGGCTGTCCCGCCCGTACGGCACCGGCGCGATCACCGGCAAGCCGGTCGCCGTCATCGGTACCGCCTTCGGCAGCTACGGCGGCGTGTGGGCCCAGGACGAGACCCGCAAGTCGGCCGGCATCGCCGGCGCGGCCGTGCTCGAGGAGGCCCGCCTCTCCGTCGCCGGTTCCGTCACCCGCTTCGCCGAGACCCACCCCGGCGACGACGCCGAGGTCGCCACCGCGGTCCTCCAGGTGCTCGAGCAGCTCGCCACCAAGGCGAACGCCTGACGCTCACCCGCCGCAGCCCCCTTGGGAAGCGCACGCTGCGGCCGGGTCGCCGGCCGGAAAGGAACACCGCCATGCTCACGCTGACGCCCCGCGAAGGCGCGGCCCCGCGGGTCTTCGGCCCGGCCCCGCACGGCCAGGGCTCGCAGATCTCCCCGATCATGCTGCAGGAGGAGCTGTGGGGACGGATGCGCGCGCTGCCGTACGTCTACATGGCCCCCACGCTGGTCTCGGTCCCGCACGCCCGGTCCCTCTTCATCCCCGAGGGCATCGGCACGGGCCCGGTCGAGGCCTTCCAGCGCGGTAGGGAGTGGGCCCACATCCACCCCCACCACGACGGCTCGCTCCACCTCACGCTCCCGAAGGAGGCGGAGGAGGACGTGATCGCCGCGGGCTGGGGCGTGCACCACCCGGTCCAGGCCGTGGTGCTGGTGTACGGGCCGAGGACGGCGCAGGAGCTGGAGACGGTCTGGGAGATCGTCCACTTCTCGTACCGGTACGCGATGGGTGCGAAGTGACGGAGTGACGGCGTAACGCGGTCCACCCCTGTGGGCCCGCGCCGGCGAAGAGGGCCGGACCGCTGTGGCGGTCCGGCCCTCTTCGCCGTCTGCCGAGCCGGGGGCGGCGGCCCTAGCCGAGCTGGGCGGCCGCCCAGCGGGCCCAGTCGCGGCGCATCGCGTTGAAGCGGAGGCCGTACTCCAGGGCGATCCGGCCGTGCACCGACAGGTTGTCCGCGCCCCAGTCGATCGACTGCTCCAGGGCGCGCAGGGCCTCGTACTCCTGGTCGGAGAGTTCCATCAGGCCGGTCAGGTAGGCGCCGGCCTGCTCGGGGGGCAGGACGCCGAGGAAGAAGACCCTCAGCAGGATGTCGCTGCGGGTGTTGCGCTGCGGCTTGGTCTCCGTCAGCCAGTGACGCAGTTCGGCCAGTCCCTCGTCGGTGAGGGTGTACTCCTTGCGGCCGCGCGGGCCCTCCGCCGAGACGCTGATCAGCCCGGCAGCGGCGAGTTTGGCCAGTTCGCCGTACACCTGGCTCTGGGTGGCGGGCCAGACGTTGGCCAGTGAGGTCTCGAAGCGCTTCAGCAGGTCGTAGCCACTGGCCGGGCGTTCGGAGAGGAGTCCGAGGAGGGCGTGTCGAAGGCTCATACCCTTCACCTTACATTCCAACATTGACATGTCAGTCTTGGAACGTCTACATTCGGGGTGTCAGAACAGGAACGTCAGGGCGGCGGGCCGCGCGAGCGGCAGCAGCAGCAACCGGGGGTCTTCGATGTCGTACGTACGCACCTTCCTTCCGTGGATCGTCTTCGCGGTCATCCCGTCCGCCCAGTGGCAGTGGGGCGCGCTCGCCGCACTGGTGGCCGCGGTGGCGATGATCCTCCAGCAGCGGCGCGAGGGGGCCGGGTTCGACGCGCTGATCATCGAGACCGGCTCGGCGGTCTTCTTCGCGGCCCTGGCGGGCATCGCCTTCACCGACCCGCACTCGGGCGTGCACGACTACTCGGCGGCCCTTTCCTCGGGCGTCCTGGCCCTGGTCGCCGCCGTCTCGCTGCTGATCCGCCGGCCCTTCACGCTGGGCATCGCCAAGCGCACCACCCCGCGCGAGGTCTGGGGGCTGCGGCCCTTCGTCCGGGCCAACACGGTCATCACCGGCGTCTGGACGGCCGCCTTCGCGCTGACCGCCGGAGCCCTCGCGCTCCTCGCCCACGCGGGCCAGGGGCACTCGACGGCGGCCACGGCCGTGCAGGCCGCCGGGTTCGTCCTGCCGATGCTCTTCACCTCCCGCTACGTCGCCTCCCTGCAGGCGGGGGCCGCCGCCGCCCGGTGAACGGCTCCGGCGCGGGCGGCCGGACGGGGGCTACGGGCGGCGCAGGGCCTCCTGGGAGGCGACGTACTTCACCATCAGGCGGGCGAGCTCCAGCCGGTCGCGCTCGCTCCAGTCGGCGGTGACGTACTCGTACGCCGAGCGCTGGTGACGGCGGAAGCGGGCCATCAGCTCCTCGCCGCCGGGACTGAGGTGCAGGACCGTGCGGCGGCCGTCGCGCTGGGAGGCGGCGCGGACCAGGTAGCCGGCCGAGATGCAGTCGGACACCATGCGGCTGGCCACCGAGGGGTCCACGCCCAGGTGCGAGCCGACGGCGCCGACGGTGACCTCGCGGGTGTCGTCCTGGGCGATCTCCAGGACGACGTTGAGGACGAGGGTCCTGCTGAGGTCCTTCGCGGAGATCGGGTGCTCGACCTCCAGGAGCGAGGAGCGGCGCAGCTTCCCGAAGGCGGGGCCCACGGCGTTCAGCAGTTCATCGGCCACGGCGGCCTCGACGGCCGACTCCCCCTCGTGCTTCTTCATGGGCCCATCGTATCTACGTGACCCTCCGCAGACATGTGTTGACATGAAAACGTGTGCGTGACAGCATGCATATGTCTTCAGTCAATGATTCCAGTCCACGATCACGGTCCCACGATCGCGTCGAGCGGAGCGGAGCCTTCTATGACCACCCTCATCACCGGTGCCCGCGGCAAGGTCGGCCAGGGCGTCATCGCCCGCCTGTACGCCGCCGGTCACAGCGTCCGTGCCGCCAGCGCCCGCCCGGCCGAACTGACCGTCCCGGCCGGGGTCGAGGTCTTCGAGCTCGCGCTCGACCGGCCCGAGACCTTCGCCGCCGCGCTCGACGGCGTCCGGCAGGTCTTCCTCTATCCCGAGCCCTCCGGGATCGAGGAGCTGGTCAAGGCCGCCGAGGCCGTCGGCGTCGAGCATGTCGTGCTGCTGTCCTCCTCCTCGGTCCTCGGCCCGGACGCCGAGACCGACCCGCTCGCCGGCCACAGCCTCAAGGTCGAGCGCGCCCTCGCGGCCTCCTCGCTGACCTGCACCTTCCTGCGCCCGGACGCCTTCGCGAGCAACTCCCTCGCCTGGGCGTACCCCGTCGGCCGGTCGATGCCGGTCCAGCTCGCCTACCCCGACGCGCACATCGCGCCCATCCACCCCGAGGACATCGCCGACATCGCCGTCGAGGCCCTGACCGGCGACTCCCTCACGGGCCGCTCCCTCACCCTCACGGGCCCGGAGTCGCTCACCTTCCGCGCGCAGCTCGCCGTGCTCTCCGCGGCCATCGGCCGGGAGATCCCGGTCGAGCAGATATCCCGTGAGGCCGCCGAGCGGCAGATGTCCGCCTTCATGCCCGCGCGGGTGGCCGGTTCGCTGCTCGACCTGTGGGCCGCCGCATGCCATGGCCCCGCCGCCATCGCCGACACCACCGCATCCCTCCTCGGCCGGCCCGCCCGCACCTACGCGCAGTGGGCCGCCGAGAACGCCTCTGCCTTCACCGGGAGCTGACTCCCCGCCATGAAACCCATCGGCTCCTGGCTCAACCGCACCGACCAGGCCCTGACCGCCGCCATCGAGGCGGTCCTCGCGGGCGGCTGGGTCCTGCGCCCGCAGCCGGGGCGGCTCGCCCTCACCGATAACAGCCGCGACCGCCTCGCCGAGGCCGGTGCGTGCGTGCTGGAAGGGGCCGTCCGAGTGCTCCGCCCCGGCCGTTGCGCGGGCGCCCGCCGATAGGGTGGCCGGGTGCCCACGTACTCCATCGGTCAGGCCGCCGGTCTGCTGCGCGTGAGTCCCGAGACCGTCCGCCGCTGGGCCGACTCCGGGCGGCTGCCCGCCCTGCGCGCGCCCGACGGCACGCGGGCCGTCGACGGGCCGGTGCTCGCCGCGTTCGCCAAGGAACGCGCCGCCGGATTGCACCCGCTGCCCGAGCGTGCCGCGGTCACCTCCGTACGGAACTCCTTCGCGGGGATCGTCACCGCGGTACGGCTGGACGACGTGGCGGCCCTGGTGGAGATCCAGTCGGGTCCGCACCGGATCGTCTCCGTGGTGACCCGGGAGTCGGTGGAGCAGCTGGGCATCGAGGTGGGCGTCAGCGTCACCGCCCGGGTGAAGTCGACGGAGGTGTACGTGGACGTGCCCCTCGCGCCCAAGAGCCCCGATGGATCCGGTGGGCCCGGCGGGCAGTAGGGGTTTCGGTCAGCGGCAGCGGAGGGCCGCGTACAGGTCCAGCTTGTGGTCCAGGCGGGACAGGTCGCGGCCGGTCAGGACCTGCACCCGTTCCATCCGGTAGTGCACGGTGTTGACGTGCAGGTGGAGCGCCTGCGCGGTCCGGGCCCAGGAGCAGTTGTTGGCCAGGAAGACCTCCAGGGTCTCCCGCAGCATCCCGTCGCCGAGGGCGCCCAGCACCCGTTCGCCGAACACCGCCCGGACCTCCTCGGGCACCCCGGCCATCAGCCCGCCCAGGGTCTCCAGTTGCTCGACGCCCCGCACGGGGGCCACCGCGTCGGCGGCCGTCAGCGCGAAGCGGGCCTGGGTCAGGGAGGCCCGCAGGTCCTCCGGGCCGACCGCGGTGGCGCCCGCGCCCAGGCGCAGGTCGGCCTCCGGGCCCCCGCAGACCTGGAGCAGCGGCCACAGGGCGCGCAGCCCGGCCACCGTGTCGGTCTGCGCGCGGGGGTCCTCGTAGAGGACGGCCACGGCTTCGCCCCCGGGTGCCTCGCCCAGCGCCCACGGCAGCCCCTCCAGGTGTTCAAGGGCCTCGGCCAGGGCCGGGCCGGAGGTCGCCACCAGCACCCGGTACGGTCCGCGCGCGGGAAGTCCGGCGGCGGTGAGGGCCTCGTCCAGCGCGGCCGGTTCGCAGTCGCCGGCCAGCGGCCCGGCCAGCTCCCGCCCGGCCGCCCGCGCGGCGGCGGTCCGGCGGTGGGCCGGCCCGTCGCGGTGCTGGGCCAGCACCTCGGCGATCTCGTGCAGCACGCGCGGGGGAGCCGCGTCCGCGTCGGGGACGTGGAGCTGCCAGGCGTCGTACGGGGAGCCGTCGGCCCCGATCCGCAGCGTGAGCCCGCCCCGCGAGGGGGACGCCGCCCGCTGGGCGGGGATCGCCGGCGCGGCGGGCGTACGGGCCACGGTGCGCCCGCTCGCGGTGAGCAGGTAGCAGTCCACGCGGCCCAGGTGCGCGCAGGCCCGCTCCAGCAGTTCGCCGGGCCCGGCTCCGTTCTCCAGCAGCCGGCTCAGCTCGGCGCGCACGTTCGCGGGGAGGGCGAAGGTCCGGGTGGGCCGGCGGCTCAGGTCCCCCCAATGCCTGAGGTAGACGGCCTCGGTGACGGCCCGGAAGCTGGTCCGCGCCGGGACGGCCACGATCGGCACCCGGTACGCCCGGCAGGCGTCCACAAGGGCCTCGGGAACCCGCCCGTGGGTCTCCTCCCCGGCCAGCAGGGCGGTGGCCCCGGCGTCGGCGAGCGCGGAGACGAAACGGTCCGCCTTTGCCAGGTCGCCGTCCGCCCACCACACCAGCCCGCTCAGCACGAGCTCGCCGGGCCCCAGGAAGCGGCCCGGGTCCTCCAGGTCGGTGGCGGTGACCCCGCTGACCTCCTGGCCGAGAAGCGCTTCTTCGCCCCAGAGGAGGGTGAGGCCGAGATTGTCGGACCGGAGCAGGTCGAGGACGTGCATGGCAGAGACTCCTTGCGGTGGGGGTGGCCCACATTCGCCAGGTGAATACGAGGAACCTCATCGTAAATGCAAGGACACTACCCGCCTAAGCCCTGTCTGTGCCCCTTGGTGAATCACCCAGGGCGACCCCCTCGGGACTCGTTCGTTTCCGTGGCCTGGACCAGTCGTTTCGCCCCCTTCGCCGTTGCTTCACTGAAGTCCACGCCCGGACGACAGAGAGGCTGGTGGCGCGAAATGGACCTCAACACGGTGGTCGCCGTGCGCGATGCCCGCCGCCGCGAACCCTGGCGCCCCGGCGACGCCTTCCTCGGCGGGGCACCTACCTCTTCTCCGAGCCGCAGCCCCACATCCGCCGCCTCGTCGACCTGTCCCGGATGGGCTGGCCACCGCTGTCCTGGCAGCCCGACGGCTCCCTCGACATCGCCGCGACCTGCACCATCACCGAACTGTCCCGCTTCGGCCGCAGCCTGCCCGCCCCCGCCGCCCCGCTCTTCGAGCAGTGCTGCCGGGCCTTCCTGGCCAGCTTCAAGATCTGGAACATGGCCACCGTCGGCGGGAACCTCTGCAACGGCCTCCCGGCCGGCCCGGTCATCTCCCTGACCGCCGCCCTCGACGGCACCGTCCTGCTCCAGGGCCAGGACGGCGCCACCCGCCGCATGCCCGTCACCGAGTTCATCCGCGGCGCCGGCGTCAAGGACCTGCGCGACGGCGAGATGCTGCGCTCGGTCCGCCTGCCCGCCCGCGCCCTGGAGGCCCGTACGGCCTTCCGCCAGGCCTCCCTCTACGGACTCGGCCGCTCCGGCTCCCTGGTGATCGGCACCGGCGACCCCCCAGGACGGCTCCCTCGCCGTCACCGTCACCGCCGCGACCACCCGCCC
Organism: Streptomyces katrae; assembly: GCF_002028425.1. Lineage (GTDB taxonomy): Bacteria > Actinomycetota > Actinomycetes > Streptomycetales > Streptomycetaceae > Streptomyces > Streptomyces katrae_A. The sequence continues at coordinate 4,057,685 of NZ_CP020042.1, read as the reverse complement.
GTTCCGCTTCTGGTTCGCCCTGCCGCCCACCGCGGCCGGACTCCGCGAGGCGATCGACACCGCCGTCCGCCCCGGCGAGTGGTTCGACGACATCCACGGACTGCCCGAGTGGCGGCGGCACATGGCCCTGCTCCAGGCCGAGCAGATCCGCCGTGAACTCTGCCTTCCGGAGGGACCCCGATGAGCTACGAGATCGAGATCAACGAGCAGCGCTTCGAGGACGAGCCCCGGGCGGGCCAGTGCCTGCGCGCCTACCTGCGCGAACGCGGCTGGTTCGGCGTCAAGAAGGGCTGCGACCAGGGCGACTGCGGGGCCTGCACCGTCCACGTCGACGGGCAGCCGGTGCACAGCTGCCTCTACCCCGCCGTCCGCGCCGAGGGCCGCTCCGTCACCACCGTCGAGGGCCTCGCCTCCCCGTGCGGCGACCTCCACCCGGCGCAGAAGCAGTTCCTGGAGGCCCAGGGCTTCCAGTGCGGCTTCTGCACCGCCGGATTCCTGATGACCACCTCCGCCCTCCAGGCCGAGCGGGGCACCGCCCACGACGACGGCAAGCTCGACGACCTCCCGCGCGCCTTCAAGGGCAACATCTGCCGCTGCACCGGCTACCGCGCCATCGAGGACGCCGTCCGCGGGGTCGGGCACATCGAGGAGCCCGAGGCTGGCCAGGCCGTCGGCCGCAGCCCCGGCGCCCCGGCCGGCCCCCAGGTCGTCACCGGCACCGCCCGCTACACCTTCGACGTCGAGGTGCCCGGGATGCTGCACATGAAGCTGCTGCGCTCCCCGCACCCCCACGCCCGCATCGTCGGCATCGACACCCGCGACGCCCTCCAGGTCCCGGGCGTGTACGCCGTCTTCACCCACCACGACGCCCCCGCTCACCTCTACTCCTCCGCCCGCCACGAACACCCCACCGAGGACCCGATGGACACCCGGGTCCTGGACGACGTGGTCCGCTTCGTCGGCCAGCGCGTGGCTGCCGTGGTCGCCGACAGCGAGCAGGCCGCCGAGGAGGGCTGCCGGCGCGTGGTCGTCACCTACGAGGAGCTTCCGTACGTCGTCGACCCGGAGGAGGCGATGCTGCCCGGGGCGCCGGTCCTGCACCCCAAGGGCCCCGAGTCGGGGATCTTCCGTGCCGAGAACAACGTGTGCGGCGAGGTCCACGGCACGATCGGCGACATGGAGAAGGGGTACGCCGAGGCGGACGTCGTCTACGAGGAGACCTTCCAGACCCAGCGCGTACAGCACGCCAGCCTGGAGACCCACGGCTGCGTGGCCTACTTCGAACCCAAGGAGGAGGGCGACGGCGAACGCATCACCGTCCGCACCTCCAGCCAGGCCCCCTTCCTGACCCGGCGGGCGCTGTGCGCGCTCTTCGGCCTGAACGAGGACGAGGTCCGCGTCGTCGCGGGCCGCGTGGGCGGCGGCTTCGGCGGCAAGCAGGAGATGCTCACCGAGGACATCGTGGCCCTGGCCGCCCTGAAGCTGCGCCGCCCGGTGAAGCTGGAGTTCACCCGGGCCGAGCAGTTCTACGGGGCGACCACCCGCCATCCGTTCAACATCACCATCAGGATCGGTGCGAAGAGGGACGGCACGCTCACCGCGCTGCGCATGCGCATCGTCGCCAACACGGGCGCCTACGGGAACCACGGCCCGGCCGTCATGTTCCACAGCGCCGGCGAGTCCTTCGCGGTGTACCGGGCGCCGAACAAGGAGGTGGAGGCGTACTCCGTCTACACCAACACCGTGCCGGCGGGCGCCTTCCGCGGCTACGGCCTGGGCCAGGTCCTGTTCGCCCTCGAATCGGTGATGGACGAGCTCGCCCTCCGCCTCGGCATGGACCCGCTGGTGCTGCGCGAGAAGAACGTGATCGGCGCGGGCGACCACATGGTGACCCCGATCGGCCACGAGGAGGACCTCTTCATCGCCTCGTACGGGATGAAGCAGTGCCTGGACGTCGTGCGCAGGGCCGAGGCCGAGGACCGCAGCCACGAGGACGTCCCCGAGGGCTGGCTGACCGGCACCGGATCGGCCGTCGCCATGATCGCGACCGGTCCTCCCGGCGGCCACTTCGCCGACGCCCGGGTCAGCCTGCTGCGCGACGGCACGTACGACATTGCGGTGGGCACCGCGGAGTTCGGCAACGGCACCACCACCGTCCACAAGCAGATCACCGCGGGCGCGCTGAACACCACGGTCGACCGGATCACCGTCCGCCAGTCCGACACCGACGTGGTCCGCCACGACACCGGAGCGTTCGGCTCGGCCGGCACGGTGGTGGCGGGCAAGGCCGTGATGCTGGCGGCCGACGCGCTGGGGGAGCGCCTGAAGACCTTCGCCGCCCGCCACACCGGCGTGGCCCGGCACCTGTGCAGGCTGGAGGCCGAGGCCTTCGACTGCGCGGGCCGTGTCGTCACCCTCAAGGAGCTGTACGAGGCCGCCTGGGAGCGGGGCGCGCTGGAGGAGATCGCGGCGGACGGCCACTGGGGCGGCTCGCCGCGCTCGGTCGCCTTCAACGCCCAGTGGTTCCGCCTCGCCGTGGACCCGGACACGGGCGAGATGAGGATCCTGCGCAGCGTGCACGCGGCGGACGCGGGCAAGGTCATGAACCCGATGCAGTGCCGGGGGCAGGTGGAGGGCGGTGTGGCCCAGGCCCTGGGCGCCACGCTCTTCGAGACGGTGCGGGTGGACGAGCGCGGGGAGGTCACCACGGCCGCCTTCCGCCGCTACCGGCTCCCGCAGTACGCGGACGTCCCGCGCACGGAGGTCCACTTCATGGAGACCTCGGACGCGATCGGCCCGCTGGGCGCCAAGTCCATGAGCGAGAGCCCCTTCAACCCGGTGGCTCCGGCCTTCACGAACGCGCTGAGGAACGCGACGGGGATCCGCTTCACCGAGTTGCCGGTGACACGTGATGTGGTGTGGCGGGCAATCCACCAGAAGCTGCGAGGCGGAAACGCCAATTGATCACACAGATGCGGCTCATAGGACCATCTCAACCTCGCAGATGAGGTTCCACTGCCTCTCCAGCGGGGCATGACTGGTCCATGGCCTCACTCCTGCTGCACGGCGACCTCGACCACCCGGCCCGCCTGACCGTCGCCGACCTGCGGCGATGGCCCCGGCACCGGGCGGAGGTCGTCTTCGACTGCGCGACGAACGGCCCGCAGCACCACGTATTCGAGGGCGTGCTGCTGCGGGACGTCATCTCCGGCGCCGGCCCGGTCTTCGACGTCCGCCGCCGCAAGGACCGCGGCCGCTACCTCCTCGCGGTCAGCGGCGGCGACGGCCACCACACGGTCCTGTCCTGGGCGGAGCTGGACGACGACTTCTGCGGGAGCCCGGTCCTCCTGGCCACCCGCCTCGACGGCGAGGAGCTCGACGGCTCGGGCAGCCAGCTGGTCGTCCCGTCCGACCGCTGCGGCGCCCGTTACGTCAGCGCGGTGACCCACGTCTGGTTCGGCACCCTGGACGTCCCGGCGCTGACCGGCGTCTGAACACGCGCCCCGCCCTGCCGCCACAGCGACCGTCACCCTGCGCCACCGCTCGCTACCATCAGCGACGACAGCTGGTCACGCGGGCGAGAGGCGGACGGACGGATGAGGCGAACGGCACGACGCGCGGGTAAGGCCCTGGGAGCGTGCGCGGCAGCCGCGCTGCTGGCTCTGGCCACCCCGGCGGGCGCGGCGCAGGCGGCGGCAGGGGCCCTGATCATCGACGGGACGGAGCACGAGGACCCGTCAGGCTGCTACCGGCTGGGCGACTTCGCCCCGCCGAAGGTCGCCAACCTCACGGACGAGACGGCGTGGGTGTGGTCCGGCACGGACTGCGACGGCCAGGTGACGCAGCAGATCGACCCGGGCGTGACCACCACCGGCCACGGCCGGAGCCTCTTCATCGAGTGAGGGCCCCGGCGGCGACGGGCCGCCGGCCGGCCATCCGGCACCCGAGGCATGCGGCGTGCCCCTCGCGCGCGGTGTGGTCGCGGGCACCCAGGGGCCAGTGCTCCTTCGGGCGCGGGCCGGGCCCCTTGCCCCAGCCCGCCAGGTGCAGCACCCAGGTGAGCACGGCGGCCGCCGCCGTCACGGCGAGCCCGATCCATATGCCGGGCGTCCAACCGCAGACCCCCAGGCCGATCACCGCGGCCCCGGCGCAGGCGACGGCGGTTCCCGCCCAGCCGGCGACCGTGTGGCCCTCGTCGTATCCGTGTGCGCTCATACGCCACCCCTGTCGACCTATGATGTCTTAGCCAGTAAGCAATTTATCTTAGGTACTAAGGGATTTTCAATGGAGGGCAGCCCGCCCCGCCCCGAGGCGTCGGTTCCGGCCGCGATCAGCGCGATGGACGACCTGATGGCGACGAGCATGGTGGCCCAGCAGGAGTTCGCCCGGAACCTGGGCCTCAGCCCGACGGACCTCGTCTGCTTCGCGTACGTCCTCGAGGCCGGGGACACCCCCGTCACCGCCGGCGACCTCGCCGCCCGCGCCCACGTCACCACCGGCGCCGTCACCGGCATCGTCAACCGGCTGGAGCGCGGCGGGTACGTGACCCGGCAGCCCGACCCCACCGACGGCCGCCGCGTGCGCGTGGTCGCCGTACCCGAGGCCGCGCAGCGCGTCCGCGACGTGTACGAGCCGTACTACGCGCTCCTCGCGCAGCTGTTCGCGACGTACAGCCCGGAGGAAGTGGCGGTACTGCACGACTGGCTCACCCGCGCGGGCACCCTGGCCGCGACGTACCTCGCGGAGTCCTGCGGGCCCTGACCCCGCCCCGGGCGTGGCGTTCACTTCCATTCCATTGCAACGAACGACGGGAATTCGTTGCGTTAAACCACAGGCTCACTGCAACGATTTCTCGCCTCTGACCTGCGCATACACCAAAGTCATGCAACCCCGCTGTTGCCACTCCCCTGAACGCAACATAGCGTTTCTCATGTCGGAAACACAGAAGAGCAAACGCCGAGCGCAGGAGACCACGATGCAGAAGTTCGCCGCCACCGCCCCCGTCTCGGCCGTCCTCGACATCCCGGCCGGACTCGTCCAGCTCATCGCCGCGGACCGCTCCGACGCCACCGTCGAGGTCCGCCCGGCCAACCCCGCCAAGAGCCGCGACGTGAAAGCGGCCGAGCAGATCACGGTCGACTTCCGCGAGGGCGTGCTGCGGGTCGCGGCCGCCCCCGCGAAGAACCGGCTCCTCGGCCACTCCGGCGCCGTCGAGGTGACCGTCCAGCTGCCCGCCGGCTCCCGCGTCGAGGCGAAGGCGGCCGCGGCCGACCTCCGGGGCGTCGGACGGCTCGGGGCCGTCGTCTTCGAGGGCGCGCAGGCCCAGGTCAAGCTGGACGAGGCCGCCTCCGCGCGGGTGACCGTCCAGGCCGGTGACGTCGTACTGGGCCGTCTGAACGGGCCCGCGGAGATCAGCACCCAGAAGGGCGACATCACCGTCGCCGAGGCCGCCAAGGGAGCCGTCACCCTCACCACCCAGCACGGCGACATCACCATCGGCGCCGCCCGCGGGGTCTCCGCCACCCTCGACGCCGGCACCGGCTACGGCCGCATCCACAACGCCCTCAACAACACCGACGGCTCCGCGGCCGCCCTCACCCTCCGCGCCACCACCACCTACGGCGACATCACCGCCCGCAGCAACTGAGCCGGCAGCGGGGTGGCCCACCCGGTCACCGGCCGATCCGGTCGACCCCCACGCCGGAGATCCGCCCGAGGCCGTCGAACCCCACCTCGGCCGTGTTCCCGTCCGGCAGCTCGGCCACGATCCGGTCGGCCTCCACCCGGTGCGGCACCCGGTGGTGCTCGAAGAACCCCCGGACGACCTGCGGGGCCGAGTGGCCGATCAGCCCCGCGCCGGTGAGCAGGACCCGCGGCAGGGTCACCGGCTCCAGACCGGCCCGCGGGACCCGCGGGTCGTCGGGCAGGAAGTAGACCCTCGTGGCCGGGCCGGCCATCTGCCCCAGGTAGCCGGGGGCCCCGGCCACGCCCATGCCGGTGAAGGCGAGCATCTCGGCCGCCCGGTGCGGGTCGTCGAACCCGGCCAGGTCGACGAGCCCGTCGGCCAGCTCGGGTATCCCGCGCGCCCGCCCGTAGCGCCCGACGGCCTCCGTCAGAGCGACCACCTCGGCGCCCTGCCAGCCCGGGTTGGCCCAGCCCCACATCCAGGACCGCTCGTCCATGTCGTACGTCCCGAGCACGGCGACCCGCAGCTCCAGCCCGCCCTGCTGGTAGGTGCAGGAGGACAATTCGGCCGTCCACGGGCCCTCGGGGAGGAAGGAGGTGAGCACCTGGAGCTGTTCCGCACCCCAGGCGGCATGCCGCTCGGCCTCGAGCAGGAAGGCATCACTGAAACGATTCGTCATGCGCCGAACCCTACGAACCCCCGGGTCCGCCCCCTGCGGTGGCCTCCGCCCACTTCTCCGACCCTTCCCAGGCGGCCCGCCGCACCGCCGGAGCCACATCGGCAACCAGCCGCCCCAACGCCGCCCGGGCCGCCGGATCCCCCGGCCAGCCCTCCCCGAGCGCGGCGGCCGCCGCCCCGCGGACCGTGGCGTCCGGATCTCGGGCGAGCCGCAGGAGGGCTTCCCGGGCCGCCGGTTCGCCGGCCCACCCTGTCGAGAGCGCACGGGCCACGCCCTGCCGTACGTCCCGGATCCGGTCCCCGGCCAGCCCCCGGACGACCTCACCGGCCGACGGATCACCGGGCCAGCCCTCGGCCGCCGCAGAGGCCACGGACCCGCGAACGGAGGGAACCAGGTCACCGGCCAGCCCCAGAACGGCATCACGGGCCGTCAAGTCGCCGGCCCAGCCGCCGCCGAGAGCTGTGGCCGTGTACCGCCGAACGTTCGCGTCCCGGTCACCGACCAGCCTCAGGACCGCTTCACGCCCCTGGAGGTCACCCGCCCATCCCTTCACGAGCGCCGCGACGGCCTCCTGCCGCGCGAGGGGATCGCCGGTCAACCGCACCAGCTCCTCACGAGCCGAAGGGTCACCCGGCCAGCCCTCGGCAAGCGCGGACGCCACGGCCCCGCGCATCGCCTCCCTCCCGTCGTGCGTCATCAGCAGAAGGGCATCGCGCACCGTCCCGTCACCGGGCCAGCCGTGCGCCAGGGCGCGGACGGCCTGAATTGCAGCGGCCCGTCCGGAGGCCCGGTCAGATCCATGACGATCCCCCGCGCCGTCAGGTCTCCGGGCCAGCCCTCCGCGAGCGCGTGGACCACGGACTCACGCACGCCGTCTCTCTGATCGGCTGCGAGCCGGACCTCCACGTCCCGTCCGGAGGGGGTGCCGGGCCAGATGGTGCAGACCGCTCCGGCAACCGCACTTCGAACGCGGAAATCCGGGTCCTCGGCCGACCTCAGCACGCACTCCTGGATCCGCGGGTCATCCGGCCAGCCCTGCGCCAGCGCCGTCACCGCGTACGCGCGCAACTTGGCGGCCTCCTCGTCCTGACCTCCCGGTTCATCGACGAACCGCAGCAGGGCGGCACGGACTTCGGGGTGTCCCGGCCAGAACTCCGCGAGCGCGGCAACCGCACTCTCACGGAAATGCGGGCGTCTGTCGTCGAGGAGAGACCGGAGTTCCTCGAAGGCGAGCAGGTCGTCGGGCCACGTCCGGGCGAGCGATTTCGCCGTGGTCAGGCGGACCATCACGGATGAATCACCGAGGAGTTCGCGGTGCATCTCGTAGACCCCCGGATCACCCGGCCAGCCGTCACCGAGACCGTTGGCGAAAGAGGCCCGAACCCCCGCGTCGGGATCGTAGGTCAGCCGGAGGACCGCCTCCCGGGCCGCATCGGAGTGACGCCAGCCGGAAGCGATCCGTGCAATGGGTGGATAACGCAACTCCGGATCAGGGAAACGCGTCTGCGCGACCAGTACCGCAAGTTCGTCGTCCGGCTCCAGGAAGCCCCCGCTCTCGGCGAAGGCGCGGTCGATGTCCTGAAGGGTCTGCTCCCCGCGCTCGTTCACCTGGTGTGCCTTCGCCAGCGCGGCCGCGATGTCGTCCAGGGCGGGCCGGGTGAACAACTCGCCTGGGGCCAGCGGCTGGACCGCCCCGCCGGGCCCGGACCGGGTGACGGCCAGGTGTGCGGCGTCGGGATGGGCGGACAGGCGCTGGATCTCGGTGCGGGCCCGGTCCCAGAGGCCCTCCAGGACCCGCATCCGCGCCGAGACCCGGTCGGCCTCCCGCTGGCCGGTGGACCGGTGGGCCAGGGCTTCGCGGGTCTCCGCCCGTACCCGGGCCAGGCCCTCCGCGTCGGCGCTCCGCAGGGCCCGCAGCTCGCGGACGCCGTTCCCGACGATGATCTCCCGCAGGGCATCGGCGATCTGGAACAGCGTCGAGAGGAGGATCTCCGCGTCACGGAGGGAGTACCTGAGCCGCTCCTCGGCCCTCAGGGCGCGCTCCAGGTCCCGCTCCACCCGCGCGAGGTCCCGTTCCAGCCGCAGCTCTGCGGGGCTCCCCCCGTCCGGAGCGACGACGAGGACGGGGGGCGGTGTCGCGATGGCCGCCCGGAGCAGGGCCTTGGCCTCCTCGCACCGCCGCCCGAACTCCTGCTGCGAGAGCCCGGCCCGGATGCTGGTGATCCGCAGGAAGGCCACGGTGAACTCCACCGGCGGCTTCGGCCTGGCCTGCGCGCCGTAGATCCGGTCGATGTGCGACTTGGAGGAGGCCATCGTGCCGCCCTCCGCCTTCCCGAGGGCCGCCGCCATGTCGCGCGAGCCCATCCCCGCCTGCGCGGCCTGCCCCCGCAGGTAGTCCCCGTACGCCTGCCACCGCTCCCGGCCGGCCCCGCCCCGCACGTCTCCATCCCGCACCCGCGCCCGCCTCCCCCAGCCCGTCCCCACAGCCCCCGACGGTCCCCGACCGTCCCGGGACGATCCGGTCCGGCCACCGCCGGCCCCAGGCCGGGGCACCGCCCCGCCCCTCACCGTCCCGGGCGGTCCCTGCCCGCGTGGGGACGGGGCTCAAACAGCGGACGCTCTCCTCACACCACCGGCCCTCCCGTGAAGGGGACTCCATGTCCGACACCCTCCGGCAGCTCCTCCTCGCCGCCCTGCCCGACCTGCTCGGCTCGGTCGCCGCCACCCTCGTCATAGGGGCCGTCACCTGGGCCCGGCGGGGTCTTGCCCGGCGCCGTGCCGACAGCGCCGCCTCCCCCGGCAGGGGGAACGAGGACGGCGGTCAATCCTTTCTGCGGTGAACCGGTTCCGGCAGACGGGTGACGCAGCGTGTCCTCGGCTCGCCCCGCTGCTGTGGCCCGCCGTACCGCTGGTGCAGCCGGCGTACGTGGTCTACGGGGTCAGCTGAGACTCCCGTGCGCCCGTGCCCCGGCCGGGGGACACGGGCGCACGGGCCCCTCGGCTAGGCGAACTTCGGCATCTCCCCGACCCGCGTGTCCATGTCGATCACGGCGAACACCGCGCCCTGCGGGTCGCCCAGCGCGGCGAAGCGGCCGAAGGGGCTGTCCATCGGGCCGAAGTACACCCGCCCGCCCCGCGCCTTCGCCTTCTCCACCGCCACGTCGCAGTTCGGGACGCCGAAGTAGACCTGGACGTAGGACGGGACCTGCGGCGGGAACTCGTCGCCCATCTTCATCCGGCCCAGCACCGGGTGGTCGGCGCCGCCCACGCTGAAGATCTTGAAGTCCATCCCGGCCGCCGCCGCGTCGTCGCCCTCGGCCCCGCCGGTGTCCATCTGCTGGGACTCGTACGGGAAGACCCGCTCCAGGAACGGGTCGGCCTTGCCGGGCTCGCGGGTGTAGACCTCGGCCCAGGCGTACGAGCCCGCCTCGCCCTGCTTCTCGAAGCCCTTGTGCTCGCCCGGCTGCCAGACGCCGAACACCGCGCCGCTGGGCTCCTTGGCGATCGCCATCGTGCCGAACGTGCCGACCTGCATCGGCTCCATCATCAGCGTGCCGCCCGCGGCCTTGATCTTCTCGGCGGTGGCGGCCGCGTCGTCCGAGGCGAAGTACAGGCACCACTGCGAGGGCGCGTCGGCGCCCGGCATCGGCGGGACGACGGCCGCAACCGCCTTGCCGCCGGAGTAGGCCTGCGTGTAGTTGCCGTACTCGCTGCTGGCCTCACCGAAGGTCCAGCCCAGTACGTCGGCGTAGAACTCCTTGGCGGCCTCCACGTCGGTGAACATCGCGTCCACCCAGCAGGGGGTGCCTTCCGGGAACTCGGCCATGGTCGATCGACTCCTGTGTGGTCCGTGTGGTCCGTGTCGTCCGTGTCGTCTGTGTCGTCTGTGTCGTCCGGCTCGTAGGTCCCTCTCACGCTAGGGCGAGGGTCTGACAACCGCGCGGCGAACGGGCGTGGGGGGCGGTCCCGGGGGAGGCTGGGGGCATGGACGACATCACCATCCGGCTCGCGCAGCAGCCCGAGGCCGACGCCCTGCTCGCCCGCAGCCCGCTGGCCGCGCTCACCGGGATGCTGCTGGACCAGCAGGTGCCGATGGAGTGGGCGTTCTCCGGACCCTGGACGATCGCGCAGCGCCTCGGCGCCGACGATCTCGACGCCCACGCCATCGCCGCGTACGACCCGGAGGCGTTCGCCGCGCTGCTCTCGCAGAAGCCGGCGGTGCACCGGTACCCGGGGTCGATGGCGAAGCGGATCCAGCAGCTGTGCGCGTACCTGGTGGAGCACTACGCGGGGGACGCGGAGGCGGTCTGGGCGGACGCGGGGACGGGCGCGGAGCTGCTGGAACGGCTGAAGGCGCTGCCGGGGTTCGGGGAGCAGAAGGCCCAGATCTTCCTGGCCCTGCTGGGCAAGCGGTACGGGGTCCGGCCGAAGGGGTGGCGGGAGGCGGCCGGGGGCTACGGACCCGCGAACGTCCACCGCTCGGCGGCGGACATCACCGGCCCGGAGTCGCTGGCGAAGGTCCGCGAGTACAAGCAGGCCGCGAAGGCCGCCGCCAAGGCCGCGAAGGCCGCCGAGTAGGGGCTGGAGGAAAACCTCCCCCCGGAAAACCTCCCCGAGGAAAGCCTCCCCGCCGGGGCAAGCCGCCAGGCCGGGACGCTGAATTGACGGACCGTCCGGCCGGGCGGCTCGCCCGCGCGCGGGACCGCGTAACGTCGGCCGGATGACCGAGAACCTCACCCGCGCCACCACCGCCGAACGCGTCTCCGACGCCCCCGGCAGCGTCATCACCCTGCTCACCGACACCCCGGAACTCACCTGCAACACGGCCACCTTCGAGGCCGGCGCCGCCGGTGCCCCGGTGCACTTCCACACCAAGGCCACCGAGTTCTTCCACGTCACCGGCGGCAAGCTCGACGTGCTCGTCGGCGACGAGGTCCACACCCTCTCCGAGGGGGACTTCATCAGCATCGCCCCCGGCGTGAAGCACGCCTTCGCCCCCGCCGCCGGCCACACCGCCGAGGTGTTCGTCGGGTTCACCCCCGGCATGGCCCGCTTCGACTACTACCGCCTGCTCGGCCGGGTGCACGCGGGCGAGGCCACCGTCCAGGACATCATCGACAGCCAGCCCACGTACGACAACCACTACGCCGAGAGCGAGGCCTGGGCGGGCCGCCTGCTGCGCAGCGCCGAGGCGTAGACCTCGTCGGCGTCGAGGCGCCGCAGCTCCTCCGCGATCAGCTCCGCCGTGCTGCGGATCTTGAGCGCGACCTTCCGGTCCGGCCAGCCCGGCAGGACCAGCGTGGCCAGCGAGCCGGTGGGCCGGTCCACCACGACCTCCCCGGCGCCGGTCTCCAGCCGGACCCGGGTGATGACCGGCCCGCCGGTGGCCACCCGGGCCACCGGCACGCCGAGGCGGTCCTCCAGCCAGCGTGCCAGCAGCTCGGCGCTGGCGTTGTCGGGCTCGCTTTCCACCGCCGCCGCGGTCACCGGCGAGGTCTTCTGGTCGAAGGCGCAGGCCAGCAGCGAGCGCCACGGCGTGAGCCGGGTCCACGCCAGGTCGGTGTCGCCGGGGGCGTAGGCGGCCGCGCGCTCGGCCAGCACGCCGACCGGGTCCCCCGCGGCCTGCGCGTCGGTGATCCGGCGCTGCGCCAGCGCGCCCAGGTCGTCGCGGGCCGGGTCGGCGGGGGCGTCGGCCGGCCACCAGGCGACCACCGGCGCGTCCGGCACCAGCAGCGGCAGCACGATCGACCCGGCCTGGGTGGTGAGGTCCCCGTGCAGGCGCAGGATGACGATCTCCCCGGACCCGGCGTCCGAGCCCACGCGCAACTCGGCGTCCAGCCGGGTCCGCCGGCGCCGCTCCGGCCCCCGGTGGGTCCGCTTGATCACCGCGATGATGCGGCAGGGGTGTTCGCGGGAGGCCTCGGAGGCCGCGCGTACGGCGTCGTAGGCGTTCTCCTCGTCGGTGACGATGACGAGGGTGAGCACGAGCCCCATGGTGGGGCTGCCCACGGCCCGCCGGGCCGCCAGCAGGGCCCGGTCGATCTTGCTGGACGTGGTGTCGGTCAGTTCGGTCCGCATGGACACGAGTCTGTCAGCGGCTGCCGTAAAGCGGACAACCGGTTCGCTTGATTCCCCCTGGAGGGACCGCGTCCCAGCCGCGCCCTCGGCGTCGCCCTCAGCGGCGCCGGCGGGCCGTGCCGAAGAGAGAACGGGAGATCTCGCGCCCCAGCTGTGTGCCGACCGAGCGGGCCAGCGAGCGGAACAGGCCGCTGCCGACGACCTGTTGCGCCAGTGAGGGTTCCGGCTTCGGGGCGCCGCGCCCGGCCCGTTCCGCGGCCTTGACCTGCTTGTCGGCCTCAGCCGCCGCGGCGGCGGCCTCCGCTTCGGCCTCGGCGGCCGCCTGTTCGGCGGTGATCTTCTCGTAGGCGGACTCCCGGTCGACGGGCTGCGCGTAACGGGAGTACAGGAGCGAGGCCTTGACGGCGGCGTCGAGGGCCGCCGGGTCGACCGGGCCCATCAGCGACTGCGGAGCGCGCAGCCGGGTGGCGGCGACGGGGGTGGGGGCGCCGTTCTCGCTGAGCACCGTGACGACGGCCTCGCCGGTGCCGAGCGAGGTCAGCAGCTCCTCCAGGTCGTAGGGGGAGTTGGGGAAGGTCCGCACGGTGGCCTTGAGGGCCTTGGCGTCGTCGGGGGTGAAGGCGCGGAGGGCGTGCTGGACGCGGTTGCCGAGCTGGGCCAGGACGTCGGAGGGCACGTCCTTGGGGGTCTGGGTGACGAAGAAGACGCCGATGCCTTTGGAGCGGATGAGGCGCACGGTCTGGGTGATGGATTCCAGGAAGGCCTTCGAGGCCCCGTTGAAGAGGAGGTGTGCCTCGTCGAAGAAGAAGACCAGCTTGGGCCGCTCCAGATCGCCGACTTCCGGGAGGTCGGCGTACAGGTCGGCGAGCAGCCACATGAGAAATGTAGAGAAAAGCTGCGGTTTGTCCTGTACGGCCGGAAGTTCCAGTACGGAAATCAGGCCGCGTCCGTCCGGAGCCGTTCGCAGGAATTCACTGGTGTCGAATTCCGGTTCGCCGAAGAATTCCGAGGCGCCCTGCTGCTCGAATGCGGTGAGTGCACGCAGAATCACCCCGGCGGTGACGGTGGAGAGCCCGCCGATCCCCTTCAGCTCCGGTTTTCCCTTGTCGGAGACGAGGAAGGCGACGACCGCCCGCAGGTCCTTGAGGTCGATCAGCTCCAGGCCCTTGGAGTCGGCGTAGTGGAAGATCAGGCCGAGCGACTGCTCCTGCGTCTGGTTCAGCTGGAGCACTTTCGACATCAGGACCGGCCCGAACGCGGTCACGCTCGCCCGGACCGGGATCCCGGGGCCGATCCCGCCGAGGGAGTAGAACTCGGCGGGGTACCCGCTGGGCTCCCAGCTCTGGCCGACGTCCTTCGCCCGCTCCTGCGCCCTCGTGCCCGGCGCGCCGGGGGCGGAGATCCCCGAGACGTCGCCCTTGACGTCGGCGAGGAAGACCGGCACGCCGTTGGCGGAGAGCTGCTCGGCGATCAGCTGGAGGGTCTTGGTCTTGCCGGTGCCGGTGGCGCCTGCGACGAGCCCGTGCCGGTTCAGCATCGACAGCGGGATGCGGATCTGCCGCGCCGGCTCGCAGACCCCGTCCCAGAGCAGGGCCCCCAGCTCCAGCGCGGGCCCCGTGAAGGCGTACCCGGCGGCGATGGCGGTGGCCGGACCGTTCGGGTCCGTTTGTCCCCCGGCGGTGGCGGCCGGCTCGGGCGGATCGATGCTCTGGCTCATGCGTCACTCCCGGAATAGCCCTGTGTGCCACTTTTGCACCGCTGGAGCGAGGCTGCGCCCGGAGGCACCGGCCCGGTAGGCTTTCCGTGTGATCTTCAAGCGCATCGGTAGCGGACGGCCGTACCCCGACCACGGCAGGGAAACCACCCGGCAGTGGGCGGACGTCGCCCCGCGCCCGGTCCGGCTGGACCAGCTCGTGACGACCAAGGGACAGCTGGACCTGGAGACGCTGCTCGCCGAGGACTCCACCTTCTACGGCGACCTCTTCGCACACGTCGTGAAGTGGCAGGGCGACCTCTACCTGGAGGACGGGCTGCACCGCGCCGTGCGCGCGGCCCTCCAGCAGCGCCAGGTGCTGCACGCGCGCGTCCTCGAAATGGACTGACCGGGGACCTGCCTGCGGCCGGCCGGAGGACGTGCCGGGGCGCCGGTTGCGCCTTTCGGGTCTGCCTTACCCGATCAACAGATCATTTAGTAGGCATCGTTCCGGTACGGCACTACGCTGCGCCCATGAGCATGCTCACTCCCCCCGGTATGGGCGGAAAGTACCGCGTCACGGGCACCGCCTACCCCCGCATGAGCCGGCCGCGGCGACGCCGGAAGCTCGTGTTCGCCCTGCTCGGATCGGTCCTCGCGCTGGCACTGCTCGGCTACGGGGCACTGCAGCTCATCGACGTGTTCCGGGGCGACGGCGGCAAGCACAGCGCGGCGGCCGCCAAGGACTGCCCGACCAAGGGCGCCGCCTCCGCCACCCCCGCCGGAGCCGCGAACCCAGGCCCGGCCGCGTCCGGTGCCCCCGCGGTCGTCCTGCCGCAGCCCGGCCAGATCACCGTCAACGTCTACAACGCCACCCCGCGCTCGGGCCTCGCCAAGGCCGTCGGCGACGAGCTGAAGAAGCGCGGCTTCACCGTCGGCCACGTCGGCAACGCCCCCGCCGACTTCGACAAGAAGGTCCCCGGGCCCGGGATACTGCTCGGCTCCCCGCGCACCGACAAGGCCGCGTACTCCGTCCTCGGCACCCAGCTCACCGGGGTCACCCAGCAGACCGACACCCGCGAGGGCGCGGACATCGACCTGATCCTGGGCGACTCCTTCAAGGAGCTCAACAAGAAGGAGGACGCGGACAGGGCGCTGGCCGTCATGGCCAACCCCGCACCCGCGCCCTCCTCGAAGAAGTGCTGACCGGCGGACCGCGCCGCTACTCGGCGGAGCCGTACATGCGGTCGCCCGCGTCGCCCAGGCCCGGCACGATGTAGCCGTGCTCGTTGAGCCGCTCGTCCACGGCGGCCGTCACGACCGTCACCGGCGTGCCCGCGAGCTCCCGCTCCATGACCTCGACGCCCTCGGGCGCGGCCAGCAGCACCACGGCGGTCACGTCGTCGGCGCCGCGCTTGATGAGCTCCTGGATCGCGGCGACCAGCGTGCCGCCCGTGGCCAGCATCGGGTCGACGACGTAGACCTGGCGCCCGGACAGGTCCTCGGGCATGCGCGTCGCGTACGTGGAGGCCTCCAGGGTCTCCTCGTTGCGGACCATGCCCAGGAAGCCCACCTCGGCGGTCGGCAGCAGCCGGACCATGCCGTCCAGCATGCCGAGGCCGGCGCGCAGGATCGGCACGACCAGCGGGCGCGGACGCGCCAGCTTGACGCCGGTGGTCGGGCCGACCGGGGTCTCGATGTCCGACTGCTCGGTGCGCACGTCGCGGGTGGCCTCGTAGGCGAGGAGCGTCACCAGCTCGTCGGCGAGCCGCCGGAACGTGGGGGAGTCGGTGCGCTTGTCGCGCAGTGCGGTCAGTTTGTGCGCCACCAAGGGGTGATCGACGACCTGCAAACGCACAACATCCTCCAAGACTCAGCCGGGCTTCGACCTGCGATCTGCGACCTGCGACCCTGCTACCTGCGAAAAACGGCCGCCTGTTCGCGACCTGCTGCCAAAAGGCTACGCGGTGGAAGCGGCGCGGCGCGTCCCGCGCGCGCCCGCGGGCCTTCCGGATGCGGGCCGCCGCGCCGCCCGGCACCCTTGACGGATGAGCAACGGCCAGGGGAGCCAGGGCGGCGGCGGTCCGGTGATCGCCGCCGTCGACGGGTCCGACCACAGCCTGCGCGCCCTGGAATGGGCCCGCCTGGCCGCCCTGCGTCACGGCACCGGCCTGATGGTCGCCCACGTCCTGCCCGAGGTCTCCCAGCTGTACGCGGGCCGCCGCTCGGCCCTGCACGACCCGAACGAGCCCGAGGAGTACGCCGACCCCGTCGGCGACCGCGTCCGCGCCCTGCTGGAGTCCGGCCCGGAGCTCCCTGCGGACGTCCGCTACGAGGCCCTGGAGGGCTCCGTGCCGGAGGCGCTGCGGGCCGTCAGCGCGGAGCAGGAGCCGCTGATGCTGGTCATGGGCTCCCGGGGGCGCGGCGGCTTCGCGGCGCTGCTGCTCGGCTCCAGCAGCCGGGCCGTGGCCACCACCGCGTCCTGCCCGGTGGTCGTGGTCCCGCACGAGGGGCGCGCGGCGCGGGACGCCGAGGGGGCTTCGGCCGGGCGGGTGGTATTGGGGCTGCACGCCGCCGAGACCCCCGAGGACGTACTGGCCTTCGCGTTCGCGGAAGCCGCCGCCCGGGGGACCACCGTCCAGGTGGTCTCGGCGTACGCCCTGCCGCCCGGTCCGATGATGGTGATCGACAGCCCGTTCGCGGTGATCCCGCCCGAGGCCCTCGCCGACGGCGCCGACGGGGTGCCGGCCGAACGGGAGATGCTGCGGGCCCAGACGGAGCGGCTGGCCCCGCTGCGGGCCCGCTACCCGGACGTGCCGGTGGAGCAGGCCGCCGTGCCCGGGGACGCGGCGGGGCGGCTGGTGGAGGCGTCCCGGTCGGCCGCGCTGGTCGTGGTGGGCCGCCACCATCCGCGGCGGCGGTCCCTGCTGATCGGGTCGGTGGCGCACGCCGTCCTCCAGCACGCGCACGGCCCGGTGGCCGTCGTCCCGGCGCTGCACGACGACGGGGCGGCCTGAGCCCACCGGCCGGCTCCGGCCACGCGGCGTGATCTGACCCTTCAGCCGGCCCACGCGCTGACCTGGGCAGATCCGGTAAGGGGTGGCATCAAACGCGCCGACGGGGGGAAGGTGGGAGCCGGGGGGTCTGCTTCGCGCCGGCGGAGGAGGACGACCGGACCAGCCTGGGGTGGTGCCGATGCCCAAGACGCAGCCCGTGAACGACGGCAAGGGGAGCGAGGCGGACGACCCGCCGGAGACGGCGGCGCAGCGCAGGGCGCGACGCGCGCAGTTCTTGCGCGACCTGATGGAGGCCCGGGCGCTGCGCGACCGCGTGCAGCCGCGGCGTGCCCGGGCGGCCCGGATGCGCCAGCAGATGCGGATGCGTACGTTCCGTTGGTGACGGGCACGATGCCCACGGCAGCGACCGGCCCCCTGACCGGCCCTCCGCCCGGCGCCGCGACACGGCCGCCGCGCGGAAGACCTCTCGCAAAGCCGCTGTTTCTGCCACGATGCCGATTGGGCGGGGTGCGAACAGCTTGTGTCAGGACCGTTCACACCCCAACCTCCGGCCGGGGGGACCTCCAACCGGCACGCCTATGACCAGTGGGAGAGTCACGGTGTATTTCGCCGCACTGCTCGCGCGCACCGAAGACGGGTGGGAAGCGAGCGACCTGGAACTCGACGACGTCGAGTCCCTCAGTGATCTGATCGATCTCGCACGTTCCGCCGCTGTCGACGACGACACGGTGGTCGCCCTCATCGAGCAGGAGGACGCCTGGTTCGGCGTCGTCCGCGTGGACGGAGAGGAGGACCCCCGGTACTTCGTGTCGAACGCCTCCGCCGCCGACCGGAGCTCTTACGGATCGATGCTGACCAAGGAGCTGCTGGGCGGCGTCGACGAGGACGACGATCTCGACGAACTGGACCTGGACGGCACCGAGGACGGGGAGGACGAGCCCGTCGCCTCCTACACGGACGAGGAGGACGACGCGGACGACGACCGGGCGGGCTCCGGCTCCGAGCCGGTGCCGGCCGGTCCGCTCGGCGACCCCCGGCTGCTGGACGACCTCGGCGTCGGCCACAGGGAGCTGATGTCCCTGGACGGGGACGCGCTCTCGGAGATCGCCGACGCGCTGGGCGCCACCGAGGTACTGGAGGCCGTCCGCTAGTGATCGCCGCGCACGACCTCACGTACGGCACGCGGGACCCGCACGGCTCCGGTACCGGGCCCGACCCGGTACGGGATCCGTGGCGGGACCCCATGCGCCTGGCCCTGCGGGAGGCGGCCCTGGCGGTGCCGGCCGGTGACGTACCGGTCGGTGCCGTCGTCCTCGGGCCGGACGGGGACCTCCTCTCCACTGGGCACAACGAACGGGAGGCCGTCGCGGATCCCACGGCGCACGCCGAGGTGCTGGCGCTGCGCCGGGCGGCCGCCCGGCTCGGGGAGTGGCGGCTGACGGGGTGCACCCTGGTGGTCACCCTGGAGCCGTGCGTGATGTGCGCGGGCGCGCTCGTCCAGTCCCGGGTGGCCCGTGTCGTCTACGGGGCGGGGGACGAGAAGGCGGGCGCGGCGGGGTCGCTGTGGGACCTCGTACGGGACCGCAGGCTCAACCACCGGCCGGAGGTGATCCGCGGGGTACTGGAAGCGGAGTGCGCGCGGCAGCTGACGGAGTTCTTCCGGGAACGGTGAGCACCGTGGTGGGCGGGCGGTGGCGGGTGAGCAGGGCCACTCGGCAGGAAGTTGCGAAGCACTCCCCACCATCGGCTAGGATCTCTCTCGGTGGTGTGTCCGAGTGGCCGAAGGAGCTCGCCTCGAAAGCGAGTATGGGGCAACCCATCGGGGGTTCAAATCCCTCCACCACCGCTCTGGAAACGAGAGCCCCGGTTCGTACGAACCGGGGCTCTCGTGCGTGCCCGCCGTGACCGGGCGTCGGCTCGGCCGTTGGACACGGCATGACCAAGACCCAGCGCATCCTCGCCGCCTTCGCCCTCGCGGGGGCCGCCGCGGGCCTCGCCGCACCTGCCGCCTCCGCCGCGCCGCCCGCCCCGCTGACCCTCCCGGACCTGCCGACGGCCGCCCCGGGCATGCCCGCGGGGGCCACGCCGGCCTCGGTCCAGGAGATCGGGGCGAAGGTCAGCGAGGGGGCCAACCAGCTCAACCAGCTGACGACGCTGCCCGACCAGCTCGAGCCCGCCATCGCCCCCGTCGCGCCGCTGGTCGACCTGCTGGGCGCCATCCAGTAGGGCACCCGCGTACCCCGGCACGCGCGGCCGCGCAGCGCACGCTCCCCCGCCCACGAAGAAGGCCCCGACCGGAGCCGGGGCCTTCCACGCGTACGGGGGAAGTGACATCGGGGGGACACGTCACTTCCCCCGGTGAGGACGGAACCTGCCGGCCCGGGCCGCGGTCAGGGGGAAGCCCGCGGCCCGGACCCCGCAGTGAGGTCCTGTCCCTCGCCCACCGGTTTCCTGCCAGAACCGGTGGGCTCGTGTTCCATCCTGCTCCTCCCGCGACCGGACACCCAGCGGCAAAGGGCCCGTACGGCAGGGTCATTGGTCCTTAAAGGACAGGTGAGTGTCCAAACCCGACCGGTTAGACTCACCCGACTTCGCAGTACCGGTTGGGGAGGCCGACACCGTTCATGGACACCAAGAAGCTCATCACGGGCGCCCTCACGGTGTTCGTCCTCTTCGTGATCATCACCCAGCCCAAGCGGGCGGCGGAGATGGTCGGAATAGGCTTCCAGGGCATATCGGATGCCGCCTCCGGCATCGGCGAGTTCATCACCGAACTGGTGACCTGAACCCGTACGCTGAAGCGATTTCCGGACATCCAGGCCCCTCACTCCGCCGGTGGGGGGCCTTTCGCGTTCGACTTTCACATGCCCGGCGGTAAAAAGAATACCCCTAAATGCCCAACTTGCCCTCAACACGGCTATATACGGTGCTTGCACATAGTGCACATCTCTTGTGATGCTATGACCGCTTTTGACGGATGAGACGGATGAGTTGACCGAAGGGGTGGCGTGACCGTGCCGGCCAGTACTGCGCCTCAGGTGCCTCCCCAGCAAGAGCTCCGCCAGGAACAGCCGCACGAGCTTCCCGCCGAGGCCCAGGAGGCCGCCGCTGCCGCGCCGCGACCGCAGAGCCGGGGTGCGGACACCCGGGCCCTGACACAGGTGCTTTTCGGCCAGCTGAAGGGCCTGGTGCCGGGCACCAGCGAGCACAACCGGGTGCGCGGGGCCCTGATCGAGGCCAACCTCCCGCTCGTGCGCTACGCGGCCGCCCGCTTCCGCAGCCGCAACGAGCCGATGGAGGACGTCGTACAGGTCGGCACCATCGGCCTGATCAACGCGATCGACCGCTTCGACCCCGAGCGCGGCGTCCAGTTCCCCACCTTCGCCATGCCGACCGTGGTGGGCGAGATCAAACGATACTTCCGCGACAACGTCCGCACCGTGCACGTCCCGCGCCGCCTCCACGAGCTGTGGGTGCAGGTCAACGCCGCCACCGAAGACCTCACCACCCTCCACGGCCGCACCCCCACCACCCCCGAGATCGCCGAGCGGCTGCGGATCAGCGAGGACGAGGTGCTCTCCTGCATCGAGGCCGGCCGCAGCTACCACGCGACCTCCCTCGAAGCCGCCCAGGAGGGCGACGGGATGCCCGGGCTGCTCGACCGGCTCGGCTACGAGGACCCCGAGCTGGCCGGTGTCGAACACCGCGACCTCGTCCGCCACCTGCTCGTACAACTGCCCGAGCGGGAGCAGCGGATCCTCCTGCTGCGCTACTACAACAACCTGACGCAGTCGCAGATCAGCGCCGAGCTTGGGGTCTCCCAGATGCACGTCTCACGGCTGCTCGCACGCAGCTTCGCCCGTCTGAGATCCGCAAACAGGATCGAGGCTTAACCGGATCGGGTGGAGCCCGGCCCGCGATTCCCTACAGAACCGGCTCATTCCGCTCGGTCGGTCGTCTGTCGCTGGAGATACTTGTCGACATGGCGCTACAGCGTGTTGCCGACATGTGACATTCTGCTGGAACCGCGTTTGCCGCAGCCCCGCCTCCGGTATTCAGGTGGAGGCTGCGTTCCTCCGACGGACGCGCCGATACGCGACCGTCCGCGACCTCAAGGGGGTGGCATGTCCGTAGACCAGGGCAGCTCCAAGGTACTCACGCTCGTCGAGCGTGAGCTGCCGGCAGTGGCCGACCGCTCGGAAGCCATCGACACCCGCACCCTCTCCCGCTCCCTCTTCCAGCGACTCGCCACCCTGGACCCGGACAGCCCCGAACGGGCGTACGTACGCGACACCCTGATCGAGCTGAACCTGCCGCTGGTGCGCTACGCGGCAGCCCGGTTCCGCAGCCGCAACGAGCCGATGGAAGACATCGTCCAGGTCGGCACCATCGGCCTGATCAAGGCGATCGACCGGTTCGACTGCGAACGCGGAGTGGAGTTCCCGACGTTCGCGATGCCGACCGTCGTGGGCGAGATCAAACGATTCTTTAGGGACACTTCCTGGTCCGTCCGCGTCCCGCGCCGGCTCCAGGAACTGCGCCTCGCGCTGACCAAGGCCAGCGACGAACTCGCCCAGCGCCTCGACCGGTCCCCGACCGTGCCGGAGCTGGCGGCCGTCCTCGGCGTCACCGAGGAGGAGGTCGTCGACGGGCTCGCCGTCGGCAACGCCTACACCGCCTCCTCGCTCGACTCCCCCTCCCCGGAGGACGAGGGCGGCGAGGGCTCCCTCGCCGACCGGCTCGGGTACGAGGACAGCGCGCTGGAGGGCGTCGAGTACCGCGAATCGCTCAAGCCGCTGCTGGCCAAACTCCCGCCCAGGGAGCGGCAGATCATCATGCTGCGGTTCTTCGCGAACATGACCCAGTCGCAGATCGGCGAGGAGGTCGGCATCTCCCAGATGCACGTCTCCCGGCTGCTGACGCGGACGCTGGCGCAGCTGCGCACGGGCCTGATCGGCGAGTAGCGCCCCGATCGTCCGCCGACGCGGGGTTCACATTTGACATCACGTCAGGAACACTGGCGCGATGCCAACGGGATCCCGCGCGGCGCGCACCCTCGCCCTGGCCCTGTGCTGCACGGCCGCCGCCGCCCTCGCCGGATGCGGCGGCCCGGTCCGCGACGGCTACGCCGCCGTGGGCGCCGCGGCCCCCGGGCCCGAGCGGGGCGCGGGGCAGAACGTACCGCCGCGGGGGCAGGTGGAGTACCAGCCGGCCGGGCCGGCCGGCCCGGCCCCTTCCGCGGGCGCTTACGCCACTACGGCGCCCGGCGCGCCGGGGTCCCGGCCCGGCGGGAGCTCCGCCGGAGCCGGAACGACGGCCACCGCCCAGGGCGGCTCCGACCCCGCCCCCGGCACCCCGCCGGCCCCGGGCACCCCAGAGACCGCCCCCGGCGCCGGGGGCGCGGGCACCGGCAACGGCACCCCGGGCGGCACGGGCGGCTCCGGCACCCCGACACCGGGGCAGGGCGGCACAGGCGGCTCGGGCGACACTGGAGGCTCGGGCGGCACAGGAGGCTCGGGCGGATCCGGCGGCACAGGAGGCTCCGGGACCTCAGGGGGCTCCGGGACCTCAGGAGGCCCGGGCGGCGGCACCGCACCCCCGCCCGCCACCCCCGCGTCCCTCACCCTGAGCACCCCGGCCCGCGCGGCGGCTTCCGACCGCTGGTGCGAGCGCGTCACGGTGACCTTCACCAACACCGGTACCACCGCGGCCCGTTCCGGCACGGTCACCTTCGCGACGCACGTCATCGGCGCCCTCGGCATCGACTGGGCCACGGTCACCACGACCCAGCCCCTGCCCGCCCCCATCGCGGGCCGGACCTCCAGGACGCAGACCTACACGGTGTGCCTGGACGCCTGGCGGGTGCCCCTCGGCATGCACGTGGAGACCCGCACGGTCACCGCGACCTGGAGCTGACCCGGCCGCGGCGCCTCAGTGGAGCACCACCCACAGCGCCGCCCCCAGCGCGAGGACCAGCGCGAGGACCAGGGCGATCCGGCCCCCGGACAGGGCGCCCGGCTCCTTGGGCCGGCGGCGCGAGCCCGGCACGGCCGGGGTGCGGGCCGCCTGTTCCTCGCCCTCCGCCACGAACGCGCGGAACATCTGAGTGCTGCCGGCGGGGTCGTAGGAGCCCTCGGCTTCAGGTGAGTTGTGCTGTGCGGACATGGCTGGACCCTAGCGGGTTTTCCGATTCCTTTACCGCCCGCGACCCCGAATTCATTTGCCTGTAGCAACCATGCTCTTCTATCGTTGCCCTAAGCAACGAGATGGGGGGCGGGTCCGGTGGCCACGCACACGGCACAGAACACCCGGTACGAGGAGCTGGCCCGCCAGCTCACCGGCATCGGGGCGGTCAAACGCGACCTGGCCCGGATCCTGCCCCCGCACTGCCCGCCCGGCGCCGCCGCCGTCCTCACCGTGCTCGACCGGCACGGCGAGATGCGGCTCAGCCGGCTCACCGAATACATGGCCGTCGACATCTCCGTCAGCAGCCGGCACGTCGCCCACGTGGCACAGCGCGGCTGGATCGACCGGGAGACCGACCCCGGCGACGGCCGCTGCCGGATCCTGCGCCTGACCGACGAGGGGCGTGCCGTACTCACCGAGCTCGGCGCCCGCTACACGGACGCGCTGGAGAAGGCCCTGGCCGACTGGTCGGCCGAGGACATCGACGCACTCAACACCCTGCTGGCCCGACTCCGATCGAGCTTCTAGGCAAAGGAAACACATGGCTACGACCACACCCTCCGGTGTGCGGGGAGGCGGCCAGTCGGAGACCACGTCCGACGGCGCGCCCATGACCCACTCCCAGATCATGAAGGCGCTGTCCGGGCTCATGCTCGGCATGTTCGTGGCGATCCTGTCCTCCACGATCGTCTCCAACGCCCTGCCCCAGATCATCAGCGACCTCGGCGGCACCCAGTCCTCCTACACCTGGGTCGTCACCGCCGCCCTGCTGTCGATGACGGCCGCCACCCCGCTGTGGGGCAAGCTGTCCGACCTCTTCAGCAAGAAGCTGCTCGTCCAGATATCCCTGGTGGTCTACGTCCTCGGCTCCGTGGTCGCGGGCCTGTCCCAGAACACCGGCATGCTCATCGCCTGCCGCGTCGTCCAGGGCATCGGCGTCGGCGGCCTCTCCGCCCTCGCCCAGATCGTGATGGCCGCGATGATCTCCCCGCGCGAGCGCGGGCGCTACAGCGGCTACCTCGGCGCGGTCTTCGCCGTCGCCACCGTCGGCGGCCCGCTGCTCGGCGGCGTCATCACCGACACCTCGTGGCTCGGCTGGCGCTGGTGCTTCTACGTCGGCGTGCCCTTCGCGGTGATCGCCCTGATCGTGCTCCAGCGCACCCTGCACCTCCCGGTCGTCCGCCGGGACGTGAAGGTCGACTGGCTGGGCGCCTTCCTGATCAGCGGCGCCGTCTCGCTGCTGCTCATCTGGGTCACCCAGGCCGGCGACTCGTACGACTGGATCTCCTGGACCACCCTGGCGATGACCGGCGGAGCCCTCGTGCTCGGCCTGCTGTTCCTCCTCGTGGAGTCCCGCGCGAGCGACCCGATCATCCCGCTGCGCCTCTTCCGCAACAAGACCATCAGCCTGGCCTCCGCCGCCTCGCTCTTCGTCGGCATCGCGATGTTCTCCGGCACGGTCTTCTTCAGCCAGTACTTCCAGCTGGCCCGCGGCGAGTCCCCCACCATGTCGGGCATCCTGACCATCCCGATGATCGGCGGCCTCTTCGTCTCCTCCACGGTCTCCGGCCAGATCATCACCAAGACCGGCAAGTGGAAGGCCTTCCTGGTCTCCGGCGGTGTGCTGCTGACCGCCGGACTCGGACTGCTGGGCACCCTGCGCTACGACACCCCGTACTGGCGCATCGCCCTGTTCATGGCGCTGACCGGCCTCGGCCTCGGCATGATGATGCAGAACCTGGTCCTCGCCACCCAGAACCAGGTCGCCCCCCAGGACCTCGGCGCGGCCAGCTCCGTCGTCACCTTCTTCCGCTCCCTCGGCGGCGCCATGGGCGTCTCGGCCCTGGGCGCGGTCATGGCCAACCGGGTCACCCACTACGTCAAGGACGGGCTGGCCGCACTCGGCCCGAAGGCGGCGGCCCTGGCACACGGCGGCGCCGGCGGGGGCGGGATCCCCGACCTCGACAAGCTGCCCGCGCCGCTGCGGCAGGTCATGGAGTCCGCGTACGGGCACGGCGTCGGCGACGTCTTCCTCTACGCCGCACCGAGCGCGCTGCTCGGGCTGGTGCTGGTGGTCTTCATCAAGGAGGTCGCGCTGAAGTCGAAGCCGGCCGCCCACGCCCCGGGCACCGAAGACACCCCCGGCGTCCCGGCCCAGGCCTCCGGCAAGGCCCCGTCCCAGGCCTGAGGCCGGCCAGCCGGATCCGGGTCCTCCGGTCGGTCAGGCCCGGGCCCCGCGGACGGCCGCCTTGGCCTCGATGCCCGCGATGAGGACGTCGAGGGCCAGGGCGAAGTCCGCCTCGGGCGCCCGCCGGACCGTGCCCCCGCAGCCGTGCAGGGCGCAGCCGTTCAGGAACTGCGACACGGCGAGGTGGGCACCGGTCCGGCAGGCGTCCGCCAGGCCGGCGGCCTCCAGCAGCCGGTGCAGGGCGGCGTCGAAGGCCCGCGCGTGCGGGCCGATGTTGGGATAGACCGCGCTGAGCGGAGCCACCCACGGGTGCTCCGCCAGCAGCCTGCGGTAGCCGCAGGCCAGTTCCCTCAGCCGGCTCGCCCAGGGCTCCTCCCGGGACGGGCCGGCCGGGAGGCGCTGCTGGCCCAGGGCCCGGTCCAGGGCCAGTTCGAGCAGATCGTGCTTGGTGTCCACGTACCAGTACAGGGACATCGCGGTGACGCCCAGCTCGGCCGCCAGCCTCCGCATGGAGAAGCGGCCGAGCCCTTGTGCGTCCAGCAGCCGCACGGTGGCGGCGGTGATCCGGTCCCGGTCCAGCCCCGAGGGGGCGTCGGTACGGCGTCTGACGGGGGCGGCGGGCCGCACGGCCAGCCACACACTGGTCCTGGCCTCGCCCGGATCAGCCTCGGTCACCATCGAGGTGCCCTCCTCATCACAAGGGGATCAGCCCGGAATGCCCGGTCCGCCCTCTTGATGCTAGGGGGTGCCGCGTGGATCGGGGCCGGTTCAGGACGTGCCGGTCGAAGGGGCCGTCAGGTCGTAGAAGGTGGCTCCGTCGATGGTGACGGCCTTGAACGTGGCCTTCACCCAGCTCTCGACGGCCGTACTGGCCGACCCGCCCGGGCCGCCCTGACCGCCGGGGGCTCCCTGACTGCCGGGGGCTCCCTGACCGCCGGGGCCGCCCTGACCGCCCGGCCGACCGGCCGCCCGGGACTCCGCGCCGCCTTCGAGGCCGGCCTGGGCGATGAACCAGTGGATCTTCCCGGCCTTCACGTAGGCCTTGAACTGCTCCAGCGTCGGCGAAGGGTCGCTGCCGTTGAAACCGCCGAGCGGCATCACGGGGCGGCCGGAGGCCAGCTGGTAACTCGCCGCGTTCTGCGAGCCGATGGCGGCCGCCGCCCAGGTGTACCGGCTCGCGTCGGCGCGCAGCGCGGCCTCGGCCCCGGCGGAGACCCGGGCCCCGTCGAGCAGCCCGCCGGCCCCGCCCCGCATGCCCCGCCCGGACCCGGCCCCGGACCCGGTCCCGGACCGGCCCGCCGCGCCGCCCGCCTGACCGGGGCCCGGCCAGGCGCCCCGCGGGAAGCCCTGGGCGGTACCGCCGCCCCCTTGGCCCCCTTGCGGTGCTCCCTGCGGCGCTCGCTGCGGCGCTCCCTGCGAGCCTCCCTGCGGCGCTCCGCCGCCCGGCCCGCCCCCGGGCAGGCCCGGCATACCGCCCCCGAACCCCTCCCCGCCCGGCCCGAAGCGCATCCCGCCCGGGCCGCCCCGCCCCCGGCCACCGCCGGACCGGCCGTCACGATCGACCCGGTGTGACCGGTGCCGATCGTGGTCAGGCAGTACGCCAACGGGCCCGCCAGGGCCGCGCCCAGCCCCAGCGCGGCCGCGCCGAGCCGTACCCGGCGGCCCAGCCGGGCGGCGAACGGCAGTGCGGCGGCGGCGAGCAGCCCGGCCACCAGCACCGTCCAGCGCAGCCACGGCAGATAGCCGGAGGAGCGGCCGAGCAGTACGTACGACCAGACGGCGGTCAGGGCGAGGGTCCCGGACAGGGTGAGCGCGGCGGCCCTGCCGCCCCGCTCCTCCCACAGCACGGTCACGCCCATGCCCACCAGCGCGGCCACGAACGGAGCCAGCGCGACCGTGTAGTACTCGTGGAAGATGCCCTGCATCCAGCTGAACACCACGGCGGTGATCAGCAGGCAGCCGCCCCAGGCCAGGAAGGCCGCGCGGGCCGTGCTCTGGAGGCAGTCGGTGGCCCGGCCGGCCCGCCAGGTCACCACCAGCCCCGCCACCAGCAGCACCAGCGCCGCCGGCAGCAGCCAGGAGATCTGGCCGCCGACGGTGCCGGAGAACAGCCGGCCCACACCGGTCTCCCCCCAGCCGCCGCCCCCGCCGCGCAGGCCCGGCCCGCCCTCGGGCAGCCCGTACGTCCCGAACGCGCCGGCGGCCCCGCCGGTCCGCCCGCCGCCCACGCTGCCGGTCTCGTCGCCGTTCAGCCGGCCCAGTCCGTTGTAGCCGAAGGTCAGTTCCAGGAAGGAGTTGTGCTGCGAGCCGCCGATGTACGGGCGGGAGGAGGCGGGCCACAGCTCCACGACGGCCACCCACCAGCCGCCGGTCACCACCATCGCGGCCCCGGCGAGCAGCAGCTGCCCGAGCCTCCTGCGCAGCCGGGCCGGCGCGCAGACGGCGTACAGCAGGACCAGCGGCGGCAGGATGACGAAGGCCTGGAGCGTCTTGGTCAGGAAGCCCAGGCCGATCGCGGCGCCGGCCGCGACCAGCCACCCGGTCCGCGCCCCGTCCAGGGCGCGCAGCACGCAGCACACCGTCACGGTCAGCAGCAGCGTCAGCAGCGCGTCGGGGTTGTTGAAGCGGAACATCAGCGCGGCGACGGGGGTGAGCGCGAACGCGGCGCCGCCGATCAGCGCTGCCGCGGGGCCGAACTGGCGGCGCACGGCGGCGTACAGGACGGCGGTGGTCGCGACGCCCATCAGGGCCTGCGGGACGAGGATCTGCCAGGAGCCGAGCCCGAACGCCCGGACGGACAGCATCATCGGCCACAGGGCGGCCGGCGGCTTGTCGACGGTGATGGAGTTCCCGGCGTCGGAGGAGCCGAAGAAGAAGGCCTTCCAGCTCTGCGAGCCCGCCTGCACGGCGGCGGAGTAGAAGGAGTTGGCGTAGCCGGACGCGCCCAGGTTCCAGAGCAGGAGCACGGCGGTGGCCAGCAGCAGCCCGGCGTAGGCGGGCCGTTCCCAGCGGGGCCGGCCGGTGACGGTCCGGCGCGCGGCGGCGTCCGCGGCCCGGTCGGGGCCGGGGACTGGGACGGAGGTGGGGGCGGGGGGCCGTTCGGGGAACGGGGCGCCGAAGGGCGGGTGGGCCGTGGTCATCGGTGGTCGTCCTTCACGGAAACGGGAGTGGTGCGGCGCTCGGGGAAGACCCAGGCGCGGAAGAGCAGGAAGCGCAGCACGGTGGCGGCGAGGTTGGCGGTGACCAGCACGGCCAGTTCGGTGCCGTGGGCGGCATCGTCGGTGCCCGCGCCGAGGGCGGCCAGGGAGCCGCTGGTCAGGGCCAGGCCGATGGCGAACACGACCAGGCCCTGGGCCTGGTGGCGCAGCGCGCGGTCGCGGCCCCGGACCCCGAAGGTGAGCCGGCGGTTGGCGGCGGTGTTGGCCACGGCGGAGACCAGCAGGGCGGCGGCGTTGGCGGCCTGGGGTCCGGCGGCGAGCCGGAAGAGGGAGTACAGGGCCAGGTAGCAGAGGGTGGACAGCAGTCCGACCGCGCAGAAGCCGAGCAGTTGGCGGGCCAGTGCGCGCGGCACCCCGGGCAGGGCGGTGCGGTCGCGCGGGTCGTCACCGAAGGGGCGGGCGAGCCGGTCCAGGGGGAGCTCCCCGAGGGCCAGCGCCCGGCCCACGCGCCAGACGCCCTTCAGGTCCTCGGTGGCGGTCCTGACGATGTGGACCGTGGAGTCGGGATCGTCCACCCAGTCCACCGGCACCTCATGGATGCGCAGCCCAGCCCGTTCGGCCAGGACCAGCAGCTCGGTGTCGAAGAACCAGCCGGAGTCCACGACCAGCGGCAGCAGCCGTTCGGCGACCTCCCGGCGGATGGCCTTGAAGCCGCACTGGGCGTCGCTGAACCGGGCGGCGAGGGAGGAGCGCAGCAGGAGGTTGTAGGCGCGGGAGACGAACTCCCGTTTCGCTCCCCGCACGACCCTTGAGGAACGGGCGAGCCGGGTGCCGATGGCCAGCTCGGAATGGCCGGAGATCAGCGGGGCCACCAGGGGAAGCAGGGCGTTCAGATCGGTGGAGAGGTCCACGTCCATGTACGCGAGGACGGGCGCCTCCGAGCGGCTCCACACGGTGCGCAGGGCACGGCCGCGGCCCTTCTCCTCCAGCCGGACGCTGCGTACGCTGGGGACGGCGGCGGCGAGCTCGGCCGCGAAGGCGGGGGTGCGGTCGGTGCTGGCGTTGTCGGCGATGGTGATGCGGAAGGGGTACGGGAAGGTCCGGGTGAGGTGGGCGTGCAGCCTTCGCACGCAGGGGCCGAGGTCCTTTTCCTCGTTGTAGACCGGGATCACCACGTCGAGTACGGGCTCGCCGGGCGCGGGCGCCAGGGGCGCCCGGGCCGGGAGGGCGTCGGAAGAGGTGTCGGTTGACATGCTCCGACCCTCACCGGGCGCCCTGTCACCTCGGTGTGCTGACCCTGTGGTCCCTCTGTGAGTCCGCCGGTGTCATGGGACGGGGGTCCTCGGTGAGGGGGAGCAGCACCTCGAAGCAGGTCCGGCCCGGCTCGCTCTCCACGCCGACCCGCCCGTCGTGAGCTGTGACCACGGCCTGGACGATGGCCAGGCCCAGGCCGGTGGAGCCCGCCGCGCGGGAGCGGGAGGCGTCGCCGCGGGCGAAGCGCTCGAAGATGTGCGGCATCAGGTCGGCGGGGATCCCGGGACCGTCGTCCTCGATCCGCAGCCGGACGGCGGATGTTTCACGTGAAACACGGGCCGTGACGGTGGTACCCGGCGGAGTGTGGGTGCGGGCGTTGGCGAGGAGGTTCACCAGGACCTGCTGGATCCGGGCCGGGTCGGCCAGGACGGGCGCGGGTTCGTCGGGCAGGGCCAGACGCCAGTGGTGGCCGGGGCCGGCGGCCCGGGCGTCACTGACGGCGTCCACGACGAGGGGGGCCAGATCGGTGTCCTCGCGGGAGAGCGGGCGGCCCGCGTCCAGCCGGGCCAGCAGCAGCAGGTCCTCGACCAGCCCGGTCATCCGGGTGGCTTCGGACTCGATCCGGGCCAGGGCGTGGCGGGTGTCGGGGCCGGGCTCCTCGCGCCCCCTGCGGGTCAGTTCGGCGTAGCCGCGGATGGAGGCGAGGGGGGTGCGCAGCTCGTGGGAGGCGTCGGCCACGAACTGACGGACCTGTGTCTCGCTCTGCTGGCGGGCCGTCAGTGCCGAGGAGACGTGCCCCAGCATCCGGTTGAGGGCCGCACCGACCTGTCCGACCTCCGTACGGGGATCCGCCTCAGCCTCGGGGACCCGTTCGTGCAGGGCCGGTTCGCCGCTGTGCAGGGGCAGCTCGGAGACGCGGGTGGCGGTGGCGGCGACCCGGCGCAGCGGGCGCAGGGCGACCGCGACCAGCGCCTGTCCGGCCAGGGAGGCGGCGATCAGGCCGGCCAGGGTGACGCAGACCTCCACGGCGATCAGGGTGTTCACGGTGGAGTCCACGCCCTTGAGGGGGAAGGCCAGGACCAGCTCTCCGTCGGGCGCGGCCATCGCCCGGTAGGCGCCGAGCCCCGGCAGGTCCACGTCCACCCTGCCGGACCCGGCCGGGCCGGCCGTCCGTGCGACCTGCTCCAGCACCTCCGTCTGCGCCTGGGTCAGGACCTCCCGGTGATCGAGTCCCGGGCCCTCCACAGGAGCGATCCGGGCCCCGCCGATCACCTTCCGGTTCACGTCCAGACGGACCCCGGCGGCGCCCATGGGAGAGCCGGGGGCGAAGACGAAGCCGAGGCTGCCCTCGCGGGCCGCCTTGCCGGCGCCCGGCCCCCGGACGGCCATCTCCACGGAGTTGGTCAGCTGCTTGTCCAGCTCTCCCATCAGCCGGGAGCGCATGGCGAGGGTGGTGACGGTCCCGATGGCCGCGCCCACCACGGCGATCAGCGCCACCGCCGACACCACCAGCCGGGTCCGCAGCGACCACGGCCGGCGGCGGCGCGGCCCGCGCCGTCCGGACGCTGCGGACCGCCCGGGCCGCCCGGGCCGCGGCCGGGAAGGGCGGCGGGCCACTACTCGGCCGGCTTGATCAGGTAGCCGGCGCCGCGCCGGGTGTGGATCATCGGGGGCAGTCCGGTGCCGCCCTCCAGCTTGCGCCGCAGGTAGGAGATGTAGAGCTCCACCACGTTGGCCTGGCCGCCGAAGTCGTAGGACCACACCCGGTCCAGGATCTGCGCCTTGCTCAGCACCCGGCGCGGGTTGCGCATCAGGTAACGCAGCAGCTCGAACTCGGTGGCGGTCAGGTGCACCTCCTGGCCGCCGCGGACCACCTCGTGGCTGTCCTCGTCGAGGCTCAGGTCGCCGACCGAGAGGACCGAGCCGCCGCGGGCGGCCTGCGCCGCGCCGGAGCGGCGGACCAGGCCGCGCAGCCGGGCCACGACCTCCTCCAGGCTGAACGGCTTGGTGACGTAGTCGTCGCCGCCGGCCGTCAGGCCCGCGATGCGGTCCTCGACGGAGTCCTTGGCGGTCAGGAACAGCACCGGGACCTGCGGGATCTCCCGGCGGAGCAGGCCGAGCACGGACAGCCCGTCCATGTCGGGGAGCATGACGTCGAGGACCACCACGTCGGGCCGGAACTCCCGCGCCGCGCGCACGGCGCCCGCTCCGTCACCGGCGCTGCGGACCTCGCAGCCCTCGTAGCGCAGGGCCATGGACAGCAGCTCGGAGAGCGAGGCCTCGTCGTCGACGACGAGGACCCGGCAGGGGCCGCCGTCCGGGCGCGTCAGCGCCGTCGGGTTGGCCGTGGACGTGGACGCATGGGAGGTGGTCGTCGCTGTCATGCCCCCACGCTGGCCCGCGCCTCTGAGAGCGCTCTTGCCCCAACCTGTGAATCTCCTGAGAAAGGCTTCCCGGCGCCCCCGGCGGCTCAGTCGCCCGCCGGGGGAAGGGAGAACAGCCGGGCGGCGTTGTCGTGGCAGACCGCGCGCAACCAGTCGTCCCCGAGCCCGAGCCGCTCCAGGGCCTCCAGCTGGTGCTCGTAGGGATAGGGGATGTTCGGGAAGTCGGTGCCCAGCAGGATCCGGTCCCCGAGGTCGGCGAGGCGTCCGAGGTCCCCGGGCGGGAAGCCGCTGAACTGCTCGGAGAAGTCGGTGAAGGCCATGGTCGTGTCGAGCCGCACCTCGGGGTAGCGGTCGGCCAGGTCGAGGAAGTCGGTGTACTCGGGCATCCCCATGTGCGCGACGATCAGCGGCAGCCGCGGGTGGCGGGCCAGCAGGCGGGCGACCGGGCCGGGCCCGGTGTACTTGCCCGGTGCGGGCCCGGAGCCGCAGTGGACGACGACCGGGACGCGCGCTTCGGCCAGCAGCCCCCACACCGGTTCCAGGAGGGCGTCGTTCGGGTCGTAGCCGCCGACCTGGAGGTGGGCCTTGAACACCCGGGCCCCCCGCTCCACCGCCCGCCCCGCGTAGGCCGCCACGCCTTCCTCCGGGAACAAGGTCGCGGTGTGCAGGCAGTCGGGGGTGCGGGCGGCGAAGTCCTCCGCCCACGCGTTGAGCCAGGCGGCCATCCCGGGCTTGTGCGGGTAGAGCATCGAGGTGAACGCCCGGACCCCGAACTCCCGCA
The DNA here is from genome assembly GCF_002028425.1 of Streptomyces katrae. Lineage (GTDB taxonomy): Bacteria > Actinomycetota > Actinomycetes > Streptomycetales > Streptomycetaceae > Streptomyces > Streptomyces katrae_A. Next base: position 4,024,581 of record NZ_CP020042.1, on the reverse strand, counting down.
GCAGCCCGACCCGCTGCTCCTCCTCGTGGCGGTAGGTGATGGGCCACGCCACACCGGTCAGCGGCCCGGCGGCGTCGAAGTAGTCCCACACCTTGCGCATCACCCGGTCCGGCATGAAGTGCGTGTGCACGTCCACCAGTCCGGGCAGGCCCAGCCGCTCGCGGAAGGCCCGGACGGTCTCAGGCGTCGCGGGCAAAGCCGTGGCTCCGCTCGACGGTCGCGACGTGCAGGGTGTAGCTCTCGTACCAGTGGCCGCGGCCCTGCTTCATGGCCGCCTGGTGCTCCAGCTCCGTGCGCCACGCGGCGAGGGACTCGTGGTCGCGGAAGTAGGACACGGTGATGCCGAGGCCTCCGGGCGTGCGCGCGGACTCGTAGCCGAGGAACCCGGGGTTGTCCCGGACGAGCTCGGCCATCCGGGCCAGGGTCTCCGGATATCCGCTGTCGTCGGAAGTGCGGACACTGCTGAATACGGCCATGACATAAGGCGGTTCGAACGCCGGAACGGGCTGGATGCTCATGTCCCCACCCTCCGCGCCAACCCCTTGGCATGTCCACCAGAATCAGGCCCGGCAGCCCAAAGGGATCCAAGTTTTGACCTTGCTCCCCAGGACCGTGCCACCCCTCCCGGGCCCCGGTCCGCCAGGCGGCACGGAGCCGCGGCACCCGCCCTCAGAAGAGGCCGTCCTGTCCGCCCGCCTCCGCCGGCGGGGCGATGGCCGCCAGCGGTACGCCGGTCACCGCGTCCGCGGGGGCCGAGACCAGCTCCCAGCCCGCCAGCAGCCGGGTGTCGACCACGAGCCCGTCCGCGAAGTGCAGGTCCGGCCCCGCGGCCCCCGCCAGCAGCCCCACGACCCCCGCACCGGGCACCAGCTCCGTGACCACCCGCGCCGGAACCGGCAGCCCGGCCAGCCCGAACGGCCCGGCATGGTCGGTGACCGCGCACCCCAGCCGCTCCAGCGACTCGGGCCACCCCTGCAGCGCCGCCGCCCGGGCATGCAGCTCGGCCACCTCCCGCGCCCGCTCTGCTTCCGCAGGCAGCCCGGCCCGCACCGCACGCTTGCGGGCGTAAGAGATCCGGTCGGGCACCCCGAGGGCGGCGCGCAGCAGCTCCTCGGTCCGACGTGCCGCCATCAGCGGTCCGCGCCCCAGCCAGGTCCAGGTCACGGCCCCCTGCTCCAGCAGCCGGACCGGGCCGCGCTCCTCGGCGGTGATGCCCACCTTGACCATCCCGGGCCCGAACCACGCCAGGTAGACGCGGTAGGGGCGCGGATCGGCGGCATTGGTGTCGGCCGCCACCGAGAAGGACCGGTCCAGCCGGGCGCACTCGGGGCACTGGGCGCTCCCGGCCCGCACCGGCACGCTCCGGCCGGCCGGGCACGGGGTCCGCTTCCCGGCCCGCCGCACGCCCAGGCACTGCCGCTCGCCCCTGGCGACGAAGGCCAGCCGCTGCCCGTAGGAGAGCGGACTGTCGCGCTCCGCGCCTCCGGGCCCGTACCACCTGATGGCGGGCCGCCCTCCGCTCCACCGGATCCCGGTGCACTGCCACCCCGCGGCGGAGCCGGTCACCGGGGCAGCGGCCGCTCGATGCCGTCCGATCGGTCTTCCTCCCCCATGCGCCTTCCCACTCCCGCCGGGACCCGGCCGGTCACCCGCTGCCGAAGACCTCCGGCTAGCGCGCGACGAACTGCGTCAGGACCGCCTGCATCTCGTAGATGTCGACCCCCTTGGTGAAGGTCTTCTCGATCGGCGCCGCGCTGCCGGATATCCATATCTTGAGCTCGGCGTCGAGGTCGAAGTGCCCGGCGGTCTCCACGGAGAAGTGAGTGATGCTCCGGTAGGGGACGGAGTGGTACTCCACCTTCTTGCCCGTCATCCCCTGCTTGTCGACGAACACCAGCCGCCGGTCGGTGAACAGGATCGTGTCGCGCACCAGCAGGTACGCCACATGCACCTGCTCCCCGTTCCCCAGCAGCCGCGCGTAGTCCCGCTGCGCCGACGCCGGATCCACCCGGTGCGCGTTCCCGAACAGTCCCATGAGAGTCCCCCGATCAAGCTTCGAACGATCTGTGGAAACCGTATCGGCCCGGATCCGTCGCCCACGTCCCCCACAGGAGCCAATTCACCCCTGAGCCCTCCCGGGGGATCCCCTCCCCCTGAGGTACTGCTCCCGCCGGCCAGGGCATACGCAGGACACACGCAAGAGGCCCCCAGGATTTCTCCTGGGGGCCTCTCCGGCTGTGCACTCGGCAGGATTCGAACCTGCAACCTTCTGATCCGTAGTCAGATGCTCTATCCGTTAAGCTACGAGTGCTTGGGCTTCCCGGGGTTTTTCGCCCCGTTGGCCTTGCGAGAACAACAATACATGGACCTCGCCGGGACGCGAAATCCATTGGCCCCAACCCCTCTGACCTGCGGAAACGTGCCAGAAGAAGATCGTCCGGGTACGGCGGGCGGCAGCCGGGAGGCCTCGCCGGGTACCCGCGCAGGGTCATCCCAAACCCCAGGGGCCCCTTTCAGGCCCCGAACGCAGACCCCCGAACACAGACCCTGAACGCACCGAAGCCCCGGTCCATGCGGACCGGGGCTTCGGTGAGGTGCGGAGGCGGAGGGATTTGAACCCTCGATGGGGTGTAAGCCCCAAACCGCATTAGCAGTGCGGCGCCATAGACCGGACTAGGCGACGCCTCCAGCACACCCCTGCGATGAGGGTGCGTGCAGATGATGACACAGCCGCGGGGCCGGTCACCAATCCGCTCCCACGGTACAAGGAGCCGGGGCCGCAGGGCAAAGCCTTAAGCCCCCTCTTCGCAACGTCCGGGCGGTCGGGTCGTTGGTGAGGCGTACGACGTACGGACGACCTGGAGTGCCCCATGCTGCGTCTCGCCGCCTTCGCCGTCACCTCCGCGCTGGCCGCCGCGGCCGCCGGACCCTTGCCGCCGCTGCCCTTGGGACGGCTGCTGGCTTCCCCCGACCGGCTCACAATCGACATCTCCAAGGCGGGCAGCCTCAACGGCCGGTACCGCCTCGACTGCCGGCCCGTCGGCGGCGACCACCCCAAGGCCGAGGAGGCCTGTGCCCGCCTCGACACGCTGGCGAGGCAGGGGGAGGACCCGTTCGCCGCCGCGCCGAGGGCCGCGATGTGCACGTTCCAGAGCGGCGGACCGGCCACCGCGCACATCACGGGAACGTGGCACGGACAGAAGGTGGACAGCTGGTTCGGACGCGAGAACGGCTGCGACATCGCCCGCTGGAACAACCTGGAACCTGTGCTTCCGAGTGCGGGTGCCTGACCTGGGAGGATGCGGCGGATGCACGGTTTCCCCCGTTCATCCGCCCCCTCGCTGCGGGACGGTGCCCTTAGACTCCTCCCGTGACATGCCGGTAGTCGTGGTCAGGGAGGACGCTCGTCGTGAGCAGCAGGCCATCCCGAGGCGCTGCTCGCCTCGCAGCAATACTCGACGCGCTCCCGGACGCGCTGTTGCTCGTCAATGCCAACGGCACGGTCGTCAACGCGAATTCGATCGCCCTCGAGGTCATGGAGAGCCCCGGCACCGGTCTGGTCGGCCGCGGCGTCCTCGACCTCTTCCCGGAGTTCGACTCCAAACTCATCCCCGGTTCGATGCGCCGCCCCGGCGACGAGCTGACGGGCCGCTCCAAGCCGCAGCGCATGACCGCGCGCCGCACCGACGGCACCGAGTTCCCCGTCGAGGTCACCAGCGCCCACCTCGACGGCCGTGACGCCTACCGCGAGCCGCAGCCCTACACCGGCGACGAGCTGCTGATGCTGGTCGTGCGGGACCTCACCGAGGCCGTGGACACCGAGGCCGAGCTGGCCCGCTCCCAGCGGCAGACCGAGATGATCCTGCGCGCCGCCGCCGAAGGCGTCGTGGGAACGGACACCGACGGCCGCGTGGTCCTCGTGAATCCGGCCGCCGCCCAGATCCTCGGCTACCGCGCCACCGACCTCGGCAACCGCGAGCTGCACGGGCTGATCCAGCACTCGCGCGCCGACGGCTCCCCCTTCCCCTTCGACGAGTCCCCGCTCGCCGACACCCTGCGCAGCGGGCGCAAGCACCGGGTCCGCGGCCAGGTGCTGTGGAACAAGGCCGGGCAGGCCGTCGCCGTCGACCTGACCACTTCACCCGTGCGGGACGGGGACGTGCTCGTCGGCGCGGTCATGACCTTCACCGACCGGCGTCCCTACGACGCGCTCGCCGCCCGCCACGCCCAGCTGGCGGCCGTGCTCGGCGATTCCCTGCGCGGGCCGCTGGAGGAGCTGCGCGGCGAGCTGGCCACGCTGGCCGCCGACGACGGCGGTCAGCTGTGGCCCGAGGCCAACCAGCTGCTGCACCACCTGGCCGCCGGGTACGCGCGGATGACCACCCTGGTCGACAACGTGCTCGGCTACCAGCGGCTGGATTCCGGCCGCGAGAAGCTCAAGAAGCAGAACGCCCTGATCAACGAGGTCGTCAAGGCGGGCATCGACGGCGCGGTCGAGCTGATCGGCCCCGGCCGCGTCCAGTTCGCCGTCCACGCCCCGACCATCGAGGCCGAAGTGGACGCGGAGCGGGTCGCGACCGCGCTGGCGCACCTGGTCGCGGACGTCGCCGGGGTGGACGCCACCGGCAAGACCCGTCAGGGCAGCGGATACGGCGACTCCACGATCGTGGTGGCCGCGGCGCAGCGCGGCGAGGTCGTACGGATCGAGGTGCGCGGCCCCTACGGAGGCGGCCACCCCGTGCACGAGCCGATCGTGCGGGGCGTCGTCACCGCGCACGGCGGGCTCCTGCAGACGGTGGAGGTGCCCGGTGCTCCGGGCGGGGCGTACGTGCTGGAGCTGCCGCTGGGCTCCGGGGCCGGGACGGTGGAGCTGCCCGAGCCCGAGCCCGCACCGGAGCCCGAGGCCGCCCCGGCGACGGTCTCCGGCGGCCGGCGGGGCCGACGCGGGGTGGACGCCTTCCTGGACGACGGCACCGGCGAAGCGAGGCAGGCCGGGGCACGCGGTGCCGGAGTCGCACTGGCGCTGCCGTCCGGGCAGGACGCGCAGGCCCCCGGTGCGGGTCCGGCGGAGCTCGCACAGTCCCCGGTGAACCCGGCCGGGCTGGGTACCGGGCGCCGACGGGGCCGTGACGGCGACAACGGGCCGGACTCCGGTCCGGGTGCCGGCCGGCCGGTGCCCCCGCAGGGCACCGCCATGCCGGCGCTGCCGCCGGTACCCGCCGTTCCCCCCGTACCGGTGACCGAGCATCCGGCCGGGCGGCGGCGTGCGCTGGGGCCGGTGGCCGCGCCCGCGCAGCCCGGCGGACCGGTACCCGCGGCCGGTCTCGCGCCCCCCGCCGCGCCCCGGCCCATCGCGCCCGAGGGCGGCTTCGCGCTGCCCGCCGGACCGACTCCGGCCGCTCCGGCGCCCCAGGGCGGCTCCGGCGAGACCGACCCCGACGGCCCGGGCGGACGCCGTGCCCGCCGCGTGCTCGGCTCGCCCGCGTCGCCCGACCCGCAGCCCCCGGCCGCCGCCGGCGGCGAGGATCCCGCACTGCCCACCGGACGGCGCCGTGCGCTGCCCGCGACCCCCGCCTGGCCCGTTCCGGCGGCCCGGACCGCACCGGAGGACGCGGAGGCACCGGCGGCGGCCGTACCCGGCGCCCGGCAGTCCGGGGACGCCCCGGCGGCCGGCCAGCCGATCAGCGTGCGCGCACTCGGCACCCTGGGCCAGGGCATCGCCGTGGACCCGGGCACGGCCGGCCCCGGCGGGTCCGGTTCCGGCCGGCGCCGCAGGCTCGCCGAACCCGCGCCCCAGGGGCGGGCCTTCGCCATAGGAGCCCCCGAGGCGGGCGCCGCCGAGGGCCCCGAGCCCCTGGACGGGCCCGGCGGCGCGGTCGAGGTGGTCAACCGTCCCGTGCCGCTTCCGGTGGACGACGAGCTCCCGCCCGAGCCGCTGGACAACCCGCGCCGGCTGCTGGTGTGGCCCGCACCGGACCCCCAGACGCAGCAGGCGCTCAGCGACCGCGGCTACCGCCCGGTGATCGTGCACTCCCGCGAGGAGGTGGACGCGCAGATCGCGGCCTTCCCCGCCGCGCTGTTCGTCGACCCGCTGACCGGCCCGATCACCCGGACCGCGCTGCAGTCCCTGCGCCAGGCCGCGATGGCCGCCGAGGTCCCCGTCCTGGTCACGGCCGGGCTGGGGCACGCCACGCGCGAGGCGGCGTACGGTGCCGATCCGGCCGTCCTGCTCAAGGCGCTGGCACCGCGCGACAGCGAGCAGCACCCCTCCCGCGTGCTGCTGATCGAGGAGCACGACGAGGTCGCCACCGCCCTGACGGCCGCGCTGGAGCGGCGCGGCCTCCAGGTCGCGCGGGCGGGCGCGGACACCGACGCCGTGGACCTGGCGACCCGGATGCGGCCCAATCTGGTGGTCATGGACCTCATGCAGGTCCGGCGCCGACGGGCCGGGATCGTGGACTGGCTGCGCGCCAACGGGCAGCTCAACCGCACCCCGCTGGTCGTCTACACGGCCACCGGGATCCAGCCGGGCGACCGGCCGCGGCTCGCCTCCGGGGAGAGCGTGCTGTTCCTCGCCGAACGGTCGACCACCCCGGACGTACAGGGCCGCATCGTGGACCTCCTGGCCAAGATCGGCACCAACTAGCCATCCTGGTCCGATGGCCATCACCGACACGACCGAGCACAGCGTCCCCGCCGACAACGGAGAGGTGAGCCTGCTCATCGCGCGTCAGGTGGAGCAGGGCTACGAGGAGGCGTTCGAGAGCTGGGCGCGCGGCATCCTGGAGACCGCCGCGCGGTTCCCGGACCACCTCGGCTACGGGCTGTTCCGGCCCGCGGTGGAGGGCGCGCCGTGGTTCCTCGTCCACCGCTTCCGCGACCAGAAGGCGCTCGCGCGGTGGCAGGAGTCGCCGGAGCGGGCCGAGTGGTTCGCCAACTGCGAGGGCCACCACCACACCGAGATAGCCCGGCGCGAGCTGCAGGGCATGGAGACCTGGTTCGCGAAGCCGGGTACGACCCGGCCGGCGCCGCCACGGTGGAAGATGGCGATCAGCTCCGGCCTGGCCATCTTCCCGATCTCGCTGCTGGGCAACGCGGTGCTCGGGCCGTACCTGGTGAACCTGAACTTCGTACTGCGGACGGCCGCCTTCGCGGCCGTCTTCAGCACCCTGATGACCTACGTGGCCATGCCCGCCGTCAGCCGGCTGCTGCGTCCGTGGCTGACGCGCGGCTGACCCGCCGCCCCGGGCCCTACGCGAGGGTGGTGACGTCGAGGTCGCCGTCCGCGTACTGCTTGCGGATCACCTTCTTGTCGAACTTGCCGACGCTGGTCTTCGGCACCGCCTCGACGATCGTCCAGCGCTCCGGCAGCTGCCACTTGGCGATCGACCGGGCGAGGAACGCGCGCAGTCCCTCGTAGTCGGCCGTGGCGCCCTCCTTGAGGACGACGGTGGCCAGCGGGCGCTCGCCCCACTTCTCGTCGGGGACGGCGACGACGGCCGCCTCGGCGACCTCCGGGTGGGCCATCAGCGCGTTCTCCAGCTCGACGCTGGAGATCCACTCGCCACCGGACTTGATGACGTCCTTGGCCCGGTCGGTGAGGGTCAGGAAGCCGGCGGCACTGATCACGCCGACGTCCCCGGTCTTCAGCCAGCCGTCGGCGCTGAACTTGTCCTCGGGACGCAGGGGTTCGCCGGACGCGCCGCCGTAGTAGGCGCCGGCGATCCAGTTGCCGCGGACCTCCAGCTCGCCCGCCGACTCCCCGTCCCACGGCAGCACGTCGCCGGCGGGCCCGATGAGACGGGCCTCGACCCCGGCGGGGAAGCGGCCCTGGGTGACGCGGTACGGCCACTCCTCCTCGGCCGTGAGCCCGGCCGGCGGGTGCGCCATGGTGCCCAGCGGCGAGGTCTCCGTCATGCCCCAGGCGTGGCAGAGGCGGACGCCGAGCTTGTCGTAGGCCTCCATCAGGGAGGGCGGACAGGCGGCGCCGCCGATGGTGACCTGCTTCATGGAACTCAGGTCGCGCGGGTGCGCGGTCACCTCGGCGAGCAGCCCCTGCCAGATGGTGGGGACGGCCGCGGCGTGGGTGGGCTTCTCCCGCTCGATCATCTCGGCGAGCGGGGCGGGCTGCAGGAAGCGGTCCGGCATCAGCATGTTGATGCCGGTCATGAAGGTGGCGTGCGGCAGGCCCCAGGCGTTCACGTGGAACTGCGGAACGACGATCAGGCTGGTGTCGTGGTCGGTGAGGCCCATCGACTCGGTCATGTTGACCTGCATGGAGTGCAGGTAGACCGAGCGGTGGGAGTAGACGACGCCCTTGGGCTCCCCGGTGGTGCCGGAGGTGTAGCACATGGCCGCGGCCTGGCGCTCGTCCAGCTCGGGCCAGTCGTAGTGCGCGGGACGGCCTTCCAGGAGCTCCTCGTACTCGTGGACCTGGACGTCGAGCCCTTCGAGGGCCGAGCGGTCGCCGATGCCCACGACCACGACGTGCTCGACCGTCGGCAGGTGCGGCAGCAGCGGCGCCAGCAGCGGCAGCAGGGTCCCGTTGACCAGCACGACCCGGTCCGCCGCGTGGTTGACGATGAAGACCAGCTGCTCGGGGGGCAGCCTCAGGTTGAGCGTGTGCAGGACCGCGCCCATGGACGGGATCGCGAAGTACGCCTCGACGTGCTCGGAGTTGTTCCACATGAGCGTCGCGACCCGTTCGTCCTGCTGCACTCCGAGGCCGTCGCGCAGGCCGTGCGCGAGCTGCGCGGCGCGGACGCCGATCTCGGCGAAGCTACGCCGGTGCGGCTCGGCCTCGCCGGTCCAGGTCGTGACCTGGGAGTCTCCGTGAATCGTCGACCCGTGGGCCAGGATCCGCGAGATCAGCAGCGGTACATCCTGCATGGTGCTCAGCAAAGCGTCCTCCCGGTGAGCGCTGCGGCGCTGCGGCGGCTGTCGGATGCTGCCGATTCTGCGCACGTACCGGTCGGCATGTCACTACCCGGAGGTACAAACAGGCTGGTCGATCACTGTTCGGGGCGCTTCTCTGGCCGATGTTTCACGTGAAACAGGGCTGTGTTCCACGTGAAACACAGCCCCCCCCGACAGCCCCTCAACGGGTCCTCCACGGCCTTCTCAGCGCACCGGGGTGAGCTCCGGGTCCTCGCGGAGCTTGACCAGGGCCCGCGAGACGGCGCTCTTGACCGTGCCCACCGAGACCCCGAGCAGTTCGGCCGTCTGCGCCTCGCTCAGGTCCTCGTAGTAGCGCAGGACGACCATGGCCCGCTGGCGGTCGGGCAGCCGGGTCACCGCCCGCCACATCGCGTCGCGCAGCACCTGTGACTCGGCGGGGTCGGCGCAGGACTGCTCCTCGGTCTCGGGGACCTCCTCGCAGACGAACTCGTCGACCTTGCGCTTGCGCCACTGCGAGGTGCGGGTGTTGACCAGGGCCCGGCGGACGTAGCCGTCCAGGGCCCGGTGGTCCTCGATGCGGTCCCAGGCGACGTAGGTCTTGGCGAGGGCGGTCTGGAGCAGGTCCTCGGCGTCGCACGGGTTGGCCGTCAGGGAGCGCGCGGTGCGCATCAGGGCCGTGCCACGGGTCCGGACGTACGCCGAGAACGACGGGTACGGCGTCGGGTTCGAGGCGAGCGTGCACACAGGCGTGGTCATGGCTCCACGCTAGGAGCGGAGTCCGCGCCTGGGATCGCCCGCAGGTGCCGAAGCCGGGTCCCCCTCAGGTTGTACGGTCCGGCCGCGCCCCACCTCCTGTAGGTGGAGGAGGGGCGCGCGACCAGGACCGGGGTCAGGCGCCGGCGCCCAGGACCAGCCCGGAGGTCGGCACGCCGGTACCGGCCGTGACGAGGACGTGCTCGGCCCCCGGGACCTGGTTGACGGAGGTGCCGCGCACCTGGCGGACGGCTTCGGCGATGCCGTTCATACCGTGCAGGTAGGCCTCCCCGAGCTGGCCTCCGTGGGTGTTGAGGGGGAGGGCGGCGGCAGCCGTGAAGTCGGCGGCCTCGCCGGGTCCGCAGAAGCCGAACGACTCCAGCTGCATCAGGACGAAGGGGGTGAAGTGGTCGTAGAGGATGCCCACGTCGATGTCCGAGGGCCGCAGCCCGCTGGTGCGCCACAGCTGCCGGGCCACCACGTCCATCTCCGGGAGCCCGGTGAGGCCGTCGCGGTAGAAGGAGGTCATCCCTTCCTGGCGGCGGCCGGCGCCCTGGGCGGCAGCGGTGATCACGGCGGGCTTGTGGCGCAGGTCGCGGGCCCGCTCGGCGGTGGTGACGACGAGGGCCTGGCCGCCGTCGGTCTCCTGGCAGCAGTCCAGCAGCCGCAGCGGTTCCACGATCCAGCGGGAGGCGGCGTGGTCGGCGAGGGTGATGGGCTTGCCGTGGAAGTAGGCGGCGGGGTTGTTCGCGGCGTACCTGCGGCCCGTGACCGCGACGTGCCCGAAGGCCTCGGGGGTCAGGTTGTAGGTGTGGAGGTAGCGCTGCGCGGCCATGGCCACCCAGGAAGCGGGGGTCAGCAGCCCCCAGGGCAGGGACCAGCCGAGGGCGGCGCCTTCGGCCGAGGGTTCGCGCTGCTGGACGCCGGAGCCGAAGCGGCGGCCGGAGCGCTCGTTGAAGGCGCGGTAGCAGACGACCACCTCGGCGACGCCGGTGGCGACGGCGAGGGCGGCCTGCTGGACGGTGGCGCAGGCCGCGCCGCCTCCGTAGTGGATGCGGGAGAAGAAGGAGAGCTCCCCGATGCCGGCGGCCTGGGCGACGGTGATCTCGGGGCTGGTGTCCATCGTGAAGGTGACCATGCCGTCGACGTCGTCGGGGGTCAGCCCGGCGTCGTCGAGGGCGGCGTGCACCGCCTCGACGGCGAGTTTGAGCTCGCTGCGGCCGGAGTCCTTGGAGAACTCGGTCGCGCCGATGCCGGCGATGGCGGCGCGACCGCCCAGGTCGTCGCGGAGGCGGACGCTCATGCCCCGGCCCCCAGGGTGACGGTCACGGTGCCGGTGACGTGGTGGCCGAGGCGGTTGGCGCCGACGACCCGGATCTCGGCGGTGTTCCCGTCGAGGGCGGTGACGGTGCCCGTGAGGGTCATGGTGTCGCCCGGGTAGTTGGGGGCGCCGAGGCGGATGGCCACCTTGCGCAGGACGGCCTGCGGTCCGAGGTGGTCGGTGATGTAGCGGCCGACTAGGCCGTTGGTGGTCAGGATGTTCATGAAGATGTCCGGAGAGCCCTTCTCGCGGGCGAGTTCCGCGTCGTGGTGCACGTCCTGGTAGTCGCGGGAGGCGATGGCGCCCGCGACGATCAGGGTGCGGGTGACCGGGATCTCCAGCGGCGGCAGTGCGTCGCCGACGTTCATGCGTCCTCCCCCTCTTTCTCCCCGTCCGATGTCTCCCCCTCGGATATGAGCGCGCCCAGTTCGGACAGCAGCTCGCTGCCGCAGCCCAGATAGGCGTCCAGTTGCCGCCCCCACAGGAAGTGCCGGTGGACGGGGTGGTCCAGGTCGGCGCCCATGCCGCCGTGCAGGTGCTGGCCGGCGTGGACGACGCGTTTGCCCGCCTCCGAGGCCCACCAGGCCGCCGTGAGGGCGTGTTCGTGCGCCGGGAGTCCCTCGTCGATCCGCCAGGCCGCCTCGTAGGCGGTCACCCGGATGGCTTCGGTGTCCATGTACGCGTCGGCCGCGCGGAGCATGACGCCCTGGTTCGTGGACAGCGGGCGTCCGAACTGCTCGCGGGCGCAGGTGTACTCGACGGCGCGGGCGAGCGAGCCCGCGCAGACGCCGGCTTGGAGCCCGGCGAAGGCGGTGCGGGCGGCGGCCAGCACCGCGTCGTGGGCGTCCGGGCCGCCGAGCCGTTCGGCCGGGGCACCGGTCAGGGTGAGGCGGCCCGCGGACCAGGGGGCGGTCGTCTCCACCGGCCGGGTCTGGACGCCGGGCCCGTCCGTAGGGACGAGCCACAGCGCCCGGTCGCGGTCCGGAACGAGCACGTGGGTGGCGTCGCGCAGCCACGGGACGGCGGGGACGGTGCCGGTGAGGCGGCCGTCCGGTGTGGCGGTGACCGACCGGCGGGCGGGGAAGGCACCGGTGGCGACGGCTTCGCCCGAGCCGAGGGCCGGCAGCAGGCGGGCGCGCTGCCCGGGGCTGCCGTGCGCGGCCACGGGCAGGATGCCGTAGGCGCAGGTGGCGGCGTAGGGCACCTGGGCGGTGGTGCGGCCCTGCTCCTCCAGGAGGAGGACCAGGCCGAGGAGGCCGACCTCCTCCACGGCGGCGGTCAGGCCGGCGGTGGTCAGGGCCTTCCACAGTTCGGCGTCGCTGCCGGTGCCGGCCGCGGCGAGGCGTTCGTGGGTGGCGAGGTCGCCGAAGATCCGGGCGGCCAGGGCCGCCGCGGCGGCCTGTTCCTCGGTGGGGTGGAAGTCCATGTCAGCCCGCCTCCGCTCGGAAGACGGGGAGTTCGAGGGTGTCGTCGACGCGGAGGAACTCCAGGTGGACGGGGAGGCCGATGCGGACCTTGTCGTAGGGGACTCCGGTGATGTTGCTGATCACGCGTACCCCTTCGGCCAGCTCGACCAGGGCGACCGCGTAGGGAGGGTCGAAGGCCGGGAAGGGCGGGTGGTGCATGACGACGTACGAGAAGACGGTGCCGGCGCCGCTCGCCTCGACGGTGTCCCAGTCGGGGGAGGAGCAGGCGTTGCAGCCGGGCAGCCAGGGGAAGCGCAGGGTCGCGCAGGCGGTGCAGCGCTGGATCAGCAGCTTGTGTTCCAGGACCCCGTCCCAGAAGCCCTGGTTGTCGCGGTTGACCACGGGGCGGGGCCGCTGTGGCTTCGCCTCCGCCTCGGGCTTCACGGGGGGCCGCTTGGCGGCCGGGGCGTACTTGAGGATGCGGAAACGGTGCGTCCCGGCGAGCTCGCCGCCCGCGTGGACGTCCATCCGGGTCGTGACGAAGTGGCCGGTGCCCAGCTTGGTCGTCTTGCGCGGGGAAACGGACTCGATCACGGCGTCGAAGGTGATGGTGTCGCCGGGGCGGAGCGGGCGCAGGTACTCCTGTTCGCAGTCGGTGGCGACCACCGAGGTGCAGCCCGCGGCGTCGAGGAGGGCGAAGAGTTCGTCGTGGGCGGTGGCGCGGCCGGTGTGGCCGGAGAGGCCGCCCATCGTCCAGGCCTGGAGCATGGTCGGCGGGGCGATGGCCTCGGGCCCGGTGTACGCGGGGTTGGTGTCGCCCATGGCCTCGCACCAGTGGCGGATCATGGGCTCGTTGACCGGGTCCTTGGCGCGGCCCGCAGTGGCGGCGGCCCTGCCCTCGAAGGCCTTGAGCCGCCGGAGCAGCTCCGCTTCCGCGGCGGCGGCGGTCGCCCCGGCGCCGGCCGTCATCCCGGCGGCGGTCGTCCGGTCGGCGGCGGTCGTCTTCCCGGTGGTCGTCCGGTCGGCGGTCATCGCTTCCTCCCCTTCATGCCGAGCCGCATCAAGGCGACGATCTCGCGCTGGACCTCGCTGACCCCGCCGCCGAAGGTGTTGATCTGGGCCGCGCGGTTCATCCGTTCCAGTTCGCCGCCGAGGAAGGCCTCCGGCCCCCTGACGAGGGCCTCCTCCCCGACCACCTCCTGGCAGATCCGGTACACCTCGACGGCGGACTCGGTGCCGAGGAACTTCACTCCGCTGGCGTCGCCGGGGGCCAGGGTCCCCGCGCCCACGTCCTGGACGAGCCGCCAGTTGAGGAGCCGCACGGCGGCCAGCCGGGCGTGGGCCTCGGCGAGCCTCGCCCGGACCCAGGGCCGGTCGGCGGGGCGTTCGCCGGTGGCTGGGTCGGGGGTGCGGGCGTGGGCGCGGGCGGCCTCGTAGAAGTCCTCGGCCTGCATGCCGATGGCGGCGAGGGCGACGCGTTCGTGGTTGAGCTGGTTGGTGATCAGGCCCCAGCCGCCGTTCTCGGGGCCGACGAGGTGGCCGGCGGGGACCCGGATGCCGTCGTAGTACGTCGCCGTGGTGGTGAGGCCTCCGACGGTGTCGATCGGGGTCCAGGAGAAGCCGGGGCTGTCGGTGGGCACCAGGATGATGGAGATGCCCTTGTGCTTGGGGGCCTGCGGGTCGGTGCGGCAGGCGAGCCAGATCCAGTCGGCCTTCTGGGCGTTGGAGGTGAAGATCTTCTGTCCGTCGATCACCCAGTCGCCGTTCTCGTCGCGGACGGCACGGGTGCGCAGCGCGGCGAGATCGGTGCCGGCCTCGGGCTCCGAGTAGCCGATGGCGAAGACGGTCTCACCCCGCAGGATGCGGGGCAGGAAGTAGTCCTTCTGCTCCGGGGTGCCGTATTTCATCAGGGTGGGGCCGACGGTGTTGAGGGTGACCATGGAGACGGGGGCCCCGGCCCGGTAGGCCTCGTCGAAGAGCACGAACTGCTCTTCCGGGCCGCGACCCTGGCCTCCGTACTCGACGGGCCAGCCCACCCCGAGCAGCCCGTCGGCGCCGATGCGGCGCAGCAGAATGCGCTGCGCCGCCGGGTCGTCGGGGACCCCGTCGGGCAGCAGGTCCCTGAAGTACTCGCGCAGTTCGGCGCGTAGCCGTGACTGCCCTTCGGACGGAGCGAGGTGCACGGCGCTGGCCTCCTGGCTTCACATCGGACCGAGTGAAACTGACTGTCCGTCAGATTCACCGGGGATGTCAAGGTCGGGAGGCCCGGCGATGGCCGGACGTCGCCCGCCGCGCGGAAGGGGCAGGAGAATCGTTCCGTCAAACTGACTCGACCCGGACATGCCGAAAAGGGCCGCACCGTCCGGGAACCCCACCGTCTCCCGGCCCTGCGGCCCTGCCGTACCAAGCTTCACGCCCCCCGCGCGCCCCCGGAATCCGCCGGAGCAAGCCCCCGCTACGCGGCGAGCGCGACCGCATCCCGGTCAGGGGCGAGGGCGGCGGCGGTCGCGGAGCGGCGCACCGACGGGCTCTTGCCGTGGGCCTCGGCCCGGATCCGCTGCTTGATCGTCGGAGGGCGCGAGCCGCCGCGCATCATCGCCCGCCACGTCCGCCGCGCAACCGGAACGGTCTGCCGCGCGACGGGAGCCGAAGGAGTGGCCACCGCGGCCGGCTCGGCACCCGCCGGGGCCGCCTTGCCCACCAGGCCGAGAGCACCCAGGAGCGCCCTGAGCACGGACAGGAAGGAGGTCCAGATCGACGTGGTGCTGCTGCGGTGGGTCATGACGAACGCCTCGATTCCCGATGTCCCGATGGGCGGATCTGCATACATTCGTCATGATGCGACCGCAACCGCACGCCACCCACCCCGCACGCCGATCTTCCGACGAACACCACCCGGAAGAACCAAGACCCCGCACGGGAGCCCGGAGGAGACGCAGAAGGGGCGCCCCTCGACGAGGGGCGCCCCTTCCCGTCGGCGCCTGCGCCGACCTGGTGCGGTGGGTGTGGGATTTGAACCCACGGTGACTCGCGCCACGACGGTTTTCAAGACCGTTCCCTTAGGCCGCTCGGGCAACCCACCTGGCCGGTACAGAGTACCGGGATGTGGGGGCGGGTGGGGTGGGAGTCGTCCGTGGCGGGGTCTGGGTGTCCGGGTGTCAGGAGGTCTGCGCCTTGTCGTAGGCCGCCTTGGCCTCCGGGCCGAAGTACGGGCCGAACATCGTGTTCGGCAGGAAGTTGTAGCCGAAGCTGTTCACCGACACCTGCGTGCCCAGGCCCGTCGACTCGTTGAAGTCCTGGAACCAGGGACCTCCGCTGGAGCCGCCGGTCATGTTGCAGGACATGCTGTGGTCCTTGGTGAGCAGGAAGTCCTTGCCCGTGTTGGCGCTGCAGTAGACGAGCTTGGTGCCGTCGTACGGCGCGGCCGCCGGGAAGCCGAAGGAGTACATCTTCTTGTTGTAGCCGCCGTTGAACTGGATGCCCTGCGCCCCGACGACCTGGCTGAGCGTACGTCCGTTCTGCGGGGCGACGACGGCGAGGCCGACGTCCATGTTCATGTCCTCGCTCGCCGCCCACTGGTCGGTGGCCAGGGTCTTGGTGGCCGCCCACTGGCCGTACGGGGCGTTGCCGTTGTCGTAGCCCGGGACGAAGATCCAGTTGGTGTGCCAGGCTCCCTGGTACTTCACGCAGTGCCCGGCCGTGATGACCGTGCTGCCGTTCTGGCTGGTGATGGAGTCGCCCGAGCAGGAGGCCGTGCGGCCCTGGAAGGTGAAGAACACCCGGCCCGAGGTCTTCACGACCGCCCCGCCGCCCGTCCAGGCCCCGCCGGCCTGCGGGAACGCCGTGGGGGAGGTCGGGGCCACCCGGGTCGGCGGGGCCGCCGGCGCGGGGAGCGTGCGCGTCCCGCCCGGGATGGCCGTCACGTCGAGCGGGGTGGCCTGGCGCATCCGCTCGGCCGTCCAGAAGCCGGGGCTCTGCCGGGGCCGGAACGAGGAGGGCGACTCCGCGGCCGCCGAGGGGGAGGCCGCCGTCAGGGCGCCGGTGAGCAGGGCGCCGGCGGCGAGGAGGACGGACAGCGCCGTGCGATGACGATTCACGCAGGACTCCTTCTGCCGTGCCCGGACCGGACGGATCCGGGCAGGGTGGGGTGAAGAGCTGTCGGTGCGGATCGGCTGTTCGAGTGTTCGGCCGTTCGGTCTGCGCGGGCAGGTTCGCACGGGGAACCCGAGAAGTCAGGGGGCGGTCCGGACGTTCGGTCGGTTCCGGCCAGGAAATGGCCAACTCCCCCCGGGTCGGGGCGTCATGTGGTCACCAGCACCCCGGCGTAGGAGACGCCCGCCACGACCACCCAGGCCCCGAGGCCCAGCAGAGCGGCACGCCCGCCGGTGCGGGCCAGGGTCGGCAGGTGGACGGCGCTGCCCAGACCGAACAGGGCCGCGGCCAGGAGGGCCTCCTGGGCCGTGTGCGCCCAGTCCAGGGCCGTGTGGGGCAGCAGGCCCGTCGCACGCAGCCCGGCCGCCGCCAGGAACCCGAGGACGAACAGGGGCACCGGCGCCGGACGCTTCCCGGAGGAGGTGCGCACGCCGCGACGCCGCGCCCGCATGGAGAAGGCCACGGCCGCCACCAGCGGGGCCAGCAGGGCCACCCGCATCAGCTTGACCAGAACGGCCTCGCCGAGCGCGCCGGGACCGGCGGTCTGAGCCGTCGCCACCACCTGGCCGACGTCGTGGACGCTGGCGCCCACCCAACGGCCGAAGGACAGGTCGGAGAGCCCCAAGGGACCCTGGAGCAAGGGGAGTACGGCGATGGCGAGGGTTCCGCAGAGAGTGACCAGTGCCACCGAGGAGGCCACGTCCTCCTCGTCGCTTCCGGACACCTCGCTCACGGCGCCGATGGCCGAGGCCCCGCAGATGGAGTACCCCGTGGCGATCAGCAGGGGCTGGTCCCCCGGGAGCCCGAGACGGCGGCCCAGCCAGATGGTGCCGAAGAAGGTGGCCGCGACCACCGCGGTCACCATGGCCACCGTCGCCCAGCCCAGCCGGAGCACCTGGTCCAGGCCGAGCCCCAGGCCCAGCAGGACGATGCCGATCCGCATCAGCCGCCGCCCGGCCAGGGACAGACCCGGGCGGGCCGGTCCGCGTACGACGGTCCGTACGCCGGGGACGTGGGCCACCGCGATGCCCAGCACCACCGAGGCGGTCAGCATCGGTATGCCGGGGACCAGCCGGTGCACGCACCAGGCCACCAGCGCGCCGGCGGCGGCCAGGCCCAAGCCCGGCCAGGGGGTTGGTGTTTCACGTGAAACAACGGGGACCGCCTCGCTGTGGGGGCGGTGGAGGAGGGCCATCAGTCGACGGGGAGCGTGTAGACGCGGCGGATGCTGCTGCCCAGGCGGGAGACGTCGGCCCCGTAGACGTGGATCGATATCGCCTTGCCGGTACAGGAGTTGCGCACCCGGTGGATGTCCCCGGGCGGGGCGAAGCCGCAGACCTCGCCCTGGGCGTTGACCACGTCCTCGGTGGCCACCAGACGGGCCGCGTCCGCGCCGGGCGCGAGCCGGTAGCGGCGCTCGCTCTCCTCGCCCTGGTGCACCCCGGCCACGCACCACGACACGTGGTCGTGGATACAGGTCTCCTGCCCCGGCATCCAGACCAGTGCGACCACCGAGAAGCTGCCGTCCGCCTCGGCGTGCAGGATGTGCTGGCGGTAGTGCTGCGGGTCGCCCTCCTGCTGTTCCGCGGTCAGGAGATCGGACGCGCCGAGATGCGGGGCGAGGCGCTCGCCGACGAGGTAGGCGGTCAGGTCCGGGGCCAGCCCCCGGTCGACGACCGTGCGGATCTCACTGACGAGGGCGGCCATCCTCGTGGTCGTACGGGCCGGCGTGGTGGTGGTCATACAAGCAGCGTCCGACGGCCGATTCATCACGTCCAACGACAGTTATGACCTGAAATCCCAATCTCTGCTTATGGATCGGGGCTGCGGACACCTCGCTGGGGTCAGCAGCCGACGCGGTTCGAGGCGACCCGCTTGAGCTCGTCGAGGACCACGGCGGTCGCCGGGATCCGCAGGTGGTCGCGGTAGACGTACGCGGCGATGTGGCGGCGGGCAGCGGGCTCCAGCACCCGGCCGCAGACCCGGCTCAGTGACAGCGAGGGCAGGACCAGCGCCGGCATCATCGCCACGCCCAGCCCCTGCGCGACCAGGCTCTGGACCACGAGGTTGTCGTCCGTGGCGAACCTGATGTCGGGCACGAAGCCCAGCTCGGCGCACTCGTGCAGCAGGTTCGCCCGGCAGCGCGGGCAGCCGGCGATCCACTGCTCCTCGGCGAGGTCGGCCAGGTGCACCGCCCGGCGCCGGGCGAGCGGGTGCCCGGTCGGCAGCAGCACCGTCAGCTGGTCCTCCAGCAGCCTGACCTCGGCGACCTCCTCGGGGATCTCCTCGTGCAGCCCGGGATAGGTGAAGGCCAGGGTGATGTCGCACTCGCCGCGCTGGAGCCTGCGCAGGGATTCCGGGGGCTCCCCTTCCAGAAGCTCGACCTGGACTCCGGGATGGTCCTTGGCGAGGCCGCTGAGGGCCTCGGGGACCAGGGTGACGTTGGCGCTGGGGAACCCGCAGACCCGTACGCGCCCGGTGCGCAGCCTCGTGTACGCCTTCAGCTGGGCCTCGGCGGCCGAGAGGCTGCCGAGGATGGACTCGGCGTGCCGGGCCAGCGACTCCCCGGCCTCGGTGAGCTTCATCCTCCGGCCCACCCGGGTGAACAGGGGTGTCCCGACGGCTCGTTCGAGCGCCTTCATCTGCTGGGTGATCGCGGGCTGGGTGTAGCCCAGGACCCGAGCGGCGGCCGAGTACGACCCCGCGGCGACCACTTCATGGAATGTCCGTATGTGCCGTGAATCGAACACCAGCGAAGCATAAGCAGATATTGGGAGGGGCCGTAGGCGGATTCCCGGCCACAGCCCCTCCCGTCAAGCCACCGTCGAGCGGCGTTCACGCGCCGGCTCGCGGTGCGCGGCTACCTGTCGCCGGCTCGCGCTCCGCGGCTACTTGTCGCCGACGCGCGAGCCGAGCGTGATGTCGACCGTGGTCGGCTTGCCGCCGCGCAGGTAGGTCAGCTTCACGGTGTCGCCCGGCTTGTACGTCCAGATCAGGCTGATCAGGGTCGGGCCGCTGTCGACCTGCTTCCCGCCGAACTCCGTGATGATGTCGCCGGGCTTGAGGCCCGCCTTGCCGGCCGGACCGTTCGGGTCTACCAGCTCGTTGGCCGGGGCGCCCTGCTCGGAGATCTTGGCGCCGTCGGTCTTGGCCTGGAGGTCCACGGAGACGGAGATCACCGGATAGACCGGCTTGCCCGTTTCGATCAGCGACTTGGCCACGTTCTTGGCCTGGTTGATCGGGATGGCGAAGCCGAGGCCGATCGAGCCGGCCTGGCCGCCGCCGAAGCCGCCGTTGCCGGCGGACTGGATCGCGGAGTTGATGCCGATGACCGCGCCGCGGCCGTCGATCAGCGGGCCGCCGGAGTTGCCGGGGTTGATGGAGGCGTCCGTCTGCAGCGCGCTCATGTAGGAGTTCTTGCCGCCGGAGCCGTCGCCGGAGGCCACCGGGCGGTTCTTCGCGCTGATGATGCCGGTGGTGACCGTGTTGGACAGGCCGAAGGGGGCACCGATCGCGATGGTCGGGTCGCCGACCGCGACCTTGTCCGAGTCGCCGAGCGGCAGCGGCTTGAGGTTGGCCGGCGGGTTCTTCAGCTTGATGACGGCCACGTCGTAGCCCTGTGCCCGGCCCACGACCTCGGCCTCGTACTTCTTCCCGTCGGAGAAGGTGGCGGAGAGCTTGCCGCCGTTGGCGGCGGAGGCCACCACGTGGTTGTTGGTGAGGATGTGGCCCTGCTCGTCGTAGATGAACCCGGTGCCGGTGCCGCCCTCGCCGTCCCCGGCCGAGGCCTCGATGGTGACGACGCTGGGCAGCGCGGCGGCGGCGAGGCCCGCGACGGAGCCCGCGTCCCGCTTGAGGTCCTTCGGGATGTTGGGCGCGCTGATGGTGGTCGAACCGGATCCGCTGTGGTCGCGCTGGGCCGCCCAGTAGCCGATGCCGCCGCCCAAGCCGCCCGCGAGCAGGGCCGCCACGAGGACCGCCGCGATCAGACCGCCCCGGCCCTTCGGCTTGGGCTGCGGAGCGCCGTCGGCGGTGAGCGGCACGCCCCAGGCGCCGCCGCCCTGGCCGCCACCGCCGTACGAGGGAACGGCCGGCGGCGGCGGGGGCCAGGCCTCCGCGCCGTACGGGGCCGTGGCGGGGGCCGCCGCCGGGTGGGCGGGGGGCGCCGGCGGGGCGGCCGGGGCCTGCTCGTGGCCGTAGGCCGGGGGCGCCGCCGGGGCGGGAGGGAGCTGCTGGGTGTGTTCGGTGCCCGGAGCCGGGGCGTCCTGGGGTGCCGCCGGCGCGGCCGGTTCGGGTGTGGAGGCGGCCACCGGCACGGGAGGTGCGGACGGGGCCGCGGGGGGTGTCGGGGCCGCGGTGCCCTCGTTCTCGGTGCTCACAGCGCTCTCTCCCTCGTCACACACGGCTTACACGGCCAATACGGCTGCTGGAAATATCAGGCGATACCGCCCCGGTACCGTCCGGGCATCGGTCCGACTGAACGTTCGACGCACCGTAGAAGTTCCAGGGTGAAGCCTTTCCCATGACCCGTCAGAGCACTGTAAGCCGGACCTGTGCGTCTGCCGCCTACCTTTATATCCGACATATGGGACGGACCTCCAGGAGTCACCCCGCCATGCGGGTACTCCTCGGTGGCACCATGACCAGGTGACCCACGCAACGCCGCACCCCATCCAGGTCGTCGCCCACCGCGGCGCCTCGGAGGATGCCCCCGAGCACACCCTGGCCGCCTACCGGAAGGCCATCGAGGACGGCGCCGACGCCCTCGAATGCGATATCCGGCTGACCGCCGACGGCCATCTGGTGCTGGTCCACGACCGCCGCGTCAACCGCACCTCCAACGGCCGGGGCGCCGTCTCGGCCCTGGAGCTGGCGGAACTGGCCGCCCTCGACTTCGGCTCCTGGAAGGACCGCGAGGAGTCCCCCGACTGGGACGCGGACCCGGAGCGGACCTCCGTGCTCACCCTGGAGCGGCTGCTGGAGCTGGTGGCCGACGCCGGCCGGCCCGTACAGCTGGCGATCGAGACGAAACATCCCACCCGCTGGGCCGGACAGGTGGAGGAGCGCCTGCTCTTCCTCCTCAAGCGCTTCGGGCTGGACGCCCCGCCCGCCGACGGCCCCCACCCCGTCCGGGTCATGAGCTTCTCGGCGCGCTCCCTGCACCGGGTGCGCGCGGCCGCCCCGACGGTCCCGACCGTCTACCTCATGCAGTTCGTCTCACCCCGGATGCGCGACGGCCGCCTGCCCGCGGGCGTGCGGATCGCGGGGCCCGCCATGCGGATCGTGCGCAACCACCCCGGCTTCATCCGCAAGCTCCAGGCCGCGGGCCACTCCGTGCACGTATGGACCGTGAACGAACCGGATGATGTTCAGCTATGCGCTGATCTGGGTGTAGAAGCGATCATCACGAACAGGCCGCGTCAGGTTCTGTCACAACTCGGGCGCTGACGTCCCCTTTTGCGCACCAGCCACAGGGGCCCCGGCCGTGACAGGGCGTGCCCCGGCGCATCCGTTCCGCATTCGTGGTCATGAATGCGTCAGAGGGGTGCGCAGCGGCGGTTTCCGGTCCAGGCCAGTGGGGCATCCAGACCATGGCGTGGGGCTAAGGAGGTTCCGGGGGTGGCGTTGGTGATGGCACAGGAAGTGCCCACGTCGTCGTGCATGGACATTCGCCATGGTCCTGCGGGCGTGGGCGAGGCGAGGCACCGGATGCGCGAGCAGCTGCGCATCAGCGGAGTGTCCGAATCGGTCGTGGACGATGCCGTACTGATCCTTTCCGAACTCCTCAGCAATGCCTGCCGGCACGGCCGACCGCTGGGTGCCCGGGACGTCGGTGACGGCGAGATCCGCGCCGCGTGGCGCGTCGACAAGGCGGGGCGCCTGACGGTCGAGGTCACGGACGGCGGCGGCCCGACCCGCCCCATCCCGGCCACGCCCTCGGTCACCGCGCACGGGGGCCGCGGGCTGAACATCATCAGTGCGCTGGCCCAGGACTGGGGTGTGCGGGACGGGGCAGCGGGCGAGGTCACGGTGTGGGTGGTCGTCGCCAGGGGACCCCGGCACGACGATTTCGCTACGCGCGTCGCTCCCCCGGCGATCGACTTCGCCTCCGCTTTCGACGATCTCGACGCCTGACGGTCCGGCGTCGGCGCCCGCAACGCCGACCGGCGGCACCGAGTGGCGGCACCGACCAGCGGCACCGGCCGTCCGCACACGCGGTCTTCCGGGAGCGCACGCCGACCGTGCTCCCGGCCGCACCCCACCGGTTCCGGCGGTACGAACGGCTAGGCTCGCGCCCAGAGACACCGCCGTACCGCCGCAACCGGGAGACACCCACGATGGCCAAGAAGCGCCCCGCCGCGAAGACCGCGAAGCCGCAGCTCGACAACGGGGAGATCCCGGTGGTGGGCGCGCGCGAGCCCTGCCCCTGCGGTTCCGGGCGCCGTTACAAGGCCTGTCACGGCGCGGCCGCCGCGCACGCCGTCACCGAGCACGTGCGGCGTCCCTTCGAGGGGCTGCCGGGCGAGTGCGACTGGGTGGCGCTGCGCGAGCTCGTCCCCGCGGCCACCGTCCCGCTGACGCTCAAGGACGGTCTGCCCGAAGGCGTCCCGTCCGTCACGCTGGTAACCGTGCTGCCCATGGCCTGGCCGGCCCTGCGGCGCGAGGACGGCTCGGTCCTGCTCGGCCTGCAGAACGAGTCGACCTCCGGGGACCTGGCCCGCGACATGGCCGACACCCTGGAGCGCGCGATCGCCACCGAGCCGGGCAACCCGGTTCCGGCCCGGCGCGTGCCGGCCGAGGGTCCGCGACTTCAGGATCTCCTCGCCCTGGACGGCGTTTTCGAGCCGGTTGTGCACAGCGGCTTCGAATTCTGGATTCCGGACGCGGAAAGCGCCCAGAACGCCTCCCCGGAGATCGCCGCCTCCCTGGAGCGCGCCAACGCGGCCGCCATCCCGACCGTCAAGCTCACGGGCGTGGACGCGGCCTACTGGTGCGAGACCCCGGACAAGAACCACCTGCGCTGGGTCATGCCGCACCCGGAGGAGAAGCTGCTCGACGCCCTGGCGCGGCTGCACGCGGCGGGCACCTCCTCCCTCGGCGAGGGCACCAAGCTCGTCGGCTCCTTCCGCGCCCACGGCCTGATGGTTCCCGTCTGGGACCTGCCCACCGGGGTCACCGCCGATGACGTGGAGAAGCCCGCCGCCGAGTTCGCGGAGCGCCTGGCCACGGCCCTCGCCACCGACGCCCCGCTGACCGCGGAGGAGCGCCGGGCGCGCGGCGGGCTCACCAACCGCCAGGTGACGCTGAGCTGACGCCCGCCCGGCACGGGGCGCGGCCCGCGTGCGGCGCACGGCCGCGCGCGGGTCCGGTGACCGGTGACCGGTGTCACAACTCCCGCTAATCGCCTGCAAATCGATGTCTGAATATCAGAGATCGAATTTGCGAACAGGCGATCTCTTGTTACCGTTCTTGTAGCCCGGTCGCTGGTGCATCCCCCGTCGCCAGCGACCGGGCCTCTGTCTTTCGGCGGCGCTCAACCGCCCGTCGGGGCCGCCGAGTTGCTCCCGGACCGCAGCAGCAGCCGCCCTTCATCATCCGGAACTGCAAACTCCGCTACAGCCGAGTAGGCGTCCGGCGCCCCCGCGGACTCCCCCCGGGGCGTCTCGCACAGCCCCGGTTCGTCCCCCGCCGCCACGGCGCAGCGGATCTGCACCGTCCGTCCCGCCGGGCCCATCACGGTCAGCACGGCGTCCAGCGCCCGGCCGCTGGTGTTGCGGTAGTAACTCCGGCCCCAGGTCCGTCCCTCGCTCGCCAGCACGCACGTCTGCGCCTCCAGGCCCTGCGGCGCGGAGAGTTCGGGACCGCAGCGGGAGTCCGTGCGCGGCTGCTCGGGCGGACCCGGCCGTGCGGGGCGGGCGGCCGACCGCGCACGGTCCGCCGTACGGGAGGAGCGGGAAAGGCCGAACGAGGAGAGCAATCCCCCGCCTTTTCCGTCGCCCTGACCGGCGAAATCCGGCCCGGCGATCGCTCCGGCCAGGGGAAGCGACAAGATGATCAGCACACCGGCGCCGATACCGATCAGGCGGAGATTCATTCGCCGAAGATAGCGACGCGGGAAAGGGGCGCGGAGATCCCCGCGCCCAATTCCCTTGGAAACTCGGTGTGCTGACACCCGTACGAGTGATCAGCCGGCCGCAGGAAGCTCCGCACCCGGGCCGGCTCGGGAACCGGTCAGCGGGGCCAGTCAGCGGGACCGGTCAGCGGGACCGGTCAGCGGGGCCAGTCAGCGGGACCGGTCGGCGGGACCAGTCAGTACGCCAGTCGGCTGCCGCCGCCGGGAGCACTGCTGCTCGCCTCGACGAGCGCGTCCACGACCGCCTCCACCTCCGGCAGCCACAGCTCGCCCGAACCGGCCCGCCGCGGCTCGGGCTCCCGCTCCCAGCGGACCTGACCCCCGCCGGACGCGGGCGAGGGCGGCAGCAGCAGGTAGCCGCCCTCTCCGTGGAAGCGCAGCGAGGAGGGCACGTGGTCCTTGGCGTACAGGAGTTCGCCGAGCCGTTCCAGCGAGTAGGGCGCGACGAGCAGGGACCACCGGGTGGGCGTGGCGACGATCGGCCCGAGCCGCATCCCCTGAGCGTCCAGCCGTACGACGGCACGCGCGGCCGCCTTCGCCGGCAGGCTCACCGCGCAGGGCGCGGCGCCGCCGGTGGCCAGCAGCACCGGGGCCGCCGGCCGCCTGCCCCACCACCAGGCCACCATCCGCGCGTCGGTGGTGGCGGCGAGCAGGCCGGGATCGAAGGGATGCGCGCCCGGCACCACGCAGTCGGGATCGGGGCACGCACAGCGCCGGCTGTCGGCGCCGGCCCGGCCCACGCCCGGCAGCACGGGCCACTGCCGGACGGCGGCGCAGGTCAGCGCGGCTTCGATGAGGGAGGGAGCCGCCCCGGCCCCCGCCTCCGCGGCGGGGCGAGAGGCGGCGCGCGGGAACTTCAAGCGATCGCGGAGCCGCTGGAGACGCCTTCCGAGGATCTCGCGCATGAGCGCTCGTTCCTTTCCGTTGAACGTCGAGGGCCACATCACACCACGTGAGCGGTGTTTCACCACACGTACACGTTTCGCGTCACTAGTCCGCCAGAAGCAGGTTCACACGCTTCGTGCAGTTTCTTACGGGTCCGTCAAACGTCCGGCAGGGGCCCGGAGCGTGCGGTCCGAGCGGCCCGCACCGGTGTCGAGACCGGCTGCCGCCGCTAAGGACGACGGCTCGGGCCGGGCGGTTCCCGGCGGTACCGGGGGCGCCAACTGGCCCCGGGCACTACCGACTACGTACCCGGACCCCCTGGAGCGCCTGTCCAGTCGATCGCAAAAACCGTCCGCTTCCCGCTTTTTCCAGCCAAGTTTTAGCCCCGGCTGGACAGTGAGTTGCCGTCCCACGGACACCAGTATTCCCACCGGGACAATGCTGGACATCGATCCTCGGGTGCGTGTAGATGTGGATCCATTGATGGCGGCGCAGCACGATCTGGGGGTTTGCGATGCTATATGGCGAATCGCACCAGGTGGAAAGGCGGACGCCATGAGCGCCCCGCATCTGCCGAAAGTGGCTGGAATCGATCCAGCAGTTACAGCGTCGGCGCACACTGCGACGCCCGCACCCGCGTCCGGCTCCCTCTCCGCCCCAGCGGCCACCTCCGCCCGGCCCGCCTCCGCCCAGGCCGCCCCGCCTGCCGCGAGCAGCGTCATCCAGGACCGGCTGGCGGGCATGGTCTCCGACCTCACCACCCTCCACGAGCTGACCGAGCGCCTCGCCCGGGCCAGTGACCTCGACTCCTCCCTCCGGGAATTCCTGCGTGCCGGGGCCGCCCTCGTCGGGGCCCGCCGCGGCCTGGTCGTCCTGGAACCCTCCGACGGGCTCGGCCCCACCTCCACCATCGGCCTGGGCCTCGGCCGCGCCGACCTCGGCCACATCGAGACGGTGCCGCGCAGCGCCACCTCGTACGGGCGCATCCTCGACGGACTCCCCGACGCCCACGGCGGCTCCGAGGTCCTCCCCGAGCCCGGCACGACTGCCACGCCCGGCGCCGGGGGCTACGAACCCCCCGTCGACCCCCGTCACCGCGAGGTCGCCTCCCGCCTCGGCTACGCCGCCAGCTACGCGCTGCCGCTGACCGCCGACGCCACCGGCCGGCTCGGCGCGGCGGTCTGGCTCTACGACGAACAGGCCGAGCCGAGCGACCGCCAGCGCGACCTCGTCGGTCTCTACGTCCGGCACGCGGCCGAACACCTGGCCCGGATGCTGGAGGTGGACCGCTCCCGCACCCGGCTGGCCACCGTCTCCGAGGAACTGCTGCCCAGCCGGCTGCCGCGGATCCCCGGGGTCCAGCTCGCCGCCCGGCACCGCAGCGGCCCCCTCGGCGGCGGCGACTGGTACGACGCTCTGCCGCTTCCCGAGGGCGCCATAGGGCTCGCCGTCGGTTCGGTCACGGGCTCCGGGCCCAGCGCCGTCGCCGCGATGGGACGGCTGCGGGCCTCGCTGCGCGCGTACGCCGTCATGGAGGGGGAGGACCCCGTCGCGGTCCTGTCCGACCTGGAGCTGCTGCTGCGCCTGACCGAGCCCGCGCGTTCGGCCACCGCCCTCTTCGCTTACTGCGAGCCCGCCGCCCGAAAGATCATCCTGGCAGGGGCGGGGCACACGCCGCCCCTGCTCATCGGCGAGCGCCGCACCGAGTACGTCGAGACCTCGCTCTCGGCCCCGCTGGGGATGCTGGCCTGCTGGGAAGCACCGAGCGTGGAGATCGAGCCCGCCGCCGGAGAAACGGTGCTGCTGTACACGGACGGGCTGCTGCGGCGTACCGGCGACCCCATGGACCGGGCCTACGCCCGCCTCCACGCGGCGGCCGCGGGGGTCCCGCGCAGCGCCCGGGAGGACCCGGCGGCCATCTGCGACCACATCCTGCGGACCGTGCTCCCCGACGAGGAGCCGCGCCCGGCCGCGTCCGATCCGTACCAGGACACCGAGGACGTCGTCCTGCTCGCGGCCCGGTTCGACTGACCGGACGGGGCACCGGACGGGACACCGGACCAGACACGACGGGCGCCCGTTTTGACTTGTTTGTCACAGGACTGGCCGGGCGCCGTCTCCTCACACATACGATGAACGGGGTTCGCACCCGGACCCGTGCGTGTCGTAGCGGCTGAGGAGATGACGTGGCTGACGAGCTCACCCCGGAGACCCCGGAAGAAGAGCAGCCCCAGAAGAAGCACAAGCAGCGCAAGAACGGGCTGTACCCGGGCGTCAGCGAGGAACTTGCGGAGAGCATGCGCACCGGCTGGGCCGACACCGAGCTGCACGGTCTCGAGCCCATCGCCCAGGCGGGCCACACCGCCGACCGCCGGGCCGCGCTGTCCGCGCGCTTCCCGGGCGAGCGCCTGGTGATCCCGGCGGGCCGGCTGAAGACCCGCTCGAACGACACCGAGTACCCCTTCCGCGCCTCCACCGAGTACGCGTACCTCACCGGCGACCAGACCGAGAACGGCGTCCTGGTCCTGGAGCCCACCGGCGAGACCGGTCACGAGGCCACCGTCTACCTGCTGCCCCGCTCGAACCGCGAGAACGGCGAGTTCTGGCTGTCGGGCCAGGGCGAGCTCTGGGTCGGCCGCCGCCACTCCCTCGCCGAGGCCGAGCAGCTGCTGGGCATCCCGGCCAAGGACGTCCGCGAGCTGCCCGAGGCCCTGACCGAGGCCACCGGCCCGGTCCGCGCCGTCCGCGGCCACGACTCCGTCATCGAGTCCGCCCTCACCGACAAGGTGACCAAGGAGCGCGACGAGGAGCTGCGCGTCTACCTCTCCGAGGCCCGCGCGGTGAAGGACGCCTTCGAGATCGGCGAGCTGCAGAAGGCCGTGGACTCCACCGTCCGCGGCTTCGAGGACGTCGTGAAGGTCCTCGACAAGGCCGAGGCCACGTCCGAGCGCTACATCGAGGGCACCTTCTTCCTGCGCGCCCGCGTCGAGGGCAACGACGTCGGTTACGGCACCATCGCCGCCGCCAGCGCGCACGCCTGCACCCTGCACTGGGTCCGCAACGACGGCGCGGTGCGCTCCGGCGACCTGCTGCTGCTCGACGCTGGTGTGGAGACCCACTCCCTCTACACCGCCGACGTCACGCGCACGCTGCCGATCAACGGCACGTACACCGACATCCAGCGCAAGATCTACGACGCGGTCTACGAGGCCCAGGAAGCCGGCATCGCCGCCGTCAAGCCGGGTGCGAAGTACCGCGACTTCCACGACGCCGCCCAGCACGTGCTGGCCGAGAAGCTCGTCGAGTGGGGTCTGCTGGAGGGGCCGGTCGAGCGCGTCCTGGAACTCGGGCTGCAGCGCCGCTGGACCCTGCACGGCACCGGCCACATGCTCGGCCTGGACGTCCACGACTGCGCCGCCGCGCGCACCGAGGCGTACGTCGACGGCACGCTGGAGCCGGGCATGTGCCTGACCGTCGAGCCGGGCCTGTACTTCCAGGCCGACGACCTGACCGTGCCCGAGGAGTACCGGGGCATCGGCGTCCGGATCGAGGACGACATCCTCGTCACCGAGGACGGCAACCGGAACCTGTCGGCCGGCCTGCCGCGCACCTCGGTCGAGGTCGAGGCGTGGATGGCGCGGCTCAAGGGCTGACGCCCCGGACATGACCACGGGCGGGGGAGCCGGTGCCGGTTCCCCCGCCCGTCGGCATGTCCTAGGACACCCTCAGCAGCGCGTCCTCACGCCACTTCAGCATCCGCTCGAAGCTCACCACCGCGCCCCGGCCCGGCCGGTTGCGCAGCCGGACGTGGTCGGCGAGCTCCGCGATCAGGTGCAGGCCCCGGCCGTGCTCGGCCAGGGAGGGTCTGCGGCGGGCCACCGTCGACGCCGGGAAACCCGGACCCGAGTCGGCGACCTCGATGCGGCAGCGGTCCCCGTCGAGGTAGGCGGTGACGTGGTACGCCTCGGTACCGTCCAGGACCTCGTCGGCGGGGACGCCGACCGGGCCGCCCGCCGGTCCGCCGCGGCCGCCGTGCTCCACGGCGTTCGCGCAGGCCTCGCTCAGCGCGACCGACAACTCGTAGGAGATGTCCGCGTCCACCCCCGCGGTCTCCATGGTCCCGAGCAGCAGTCGCCGGGCGAGCGGCACGCTCGCGGCTTCGCGCCGCAAGTGGAGAGACCACCAGATGCTCATACGGTTACCTATTGCCGCCCGTGGTGGGACGTAAGCCCCCGGCGGCCGGCACAGCCCTCATTCGGCCGATGCGGCATGTGCGTCCGGCGTGTATCGGGCGCGTAGGCCCCGGCGGGGCGCTGGTCGCGAGCCTGCCGGGCGAGGGGCGCGCTTGCGGTCGCACACCGGAACCATAGGGTCCCTCCAGTACCTGCCGTAGGCAGGGCCCGGGGCCAGTGCGATGATGGCCCGGCCATGTCTGCCACCCACACCACACGCGCCGGAGCAGGCCTCCGGACGACCCGGGCCGCGGTGTTCACCGCGGTCTGCGTCGTGCTGTCCGCGGCGGGCCACGCCGTGGCCTCCTGCGCGACCGTGCCGTGGTGGGCACTGGCCCTGGCTTTCGTCTGCCTCTTCGCGGTCACGGCCCCCCTCGCGGGACGCCGCCGTTCGCGGCCCGGCATCGCCGCCGGACTGGCCGTGGGCCAGCTCGGGCTGCACGTCCTCTTCGGCCTCGGCCAGCACGGCGAGGCCGCCGCTCAGACCCCGGCCGGCCCCGACACCTCGCTGGCGGCGCTCGCCGCCCGCCTGGTCTGCGGGGGCAACTCCATACCGCTGAGCCCGGCCGACGCCCGGCGCATCCTGGAGACCGCCGGGCTGGACCCGGCGGCCCTGGCCGCGCAGGCGGCCGCGTCGGGCCACATGGGCCACATGCACGTGTCCGCGGCCCCGGCCGGGGCTCCCGGGATCGGCCTGTTCAGCCCGGCCATGCTGCTCGGCCACCTGCTGGCCGCGCTCACCGCGGGCTGGCTGCTGGGCCGGGGCGACGCCGCCCTGTTCCGGCTGGTCGAACTCTCCCGGCTCTCCGCCGAAACCGGCCCGATACGCCCGCTGCGCGCCGCGCTGGCCTTCGTACGGGCCCTCACGGCCGGGCTCCCCGGCGCTCCCGCGCACGGCCCCCGGGCCCGCCGGACCGCCTCCGCGCCCGCCGCGACGACCGGCCGGGACGCACTCCTGCACACCGTGATCCGGCGCGGACCGCCGGCTGCGCTCGTCCTCGCAGCCTGACGCGGCACCTCCACTCCCCGGGACACACGGCGGGAGCACCGGTGCCGTGATCTCCGCGCGCGCCCGTGCGCGCGGTCCCACCGTTCACCACTGCTCTGTGGAGTGTTCCTGTCATGAAGACCTCTCGCGTCTCCTTCGCCGCCGCCCTCGCCGCCGGCGCCGTCCTGGCCCTGTCCGGTACCGCCTTCGCGCACGTCAGCGTGCAGCCCGGCGACGCCCCCAAGGGCGGCTACGCGACGATCAACTTCAAGGTCCCGAACGAGCGCGACAACGCCTCGACCACCCAGCTCGAGGTCAACTTCCCGGTCGACCAGCCGCTGACGTCCGTGATGCCGCAGGACATCCCTGGTTGGACGTCCACCGTCGAGAAGACCAAGCTCGACAAGCCCCTGAACGTGCACGGCAAGCAGGTCAACGAGGTGGTCACCAAGGTGACCTGGACCGGCGGAAAGATCGAGCCCGGCAAGTTCCAGCAGTTCCCGGTCTCCGTCGGCAAGCTCCCCGACAACGCGGACAAGATGGTCTTCAAGGCCATCCAGACGTACGACAACAACGAGGTCGTCCGCTGGATCGAGGAGGCCAAGGAGGGCGCCGCCGAGCCGCAGAACCCCGCGCCCGTCCTGAAGCTGACCGCCGCCGCCGCGGCCGGTGACCACGACGCCGCCAAGCCGGCCGACGCGAAGAACGCCGGCACGGACGCCGGCAAGGACGAGAAGCACGACGAGGCCGCCGCCAAGAGCGGCTCCGACACCACCGCGCGCGCCCTCGGCATCGCGGGCATCGTCCTCGGCCTCGGCGGGGTGGCCTTCGGCATCGCCTCGCGCCGCCGCTCCGCCTGATCCACCAGGCCCGCGGGCCCGTCGTCCACGGGCCCGCGCAGGGCCCGTGCACCGGCCCCGCCCGGGCCCCCTTCCAGAGATCCGCACCATCCCCGATCCCAGGGACATCTCCATATGCGCACCACACGTGTGACGGTCGCCGCCCTCGCGGCGGCGGCTGCGCTCACCCTCACCGCCTGCGGCAGTGAGCCGGCCAAGAACAGCGCGTCGGTCACCCAGATCACCGGCGAGAAGAAGGCCGGAGCCGCGACCGTACTCGACCGCCCCTTCGACAAGCCGGACCTCGTCCTCACGGACACCACCGGCAAGCCGTGGAACCTGCGCGAGCAGACCAAGGGCCGGCCGACGCTGATCTACTTCGGCTACACCAACTGCCCCGACGTGTGCCCCCTGACGATGAGCAACATCGCCGTCGCCAAGAAGGCGCTCCCCAAGGAGGACCAGGACAAGCTCCAGGTCGTCTTCGTCACCACGGACCCCGAACGCGACACCCCGGAGTCCCTCGGCGCGTGGCTCAGGTCCCAGGACCCGGCCTTCACCGGGCTGACCGGCGACTTCGGCAAGATCCAGGCCGCCGCCCGCTCCCTCGGCATCGGTATCGAGGCCCCCAAGAAGGAACCCGACGGCAGCATCGTCTCCATGCACGGTGCGCAGGTCATCGCGTTCTCGCCCAAGACCGACGAGGGCTACGTCCTCTACGGCGAGGGCACGACCGTCGAGGACTACACCAAGGACCTTCCGAAGCTCATCAAGGGACAGAACCCGTGAACGCCCGCACCACCCGCACCCTCGCCGCCGCCCTCTGCCTGACGGCCGCGCTCGCCATATCCGGCTGCTCCTCCTCTTCCTCCGGCTCGGACTCCTCGTCGAACGCGAGCGCCGGAACGAAGGCAGGGGAGTCGGCCAAGCCGAAGATGACCGTCAGCGGGGCGTTCATGCCCGAGCCGGTCAACGACAAGATGGCCGGCGCTTTCATGGTCATCAAGAACGACTCGAAGACCGCCGACAAGCTGCTCGGCGTGACCAGCCCGCTCTCGGACGATCTGCAGGTCCACGAGACCAAGGACCAGAAGATGCAGCAGGTGCAGTCCATGGACGTGCCCGCGGGCGGCGAGCTGAACCTGGAGCGCGGCGGCAACCACATCATGTTCATGGGCCTCAAGAACAAGCCGAACGTCGGTGACAAGGTCACCGTCGAGCTGCGTTTCGAGAAGGCCGATCCGGTCAAGGTCGAGCTGGACGTCAAGGAACGGACGTACAACCCCCAGAACTCCACCGCCCACTGACGGACCGAGGAACTGACACGCCATGACGGCCACCGCCCCCGCTCCCCCTCCTTTCGGCGTCCGCGCCACGGCATCGCTGCCGCGGCTGGCGCTGGTTCTCGCAGCCCTGCTGGCAGCCCTGTTCACCGCGGCCGCCCCGGCCACGGCGCACGCCGCACTCACCGCGAGCGACCCCAAGGACGGGGCGGTGGTCGCCACGGCGCCCGCCCAGGTGACCCTCTCCTTCTCGGAGGAGGTCGCCATGGGTGACGACTCGATCCGGGTCATGGACCCCCAGGGCAAGCGCGTCGACACCGGCGAGCTGCGGAACATGTGCAGCGGATCGGTCATCCGCTACGGGACCGCCCTGCACTCGGGACTGCCCGACGGCACCTACACGGTCGCCTGGCAGGCCGTCTCCGCCGACAGCCACCCGGTCTCCGGCGCCTTCACCTTCTCCGTCGGTGCCCCCTCGGCCACCTCCGTCTCCCTGCCCACCCAGAAGGTGGGCGGCGGCCCCGTCGGCATCGCGTACGGCATCGCCCGCTACGCCGCCTACGCCGGGTTCACCGTCCTCGTCGGCGGCTCCGCCTTCATCCTGCTGTGCTGGCGCCGGGGTTCCGGCGTACGCCCGCTGCAGAAGCTGGTGGTGCGCGGCTGGGTCACCCTCACCGCCGCCACGCTGGCGATGCTCGTGCTGCGCACGCCGTACACCGGGTCGGGCAAGTTCGCCGACGCCTTCGACCTCGACGGGCTCCAGGCCGTCCTGGAGACCAAGACCGGGGCGTCTTTCATCTCCCGGCTGCTGCTGCTCGGCGCGGCCGCCCTGTTCATCGCCGTCCTCTTCGGCGCCTACGCGCGCCGGCAGAAGAACGCCGGCGAGCAGAGCCCCGAGCAGGCGAAGGACACCAGCGACCTGGCCTTCGGGCTCGGTATCGGCGGCACGGTCGTGGCCGCGGGCATCGCCGCCACGTGGGCGCTCGCCGAGCACGCCTCCACCGGCATCCAGACCGGCATCGCGATGCCGGCCGACATCCTGCACCTGCTGGCCGTGGCCACCTGGCTCGGCGGGCTCACCGCCCTGCTCGTCGCCCTCCACAAGGCTCCGGACATCGAGCGGGAGGCCGTCCAGCGCTTCTCCCGGGTCGCCTTCATCAGCGTCCTGGTCCTCGCCGTCACCGGCGTCTACCAGTCCTGGCGGCAGCTCGGCAGCTGGTCGGCGCTGACCGGCACCAGCTACGGCCGACTGCTGCTGATCAAGGTCGCCCTGGTGGCCGTCCTCGTCGGCATCGCCTTTGTCTCCCGCAAGTGGACGGCCCGGCTGGCCGACGTGGCGGCCAAGGACCGGGCCGAGGAGCCGGCCGCGGTGGGCGCGGGCGGCGATGTTTCACGTGAAACAGCGACCGCGGGCGGGACCGGAACCACGGCCGGGGACGCCGCCGCCGAGCCGGCCGAACCCACCGACCCGAAGCGGGCGGCGCAGCTCGCCCGGCAGCGCGCGGCCCGTGAGAAGGCCCTGGAGAACCAGGTCCGCGACGCCGACCCGGGCCGCTCGGGGCTGCGCCGTTCCGTCCTCGCCGAGGCCGCGGTGGCCGTCGTCCTGCTGGCCGTCACCACCGTCCTGACCAGCACCGAGCCGGGCCGGGCCGTGGAGCAGGAAGCCGGGCGGAGCCCGGCCTCCACTGCCGTTCCCAACCGGCCCATCAAGATCACTCTGCCCTACGACACCGGCGGCCAGAACGGCAAGGGCACGGTCCGGCTGGAGCTCGATCCGGGCCGGGTCGGCGCCAACACCCTCCACCTGTGGGCGGACGGCGCCGACGGCCAGCCCGTCGACCTGCCGGAGGTCAAGATCTCCTTCACCCTCCCGGCCAAGGAGATCGGCCCGCTGCCGGTGGCCCCCGACCGCGACGCTCCCGGACACTGGACGGCGTCCGGGGTCCAGCTGCCCCTCGCGGGCGAATGGCGCATCGACGTGACCGTCCGCACCTCCGACATCGACCAGACGACCGTCCAGAAGAACGTGAAGATCGGCTGAACAGCGTGACCGAGAGCAGCACCGCCAGTACCCCCGACATCGAGATCTCCCGGCGCCGGCTGCTGGGCACGGTCGGCGCCGCGGGCGCCGTCGGGCTCGCGCTCGGCGGCACCGGGGGTGCCCTCGTGCACTCGGCGGTCACCGACTCCCCGGCCGGCGCCCCCGGCGCGGCCGGGGCCCTCTCCTCCCTCGGCGCGACCGCGGTCGCCTTCGAAGGGGACCACCAGGCGGGCATCACCACCCCTCTCCAGGCCAAGGGCCACGTCCTGGCCTTCGACCTGGCACCGGGGGCGGGGCGTACGGAGGCCGCCGCGCTGATGCGCCGCTGGTCCGAGACCGCCCGCCGGCTCATGGCGGGAGAGACCGCCCCGACGTCGGACAGCGGCATCGCCCTCGACGCCGGGCCCTCCTCCCTGACCATCACGTTCGGGTTCGGCCACTCCTTCTTCGAGCGCACGGGCCTCACCGCCCGCCGCCCGGCTGCCCTCGACCCCTTGCCCGACTTCTCCTCGGACCGGCTCGACGCCCAGCGCAGCAACGGCGACCTCTGGGTGCAGATCGGCTCGGATGACGGGCTCGTCGCCTTCCACGCCCTGCGGGCGGTGCAGAGGGACGCCGGGGAGGCCGCGCGGGTGCGCTGGCAGATGAACGGTTTCAACCGGTCCCCCGGCGCCACCGCCTCCCCGATGACCGCGCGGAACCTCATGGGCCAGATCGACGGCACCGGGAACCCGAAGCCCGCGGACCCCGACTTCGACAAGCGGATCTTCGTGCCCGCCGCCGGGCCCGGACCGGCGGAGCACGCCTGGATGGCGGGGGGTTCGTACGCCGTCGTGCGCAGGATCCGGATGCTGCTGGACGACTGGGACAAGCGGTCCCTGGCCCAGCAGGAGCAGGTCATCGGCCGGACGAAGGCCAACGGCGCGCCCCTGACCGGCGGCGGCGAGACCACGCCCCTGGCCCTGGACAAGCTCGGCCCCGACGGCAAGCCGGTGATCCCCTCCAACGCGCATGCGCGGATCTCCGCCCCCGCGCAGAACGGCGGCGCCGCCATGCTGCGGCGGCCGTTCTCCTTCCACGACGGGATCGCCCCCGACGGCACCCCGGACGCCGGCCTGCTCTTCATCTGCTGGCAGGCCGATCCGCTGCGCGGGTTCGTACCGGTCCAGCGCAAGCTCGACCGGGGTGACGCGCTGTCGGAGTTCATCCGGCACGAGTCGAGCGGCCTGTACGCCGTTCCGCCCGGCCCGCGCGCCGGCGAGTACGTCGGGCAGCGGCTGCTCGAAGGGTGAACAGCCCCCCGATGGCGAGCCTCCCGGCATTAGGCTGATCGCATGTCGGCCACGCGCTTCACCTATCTCGGTCCCGAGGGCACGTTCACCGAAGCGGCCCTCCGCACCCTGCCGGAAGCCGCCACCCGGGAGCTCGTCCCGATGGTGTCGGTCCCGGCCGCTCTGGACGCCGTGCGGGGCGGTGAGGCCGCGGCCGCGCTGGTGCCGATCGAGAACTCGGTGGAGGGCGGGGTCACCGCCACCCTCGACGAGCTGGCCTCGGGCGAGCCGTTGATGATCTACCGCGAGGTGCTGCTGCCCATCGCGTTCGCGCTGCTGGTGCGGCCCGGGACCAAGCTGTCGGACATCAAGACCGTCACGGGGCACCCGGTCGCCCAGCCGCAGGTGCGCAACTGGCTGCGGACGCACCTGCCCGACGCGGTGTGGGAGTCGGCCGCCTCCAACGCGGACGGGGCGCGGCTGGTCCAGGAGGGCCGGTTCGACGCCGCCTTCGCGGGCGAGTTCGCCGCTGCCACGTACGGGCTGGAAGCGCTGGTCACCGAGATCCACGACGCGCAGAACGCCGAGACCCGGTTCGTACTGGTCGGGCGGCCCGCCCGGCCGGCCGCCCCCACGGGCGCGGACAAGACCTCCGTGGTGTTGTGGCTGGGCGACGACCATCCCGGCGCCCTGCTGGAGCTGCTCCAGGAGTTCGCCGTGCGGGGCGTGAACCTGATGCTGATCCAGTCCCGGCCGACGGGCGAGGGGATCGGGAACTACTGCTTCGCCGTGGACGCCGAGGGGCACATCTCCGACCGGCGGGTGAGCGAAGCCCTGATGGGGCTGCGCCGGACCTGTCCCCAGGTCCGCTTCCTGGGCTCCTACCCGCGCGCCGGCGTCGCTCTGAGTGAAGTGCGGGCGGCGCGGCCGGGCACCTCCGATGGCGATTTCACGGAGGCTTCCGACTGGCTGGCCCGCTGCCTCGACGGCCGGGCGTAGACCGTCCCCACCTCTTCCGCTTGTCCACAGAGTTATCCACAGGGCGAGAGAGAGACCTGGGGACAAGTCGACAGAGCGGCACGACAAGGTCGACAAATCGGTCGGGCGGCGCAGGTTTCGCGCTGGGGAGCGGCAGGTGAACGGCGTCACCCCTGTATCACCGACCAACTCTTTGGAGCGAGCCATTCCCACCCGAATGAGTGTGTGAGGGCGGTTTGAACCCTGAACCGGCACGGCTCCTCACGGGCCCCTATTGATCTAATTCCGTGTCCACAGATGCGGCACACAGCCTGTGGATAAGGGGAGTCCCGGTGGAATTCCTGTGGACAAGGCTGAGCCCTCAGCGCTGATCAGGGCCTGCGCGCCACCCTCCGTCATGCCCCTTTTCGGGGAATCGGGCCGGTTTTATCGGCCGTCCCCAGGGGCCTCTTCCAGCCACTGGAGCAAGTGATTAGCATTCCCCTCAATCGGGACATAATGACACGCAGCGTGATATCGGTGTGATCCCAGGAAGCCCAGACCGGTAGCCTGGAGGGGTGATTGACCTTCGGCTGCTCCGTGAAGACCCTGACCGTGTCCGCGCCTCGCAGCGCGCCCGTGGAGAGGACGTCGGCCTCGTCGACGCACTGCTCTCCGCCGACGAGCGCCGCAGGTCCTCCGGCATGCGCTTCGACGAACTGCGCAATGAGCAGAAGTCCCTCGGCAAGCTCATCCCCAAGGCCACTCCTGAGGAGCGCGCCCAGCTGCTGGCCAAGGCCGAGCAGCTCAAGGCCGACGTCAAGGCGGCCGAGGCGGAGCAGAACGAGGCGGACGAGGCTGCCAGGCAGCTCCTGCTCAAGCTCGGCAACATCGTCCACGAGGACGTGCCCGTCGGCGGCGAGGAGGACTTCACCATCCTCGAGACGCACGGCACGATCCGCGACTTCGCGGCCGAGGGCTTCGAGCCCAAGGACCACCTGGAGCTGGGCGAGGCGCTGGGCGCCATCGACGTCGAGCGCGGCGCCAAGGTGTCCGGCTCGCGCTTCTACTACCTGACGGGCGTCGGCGCCCTGCTGGAGCTGGCCCTCGTCAACGCGGCGATCGCCCAGGCCACCGAGGCCGGCTTCATCCCGATGCTCACCCCCGCGCTGGTCCGCCCGCGCGCCATGGAGGGCACCGGCTTCCTCGGCCAGGCCGCGGAGAACGTGTACCACCTGGAGAAGGACGACTACTACCTCGTCGGCACCTCCGAGGTCCCGCTCGCCGCGTACCACATGGACGAGATCATCGACGTCGACAAGCTGCCCCTGCGGTACGCCGGCTTCTCGCCGTGCTTCCGCCGCGAGGCCGGTACGTACGGCAAGGACACCCGCGGCATCTTCCGCGTCCACCAGTTCGACAAGGTCGAGATGTTCTCGTACGTCGCGCCCGAGGACGCCGAGGCCGAGCACAAGCGGCTCCTGGAGTGGGAGAAGCAGTGGCTGACCAGCCTGGAGCTGCCGTTCCAGGTCATCGACGTCGCCACCGGCGACCTGGGGGCCTCCGCCTCCCGCAAGTTCGACTGCGAGGCCTGGATCCCGACCCAGGGCAAGTACCGCGAGCTGACCTCCGCCTCGAACTGTGACGGCTTCCAGGCCCGCCGCCTGCAGATCCGCTACCGCGAGGACAAGAAGACCGCCCCGCTGTCCACGCTCAACGGCACCCTGTGCGCCGTCCCCCGCACCATCGTCGCCATCCTGGAGAACCACCAGCAGGCCGACGGCTCCGTGCGGGTCCCCCCGGTGCTGCGCCCGTACCTGGGCGGCCGTGAGGTCCTGGAGCCGATCGCCAAGTGAGCACGGCCCCGTTCCCGTACAAGCTCGTCGCGACGGATCTCGACGGCACGCTCCTGCGTGACGACGACACCGTCTCGGAGCGCACCCGTGAGGCGCTCGCCGCGGTCACCGCGGCGGGCGCGGCGCACATCATCGTCACCGGCCGGGCCGTGCCCTGGACCCGGGGCGTGCTGGACGACCTCGGTTACCAGGGGATCGCGGTGTGCGGGCAGGGCGCTCAGGTCTACGACGCGGGGGCGCACCGGCTGCTGACCTCGGTGACGCTGGACCGGCAGCTGGCCGGTCTGGCCCTGTCGAAGCTCGAGGCCGAGGTGGGTCCGCTGGCGCTGGCCGCCAGCCGGGACGGGGTGGACGGCGAGGTCCTGTTCGGGCCCGGCTACCAGGTGCAGGGAGGCCTCCCGGCGCTCTACCTGGAGGACACCGCGGCCGTGTGGAGCGCTCCGCTCAACAAGCTGTACATCCAGCACCCAGGGATGGGCGAGGATGAGCTGGTCAAGGTGGCCCGGGAGACCGTCGGCAACCTGGTCGACATCGTGATGGCAGGTCCGGGGATAGTGGAGATCCTGCCGCTGGGACTGAGCAAGGCCACGGGGCTCTCGCTCGCCGCACGCCGGCTGAAGGTGAAGGCCGCCGAGACGATCGCGTTCGGCGACATGCCCAACGACATCCCCATGTTCGGCTGGGCCGCGCACGGTGTCGCGATGGCCAACGCCCACGCCGATCTGAAGGCCGTGGCCGACGAGGTGACCACCTCCAACCAGGAGGACGGCATCGCGGTGGTGCTGGAACGTCTGCTGGGCGCCGCCTGAGCCACACCCGTTCATGGAAGAAGGTCCGGAACAGCCCGCGCCGTGAGGCGCGCTCGAAGTGGCTGTCCCGGACCTTTTTTGTTGCTCCCCGCACCTCCCACTGTGCCGGGGGCGCACGCCCCTTACCAGCGAATTTCTCCCCGCCCGCGCGGCCGGGCGCACGCGCTCATGTTTCACGTGAAACATGGACCCCGTGCGGCTCCGGGTGGAGGGTCAGCGGCCAGGCCAGCAGCCCGACGGCCAGCGAGATGGCATGGCCGAGGTCGGTGAAGCTGCCGCCGGTGAGCAGGGGGATCCCGAAGAAGGCCACGGCTCCGGCCAGGTACAGCCATCTCCAGGGGTTCGGGAGACGGTAGGTCAGGACGCCGATCGAGGCCGCGAGCCCGTAGCTGACGCCGATGTCCACGACGTGCGTCATGCTGTGCGGCGCGCGGTTGTCCTCGATGGCCATGAGGAGGACCTTCTGACTGGCGAGGGTGGCGACGATATGGGCGGTCGCGACGATCACCAGCCAGCGCAGGGTGCCCAGCCAGCGTTCGACGGTGGCGTGGAAGAGCTCGAAGAGCAGGGTGTAGAGGGCGAGCGAGGCCGGGTTCTCGATCCAGAAGGCACTGCTCAGCAGGGCCCGCAGAGGGTATTTGACCAGCTGGTGGATGTTGCTGCTGTTGCGGTGGAGCAGCACGTGGTCGAGCCGGTCCGGGGCGATCGCCACGACGACACTGGTCACGGCCACGATCAGCAGCCATATGTGTGTGCCGGGCGAGGAGCGTATCCAGGCCCGCAGAGGCCTGGACGGCTCGGGTCCGGTGTGCTCGATCATGCCCCGATGATGCCCCGTACGGCCGTGCCCCGCCTGGCCGGTGGGCCGGGCGGGGCACGGTTTCGGGCCGGTGCGGCGGGCTACTCCTCGCCGGCCAGGGTGAGGCGGCGCAGCTTCTGGCCCGCGTACACGGTGGCGCCGACGGTGACCGCCAGGAGCAGGAGCACGGCGGTGGGCAGGCCGACACTGGAGTCCACGTATCCCTCTCCGGCGACCTTCTCGGCCAGGGACAGGGCCCACTGCTGGACGCTGAGGGTCTTCGCGCCGGAGACCAGGCTGCCGAAGAGGGACTCCCAGATCAGGGCGTAGACCAGGCCGAAGACGACGGCGTGCCGGCTGACGGTGCCCAGCAGCAGGAACAGCGCGCTGTAGGCGATCGAGGCGACGAGCGCGGCGACCGTGTAGGCGACGGCGATCTGCTGGCCGTTGCCGTTGAGGATGAAGCCCGCGATCAGGGTGGGGATGGCGGAGAAGGCCATCGTGATGGCGATCGCGACGATCAGCTTGGTCATGATGATCGTCGGACGCTTCACCGGCTTGGAGAGCAGGTAGACGATCGAGCCGTCGTCGATCTCGGGCCCGATGGCTCCGGTCCCGGCGATGACGCCGATCAACGGCACCATCGTGGCGAGCGCGAAGCCGCCGAGCAGCTCCGAGGCGACCTTGTCGTCCACCCCGGTGAAGAAGCGGACGGCGACGGAGATGACGAGCAGCAGGGCGGGCAGCGCGAAGAGGATCGCTGCGCGACGGCGGCCGAGAAGGGCCCGGTAGGTGAGCCGGGCGACGGTCGGGTTGTACATGGTTGCCAGCTCCTTTCAGGCCGCGACGAGGTAGGAGAAGACGGACTCGAGGGACTCGTCCGAGGGCGAGACGGTCAGCAGCCGGATGCCGTGCGCGCGGGCGACCCGGGGCAGCAGTTCGGTGAAGCGCCCGAAGTCGACGGCCTGGATCCGCAGGGCGCCTTCCTTGAGGTCGACCTCGATGCCGGCGGTCGACGGATCGGCGATCAGGGCCGCGGCGAGGGCCCGGTCGTCCGAGGAGCGCACGAGGTAGCGGTGCGGGCGGTCCGTCATCAGGCGGCGGATCTTGCGGAAGTCACCCGACGCGGCGTGCCGGCCGGCGACGACCACCTCGATGTGGGAGGCCAGCTGCTCGACCTCCTCCAGGATGTGGGAGGAGAACAGGACGGTGCGGCCCTCGCCGCCCATCCGCCGCAGCAGGTCCATCAGCTGCATGCGCTGGCGCGGGTCCATGCCGTTGAAGGGCTCGTCGAGCAGCAGCACAGACGGGTCGTGGACGAGCGCGGAAGCCATCTTCACGCGCTGGCGCATGCCCTTGGAGTACGTGGCGATCTTCCGGTCCTGGGCGTACTCCATCTCGACGGTGGCCAGCGCCCGCTGGGCCGCCGCGTCGTCCAGCCCGTGCAGTTCGGCGTTGGCGACGACGAACTCCCGGCCGGTGAGGAAGTCGTACATCGCCTCGCGCTCGGGTACGACGCCGATCTGCCGGTACACCGACTCGTTGCGCCAGATCGGGGCGCCGTCGAGGGTGACGGTGCCGGTGGAGGGGGCGAGGAAGCCGCCCATCATGTTGATCAGCGTGGACTTGCCGGCGCCGTTGGGGCCGAGGAGGCCGGTGACGCCGGGTCCGATGCGCATGGTCACGTCGTTGACGGCGACGACGTTCCCGAACCAGCGGGAGGTGTGGTCGATGTCGATGGTCGTCACAGCCCGGCCTTCCGGTAGCGGGCCATCAGGGCGGCGTAGGAGCCGGCGATGAGGCCGAGGATGACGAGCAGGTAGACGACGCCGGTGCCGGCCGAGGGGCCCTCACCGCCGGGGAAGGCGGAGGTCGCACCGAGGAACGCGGTCTGCACGCCGTCGATCAGGGTGATGGGGGAGAAGAGGCCCAGCCACTCGATGGGACCGGTGTTGCCGGTCCCGTAGGCGACCGCCTGCACGGTGGAGACGGCGCCGTAGGGAATGAGCAGCATGGCGATGACCGCGGCCACCCCGAACCCGCGGCGCGGGGTGAGCGCGGCCATGACCAGCCCGAGGCCCGCGAAGAGCAGCGACAGCAGAAGTACCGACACCAGTGCCTGCCCGAATCCCTTGGTCTGGTGACCGAAGTCGAACTTCGCCAGCAGCGAGCCGATCCACATGATCAGCAGCGGGGTGGCGGTGAGGATGAAGAGGGCCGAGGCCATGGCGGCGTACTTGGCCAGGACGTAGTCGACCCGCTCGATGGGCCGCGAGAAGTACAGGGGCACCGTCTTGAAGCGCAGGTCCCGCGAGACCGACTGGGGCGCCTGGGAGGCGAGGTAGAGGCCGATGACCACCTGGGTGGTCAGGGCGTACGTCGTGTACTTGATCGGCAGGTCGGTGGAGCCGGGCACGGCGATGGCCACCGCGACGATGATCAGCGCGGGTACGCACATCACCGCGAAGAGGATCATCGGCAGGACCTTGGACTTGGCCGAGCGACCGAGCCCGTAGGCGCCGCGCAGCGACTGCGAGAACAGCGAGGTGCGGGCGTAGGAGCGGCCGAGCCGGGGGCCGTCGTAGGACCGGTAGCCGATGTTGTGGATCTGGGTCGAGGT
Organism: Streptomyces katrae; assembly: GCF_002028425.1. Classification (GTDB taxonomy): domain Bacteria; phylum Actinomycetota; class Actinomycetes; order Streptomycetales; family Streptomycetaceae; genus Streptomyces; species Streptomyces katrae_A. Next base: position 3,981,337 of record NZ_CP020042.1, on the reverse strand, counting down.
CTCAGGTGCCATCGGTACCGGCTCCCCACTGCTGGATGTGGTTGCGCTGCGCGGACTGGTCGCTCTCGCGGAAGACCTCCGCGATGCGGTGGCGGCGCTGTTCCATGCGGACCAGACCGACGCCGAGGTCGGCGACGGTGTCGCGGATGGTGTCGTAGGTGTCCTCGCCCGTCGCCTCGACGAGCAGGACGTGGCCGGCTCCGGGCAGTCCCTGCTCCTCGCCCGCGTGGAGGGTCAGGCCCGCCGCGGTGAGCGCCTTGCGCAGGGCGGCGGTGCCGTCCGGGTGCGCGTCGGAGTCGGTGACCTCCACCGCCAGGGTGGTCGTGGTCTGGGTGAAGTCGCTGGTGGAGCTGGAGCGCAGCAGCTTGCCGCCGTCGATGACCACGACGTGGTCGCAGGTCCGCTCCAGCTCGCCGAGGAGGTGGGAGGTGACCAGGACGGAGATGCCGAAGTCGGTGTGGACGCGGCGGATCAGGCCGAGCATCTCGTCGCGGCCCACCGGGTCGAGGCCGTTGGTCGGCTCGTCGAGGAGGACCAGCTGCGGGTCGTGGACGAGCGCCTGGGCCAGCTTGACGCGCTGCTTCATACCGGTGGAGTAGCCGCCGATCGGGCGGTAGCGCTCCTCGTACAGCCCGACGTGGCGCAGTGTGTCGGCGGTCCGCTCGCGGGCGGCCGTCGGCGGCAGGCCCGACATGCGTGCCATGTGGACGACGAACTCGGTGGCCGAGACGTCGGGCGGCAGGGCGTCGTGCTCGGGCATGTAGCCGACGCGCTCGCGGATCGTGCTGCCGTGCGTGGCGACGTCCAGGCCGAGGACGGCGGCGCGGCCCTCGGTGGCGGGCGACAGCCCGAGCAGGATCTTGATCAGCGTGGACTTGCCGGCCCCGTTGGCACCCACGAGCCCGGTCACTCCGGGCCCGATGTCCAGGGAGAGCCGGTCGAGGGCGGTCACTCGGGGGTACCGCTTGCTCAGGCTTTCGGTCGCGATGACAGTCACGGGTTCGACGTTAGTGCCGGGGCCCGGGCGGAGCGTCAGACCTGGAGCGGGATCCCGTCTCCGCCTTGAGGACTACGGACCCTGACGGAAGGCTGACACCGGCCGGGCGAGGGGGCGGGTTGTCCACAGGTCCGTGCACGACCCTTGACGCCACCTCCGGTCATTGTCACATTCATCAGTGTCAACTTTCGGCGGCACGGCTGACAGGACGGACGGCTGGCATGGCTGGGGACACGGACACCGGGGAACTCGCCGCACAGGGCTCCGCGCGGCTCGCCGCCGAGCTGCGCGGCTTCAGGGAGGTCCAGCGCCTCGCCTACGAGTGCGCCGAGACGGTGGCAGCCCAGCTCCGCCCCGGAGTGACCGAGCGCGAGGCGGCCCGGATGCAGCGCGAGTGGCTGCGCGAGCGCGGGGTGCGGGACTGGTTCCACCTTCCCTTCGCATGGTTCGGGGACCGGACCGCTTTCGCGGGCTTCAGGATCCCGCTCCAGTTCTTCCCGACCAACCGGAAGCTGGAGCCGGGGATGCCGTTCATCCTCGACATGGCGCCCGTCTACCGGGGGTACGCGGCCGACATCGGCTACTCCGGCAGCCTCGGCCTCAATCCGGTGCAGGACCGGCTGATGTCCGACCTGCGGCCGCACCGCGCGCTGATCCTGGAGCAGGTGCGCGAGCGCCGCCCGCTGCGCGAGATCTACGAGAACGTCGAACGGCTGATGACCCGGCAGGGGTACGCCAACCGCCACCGGGCCTATCCCTTCGGGGTCATCGCGCACAAGATAGACCGGGTCAAGGAGCGCCGCTGGTCCCCGACCGCGTTCGGGTTCGGCACCCAGTCACTCAAGGGGCTGGCCTCCGACGCCCTGCACGGCCACCGCGAGGGCTGGTCCCCGCTGTGGAGCCCGTACCACTTCTCCGACCACCCGCCGCAGCCCGGACTGTGGGCGGTGGAGCCTCATCTGGGCTTCCGGGGCACGGGTGCGAAGTTCGAGGAGATCCTGGTGGTCACCGACTCCCGGGATCCCGAGGAGAGCGCGTTCTGGCTGGACGACGACCTGCCGCACGTGCGGCGCTGGACCGAGGAGCAGGCGGCATGAGCGGGATGAGCGGTACGGCACTGGCGGGAGCGCGCGAGCGCCGGGTGAGCACGGGCGGGATCGAGCTGTGCGTCGTCGAGCTCGGCGACCCGGACCGGCCCACCGTGCTGCTGGTGCACGGCTACCCGGACACCAAGGAGGTCTGGTCGGAGGTCGCCGAGCGGCTGGCGGCCCGGTTCCACGTGGTGCTGTACGACGTGCGCGGGCACGGCCGCTCTTCGGCTCCCGTGCCGCTGCGCGGGGGCTTCACCCTGGAGAAGCTCACCGACGACTTCCTGGCGGTGGCGGACGCCGTCAGCCCGGACCGGCCCGTGCACCTGGTGGGCCACGACTGGGGTTCCGTCCAGGGCTGGGAGTTCGCGACGGTGGCCCGGACCGAGGGCCGGATCGCCTCCTTCACCTCCATGTCGGGTCCTTCCCTCGACCACTTCGGGCACTGGATCAAGCGGCGGCTGACACGGCCCACCCCGCGCCGGGCCGCGCAACTGCTGAACCAGGGCTCGAAGTCCTGGTACGTGGGCATGCTGCACACGCCGGTGCTGCCGGAGCTCGCCTGGCGCGGCCCGCTGGGCAAGCGCTGGCCGAAGATCCTCGCGCGCCTGGAGGAGGTCCCGGCCGGCGGCGCCTACCCGACGGCCTCGCTGCCCTCTGACGCGGCGCACGGAGCCTGGCTCTACCGCGACAACGTCCGTCCCAGGCTGCGCCGGCCGCGCGCCGACGCGTACGCGCACGTACCGGTACAGCTGATCACCCCGACCGGGGACGCCTTCCTCTCCGAGCGGCTCTACGACGACCTGGAGCGGTGGGCCCCGGACCTCGTGCGGCGCACCCTGCCCGCGAAGCACTGGATCCCCAGGACCCGCCCCGACCAGGTGGCGGCCTGGATCGGCGAGTTCGTCGCCGCCCGGGAGGAGCCCATGGCGAAGGCTCCGGAGCACAAGGCCCCGGGGAAGTACGCCGACCGGTTCTCGGGACAGCTGGTGCTGGTCACCGGCGCGGCGAGCGGTATCGGCCGGGCCACCGCCTTCGCGTTCGCCGAGGCCGGGGCCCGGGTCGTGGCCGTGGACCGGGACGGCGAGGGAGCGGCCCGCACCGCGGAGATGGCCCGGCTCGTCGGCGCCGCCGATGCCTGGGGCGAGTGCGTCGACGTCAGTGACGAGCAGGCGATGGAGAAGCTCGCGGCGAAGGTAGCCGCCGAGTACGGCATCGTGGACGTGCTGGTCAACAACGCCGGCATCGGGCTGTCGGGTTCCTTCCTGGACACCGCCTCGGAGGACTGGAAGAAGGTCCTCGACGTGAACCTGTGGGGGGTCATCCACGGCTGCCGGATCTTCGGGCGGCAGATGGCCGAGCGCGGCCAGGGCGGACACATCGTCAACACGGCCTCCGCCGCCGCCTACCTCCCCTCCCGGACCCTGCCCGCGTACAGCACCTCCAAGGCAGCGGTGCTGATGCTGAGCGAGTGCCTGCGCGCCGAGCTCGCCTCCAAGTCGATCGGGGTCTCGGCGATCTGCCCGGGCATCGTGAACACCAACATCACCGCCACCTCCCGGTTCGCGGGGGTGGACGCGGCCGAGGAGAAGCGCCGCCAGGAGCGGTCCTCGCGGTTGTACGGGCTGCGGAACTTCCCGCCGGAGAAGGTCGCCGACGCGATCCTGCTGGCGGTGGTGAAGAACCGGGCGGTGGTACCGGTGACCCCCGAGTCCAAGGGCGCCCTGTGGATGTCCCGGTTCATGCCGAACACGCTGCGGAGGATCGCCCGGCTGGAGCCCCGGCTGTGAACCGGGCGGGCGGGGGCCCGGCCGGCGCGCGGCCACGGGGCGGGGGTCCGGTTCCGCCGCGCGCAGAGCCCGGCACGGACATACCCGGCTCCATCCCGCGGTCGTACCATCCCTCGCAGGAGGGCTCGCTGCTCACGGCGGTCGAGTACCTGGCGGCGCCTCCTGCCGCCCGGACCGCGGCGGGCGCGGTCGGCCGAGCCGCCATGTCGTAGGGAGCCGGGATTGTCCGATCAGGCGCCAGCCGAGTACCGGATCGAAGATCTGGCCCACCACAGCGGCGCGACCGTGCGCACCATCCGCGCGTACCAGGACCGCGGTCTGCTGCCGAAGCCGGAGCGGCGGGGCAGGTCCAACGTGTACCGGGACACGCACCTGGCGCGGCTGCGCCAGATCGCCGACCTGCTGGACCGCGGCTACACCCTGGCCTCCATCAAGGAACTGCTCGAGGCCTGGGACGCGGGGCGCGGGCTGGGCGGCGTACTCGGCCTGGTGGCGGAGGTGCAGGGGCCGTGGACGGACGAGGAGGCCGACCGGATCAGCCGGGAGGACCTGCATGCCCGGTTCGGCGGGCTGCCGGACGACGGGGCGGTGGACGAGGCGTGTGAGCTCGGGGTGCTGGAGCGCATCCCGGGCCGTCCGGACGAGTTCCTGGTGCCCTCCCCGCAGGAGCTGGCGGTCGCGGCCGAGCTGTACGCGGCCGGGGTGCCCCTCACGGCGATCACCGGTCATCTGCGGGAGCTGCGCGGACAGGTCGAGCACATCGCCTCGCGCTTCCTGGAGTTCACCACCGAGCACGTCTTCGCCCGCTACCTCGGTCAGGTTCCGCCGACGGACTCGGACGCGGCGGAGGCGGCGACGATGGTGCGCCGGCTGCGGCCCCTGGCCCAGCAGACGGTCGACGCCGAACTGGCACGTGCGATGCGGCTGTTCGCGACCCGGCACCTCCAGCGGCACCTCGGCGCTCCCGGAGCGGTCCAGCCGGCGGGGCCCGCTCCGGTGGCCCTGCCCGCCGCGACGGTGCGGGCGGTGCAGGAACTGGTGGGTCCGGAGCACGTGGCGGAATTCGTCCGGGCCGCGACGGAACGGGAGCTCCAGGCCCGGACGATGAACGACCTGGCCAGCCGGGGCGGCCGGTAATGCTCGATCGGTAGTCCACAGGCGATCCCCAGGGCGAATCGCTCAGATAGCACTGAAACCCGCCGAAACGGCTGTGGACAACTCCCGTTTTCCTGTGGGCAACAGGCGTGTTGTGTCAGATGGTCGTCTCGAACCCGGTACTGGGGCGGGGCATATCGGCCAGGGGGGTCTGGGCGTCCACCTCCCCGGAAGGCGTGTTCCCGGAGGCCGCCTGACCCGACGTCACCCGGCCGCGCTCGCGTCCGTACAGGAGCGTGGCCAGGGCGAGGCCAAGGACGCCTCCGGCCAGCTGCGCGGCGAGGAAGCCGGGGAGCGACTGCGGGGCGATGCCGGTGAAGGAGTCGCTGAAGGCGCGGCCGATCGTGCCGGCCGGGTTGGCGAAGGAGCTCGAAGAGGTGAACCAGATGGCTGCGGCGATGTACGCGGCGACCGCGGCCGGGATGAGCCTCGGGCGGCCGATGCGGCCGAGCCCCTGGATGACCAGGACGAGACCGGCGGTCGCGACGATCTCGCCGATCAGCAGGTGACCGCCGTCGCGGACCTGGGTGGAGAAGGTCCCCGGGGTGCGGCCGAACATCATCTCGGCCACGACGGCGCCGCCGATGGCCCCGGCGGTCTGAGCGCCGGCGTAGGCGAAGGCCTCCCGCGCGGCGAGCCCCTCGCCGCCGGCGCGGCGGGCCCACCAGGCGGTGAGGGTGACGACGGGGTTGAGGTGGGCACCGGACAGGGGGCCGAAGAGGGTGATGATCAGGCCGAGGCCGATGGCGGTGGCCAGCGAGTTGGCGACGAGGGCGACACCGGTGTCGCGACTGAGGGACGCGGCCTGGATACCGGACCCGATCACGACCACGAGCAGGCCCGCGGTGCCGACGAGCTCGGCAGCCGTGCGCCGCAGCAGTGAAGCCTTACTTGTCATAGTTTCTCCCTCCGAATGAGCTTCTAGCGGAAAATATATTCCGTATCTTGGAAACTTAATAGAGGGAGTGCCGGCCTTGGGACGTAACGCGGGGGCGGAAAATCGCTGCCGGGTACCCGCCCGAGCCATCAAGCTGGGGACATGGATGACCGACGCACCGTGAAGGTGTCCAAATACGTCTCGAAACACCTGCGGCACCAGCCGGAACGCATCGGACTGACGCTCGACCCGCAGGGCTGGGTGGAGATCGACGACCTCCTGCGCGCGGCGGCGGCGCACCGCTTCCCGGTCAGCCGTGCCGAGCTGGATCACGTCGTCGCCACGAACGACAAACAGCGGTTCACCATCGACGGCACCCGCATCAGGGCCAACCAGGGCCACACCGTCGCGGTGGACCTGGACCTGCCGGAGGCGGAACCGCCCGCGTACCTCTATCACGGCACCGTCGCCGCGGCCCTGGACTCGATCCGCGCCGAAGGGCTGCGCCCGATGGCACGCCACCACGTGCACCTCTCGCCCGACCGTGAGACGGCCGCCCGCGTGGGCGCGCGCAGGGGACGGCCGGTGGTGCTCCCGGTGGACGCCGCGGCGATGTATGCGGCCGGGCACGTCTTCCGGGTCAGCGCCAACGGGGTGTGGCTGGCCGACGCCGTACCGCCGGAGTTCCTGCGCTTCCAGTAGCGGCGCGGGAACCCCGGCGGGATGACAGGCAGGGGGCCGTCAGGCGCCCAGCTGCGCGAGTGCCTCGGTGGCGATCCGCTCGAAGACGGCCTCGTCGGCCGCGAAGTCGGAGTCGGGGATCGGGGCGTGGACGACCAGCTCGGTGAAGCCCAGCTCGCGGTGACGGCCGGCGAAGTCGACGAAGGCGTCCACGGACTCCAGCATGCTGCCGCGCTCCGGGGTGAACCCGGTCAGCAGGACCCGCTCGATGGATTCGGGCTCCCGGCCGGCCTCGGCCAGGGCCTTCTCCAGCTTGCCGACCTGTCCGCGCAGGGCCTCCAGGGACTGCTCGGGCGTTCCCTCGAAGACCTTGGGGTCACCTGCGGTCACCCAGGCCTGGCCGAACTCAGCGGCGAGCCTCACACCCCGCGGGCCGGTCGCGGCGACGGCGAACGGCAGCCGCGGGCGCTGAACGCACCCGGGGATGTTGCGGGCTTCCTCGGCGGAGTAGAAAGTGCCGTGGTGGGTCACCGCGCTCTCGGTCAGCAGCCGGTCGAGCAGCGGAACGAACTCGGCGAAGCGGTCCGCGCGCTCACGGGGGCTCCATTCCTCCTGCCCCAGCGCGGTCGCGTCGAAGCCATTGCCGCCCGCGCCGATACCGAGCGTGATCCGCCCGCCGGAGATGTCGTCCAGGGACATCAGGTCCTTGGCCAGGGTCACCGGGTGCCGGAAGTTCGGCGAGGTGACCAGCGTCCCCAGACGGAGCCGGGTCGTGACGGCCGCCGCCGCGGTCAGGGTGGGAACCGCACCGAACCAGGGGCCGTCGCGGAAGGTGCGCCAGGTCAGGTGGTCATAGGTGTAGGCCGTGTGGAACCCGAGCTGCTCGGCCCGCTCCCACTGGTCACGACCGCCATCGTGCCACGGACGGACCGGCAGGATCACGGTGCTCAGGCGAAGACTCATGTCACTGAGCCTACGGTGCGAACCCTTCCCGCGCTGTGAGCCACGTTTCACGTGAAACATCTCTGGCCGATCTTGGTGAACGGGTGGGAACCCATGGGCGAAGATGGAGCCGTGACCTCGGCTCCCCAGCGCCCGGACGGGCCCTTCCCCGCACCCCGGCTCATCGCCACCGACCTTGACGGCACCCTGCTGCGCGACGACAAATCCGTCTCGCTGCGCACGGTAGCCGCCCTCGCCGCCGCCGAGGAGGCCGGGATCGAGGTCTTCTTCGTCACCGGACGCCCGGCCCGCTGGATGGACGTGGTCAGCGATCACGTGCACGGGCACGGCCTGGCCATCTGCGCGAACGGCGCCGCCGTGGTCGACCTGCACGCCGGACGGGAGTTCGTCCAGGTACGGGCTCTGCCCCGGACCACCGCGCTCACGGTGGTCGAGACCCTGCGCGCGGCCGTCCCCGGCGCCTCCTTCGCGGTCGAGACGACCACCGGCATCAACTACGAGCCGGCCTACCCGCCCTTCTTCCAGGACCCGGGGGCCACGGTCGCCACCGCCGAGAAGCTGCTGCGCGAGGAGACGGACGACAGCGCCGCGCCGGTCCTGAAGCTGCTCGCGCACCACGCCGAGCTGGCCCCGGACGAGTTCCTCGCCCTGGCCCGGTCGGCCGCCGGAGCCTACGCCGCCATCACCCGCTCCAGCCCGACCGCCCTGCTGGAGATCAGCGAGCTCGGCGTGTCCAAGGCCAGCACCCTGGAGCTGTGCTGCTCCGAGCGCGGTATCTCCCCGGCCGAGGTCGTCGCCTTCGGCGACATGCCCAACGACGTCGAGATGCTGCGCTGGGCAGGGACCTCCTACGCCATGGGCAACGCCCACCCGGACGTGATAGCGGCCGCCTCCGGCCGCACCGTGGCCAACAACGAGGACGGCGTGGCCGTCGTGATCGAGCGCATCCTCGCCGAACGCGCCGCGCACGCCTGACCCGCCCGGACAGGGTCTAGAGCGGGGCCTCCCACACCAGGGCGGTCCCGCCGGCGTCCTCCCCGATACCGGGGCCGTACCAGCTGGAGCCGCCCAGGGACTCGGCCCTGCGGCGCAGGTTCCGCAGACCGCTGCGCCGCCCGCCCTCCGGGATCCCCACCCCGTCGTCGGCGACCTCCAGCCGCACCCCCGGCCGGCCGTCGGCCAGGCTGATGGTGGAGTCGACCACCACCTCGATCCGGGATGCGTCAGCATGACGGAATGCGTTCGACAGGGCCTCGCGCAGGGCCGCGATCAGGTTCTTGCCGACCAGCTCACCCACGGCCGCGTCGATCGGGCCGATGAACCGGTGCGCGGGCTTGAAGCCCAGGGGGACGGCGGCCATGTTGATCTCCCGCAGGACGCGGGTGCGCAGCCCCGACGGGGCCTCCGCCGGACCCTGCTGGAGTGCGAAGATCGCGGTGCGGATCTCCTGGATCGTCACGTCCAGCTCGTCCACGGCCTTGCCCACACCGTCACGGACCTCCGGGACGATCGAGCGGCGCTGCGCGCCCTCCAGCATCATCCCGGTGGCGAACAGCCGCTGGATGACCAGATCGTGCAGGTCACGGGCGATCCGGTCACGGTCCTCGAAGACCGCGAGCCGTTCCCGGTCGCGCTGCGCCTCGGCCATCATCAGCGCGAGGGCGGCCTGCGAGGCGAACTGCGTGGCCAGGGTCCGTTCCGCCTCGGTGAAGGGCTTCTGCCCCCGGGCCCGCGGGGTGACGAGCGCCCCCAGCACCCGTCCGCCGCTGTGCAGCGGCAGCATCATGCAGGGCCCGTACTGGCTCGTGAGCCGGCTGATCATGCGGGGATCCGCGGAGACGTCTTCCACGAAGACCGGTTCGCCCTGGAGGAGTTTGACGACCACCGGGCTCTCGGCCGGGACCACCACACCGAGCGAGGTGGCCGGGTTGTCGGCGGAGACGGCGACGATCTCCATGCCGCCCTCCTCCGCCGGCAGCATCACGATCCCGGCCGCCGAGTCGGCGAGGTGGCGGGCCTGTTCAGCGACCACCGCGAGGGCGTCGTCCGCGTCCCCGCCCGACAGCAGGGCGGTCGTGACGGCCACCGATCCGTCGATCCACCGCTCCCGCTGGGTGGCGGCCTCGTACAGCCGGGCGTTGCCGATGGCGATGCCCGCCTCCGTGGCCAGCACGCGGACCATGTGGACGTCGTAGTCGTTGAACTCGCCGCCGCCGTTCTTCTCGGCGAGGTAGAGGTTGCCGAAGATCTCCCCCTGCACCCTGATGGGCACGCCGAGGAAGGTCTTCATGGGCGGATGGTGCGGGGGAAAGCCGGCCGAGCGGGGATCCTTCGACAGGTCGGCGAGCCGCACCGTGTCGGGATGGGAGATCAGCGCGCCCAGCAGACCCCGCTTGCCGTCGGGCCGGCGGCCGATCCGCTTCGCCTGCTCGGGGCCGAGGCCGAAGGTCACGAAGTCCGAGAGCCCGGGGCCGTCCGGGTCGACGACACCGATCGCCGCGTAGCGGGCGTCGGCGAGCTCGGCGGCCGTCTCGCAGATGCGGTCGAGCGTGGAGTGCAGTTCGAGACCGGTCCCAACGGAACGCATGGCCTCGAGCAGTTGCGGTACCCGGGCGGTCAGCTCGGTGGACAGCCCTTGCAGGCTGCGGGTCGCCCGGGTGGCGGCCTCCATCGGGTCCTGTGCTTCCCGGGCGGGCTCCGGCGATTCCTGGGACTCCTCCACTGACATGCTCTTGAGCCTAGTTAGTCCTGTTTAGGAGGGAAAGTCAGCTCGTACAGTCGGCCGGAATCGCACCTGCCCGCCGCTCGCGCTCCAGCAGGTTCCGCAGCGGACCCTCGACCTGTGCCAGCTCCGCGTACGCCCCTCGCTGCACGACCGCTCCCCGGTCCAGCACGAGGACCTCGTCGACCGCCGCCAGCCCGGCGAGCCGGTGGGTGATCAGCACGGTGGCCCGGCCTTCGGTCGCCGCCAGCAGGTCCGCCGTCAGGGCGTCCGCGGTCGCCAGGTCCAGGTGCTCGGCCGGCTCGTCCAGGACGAGGACCGGGAAGTCCGCGAGCAGGGCCCGGGCCAGGGCGAGGCGCTGGCGCTGGCCGCCCGAGAGCCGCTGCCCGTGCTCGCCGACCAGGGTGTCGAGCCCGTCCGGAAGCCCGTCGGCCCATTCCAGCAGCCGGGCCGCGGCGAGCGCCTCCCGCAGGTGTGCCTCGCTCGCGCCGGTGCGGGCGAGGCGCAGGTTCTCGCGTACCGAGCTGTCGAAGATATGGGCGTCCTGGGCGCACAGCCCCACGAAGCGGCGTACGCCGTCGCCGTCGAGGGCGCGCGCGTCCGCCCCGCCCAGGGTGTACGAGCCGTCGCTCGGATCCAGGAACCGCATCAGGACCTGGGCCAGCGTGGTCTTGCCCGAGCCCGAGGGCCCGATGACCGCGATGCGCCGGCCGGCCTCCAGGGTCAGGTCCAGGCCGTGCAGGGCGTCCCGTTCCTGGCCGCCGTGGCGGGCGGCGAGCCCCGTCAGCCGCAGCGGGAACGGCGAAGAGGGCAGTTCCCGCGGCTCGGCCGGTTCGACGACGGGCTCGGGCGCATCGATGACCTCGTAGACCCGCTCGGCGCTGCGCCGCACCCGCTGCCGGTACTGGACGGCCAGCGGAAGCCCGGCGACCGCCTCGAACGCGGCGAGCGGGGTCAGTACCACCACCGCCATGGCCACGCCGGACAGCCGTCCGTCCGCCACGGCGCCCGCACCGGCGAACGCGGCACACACCACGGTGAGCCCGCACACCAGGGCGGACAGCCCGCCGCCCAGTCCGGCGGCCGCGGCCCCGCGCGAGGCGATCCGGGTGAGCGCCCCGTCCGCGTCCCGCGCCCGGGCCTTCCGCTCGGCGAGGGCGCCGGCGACGGTGAGTTCCGCGGTACCCGTCAAGAGGTCGGCCACCCGGGTGGCGAGCTCGCCCCGGGCGGGTGCGAGCCGCCGCTCCGCACCGCGCGCGCAGGCCCCGCTGACCAGCGGAACCCCGACACCGGCCACCAGCAGCCCCACGCCGAGCACCATGCCCGCCCCCGGCAGCAGCCAGGCCGTGAACGCCACCGATCCGGTACCGACGAGGACCGCGGTGCCCACCGGCAGCAGCCAGCGCAGCCAGTAGTCCTGGAGTGCGTCGGCGTCGGCCACCAGCCGGGAGAGCAGGTCCCCGCGCCGCTGTTCGCGCAGTCCGGCGGGCGCGATCCGCTCCAGCCTCCGGTAGACCGCGACCCTGAGGTCGGCGAGCATCCGCAGGACGGCGTCGTGCGACACCAGACGCTCGGCGTAGCGGAAGACGGCCCGCCCGAGCCCGAAGGCGCGGGTCGCCGTCACGGCCACCATCAGGTAGAGCACGGGCGGCTGCTCGGAGGCCCGGGAGATCAGCCACCCGGACACGGCCATCAACCCGACGCTGCACCCGACGGCCAGCGCTCCGAGCAGCAGGCCCAGCCGGAACCGGCCCTGCCAGGCGGCGGCCACGGCCCGCACCCGGCGCAGCGGGTCGCCGCCGCCCGAGTCCGCGTTCCCGCCGCCGGTCCGCTCCCGCGCGGTCCCGAGGATCCACTCCCCGGGGTCGGACGCTTCCGCCGGGGTGCGCGGGGCGGCCGCGGTGGCCGGCACCGCGAGCGCGCCCTCCGCGGTACCGTCCGTGGCGCCCTCGCCCACCGCCACCACCCGGTCGGCGACGGCCAGCAGTGCCGGGCGGTGCACCACGAGGAGCACGGTCCGCCCGGCCGTGAGACGTCGTACGGCCTCCACGACGGCGGCTTCGGTCTCCCCGTCCAGTGCCGCGGTCGGCTCGTCCAGCAGCAGCACCGGCCGGTCGGCGAGAAAGGCCCGCGCCAGGGCCAGCCGCTGGCGCTGTCCGGCGGACAGGCCGGCGCCGCCCTCGCCGAGCAGGGTCTGCGTCCCGCGCGGCAGGGCGGAGACGAACTCCCAGGCCCCTGCGTCACGCAGCGCCGCTTCCACCGCGGCGTCGTCGGCCCCGGACCGGGCCAGGCGGACGTTCTCGGCGATGGTTCCGGCGAACAGGTGCGGTCGCTGCGGCACCCAGGCGATCTGCTCCCGCCACTGTTCGAGGGAGAGCCCGGCCAGGTCGGTGCCGTCGACCCGTACCCGCCCGGACGTCGGTGCGACGAACCCGAGCAGCACGTTCAGGAGGGTGGACTTGCCCGCCCCGCTCGGGCCGGTGAGCGCCACGCACTCGCCCGGCCCGACGACGAGGGACACCGGACCGGGGGAGGAGGCGGCGCGCCCCTCGTGGCGGACCTCGACCGCGTCGAGCTGGATGACCGGCCCGCCGGCCGGAACCGGAGCGCCGGCGCCGGCCCGGGGGGCCGGGGTCTCGAGGACGGTGAAGATCTCCTCGGCCGCGGCCAGTCCCTCGGCGGCCGCGTGGTACTGGGCGCCGACCTGGCGCAGGGGCAGATAGGCCTCCGGCGCGAGGATCAGGATGACGAGGCCCGTGTACAGGTCGAGTTCGCCGTGCACGAGCCGCATGCCGATGGTCACCGCGACCAGGGCCACCGACAGGGTGGCGAGCAGTTCGAGGGCGAAGGAGGACAGGAAGGCGATGCGCAGCGTGCGCATCGTGGCCTGGCGGTAGTCGTCGGTGATCCTGCGGATCGATTCGGCCTGCGCCTTGGCCCGGCCGAAGACCTTGAGCGTCGGGAGCCCCGCCACCACGTCGAGGAAGTGCCCCGACAGCCGGGACAGGAGCCGCCACTGGCGGTCCATCCGGCTCTGGGTGGCCATGCCGATGAGGATCATGAACAGCGGAATCAGCGGCAGGGTGACGACGATGATGGCCGCGGAGACCCAGTCCTCGGTGACGATCCGGGCGAGGACCGCCGCCGGCACCACCACCGCGAGCCCCAACTGGGGGAGGTAGCGGGAGAAGTAGTCGTCGAGCGCGTCCACTCCCCGGGTGGCCAGGGACACCAGGGAGCCGGTCCGCTGGCCGCCGAGCCAGCCGGGCCCCAGATCGGCTGCCCGGTCCAGGAGCCGGCCGCGCAGCTCCGACTTCACCGCCGCGCCGGCCCGGTGTGCGGCCAGTTCGGTGAGCCAGGCGACCAGGGCGCGCCCGAGCGCCACCGCCGCGAGCAGCAGCAGTGGCGACCGGAGCGCCCCGGCGTCGAGTCCCCGCTCGAAGGCGCCGACCACGATCTCGGCGATCAGCATCGCCTGGCCGACGACCAGCCCCGCCCCGGCGAGCCCGAGGGCCACCACCGCCCCCAGGAAGAGGCGGGTGGAACGGGCGTACCGGAGCAGGCGCGGGTCGATCGGTTTCACGTGAAACATCCCCTCGGCAGGGTCGGGCGGGGTGACGCGCGCGGATCAGTGCGCGTCGGCGATGTGCTGCGTACCGATCCGCTTGCGGAACACCCAGTACGTCCAGCCCTGGTAGAGCATCACCAGCGGGGCCGCCACACCGGCGCACCAGGTCATGATCTTCAGGGTGTACGGGGTGGACGAGGCGTTGGTGACCGTGAGGCTCCATGCGTCGTCCAGCGAGGACGGCATGACGTTCGGGAACAGCGTCAGGAAGAGCATCGCGACCGCCGCCGCGATGGTGATCCCGGACAGGGCGAACGACCAGCCTTCACGGCCCGCCAGGTTGCAGCCGAGCGCGGCGGCCAGCGCGATCACGGCGACGGCCATGGCGATCAGGCTGCGGCCGTCGCCGCGCGAGACCTGGGTCCAGATGAGGAAGGCCAGGGCCAGTACGGCCGTCACCACACCCAGCCGGGTGGCCAGTGCGCGCGAGCGGTCCCGGATGTCACCGACGGTCTTGAGCGAGGCGAACACCGCACCGTGGAAGGTGAACAGCGTGAGGGTGACCAGCCCGCCCAGGAGCGAGTACACGTTGAGCAGGTCGAAGAGGTTTCCGACGTACTCCATGTGCTGGTCGATCTTCACACCGCGCACCATGTTGGCGAAGGCCACCCCCCACAGGAAGGCGGGGATCAGCGAGGCCCAGAAGATGGCGTGTTCCCAGTTGGTCTGCCATCTGTCCTCGGACCGCTTGTGCCGGTACTCGAAGGCGACGCCGCGGATGATCAGGCAGACGAGGATGAGCAGCAGCGGCAGGTAGAAGCCGGAGAAGAGCGTGGCGTACCACTCGGGGAAGGCCGCGAAGGTGGCACCGCCCGCGGTGAGCAGCCAGACCTCGTTGCCGTCCCAGACGGGGCCGATCGTGTTGATCAGGACCCGCTTCTCGGCGCGGTCGCGCGCCAGGAGCTTGGTGAGTACGCCGATGCCGAAGTCGAAGCCCTCCAGGAAGAAGTAGCCGGTCCACAGGACGGCGATGAGTACGAACCAGACGTCGTGAAGCTGCATGGTGTGCTCCTTCCTGCCTCAGTACGAGAAGGCCATCGGCCGGTCGGCGTTCTGGTCGTCCCCGCCGATCCGGGCCGGCGGGTTGAGGTCGGCCTCCGTCAGCTCGGGCGGGCCGGCCTTGACGTACTTCACGAGCAGCCTGACCTCGATCACGGCGAGGACGGCGTAGAGCGCAGTGAAGCCGATCATCGAGGTGAGCACCTCGCCCTGCGAGACGTTCGGCGAGACGGCGTCCCTGGTGCGCAGCACTCCGTAGACCACCCACGGCTGACGGCCCATCTCGGTGAAGATCCAGCCCCAGGAGTTGGCGAGCAGCGGGAAGCACATGGTCCAGAGCGCGACGAGCCAGTACAGCTGCGCGAACCGCGGGCTGAGCGCCTTCTTGAAGAGGACGAGATGGGGAACCTCGTCCTCTCCGGTGCGCAGCCCGGGCGGCAGCAGGAAGCGCTTGCGGGTCAGCCACAGCCCCAGCACGCCGATGCCGAGGGAGGCCATGCCGAAGCCGATCATCCAGCGGAAGCCCCAGTAGGCGACGGGGATGTTGGGCCGGTAGTCACCGGGGCCGAACTTCTCCTGTTCGGCCTTGTTGACGTCGTTGATGCCCGGGACGAAGGAGTCGAAGTCGCTGTTCGCGAGGAACGAGAGCACGCCCGGGATCTCTATGGCCACCTTGTTGTGGCCCTTGTCGACGTCGCCGTAGGCGAAGACGGAGAAGGGCGCGGGGGCCTCGCCGTCCCACAGGGCCTCGGCGGCGGCCATCTTCATGGGCTGCTGCTTGAACATCACCTTGCCGAGCATGTCGCCGCTGATGGCGGTGCCCATACCGGCGATGATCATGACGACCAGGCCGACCCGCAGCGAGCTGCGCATCACGGGGATGTGCTTCTTGCGCGCGAGGTGGAAGGCGGAGATGCCGACCATGAAGGCGCCGCCGACCAGGAAGGCGGCCGTGATGGTGTGGAAGAACTGGGTTAGCGCGGTGTCCTGGGTGAGGACGCGCCAGAAGTCGGTGAGCTCGGCCCGGCCCCGTTCCTCGTTCATCCGGTAGCCGACCGGGTGCTGCATCCACGAGTTCGCGGCGAGGATGAAGTACGCGGACAGGACGGTGCCGAGGGAGACCATCCAGATGCAGGCCAGGTGGATCTTCTTCGGCAGCTTGTCCCAGCCGAAGATCCACAGGCCGATGAAGGTCGACTCGAAGAAGAAGGCGATCAGCGCTTCGAAGGCGAGCGGCGCCCCGAAGATGTCGCCCACGAACCGCGAGTAGTCCGACCAGTTCATACCGAACTGGAACTCCTGGACGATGCCGGTGACCACGCCCATCGCGATATTGATCAAGAAAAGCTTGCCCCAGAACTTCGTGGCCCTGAGGTATTTCTCCTTCTCGGTCCGCACCCAGGCGGTCTGCAGGCCGGCGGTCAGCGCGGCGAGCGAGATCGTGAGCGGAACGAAGAGGAAGTGGTAGACGGTGGTGATGCCGAACTGCCAGCGCGCCAATGTCTCAGGCGCCAAAGCTAGGTCCACGTCGTCTTCTCCTTGTCGTCGCCGTGGTCACAGCGGGCAGTCTGCCTGGCGGGTTCCACCCATAGCGGGAGGAAGCAGGACACGCTTGTGAACGCGTTCACATTCACAAGCATTATGTCCTACAGGCTGCGGCCGGAAACGAGGGGGGTTCCCTTTGGGGGCTTCACCGCCCCGGACCCCTAGCCAAGAAATTCAACAGATTGTTGAATGTGGCCATGCAGATTCGAATCTCATGGCCCGCGGGCCTGCTCACGGCGACCCTCGACGAGACCCCGACCAGCAAGGCGCTGGCCACGGCCCTCCCCATCTCCGCCTCCGCGAACACCTGGGGCGAGGAGGTCTACTTCGACACGGGCGTCTCCGTGGCTCTGGAGCACGACGCCCGGCAGGTCGTGGAGCCCGGCACCGTCGCCTTCTGGACCGAGGGCGACGCCCTCGCACTGCCCTACGGCCCCACGCCCATCTCACGCGGAGGCGAGAGCCGCCTGGCGAGCCCCTGCAACGTGCTCGGCTCGTTCGACGGCGACCCCCGCCTCCTGGCCACCGTCCGCGACGGCGACCCCATCCGTGTGGAACTGGTCTGACGACCACAGCTCCTCAGGGGCTTACAGCTCCTTGAAGAAGGCCTCCGCCGTGTGCAGGAAGAGGTCGTTCGCCTCGGTCTCACCGATCGTGACCCGAAGGCCCTCGCCCGCGAAGGGCCGGACCACCACACCGGCCTTCTCGCAGGCCGCCGCGAACTCGGCGGTCCGCTCCCCCAGCCGCATCCAGACGAAGTTGGCCTGCGTGTCCGGGACCGTCCAGCCCTGGGCCAGCAGCGTCTCGTGCACCCGGTTGCGCTCGCACACGAGCGCCCCGACGCGCCCCATCAGCTCGTCCTCGGCGCGCAGCGAGGCGACCGCCGCGTCCTGGGCCAGCTGGCTGACGCCGAAGGGCACGGCCGTCTTGCGCAGCGCCGCCGCGACCGGCTCGTGCGCCACCGCGAAGCCCACGCGCAGCCCGGCCAGGCCGTAGGCCTTGGAGAACGTACGCAGCACGGCGACGTTGGGACGGTCGCGGTAGAGCTCGATGCCGTCCGGCACGTCGGTGTCGCGGACGAACTCCCGGTAGGCCTCGTCCAGCACCACCAGGACGTCGGAGGGCACGCGGTCCAGGAACCGCTCCAGCTCGGCCCGGCGCACCGCGGTGCCGGTCGGGTTGTTGGGATTGCAAACGAAGATCAGCCGCGTCCGCTCGGTGATCGCCGCGGCCATCGCGTCCAGGTCGTGGACGTCCCCGTCGGTCAGCGGGACCTGCACCGACGTCGCACCCGAGATCTGCGTGATGATCGGGTAGGCCTCGAAGGACCGCCAGGCGTACATGACCTCGTCACCCGGGCCGGCCGTCGACTGGATCAGCGACTGGGCCACGCCCACGGAGCCGGTGCCCGTGGCGATGTGCTCGGCCGGCACGCCGAACCGTTCCGCCAGCTCGTTCACCAGGCCCGTGCAGGCCATGTCCGGGTAGCGGTTGAAACGGTGGGCGGCCGCGACCGCGGTCTCCAGGACCCCCGGCAGCGGCGGGTAGGGGTTCTCGTTCGAGGACAGCTTGAAAGCGACGGCCCCGCCCTCCGCGGCGGGCTTGCCGGGCTTGTAGGTGGGGATGCCGTCCAGCTCGGCGCGCAGCTTCGGGCTCTTCTCGCTCACCGCAGGTCCTCCTCGACCGTCCCGTCGACGTCTCCGTCGACTCAATACTGCTCACCTTATGAGGATTCCGCCGATCCGAGAATGGCGGGCGCCAGGAACACAGGGGGAGCGCGCGCATATATGCGTGCGCCGGTGGCCCGCGCCGTGGCGCGCGTCCCTCGTGCAGGTGAGTTGCGAACGGCCCGGGGCCGCCGCGTTTTGGCATGCTCGTACCCGCCGACAGGCCCCACCCTTGGCTCGCATCGCCAAATACCTTCAATTCCAAGGTCATTGGGGGTGGCGAACCAAGCAGAATCGTGCCTGTCAACCCGTGCATATGCACCTGAACCACCCTGCCCTCCGAGCCCTACTATCGGCTCGCCATGACAGCAGCAGGGAAGCATCACGTGAGCCGGGCCGAGACCACCCGGCGGGTCGGCGGCCGACAGGGCCGCGCCGGCATCAGGGACGTGGCCGCCGCGGCGGGCGTGTCCATCACAACCGTCTCCGACGCGCTCAATGGCAAGGGGCGGCTGCCAGACGCCACCCGCCGCCACGTCCGCGAGGTGGCCGACCGGCTGGGCTACCGGCCATCCGCCGCCGCCCGCACCCTCCGCACCGGAAAGTCGGGCCTCATCGGCCTCACCGTGACGACGTACGGGGATGAACCTTTCACCTTCACCGAATTCGCCTACTTCGCCGAGATGGCGCGGGCCGCGACCTCCGCCGCCCTCGCACGCGGCTACGCCCTCGTCATCCTCCCGGCCACCTCACGGCACGACGTCTGGTCCAACGTGGCCCTGGACGGCACCGTCGTCATCGACCCCTCGGACCACGACCCGGTGGTCAGCGAGCTCGTCCGCCAGGGCCTGCCCGTGGTCTCCGACGGCCGGCCCGCCGGGTCCCTCCCCGTCACCGCCTGGGTCGACAACGACCACGAGGCCGCCGTGCTGGGCCTGCTCGACCACCTCGCCGCCGCCGGGGCCCGCCGTATCGGGCTGCTGACCGGCACCACCACGGACACCTACACCCGGCTCTCCACGACCGCCTACCTCAGCTGGTGCGAACGCGTCGGCCAGGACCCGGTGTACGAGTCCTATCCCGCCCACGACCCCTGCGCCGGAGCCGTCGCCGCCGACCGGCTCCTGGCCCGGCCCGACCGCCCCGACGCCGTCTACGGACTCTTCGACCCGAACGGCACCGACCTCCTCGCCGCCGCCCGGCGCTACGGGCTGCGGGTCCCCGAGGACCTGCTCCTGGTCTGCTGCAGCGAGTCCACCGTCTACGCGAACACCGAGCCGCCCATCACCACCCTCTCCCTCAAGCCGCGCCGCATCGGTACCGCCGTCGTGCAATTGCTGATCGACGCGATCGAGGGGGTCGACACCGGACGTCCCGTCGAACAGGTCGTCCCGACCGAGCTGATCATCCGTACGTCCTCGCAGCGCAGAACCCCCCGGACCACCATCAGCCCCCCGCGCTCGCCGTCCCAGGACTGACCACCGGACCGCCGTATCGGCGGGGCCGGGCGGCCCCGCCGATGATTTCAACAACCCCTATATCGGGTGAAAACGGCAGGAAGGCTTGGTTCCGCCCAGGATTCACCACCCCTGGTGCGTCACAGAGCGCGAGCCGCATTCCTATGATGGGCGCACGACATCACGGACCCTCCGCCCCAGAGGTGAGCAGGGTCCGCAGATGTACGGCAGCGCGACGGTGGTGGAGGGGTCGATGACTCAGGGGGCCGGTCAGGGACCCGCGATGCGGACGGACACGCTGCGGGACTTCCGGGTGCCCGTCAACGAACCCGCGCCGTACGCCGTGTCCGCCGGCCTGCCCGGGGAGACGCCCGTGTACGGCGAGTACCCCGCGTACTACACCCCGGAGGCCGTTCCGCAGCAGCGCACGGGCGACGCCGCCCACCCGGAGTTCCCGGCCGCCGGCCCCGAGGACGACCTCGACGGCTACACCCCCACCCAGCGCGACCTGCCCGTGATCGGGCGCGGCGCGACGGGCGGGCCCGGAGACACCGTCCAGGTCCAGTACGTCCCGCAGGAGGCCCCGGGCGCCGGCCCCGGCCCCCTCTACGTCGTGGGCGACGTGCACGGCTACCTCGACGAGCTCATCCACGAGCTCCAGGCGCAGAACCTGATCGACGCCGACTGCCACTGGTCCGCCGGCAACGCCCGGATCTGGTTCCTCGGCGACTTCACCGACCGCGGCCCCGACGGCATCGGCGTCATCGACCTCGTCATGCGGCTGTCCGCCGAGGCCGCCGCGGCCGGGGGCTACTGCAAGGCCCTGATGGGCAATCATGAGCTGCTGCTCATCGGCGCGAAGCGGTTCGGCGACACCCCCGTGAACTCCGGTGCCGGCACCGCCACCTTCCAGGCCGCCTGGCTGCTCAACGGCGGCCAGCGCGCCGACATGGAGCGCCTGGAGGACGTCCACCTCCAGTGGATGTCCCGGCTGGACGCGGCCACCCTGGCGGACGGGCACCTGCTGCTGCACTCCGACACCACCGCGTACCTGGACTACGGCGACTCCATCGAGGACGTCAACGACACCATCCACGAACTTCTCAACCGCAACGACGCCGACACCACCTGGGACCTGTTCCGGAAGTTCACCAAGCGCTTCGCCTTCCGCGACGAGGAGACGGGCCCGCAGGCCGTGCGCCGGCTGCTGGCCACCTACGGCGGCAGCCGCGTAGTCCACGGCCACAGCCCCATCCCGTACCTGCTCGGCGAGGTGGGCACCGAGGACGGCGACGAGGCACACGGGCCGGAAGCCGTCGACGGACCGCACGTGTACGCGGACGGGCTCGCCATCGCGATGGACGGCGGCGTGACAATGGCGGGCAAACTGCTGGTCCAACAACTGCCGCTGCGCGACTGAGTGTTCACCGAGCGGGGTATTTCCCGAAAGTCCCTGTCACCCCATGGCCGGGGCGCTCTACCATCGCCCTGTCCGTAGCAGGCTCTCCTCCGTTCTGCGCCGGCGCCCGGTTCTACGCGGGCAAACCGGCTCGTACGGAGCATCGGGGGATGCACATGACCAGCGGTCCGCACCTGCTCACCGAAGACCGACCCGAATTCGACCGGCTCCTCGACGAGGCGCTGCGCACGGCGGACGAACGGCCCGAGCTCGCCGCCCTCGGCGAACGGCTGAACGCCGAACAGCTGCGCACCATGGCCCTGAGCGCCATCGCACTCCTGACCGCCGCCGCTGCCGCCGAGTACACCCACTACGTGAAGGTCCGGGAGGAACTGCGCGACGAGGCCCTGTCGGGCCGCGCGAACACCGACGTGGACACCGCCGAGGACGGCGACGGCCAGGGCGACGGCGGGGGCGCGGGCGTGAGTGCCGTGGTCGCCGTCCTCGCACCGGTCCTGGCGGGCGCCGCCATGCTGATCTTCCTGCTGGTGGGCTACTGCCTGAAGGCCGTCGATCCCGAACCTGCCTTCGCACGCACGATGCTGACGGCGGGTTGGCTGTTCGGCGGGCTCACCGTGGTCGCCCTGGTCTTCGCGGTGGTCTCGCTCCTCGTGGCGGCCCTCCGCAACAGCTCCACCGAGGTGGCCGCGGAGGAGAGCGTGCCGATACCCGACGATCTCGCGCGGGCCCGGGAGGCCTGGCGCAACGCGCTGCTGGAACGGGGCATCATGCCGTTCCTGCGCGACGCGCTGGCCGACCCCACCGCCGGGACGGGCTACCCGGTGCCCCGTACGCCGGGGGCCGGGCGCATCCCCCAGCTGGGATACACCCGGCCCGACTTCAGCAGCCCGTCCGACGGCGCGCCGGGAGCGCGGCCCGGCTACTCCAGCCCGGACTTCACCAGCCCGGACTTCGGCGGCCCGGAGCACCGGCCGGACTGAGGTCCGGAGCGGTCCGGTCCGGACGGGCGGCCTGGCGGTCCGCGTCGACCGCCGGGCGAGGACCGTGTCGGCGTCTCGGCTCACCCCGTGCCGCCAATCGGGCCAACTCAGACTTTCCCGGCGTGCCGCCCCCCGGCACGCTGCCCCCGCTCCCTAAAGTCCCCGACGATCCAGCCGACCCGGCCGGCCGCGAGAACGTACGGCCCACACCAGCGGACGGGACCCGTGAGACCAAAAGTCTGTCTGAACATGATCGTCAAGGACGAGGCCCCCACCATCCGGAAATGCCTCGATTCGGTACGCCCGCTGATCGACACCTGGGTGATCGTGGACACCGGCTCGACCGACGGCACCCAGGACGTCATCCGGGACTGCTTCGGGGACCTCCCCGGCACCCTCTACGAACGCCCGTGGAAGGGCTTCGACGGCAGCAGGACCGAGGCCATCGAGCTCGCCCGCGACAGTGCCGACTACCTGCTGTTCATCGACGCCGACGACGCGATGGAGGCAGAACCCGGGTTCCGGATGCCGGAGCTGACCCTCGACGCCTACCGGATCGCCCTGCACGACGGCCCGATCGTCCACTACCGGGCGGCACTCGTCTCCACCCGGCTGCCCTGGCGTTATGTCGGCGTGCTCCACGAGTACATCGACTGCGGCGGCGAGTACAGCCTCGGAACGCTCGAAGGCGTCCACATCCTCAGCATCGGCGGAGGTGCCCGGCTCCGCGAGGAAGGTCAGCGTCAGAAGTACCTGCGCGACGCGGCGGTCCTCGAACAGGGGCTGGTCAAAGAGCCCGAGAACGCCCGCTACATGTTCTACCTCGGGCAGAGCTGGCGCGACGCGGGCGAGCAGGAGAAGTCCCTCGCCGCCTACGACCGCCGGGCGGCCATGGTCGGCTTCTACGAGGAGACCTACCTCGCGCGGGTCTACGCCGCACGGGCCGCCGCGAGGCTGGGACGGCCCTCTGCCGAGGTGATGGACCGCTACCTGCGGGCCTTCGAGAGCCGCCCGTCGCGCGCCGAGGCGATCGGAGATCTGGCGGGTCTCTGCCGAGTGGAGGAGCGATGGCCACTGGCCTACATGTTCGCCAAGGAGGCCGCCCGGATCCCCTACCCGAAGGACATCCTGTTCGTGGAGTACGCCTGGCACGAGTGGCGCGCCCTCGACGAACTCGCCATCGCCGCGTACTGGGTCGGCGAGTACCGCGAGTCCCTGGAGTGCTGCGAGCGCCTGCTGAGCGAGGGGAAGCTGCCCGACGAGCACCGCGAACGCGTCGTGGGGAACCTGGACTTCGCTCGGAAGAAGCTGGGCCGGGCGGTGTTTCACGTGAAACCGGCTGTTTCACGTGAAACATCGCCGACTTCGGCCTAGTCCACGGCCCGGCGACTCAGCAGATGCGTCCCGCGACTCCCCCAAGAGGTCGCGGGACGGCTCGTCCGGCCGGGTCAGTCCGCCAGAGGCAGGTAGACGCGGTTGCCCGAGGCGGCGAATTCGGCGGACTTCTCCGCCATCCCCGCCTCGATCTCCTCGGCCTTCAGGTCACCGCCGTGCTCACGGCGGATGTCCTGCGAGATCTTCATCGAGCAGAACTTCGGACCGCACATGGAGCAGAAGTGCGCGGTCTTGGCCGGCTCGGCCGGAAGCGTCTCGTCATGGAACTCGCGGGCCGTGTCCGGGTCGAGGGCCAGGTTGAACTGGTCCTCCCAGCGGAACTCGAACCGGGCGTCCGAGAGGGCGTCGTCCCACTCCTGGGCGCCCGGGTGGCCCTTGGCCAGGTCCGCCGCATGCGCCGCGATCTTGTACGTGATGACGCCGGTCTTCACGTCGTCGCGGTTGGGCAGGCCCAGGTGCTCCTTCGGCGTCACGTAGCAGAGCATCGCGGTGCCCCACCAGGCGATCATCGCGGCGCCGATGCCGGAGGTGATGTGGTCGTAGGCAGGCGCCACGTCCGTGGTGAGCGGGCCGAGCGTGTAGAACGGCGCCTCCTCGCAGATCTCCTGCTGGAGGTCGATGTTCTCCTTGATCTTGTGCATCGGGACGTGGCCCGGGCCCTCGATCATCGTCTGCACGTTGTGCCGCTTGGCGATCGTGTTCAGCTCGCCCAGCGTCTTCAGCTCCGCGAACTGTGCGGCGTCATTGGCGTCCGCGATGGAGCCGGGGCGCAGGCCGTCGCCCAGCGAGTACGTGACGTCGTACGCCGCGAGGATCTCGCAGAGCTCCTCGAAGTTCGTGTAGAGGAAGTTCTCCTTGTGGTGCGCCAGGCACCAGGCGGCCATGATCGAGCCGCCGCGCGAGACGATGCCGGTCTTGCGGCGGGCGGTCAGCGGCACGTACGGCAGCAGCACGCCGGCGTGGACCGTCATGTAGTCGACGCCCTGCTCGGCCTGCTCGATGACCGTGTCCTTGTAGATCTCCCAGGTCAGGTCTTCGGCCCGGCCGTCGACCTTCTCCAGCGCCTGGTAGAGCGGCACGGTGCCGATCGGGACGGGGGAGTTGCGCAGGACCCACTCGCGCGTGGTGTGGATGTTGCGGCCGGTCGAGAGGTCCATGACCGTGTCCGCGCCCCACTTGGTGGCCCAGGTCATCTTGTCGACCTCCTCCTCGATGGAGGAGGTGACGGCGGAGTTGCCGATGTTGGCGTTGACCTTCACCAGGAACCGCTTGCCGATGATCATCGGCTCGATCTCCGGGTGGTTCACGTTGGCCGGGAGCACCGCGCGGCCCGCGGCGATCTCCTCGCGGACGACCTCCGGGGAGACGTTCTCGCGGATCGCGACGTACTCCATCTCCGGGGTGATCTCCCCCCGGCGGGCGTACGCGAGCTGCGTGACGGCCTGGCCCCCGCGGCCGCGGCGCGGCAGGCGCGGGCGGCCGGGGAAGACCGCGTCGAGGTTCTTGAGGCCGCCGCGCGGCGAGGTGTGCTTGATCCCGTCGTCCTCGGGGCGCACGGGGCGGCCCGCGTACTCCTCGGTGTCGCCGCGGCCGATGATCCAGTTCTCGCGCAGCGGCGGCAGGCCGCGGCGCACGTCCGTCTCGATCTGCGGGTCGGTGTACGGACCGGACGTGTCGTAGAGCGTGACGTCCTTGCCGTTGGTGAGGTGGACCTGGCGGACCGGCACCCGGATGTCGGGGCGGGAACCCGGCAGGTATCCCTTGTGCCAGCCGGGCTGGCGCTCGGTCTGGCCGTCGGCGTTCTCGCCGACGGCAGGCGTGCGTGCATCCTGAATGGTCATGAGACCTGATCTCCCTACGCCGGCATTACCCGGTAACAGGTTCGGCGGTCGACGCAGCCTCCTCCCGTACGCAATCTCCTGCGCGTACGGTGATCAGCGCCCTCTCAGCCCGGTGCTCCGAGCTCCCGCGTTGTGCAAAGTAGCCCCCACGCTAGCGTCATCTGTGGCGTGCTGAACAGTGGGCCCCCTCATCTCTTGCGATGATCTGCCGGTGACGACCTCGCCGCCGCCCCCCAACGAGCCCACAGAGCCCCGTGGCCACACCGGTCACGAGCACGCCTCCCACGGGCATCCGGCCGGGAGCCCACCCGGGCATTCCCACGGCCACGGGCATTCCCATGGGCACGGTCCCGCCGCCCCGGTCTCCAAGCACCTGCGCCGGGTGATCTCCGCCGTACTGATCCCCTTCGCCGCCGCCGTCTTCGTCGGCCTGGTGGTGCTGTGGCCCGGGGGCGCCCCCGCCCACGAGCGGACCGGAGTGGGCTTCGACCGCCAGACGCAGCAGGGCAAGGTGGTCGCGCTCGCCGACATCGACTGCAAGTCGGTGAACGCCGCGCAGGTTCCCCCCTCCGGCAACGCCGCCGCCCCCGGGGGCGCGTCGCAAGCGGCGCCGGGCGGTGCGTGCAAGAGGGCGACCGTCGAGGTGGGCACCGGACCGGAGAAGGGCCGCGTCTTCTTCGAGATCGTCCAGCCCGGTGCGCCGCGGCAGCTCGCGAAGGGCCAGGAGGTGGTGGTCGCCTACGCGCCGGACGCGCCGCGCGACCTCCAGTACTCCGTGATCGACCTGAACCGGAAGTTCCCGATGACCCTGCTCGCGGGCATCTTCGCGGTCGCCGTGGTGGTCGTCGGCCGGATGCGCGGGCTGTTCGCACTCATCGCGCTCGTGGTCAGCTTCGGGGTGCTGACCCTGTTCATCCTCCCTGCGATCCTCCAGGGCTCCAACCCTCTGGTCGTCGCGGTCGTCGGGGCC
The DNA here is from genome assembly GCF_002028425.1 of Streptomyces katrae. GTDB lineage: Bacteria > Actinomycetota > Actinomycetes > Streptomycetales > Streptomycetaceae > Streptomyces > Streptomyces katrae_A. Next base: position 3,955,162 of record NZ_CP020042.1, on the reverse strand, counting down.
AGCGCGATCATGCTGATCGCCCTCTACATGTGCCACGGCCTGACGGCGCGCACCTCGGTCGCCGTCCTCGGCACCCTGGTCTCCCTGCTGCTGATCGGCCTGCTGGGCTCGCTGTTCATCGACTGGGCGTTCCTCAGCGGGAACACGGACGACAACACCGGACTGATCCACGGGCTCTACCCGGACATCGACATGAGCGGTTTGCTGCTCGCGGGCGTGATCATCGGATCGCTGGGCGTCCTCGACGACGTGACGGTCACCCAGACCTCGGCCGTCTGGGAACTCCACCAGGCGGACCCGAAGATGGGCCCGCGCGCGCTGTACCGGGCGGCCATCCGGATCGGGCGCGACCACATCGCGTCCGTGGTCAACACCCTCGTACTGGCCTACGCGGGTGCCGCGTTGCCCCTGTTGCTGCTGTTCTCCATCGCGAACAGCAGCATGGGCACCGTGGCGAACAGCGAGCTGGTGGCGGAGGAGATCGTACGCACCCTCGTGGGTTCGATCGGGCTCGTGGCCTCCGTCCCCGTCACCACGGCGCTGGCGGCGCTGGTGGTGTCCGCGGACCGGCCCGGCCCTGACGCGGCCGCTCCCGTGCCGGAAGCGCCACCGGCCCGCCGGGGCCGGGGCCGGCGGCGCAAGCGCTGAGGGCCCGGGGAACGGCCCCTGGCAGGCAGGGGGCCCTCAGCCCGCGTTCTGCTCCTTCTGCTGCTGCGCCTCGGCGAGGATCCTGCCGAGTTCTTCGTCCAGGGTCTCCTCGAAGTCGCCGAGGCTGCGCTCCTGCCCGAGCGGAACGATCCGGTCGGTCCGGTCGAGGAACGCGACGAGCGGAGCGGCGCCGGCCCGGAACCGGGCCCGGTCACCGCCGACCTGGAGGCGGATGTGGACGTCCGAGAGCTCTCCCGGTTCGGTGGGGGCGATGTGCACATCGCCGTCACCGCACGGCCCGTTGATCCCGTCGAGAAGCAGTTCCCGGCCGAACGCCCAGGTCACGGGGGCGTCTCCGGGAAGGTGGAAGGTCAGGCGTACGGCGTAGGGGTCCCGGGCGTCGTACCGGAGTTCCACCGGGATCCGGAACGCGAGCTCCTCGGAAACGAGGAAGCTCATCATGACCTCTGCCTGTACCGACTCGCGCATTGCCTACCCCGCTGTAGTGGAAGTGGCCAGGAATGATCCCCCAGGGCCCTCTTGACAAGGGTGGTGGAAGCGCCAGCAGATCACAAGGAGTGAGTTTTCAGATACTGATAGAGAAGGAGAGGGTGCTCAACAGCGCGCCTACTTCACTCCGTAGTCGATCGACTACGGAGAGCAAGCGCGACTCTTGGTGAACAGGTAGAGAAATGGCCATGGTCGCGGCGGTGTCGCCGGCCGTGATCGGGATGGCCGCGCACACCGTGCCCAGGGCGTACTCCTGACGCTCGGTCACCGGCTGCATCCGCTCCAGGGAGCCGATCCGCTCCTCCAGCGCGTGCATGTCCCGCACGGTGTACGGCGTGATGCCCTCGACCGGGTGACGGTCGTAGTAGTCCCTGCGCGTCTTCTCGTCCAGCTGCCCCAGCAGGCACTGCCCGATGGCGTGCGCGTGCGCGGTGGCGCGGAAGTCGGCCCATTCCTCACAGGCCGGGTTCGCCGGGGTGTCCGAGACGCCCACGACCTCGATCTCACCCTCGCGGTAGACCGCGAAGTAGACGGGGGCCCCGACCACGTCGCGGAAGTGCGCGAGCGAGTCGAGGATCATGCTGCGACGTTTCTGCTGAAGTCCCCCGTGCCCCAGCCTGGCAGCCGCGTCGCCGAGGACGAACACCCCGCCCTCCCGGCGCAGATAACCCTCGTGCGTCAGGGTGCGCAGCAGGTGGTACGCGGTGGGGAGCGGGAGCCCGGCCTCGCGCGCCAGCTGTTTCGCCGGGGCTCCCCCGCTATGGGAAGCCGCCGCTTCCAGTAGCCGCAGCGCCCTCTGTACCGAGCCGATCAGCGTCGGCACACCGGCATTGTGGACCGGAGACACAGCTCACCCCCAGGCGTGGCGGCGGGCCCGGGGGCCCGCCGGCGCCCAGGAACGGCACGGATTGCCAGCCTATCCACCGATTGCCACGGGATGAGGGGTTTGCCGGGGCAGGTTCGCCCACCTGGCGCAATGCCCGTACGGGCACGGGACGGCCTACCAGTCGCTGGAGGAGCTCTTCGCCCCGCCGCCCGTGAACTTCTTGACCACGAAGATCAGGCCGCCCACGAGTGCCGCGAACAGCAGCACCTTGAAGGCGAAGCCGATCAGCGTGCCGATGATCGTGGTGATGATGCCGCCGAAGACGAAGAGCGCCAGCAGCGGAACGGCGACCCACTTGACCCACCACGGCGTGCCCGCGAACATCGCTCGGATCCCGTCCATGCCCTTACCTCTTCCTCGTCCTCGCCGGTGCCCCTGGCGGTCTCCCTGGCGTCTTCCTTGGTCTCGAGCTTAGGAGCCGGAAGGGCGGGACGGGGGCCCGTAAGCCCCCGGAACCCCCTGACCCGCCCCCTAGGGGGATCAGGGGGACGACCCTCAGTGCGCCGGGCCTGCTCAGGCCTCCGGCGGGGAGAAGACCACCAACACCTTGAGCGGCTCGGTGATGTGGTGGAACCTGTGCGCCACCCCCGCCGGGACGTAGACGACGCTGCCGTTCGCCACCGTCGTCGTCTCCTCCCCGACCGTGATCGAGGCGCGGCCGCTCACCACGAAGTACACCTCGTCCTGTCGGTGCGGCTGCTGCGGGTCGCTCTGCCCCGCGTCCAGCGAGTAGAGCCCGACCGACATGTTCCGCTCTCGCAGGAACTGCAGGTAGGCGCCGTCGTTGGCAGCTCGTTCCGCTTCGAGCTCGTCCAGCCGGAAGGCCTTCATGTCCCTTGTGCCCCTTGCCCTTGCCCAGTGGTGCCGCGAGATCCGCTGATCTGCCGATGTCCGGCCCGGATGTTCTCTGCCACGATCAGACACATGACGAATTTCGTAGTCAAGACGCTCGCCAACGCGGGGGCCCTGGCCGTCGCCATCTGGCTGCTCTCCGGAATCACCCTCGACGACGGAAGCACCCTCGGGCGCCGGGCGCTGACGCTGATCCTGGTCGCGCTCGTCTTCGGCCTGGTCAACCTCATCGTCAAGCCCGTGGTGAAGCTGCTCTCGTTCCCGCTCTTCATCCTCACCCTGGGCCTGTTCACCCTCGTGGTGAACGCCCTGATGCTGCTGCTGACCTCGTGGGTGGCCAAGCAGGTCCACCTCAGCTTCCACGTCGACGGCTTCTGGACCGCCGTCCTCGGCGGCCTGATCATCTCCGTCGTCTCCTGGGCCCTGAACCTCGCCCTGCCCGACAAGGACTAGCCGTGACCGGACACCCCGCCGAGGACGCGGCCGTGGCGGTCCCGTACGGCGACGGCACCCGGGTGGTACGCGCCGGACTGCCCGAACCCGTCAAGAACGAGCCCCCACTGCCCGGCCCCGTCTTCGCCGCCCACTTCCACCTCCCCGGCGAGGTGACGGGCCCGTACACCTACGGCCGCGACACCAACCCCACCTGGACCCTGCTGGAACGCGCGATCGGCGAACTGGAGGCGCCCGGCGGTGAGGACGTGGACACGGTGGTCTTCGCCTCCGGCATGGCCGCGGTCTCCGCCGTCCTGCTTTCACAGGCCCGCGCCGGGGACACGGTCGTCCTGCCCGACGACGGCTACCAGGCGCTGCCCCTGGTCCGGGAGCAGCTGGAGGCGTACGGGGTCCGCGTGCGCACCGCGCCCACCGGCGGGGACGCTCAGCTCACGGCCCTCGACGGGGCCCGGCTGCTGTGGATCGAGACGCCCTCCAACCCGGGGCTCGACGTGTGCGACGTACGGCGCCTGGTGGACGCCGCGCACGGCGCGGGCACCCTCGTCGCCGTCGACAACACCCTCGCCACCCCGCTCGGGCAGCGGCCCCTGGAGCTGGGCGCGGACTTCTCCGTCGCCAGCGGCACCAAGGGGCTCACCGGCCACGGCGACCTGCTGCTCGGCTACGTCGCCTGCCGCGACCCCGAGCTCGCCGCCGGCGTCCGCCGCTGGCGCAAGATCGTCGGCGCCGTTCCCGGCCCGATGGAGGCCTGGCTCGCCCACCGCTCCCTGGCCACCATCCAGCTGCGGACCGAACGCCAGTGGGCCAACGCCCTCTCCGTCGCCGAGGCCCTGGCCGGCCGTCGCGAGGTGACCGGGCTGCGCTACCCGGGGCTCACCTCGGACCCCTCCCACAAAACGGCGGCCCGGCAGATGAGCGGTTTCGGGTCGGTGGTCTCCTTCACCCTCCCCGACCGCGCGCACGCGGAACGCTTCATGTCCGCCCTGCGCCTGGTCGAGGACGCCACGAGCTTCGGTGGGGTGCGTTCCACCGCCGAACGGCGCGGACGCTGGGGCGGCGACGCCGTGCCGGAGGGCTTCATCCGCTTCTCCGCCGGCGCCGAGGACCCCCGGGACCTGGTCGCGGACGTGCTCCGGGCCCTGGACCAGGCGGGTTCCGGGTCCTGAGGCCAGGGGAAGCGGTCCGAGCCTCCCCCCTGGTGGCTCGGACCGCGCCGGGTTCTCTGCCCGCAAGAACCACGTCGACAAGGCTAGTTGACTCAGCGTCAGAGTCCAATCACGGTAACGACAGGAACCTATCGGCATATTTATAGTTGAAGGCCCCCACCGAGAGGGGCCGCCATGGACCTGGCCCTGCTGCGCACGTTCGTCGCCGTCCACCGGGCCGGCTCGTTCACCCGGGCCGCCACGCTCCTCGGGCTGTCCCAGCCCGCGGTCACCTCCCAGATCCGCACCCTGGAGCGGCAGCTCGGCCGCCCCCTGTTCCACCGCCGCGCCCGCGGCGTCACCCCGACCGCCATCGGCGACGAACTGGCCCACAAGGCCGCCCCGCACCTGGACGCCCTGCTGCGGATCGCCGAGACCGAGCGGCAGAGCGCCGGAACCGTGCGCACCCTGCACCTCGCCGGACCGCCCGAGTTCCTGACCCTGCGGGTGCTCCCCGCCCTCGCGCCCCTCGTCGGCCACGGCCAGACGCTGCGCACGGTCTTCGCGGCCGACTCCGAGGAGAACCTCGCCGGGCTCGCCGCCGGCCAGCACGACCTGGTCGTCACCACCGCGCGGCCGCGGGGCGGGCCGTTCTCCGCGGGCGCCCTCTGCGACGAGGAGCAGGTGCTGGTCGCCGCGCCCTACTGGGCCGCCCTCGCCGACCCGGGCGAACTGCTCGCCAAGGGGCCCCAGGCCCTGGACGGGATCCCCGTCGTGGAGGTCCACGAGAGCCTGCCGCTGGTCACCCGCTACTGGGCCGCCGTGTTCGACGCCGTACCCGGCTCCGCCTCGGACACCGCCGCCACCGTCGTGGCACCCGACCTGCGGGCCGTGCTGGAGTGCGTCCGGGCCGGCGCCGGACTCGCCGTCCTGCCCCGCTACCTGTGCCAGGACGCCCTCGACCACGGCCAGGTCGTCGCCCTGCTGGAACCCCCCGTACCCCCGCTGCGCACCTGGTTCCTCGTCGTACGGACCGGTAGTCTCGCCCTCGCCCACCTGGCCCGCGCCCATGACCGCCTGCTGCGCGCCGCCGCGCACTGGTGAGCCCCTCGCGTTTCGGACGATGGCGCGTTTCAGAAGCCCGGACGTGGGCCACTCTTCTCCCATGACCGAACGTCCCGTGGTCAAACGCACCGCCCGAGCGATCCTGCTCGACGGTGACGACCTGATCCTCATCAAGCGCACCAAGCCCGGCGTCGACCCGTACTGGCTCACCCCGGGCGGCGGTGTGGAACCCTCCGACGCCACCGTCGTGGACGCCCTCCACAGAGAACTCGACGAGGAACTCGGCGCCAAGATCACCGACGTGGTGCCCTGCTTCGTCGACACCGTCGAGCACATCGCCTCGGGGGGAGTGACCGGGGTCAAGGTGCAGCACTTCTTCGTCTGCCACCTCGAATCGATGGACCCCGGACGGCGGCACGGCCCCGAAGTGGACGAGCCGCAGGGCGAGTACGAGATCGTCCGCGTGCCCTTCAGCCGCGTCGGCATCGCCGCGGTCCACCTCGTCCCGCTCTCGCTGCGCCACTACCTCGACGGCAACATCGAGGGGGTGCGCGCCATGCACGCCCCCGACCTGGGCTGAGCGGCCGGGGGGGCGGGCGGGCCCGCGCCGGTCTCAGCCGGCGACGCCCGCCAGCTCCTCGAGCGCGTCGTAGCGGATGCGTTCGCCCGGGATCCCGATCCGCTTGAGCGCGTCCACACCGCTGCGGATCATCGCGGGCGGCCCCGAGATGAAGGCGTCGTAGGAGCTCCAGGGCCCGTTCTCGCCGACGGCGTGCGGCAGCTGGCCCGCCATCCCCTCCCCGATCACCGGGCGTACCGACAGCCAGGGATGGGAGCGCTGCAGGCCCAGCAGGGTGTCCTTGTCGTACAGGTCGTCATCGCTGCGCGCCCCGAAGAAGACTTCCACCGGCCGGCGTTCGCCGTGCCCGGCCACGTCTTCGATCAGTGCCTTGATCGGGGCGATGCCGGTCCCCCCGCCCAGGCACAGCATCCCGTTGTCGGTGCTGTGGTCCACCACCATCGACCCGGCCGGCGGTCCCAGCCGCAGAACGTCGCCCGGGCGGGCGCGGCGCACCAGGGCGTTGGAGACCCAGCCGGCCGGCACGGCCTTGACGTGGAAGGACAGCAGCCCGTCGGCGCGCGGCGCCGAGGCGAAGGAGTAGTGCCGCCAGACGCGCGGCCACCACGGGGTCTCCAGGCTGGTGTACTGCCCGGCGAGGAACGGGTACGGCTGGTCGGGGCGGACCGTCAGAACGGCGATGTCCGAGGTGCGCAGGTCGTGGGAGACCACCTCGGCGTGCCACCAGGCCGGCGCCCGCGTCTCGTCCTCCGCCGCCGCGTCGATCATGGTCTGGGAGATGGCGGTGTACGCGCGCACCCACGCGGCTTCCGTCTCCGGGCCCCAAGTGAGCTCCGCGTACCTGGCCAGCGCCCCGATCAGCGCCTCCCCGACGGCCGGATAGTGGCCGGCCAAGGTGCCGTACTTGCGGTGCCCGGTGCCGAGCCGTCGCAGGTACGGGGTGAGCACCGCCGGGTCGTCGATGTGCTCCGCGGCGGTCAGCAGCGCCTTCAGCAGGCGGTCCCGCTGGACGTCCATGGCCGCGGGGAACATCTGCCGCAGCTCGGGATGCCCCGTGAAGACCAGGGCGTAGAAGTACGAGGTGACCTTGTCGGCGACGGGAGCGACCTCGGCAAGGGTCCGGCGGATGAGGACGGCGTCCGGGGAGGGCTCGGTCGCACCGCCCCCGGAAGGTATCCAGCCCGTCGGTCTCGCCGATCTGGTGGGCGGAAGGTCCATGCGGTGCCTCGCTTCGAGCATCTCGGTCGGGTCTCACACGCCACGGCCTCGAATCCGTGGTTCCGGGTTTCACAGCGTGCCAGCCGACCGAGGGCACTGCGGGGGAATGGGGAAAAACCGCGTTTCGAACCCACGATCCCCTTAAGATGCTGCGACTCCCGGGCGCGTCTGCCCCACGAGCTGGTACGCCTCCCTCAGGTCACGGCCCTCGTAGACATGGGTGGCCCGCTCCGCGAGGTGCGGCCGCGCGTTCACCGCCACCGACCGCGGGAGGGCCGCGAAGAGCACCGCGTCCGTCATGGAGTCCCCGTACGCCACGCAGTCCGCGCGGGTCACCCCGAACCGCTCGCACAGCCGGTCCGCGACCGTCAGCTTGCCCTCGGGCGTCATGGCCCCCGTCACGTCGACGGGCCGCGTGAAGGGCACCTCGGGGAAGACCGAGCCGTGCGCGGCGTGCGCGCCCCACTCCAGCAGCAGCTCGACGAAGAACGACGGGGACAGGGAGACCACGGCGCAGTAGTCCCCGCGTTCCCGGATCTCCCGCCAGACGTCCCTGATACCGGCCAGCCACGGAGCCCCGTCGAAGGCCGCCCGGACGTGCAGGGGCGTCAGATCGGACCACAGCTCGCGTGCCGCCCGCGCGAAGTCCTGCGGGCCGATCTCGCGGGCGCCGAAAGCCCGCTCAAGCTCCGCGATCTCGTTCTCCAGACCGAGCTGACGGGAGATCTCCACCGGTGCGGCGGAGCCGTACATGAGGGTCCCGTCGAGATCGAACAGATGCAGCAGCGTCATAGCCGCCGAGGCTAGCGGCGTCATGTTTCACGTGAAACACCGACCGGCCGGATCCCGGAATCCCCTGGACGCCCCACGAGCGGATGATCCACTCTGGGCCGGTGACACCACCACTGCTCACCGATCTGCCGATCCGCGCGCTGACCCCGGACGACCTCCGCCACTGCGCCGACCTGTCCCAGGACCGCGGCTGGCCCCGCGAGGACCACAAGTGGGGGCTGCTCCTCACCGCCGGCACCGGGTACGGCGTCGACGCGCCCGACGGACAGGGCCTGGCCGCGGCCTGCGTCGTGACCACGTACGGGGACACCCGGGCCAAACCGGACCTCGCCGCCATCGGGATGGTCCTCGTCGCCGACAGGTTCGCCCGCCAGGGCCTGGGTCGCCGCCTCATGCAGTACGTCTGCGACGACGTCCTCGCGGGCGTACCGCTCACCCTGCACGCCACCCCCTACGGCCGCCCGCTCTACGAGGAGCTCGGCTTCGACACCACCGGCCGGGCGGAGATGCTCCGCGGTGCCTTCCTCCCGGATCCCGAGCGGACCGGTTCCGGCACCGTCCCCGTGCGTCCGGCCACCGCCGAGGACATCACCCGGATCATCCGGCTGGACACGGAGGTGTTCGGCACCGACCGGACCCACATGATCACGCGCCTGCCCGCCTTCACGGACCGGCTGCTCGTCGCCGAGGACGGATCCGGCGCGCTCATCGGCTACGCCGCCATCTGGCCCAACATGGAGACCCATGTCATCGGCCCCCTGATCGCCCGGGACACCGCCACCGCGCAGGCGCTGGTGACGGCCCTGGCCGCGAGCACCGACCGCCCCTTGCGCACCGATGTCGACGTGCGTCACGAGGAGCTGGTGGCCTGGCTCAAGGAACGCGGTCTGGAATCCCTCGCCTTCAACGCGGTCATGACCAGGGACATCCCCGGCCTGCCCGGTGACTGGACCCGGCGCTGGGCTCCCCTCACCGTCGCCGCCGGCTGAGCAGAGGACATCCGACCATGACCGAACCTTCCGGGCTGACCATCCGTCCCGCCACGGAGGCCGATCTGCCCGCCATCGTGGCCCTGCTCGCCGACGATCCGATGGGCGCCACCCGGGAGTCCCCGCAGGACCTGGCCCCGTACGCCACGGCGCTCAAGCGGCTGGCCGACGATCCGCATCAGCACGTCGTGGTCGCCGTGCGCGGCGAGCGCGTCGTGGGCACCCTCCAGCTGACGATCGTGCCGGGCCTGTCCCGCAGGGGCTCCACCCGCTCGATCATCGAAGGCGTCCGCGTCCACGCCGACGAGCGCGGCAGCGGACTGGGCACCCGGTTCATCGAGTGGGCCGTCGACCGCTCCCGCGAGGAGAACTGCCAACTGGTGCAGCTCACCTCGGACGTGACCCGCACCGATGCCCACCGCTTCTACGAGCGGCTCGGCTTCACCCCCTCCCACGTGGGGTTCAAGCTCCAGCTCTGAACCGGCAGGCAGGGGCCGGGCCGCTGCCGGCCGGCAGCGTCGGTCCCGGCCCGCCGGTGCGACGGCGGGCCGTCCTCGCGGCGGGGACGTCAGCCGATGCCGCGCCAGCCCTGCGGGTCCACCCCACCGGGCACCGGCGCCTGAGGGTCGTAGGGCTCGCGCGTGAAGACGAAGGAGCCCAGGTCGAGGTGGCTCACGGCGCCGTCCTCCCGTCGTACCGCCCGCAGGGTCTCGCCCGCGTAGTAGCCGGTCAGTCCCGTCCACGTGCCGTCGGACTCGGCGCGGAACCGCGCCGACCGGCCCGGTACGCCCACCGGGCCCAGTTCCAGCGACCCGTCCGACTTCAGCCTCAGCCCGTGGGGCGCGGTGCCCCAGTACCAGACGCCGCAAAGGTCCAGCGGGACCCGGTCGGCCTCCGTGAAGGGCCGCCAGGGCGTGGGAAACCTGGGTTCCGCGTCCGCCACGATCGCCAGCAGGTCGGTGGCCACCGTCGAGGCCGGCAGCCCCGAGGTGCAGTTCGACAGCACCACGGCCGCCATGTCGTCCGCCTCGCTCAGCCAGAGTCCGGCGACGAACCCGGGGAGCGAACCGCTGTGCCCGACCAGCCGGCGCCCGCGCTGCTCCGTCAGCTGGAGTCCCAGCCCGTAGCCGAGGTCGGCGAAGCCGGGCTCCGGGGGCGCCACCGAGGTGCGCATCTCCCGTACGCTCTGCGCGCTCAGCACCCGCTCGTCGCCGTGTGCCAGCAGGAGCGCGAACCGCGCCAGGTCGCGGGTCGTGGACCACAGCTGGCCGGCCGCAGCCATCAGCCCCAGGTCCTCCACCGGCTCGGGCAGCATCACGTCCGCCCAGGGGTGCACCGCCCAGCCGCCCGCGTGCGGGGCCTGCGGCTGCGCACTCGTACGGTGCAGCCCCAGCGGCTCCAGCACCTCGGCCCGCAGTACGTCCTCCCAGGGCTTTCCGCGCAGCGCTTCGACGAGCGAACCCAGCAGGGTGTAACCCGGGTTGGAGTAGTGGTGCCTGGTCCCCGGCGTGTGCTTGAACGGATCCTCGCCGAGCACGTCGGCGAGCGCGGGCCGCTGTGCGCCCGGGGTGCGCTCCCACCATTCGCCGGGCGTCTCCGCCGCCAGCCCGCCGGTGTGGGCCAGCAGCTGGGCGATGGTCACCTCGTCGGCGCCCGTCCCGGGCAGGTGCTTGCCCAGCGGGTCCGAGAGCGCCAGCAGGCCCTCGTCCCGCAGCCGCAGCACCAGGACGGCCGTGAAGGTCTTCGTGATCGACCCGACCCGGTACTGGACGTCCCCGTCGGGTCCGTGCCCCTCGACCGAGGTCCGCGATCCCTCCCAGACCACGTCCCCGCCCCGTACGACCGCGGCCACCACGGACGGGGCCCGGCCCTCGCTCTGCGCGACGGCGAGCCGGTGGTTCAGCGCCCGCCGGGTGGAGGGCAGGAGTTCCAGGTCTTCAGAGAACGCGTCCATGATCGGATGCTACGTGTTGGCCATGTCCACGAACCGCGAATAATGGCCCTGGAAAGCCACGGTGATGGTGGCCGTGGGGCCGTTTCGGTGCTTGGCGACGATGAGGTCCGCCTCGCCCGCGCGGGGGGACTCCTTCTCGTAGGCGTCCTCGCGGTGCAGCAGGATCACCATGTCGGCGTCCTGCTCGATGGAGCCGGACTCACGCAGGTCGGAGACCATCGGCTTCTTGTCGGTGCGCTGCTCGGGACCACGGTTCAGCTGGGAGAGCGCGATCACCGGTACCTCGAGCTCCTTGGCCAGCAGCTTGAGGTTTCGGGACATGTCCGAGACCTCCTGCTGGCGGCTTTCGGGGCGGCGGGAGCCGCCCGACTGCATGAGCTGGAGGTAGTCGATGACCACGAGCGAGAGGTCGTTGCGCTGCTTGAGCCGACGGCACTTGGCCCGGATCTCCATCATCGACAGGTTCGGGGAGTCGTCGATGTAGAGCGGGGCCGCAGAGACGTCGGGCATCCGGCGGGCGAGCCGGGTCCAGTCGTCGTCGGTCATGGTGCCGGAACGCATGTGGTGCAGCGCCACCCGGGCCTCCGCCGAGAGCAGGCGCATCGCGATCTCGTTGCGGCCCATTTCGAGGGAGAAGATGACGCTCGGCAGGTTGCTCTTGATGGAGCAGGCGCGGGCGAAGTCCAGCGCGAGCGTCGACTTGCCCATGGCGGGACGGGCGGCGATGACGATCATCTGGCCCGGGTGCAGGCCGTTGGTGAGGGAGTCCAGGTCGGTGAACCCGGTCGGCACGCCCGACATCTGGCCGGAGCGCGACCCGATGGCCTCGATCTCGTCGAGGGCGCCCTCCATGATGTCGCCGAGGGGCAGGTAGTCCTCGGAGGTCCGCTGCTCGGTGACGGCGTAGATCTCGGCCTGGGCGCTGTTGACGATCTCGTCCACATCGCCGTCAGCCGCGTACCCCATCTGTGTGATCTTCGTACCGGCCGCGACGAGGCGGCGCAGGACGGCCCGCTCATGGACGATCTCCGCGTAGTACTCGGCGTTCGCCGCGGTGGGTACGGACTGCACCAGGGTGTGCAGGTACGAGGCCCCGCCGACCTTGCCGATCTCGCCGCGCCGGGTCAGCTCCGCGCCGACGGTGATGGGGTCGGCGGGCTCGCCCTTGGCGTACAGGTCGAGGATGGCCTGGTAGATCGTCTCGTGCGACGGGCGGTAGAAGTCGTGGCCCTTGAGGACCTCGACCACGTCGGCGATCGCGTCCTTGGACAGCAGCATGCCGCCCAGCACCGACTGCTCGGCGTCGAGGTCCTGCGGCGGGACGCGCTCGAAGCCGCCGCCCCCGCCGTCCCAGGAGCCGCCCTCACGGCCCCGGTCACGTTCCTCGTCCCCACCGCGGCCGCGGCCCTCCGCGCCCCGGCGCGGACGGGCGGGCAGACGGTCACTGGGGCCGCTGTCGGCCCAGGGGTCGTCCATGGGCTCGGGCATACTCACCGGGCCGCCTCCTCCCGTCCGCAACGCGGACCTTGCCGTGTCACTCTTTCTACGACACGGCTCTGACATTTGGGACACCCGGATCGGCGCTCGGCGCGGCGGGCAACGCACAACGGTAGGGCCGCGGACGACGTCAGCCAATCTTGTTATCCACAGGCTGTGTGGATGACATGTGGACGACGGACCCAATGCTGTGGGTAAGTCGCCCGAAGCTGTGCACAGACCGGGGGACGACGCTGTGGACAAAATCACCTGACCCACATCCACACCGGCACTGACCTGCAATTTCCTCCTCCACCGACAGCTGCGCGGAAAATTCTTGGCCACTGTCTCAAGATCGTCCGCAGCCGCGCGCCAAGAACACCCAAGTCAGCGCATAGGTAAGGATCTACTTGCCCTTGCATCTATTACCTGTGGAAGATTAGATTGAGCCCATGACACAGGCCCCGATAGCCGAGAAGGCCACCCCGAGACGGCACGACCGGGAGATACTCGCCCTCGCCCTCCCCGCCTTCGGCGCCCTCGTCGCCGAGCCCCTCTTCCTGATGGCCGACAGCGCCATCGTGGGTCACCTCGGCACCCCGCAGCTGGCCGGCCTCGGCGTCGCCGCCGCCCTGCTCACCACCGCCGTGAGCGTGTTCGTCTTCCTCGCCTACGCCACCACCGCTGCCGTCGCCCGCCGGGTGGGCTCGGGCGACCTCCAGGCCGCCATCCGGCAGGGCATGGACGGCATCTGGCTCGCCCTCCTGCTCGGGGCAGCGGTCGTCGCCGTCGTCCTGCCCACCGCGCCCTCGCTGATCTCCCTCTTCGGCGCCTCGGACACCATCGCCCCGTACGCGGTCACCTATCTGCGCATCTCCGCGCTCGGCATCCCGGCCATGCTCGTGGTGCTGGCGGCCACCGGGGTCATCCGCGGCCTCCAGGACACCCGCACCCCGCTCTACGTGGCCATCGGAGGCTTCGCCCTCAACGGCGCCCTGAACGTGGCCCTGGTCTACGGGGCCGGGCTGGGCATCGCGGGTTCGGCCTGGGGCACGGTCGTCGCCCAGTGCGCCATGGCAGGCGCCTACCTCTGGGTGGTGGTCCGGGGCGCCCGCCGGCACGGCGCCTCACTGCGGCCCGACACGGCCGGCATACGCGCCTGCGCCCAGGCGGGCGCACCCCTGCTGGTCCGCACCCTCTCGCTGCGCGCCATCCTGATGATCGCGACCGCGGTGGCCGCCCGGCTGGGGGACGCCGACATCGCCGCCCACCAGATCGCACTGTCCCTCTGGAACCTGCTCGCCTTCGCCCTGGACGCCATCGCCATCGCCGGGCAGGCCATCATCGGCCGCTACCTCGGCGCCGGAGACACCCTGGGCGCCCAGGCCGTCTGCCGCCGCATGGTGCGCTGGGGCGTCGGCTCGGGCGTGGTGCTCGGACTGCTGGTCGTCCTGGCCCGCCCGGTCTTCATCCCGCTGTTCACCGCAGACCCCGTGGTCGAGGACGCCCTGCTCCCCGCACTGCTGGTCGTGGCCCTGGCCCAGCCGGTGTGTGGGGTCGTCTTCGTCCTCGACGGGGTGCTGATGGGCGCTGGGGACGGCCCCTACCTCGCCCGGGCCATGCTGCTCACCCTCGCGGTGTTCGCCCCGGCCGCCCTGCTCGTCCCCGTCGTCGGCGGTGGGCTGACGACGCTCTGGTGGGCCATGGCACTGATGATGCTGGTCCGGATGGCGACCCTCCAGCTGCGCGCCCGCTCGGGCCGGTGGCTGGTGGCCGGCGCCACCCGTTAGCCGGGGCACCAGGCCCCGGCTCCGTGTTTCACGTGAAACACGACCGGCCCCCGGACGTTTCACGTGAAACAACGCCTTCCCGGCACCGCCCGGAAACGACGAAGGGCCGCACCCCCGGAGGGGTGCGGCCCTTCATGCGCTGCCCTTAGGCGGCGACGACCTCGATGCCCACGTTCGCGGCGACCTCGGCGTGCAGACGCACGGAGACCTGGTACGAACCGAGGGTCTTGATCGGGGAGCCCAGCTCCACGCGGCGCTTGTCGACCTTCGGGCCACCGGAAGCCTCGATCGCCGTGGCGATGTCGGCCGGGGTGACGGAACCGAAGAGACGACCGGCGTCACCCGCGCGGGTGGCCAGACGGACCTTCACGCCCTCGAGCTGGGCCTTGACCTCGTTGGCCTGCTCGATGGTCGCGATCTCGTGGATCTTGCGGGCGCGGCGGATCTGCGCCACGTCCTTCTCGCCACCCTTGGTCCAGCGGATCGCGAAACCACGCGGGACCAGGTAGTTGCGAGCGTAACCGTCCTTGACGTCGACGACATCGCCGGCGGCACCGAGGCCAGAAACCTCGTGGGTCAGGATGATCTTCATTAGTCGGTCACCCTTTCCTTAGCGCGCGGTGGACGTGTAGGGCAGCAGCGCCATCTCACGGCTGTTCTTCACGGCCGTGGCGACGTCACGCTGGTGCTGCGTGCAGTTGCCGGTAACGCGGCGGGCACGGATCTTGCCGCGGTCGGAAATGAACTTCCGCAGCATGTTCGTGTCCTTGTAGTCCACGTACGCGGTCTTGTCCTTGCAGAACGCGCAGACCTTCTTCTTAGGCTTGCGCACAGGCGGCTTCGCCATTGTGTCTCTCCTGTGTGATCAAGAAGTGGGGTTACGAGCTGCCCTAGAAGGGAGGCTCGTCCGAGTAGCCACCGCCGGAGCCGCCGGAGCTTCCGCCCCAGCTGCCCCCGCCCTGCTGCTGCTGGCCGCCGGCCGGCGCGCTGGACGCCCACGGGTCGTCGGAGGGAGCTCCGCCGCCCTGGGGACCGCCGCTGGGGGCTCCCCAGCTGCCGCCGCCCTGCTGCTGACCGCCGCCGCCGTATCCACCCTGGCCACCGCGGCCCGTGGTCTTGGCGACCTTGGCCGTGGCGTTCTTCAGGCTGGGGCCGACTTCCTCGACGTCCAGCTCGTAGACCGTGCGCTTGACACCCTCACGGTCCTCGTACGACCGCTGCCTCAGCCGGCCCTGCACGATGACGCGCATGCCCCGCTGGAGGGACTCGGCGACGTTCTCGGCCGCCTGCCGCCACACCGAGCAGGTCAGGAACAGGCTCTCGCCGTCCTTCCACTCGTTGGTCTGACGGTCGAAGGTGCGGGGGGTGGACGCGACACGGAACTTCGCGACCGCCGCACCCGAGGGGGTGAAGCGCAGCTCGGGGTCGTCGACGAGATTGCCGACGACCGTGATGACGGTCTCGCCTGCCATGGATGAACCTCTCGGCGGGGATTGCTGCTGGGCTGCTGTGCTACTCGATCCCGATTACCGCTGAACCTGAGTTCAGTGGGTCTCGGGGCGAAGGACCTTGGTCCGGAGAACCGACTCGTTCAGGTTCATCTGGCGGTCGAGCTCCTTGACGACCGCAGGCTCGGCCTGCAGGTCGATGACCGAGTAGATGCCCTCGGGCTTCTTCTTGATCTCGTAAGCGAGACGACGACGGCCCCAGGTGTCGACCTTCTCGACCTTTCCGTTGCCCTCACGGACGACGGAAAGGAAGTTCTCGATCAGCGGGGAGACAGCGCGCTCCTCGAGATCGGGGTCGAGGATGACCATCACTTCGTAGTGACGCATGTGGAACCCACCTCCTTTGGACTCAGCGGCCACGGTCGATCCGTGGCAGGAGGGTCGTGATGCGTGCCGCACGGTGACTGAGAGCAGACACCGCGCAGACCGTACAGACTACCTGCTCGAATCCTTCCGGTTGAAATCCGGCAGGAGGGGGCCACAATCTGTATGCATCGGGTGTGCTCGGTGCTATGCCCCCGGCCCCGGCCGTCGGCGACGCCGCAGCACCGCTCTGCTTCAGCCAGGAGGTGCCTTTCGATGGCACAGGCAATGGATCGTCCGCCCATCTCCCTGCTCGCGACCGACGGCAAGCCCCACCCGCTCCAGGACGCCCTGGTGGCGGTCACCCTGATCCTCGGCGCCGTGGCGTTCGTCACTGCGTTCTTCCACAACCTGCACCTGCTCAGCTCCTGGACGGGGCTGATCGGGATCGTGACCGGCGCGTACGGACAGTTCATCTCGGCGACGACACGCGAGCGCTTCGCACTGATCATCGGCCTTGGTGCGTCTGGCATCGGCTTCTTCCTGGGCATGGCGCACGGCGGCCTCTTCGGGGGCTGGGTGGGCTGACCGGGGGACCTCCTCGGCGGGGCGCCGGCCGGACACCGGCCCGGGCTACGGCCCGTCCCCCAGATGGGTGGCGCCCCCGTCGCAGTAGGCTTCGCGCCATAGCAGCGAAGCCGCCCGAGGAGACACCCCGCATGAGCCTGTCCCTGAGCACCATCAGCCGAGAGCAGCATCTGGCGTACCTCCAGAGCCTGCCCTCGGCTAGCCACTGCCAGGTCCCGGCATGGGCCGACGTCAAGAACGAGTGGCGCTCGGAGAACCTCGGATGGTTCGACAAGTCCGGTCAGCTCGTCGGTGCCGCGCTCGTCCTGTACCGCCAGCTGCCCAAGGTGAAGCGCTACCTGGCGTACCTCCCCGAGGGCCCGGTCATCAACTGGTACGCCCCCAACCTGGAGGAGTGGCTCCAGCCGATGCTGGCGCACCTCAAGCAGCAGGGCGCGTTCACCGTGAAGATGGGTCCGCCCGTCGTCATCCGCCGCTGGAACTCCGCCGCCATCAAGGCCGGTATCCAGGACCCCGAGGTCAAGCGCCTGCGCGACGTGGAGGCTTCGTACATCGAGCCCCGCGCCTTCGAGGTGTCGGACAAGCTGCGCCGCATGGGCTGGCAGCAGGGCGAGGACGGCGGCGCCGGCTTCGGCGACGTCCAGCCCCGCTACGTCTTCCAGGTGCCGCTGGCGAACCGTTCGCTGGACGACGTCCTCAAGGGCTTCAACCAGCTGTGGCGCCGCAACATCAAGAAGGCCGAGAAGGCCGGCGTCGAGGTCGTCCAGGGCGGCTACGAGGACCTGCCGACCTGGCAGTACCTCTACGAGATCACGGCCGAGCGCGACAAGTTCCGCCCGCGCCCGCTCAGCTACTTCCAGCGCCAGTGGACGGCCCTCAACTCCGAGGACCCCAACCGCATGCGGCTGTACATCGCCAAGCACGAGGGCGAACCGCTCGCGGCTGCCACGATGCTGACGGTCGGCCAGCACGTCTGGTACTCCTACGGCGCCTCCGCCAACCACAAGCGCGAGGTCCGGCCCTCGAACGCCATGCAGTGGCGCATGCTGCGCGACTCGTACGCGCTGGGCGCCAGCGTCTACGACCTGCGCGGCATCAGTGACACCCTGGACGAGAACGACCACCTGTTCGGCCTGATCCAGTTCAAGGTCGGCACCGGCGGCGAGGCCGTCGAGTACGTCGGCGAGTGGGACTTCCCCCTCAACAAGGTGCTGCACAAGGCGCTCGACATCTACATGTCGCGCCGCTGACCCCCACCCCGCCCCTTCCACACACACCGCACCGCTGCACCACGCAGCTATCCGAGAGAGGCTCCGGACGGGCATGGCGCTCACGCTCTACGTCGACACCGCGCGCTGGCGTGCGCACCAGAAGACGATCATCGACCAGTTCCCCGGTCTGATCCCCGTCTGCAAGGGCAACGGCTACGGCTTCGGCCACGAGCGGCTGTGCGAGGAGGCGACCCGGATGGGCGCCGACATCCTGGCCGTCGGCACGACGTACGAGGCCGCGAGCATCAAGGACTGGTTCGGCGGCGACCTGCTCGTCCTCACCCCGTTCCGGCGGGGTGAGGAGCCGGTGCCGCTGCCGGACCGGGTGATCCGTTCGGTGTCCTCCGTGGACGGGGTCCGCGGCCTGGTCGGTGCCCGCGTGGTCATCGAGTGCATGAGCTCGATGCGCCGCCACGGCATCTCCGAGCAGGACCTGGGCCTGCTCCACTCCGCGATCGAGGACGTACGGCTGGAGGGCTTCGCCCTGCACCTGCCGCTGGACCGCCCCGACGGCTCGGACGCCGTCGAGGAGGTCATCGGCTGGATGGACCGGCTGCGCGCGGCGCGGCTGCCGCTGCACACCATGTTCGTCAGCCACCTGCGCGCCGAGGAGCTGGCCCGGCTCCAGCAGCAGTTCCCGCAGACCCGCTTCCGGGCCCGTATCGGTACCCGGCTGTGGCTGGGCGACCACGACGCCACCCAGTACCGCGGCGCGGTCCTGGACGTCACGCGCGTGGCCAAGGGGGACCGGTTCGGCTACCGCCAGCAGAAGGCCGCCTCCGACGGCTGGCTGGTCGTGGTGGCCGGCGGCACCTCGCACGGGGTGGGCCTGGAGGCCCCCAAGGCCCTGCACGGGGTCATGCCGCGCGCCAAGGGCGTCGCCCGGGCGGGCCTGGCCACCGTCAACCGCAACCTCTCGCCGTTCGTCTGGGCGGGCAAGCAGCGCTGGTTCGCCGAGCCCCCGCACATGCAGGTGTCGATCCTGTTCGTGCCCTCGGACGCGACCGAGCCGAAGGTGGGCGACGAGCTGGTGGCCCACCTGCGGCACACCACGACGCAGTTCGACCGGGTGCTGGACGCCTGACCCGCACCCCGCCGGGCGGGCCCGGCCGGCCCGGCCGCCAGGTCAGTCCCTGGGGTCCACGCCCCAGGCGACCCGCTGTCCCTCCGAAGGCGCCGCGTACCGCGGCGCCTTCGCCTTTTCCCCGAGTACGAACACGTCCTCGGCGCCGTCCAGGACGCCTCCGGACGGGTCGTCGGAGCCGTCGCGCCGTACGACGTCCCGCTCGGGCAGCAGGATGTCCCGCACGACGACCGCGCACAGGTAGAGCGTGGCCAGCAGGTGGACGACGATGGCCAGCTGGTAGCCCTCCAGGGGCAGTCCCTGGTGCTTGTCCCCGCTGGTCGTGTAGGCCAGGTAGAGCCAGATCCCCAGGAAGTAGGCGACCTCGCCCGCCTGCCAGATCAGGAAGTCGCGCCAGCGCGGGCGGGCCAGCGCGGCGAGCGGGACGAGCCACAGCACGTACTGCGGCGAGTAGACCTTGTTGGCCAGGATGAACGCGGCGACGACCAGGAAGGCCAGCTGGGCGAAGCGGGGCCGCCGGGGGGCCGTCAGCGTGAGCAGGCCGATGCCCAGGCACAGCAGCAGGGTCAGCCCGGTCGCGTAGGTGTTGGCCCCCTCCAGGGGGTTGCCGCTGCGCTGGGAGATCAGCAGCCAGAGCGAGCCGAAGTCGATCGGACGGTCCTGGCTGAACACGTAGAACCGCTTCCAGCCGTCCCAGGCGTAGAACATGACCGGCAGGTTGACCACGAGCCACGAGACGACCGCCCCGCCGAGGGCCGCGCCGAACGCCCGCCACTTCCCGGCCCGCCAGCACAGGACGAACAGCGCGCCGAGCAGCAGCACGGGGTAGAGCTTGGCCGCGGTCGCCAGGCCGATGAGCACCCCGCTGAGCAGCGGGCGACCCCGCGACCACATCAGCATGGCGGCGGCGGTGAGGGCGACGGCCGGCAGGTCCCAGTTGATGGTCGCGTTGAGCGCGAAGGCGGGGGCCAGAGCGAGGAGCAGGGCGTCCCAGGGACGGTGGCGGTGGGTCCGGGTGACGCAGACGGCGATGACGGCCGCGCAGGCCATCAGCATGCCCGCGTTGACCATCCAGTACGTCTGCTCGCGGTGCTGGATCGTCCCGGACGAGGGGGTCAGCCAGGAGGCCGCCTCCATGAAGGCGCCGGTGAGCACCGGGTACTCCAGGTACTGCATGCCCCCGTACTTCGGGTCGACGGCCAGGTCCGGGAACTTGTCGCGGTAGGGCACGAGCCCGTCGGCGAAGCCACGGGCGGAGTACAGGTGCGGGATGTCGGAGTAGCAGGCGTGGGTGTACTGCGAGCCCGCTCCCTGGAACCAGGCCCAGTCGTAGCAGGGCAGCTTCTGCACCATGCCGAGCGCGAACATGCCGAGGGCCACGAGGACCACGACGCGGACGGGGGACAGCCAGTGGGCTCCCGGCCGGATGTGGCGGCCGACCGGTCCGCCGATGAGCTCGCTGCCGGCGGCGGCGACCTCGTCCTGCTGCGTGGGCAGTACGGGCGGCGGGTCCTCGTGCACCTGGGTCATGGGCTCATCCTGCCGTACCGGCCCGGGCACGGGGGAGGGCCGCCGCACGGTGTGCGACGGCCCTCCGGTGGTGCGGGTGGGGCGGGTCAGCCCTGGGCGCCCATGATGCTGCCCCAGTTGCTCGTGCCGCCCTGGCGTCCCGGACGGCCCGCGGGGGGTGTGGTGGCCGGGTCGGTGTTCCCGCCGGTCGTGTTGCCGCCCGCTCCGGAACTCGTACCGGCCGCGGTCTGCGGGTCGCAGTTCAGGTTCCACGGCTTGGGCTTGCACGGCTTGCCCCCCTCGGACGGGGAGGGGGACACCGACGTGGACGGCGAGGGCGACACGGACGTGGACGGGGAGACGGAGGGGGACACCGACACCGAGGGGCTGGGCGAGGGGGCCCCGGCGGCGTCGGCGACGACGCCGATGTCCTCGGCCTCCGGGAAGTCCTTCACCGGGGTGCCCTTGAGGGCCTCGCGCATGTACTCGGTCCAGATCACCGCGGGGATGTCACCACCGTGGATGGAGTCGACACCGCCCACGTGGTTCATGGACATGAGCTTCTTGTCCTTGGAGTTCGGGTCGTTGCGGAAGAGCATGACCGAGGTGGAGAGCTCCGGGGTGTAGCCGACGAACCAGGCCGACTTGTTCTGGTCGGTGGTACCGGTCTTGCCGGCGGCGGGCCGGCCCAGCTTCTTGGCCTTGGTGCCGGTGCCGTTCTCCACGACGTTGCGCAGGACCTTGGTGACGTTGTCCGCGACGGAGTTGTCCATGGCCCGCGACTCCTTGGAGGCCTGGAAGCCGGGCAGCTTGCTGCCGTCCTTGGTGACCTCCAGGACCGAGAAGGGCTCGTGATGAGTCCCGGACGCGGCGAAGGTGGCGTAGGAGTCGGCCATGCGGATGGCGCTGGGGGTCGAGGTGCCGAGGGCGAACGAGGCGTTGTTGTTCTCGTCCATCGACTCCTCGAGGATGCCGGTGGCCTTGGCGACCTGGCGGACCTTGCTGTGGCCGACGTCGAAGACCAGCTGGGCGAACGGGACGTTGATGGACTTCTCCATCGCCTCGTTCAGGGTGACGTAGCCGTACGGGTACTCGCTCTCGTTCTTCTGCTTGAACGGCTGGCCGTCGGGGCCGAGCAGCGGCTTGCCCGAGCGGTCGTTGATCACCGTGAGGTCGTTGGCGTTGTACTTGCTGTTGGGCGAGATGCCCGCGCCCTTGGAGTTCTGCGTGCCGTACTCCATGGCCGCGGCCAGCACGTACGGCTTCCAGGTCGAGCCGACGGGGACGCCGGAGGTGTTGGCGTTGTTGGCGAAGTACTTGTGGTCCCAGCCGGGCCCGCCGTACAGAGCGACGATCGCCCCGGTCTTCACGTCGACGGAGGCGGCGCCGAACTGGACGAAGGTGTCGTACTCGGGCCGCTTCTTCTCGTCGAGGAAGTCGTTGCGGGTGTCCTCGACCGCCTTGGACAGGACGTCCACCTTGGGCTTCTGGAAGGTGGTGCGGATGGTGTAGCCGCCGAGGGCCATCTTCTCGGCGCTGATGTCGGCCGTCTTCATGACGTACGACTTGGCCACCTCGACCAGGTAGCCGGTCTGGCCCGACATGCCGCTCGCCTGGGCGAGGTCGACCCGGGCGGGGAACTCCTTGTACTTGTCCCGCTCGGACTGCTCCATGCGGTGGACGGCGACCTCACGGTCGAGCACCCAGGCCCAGCGCGCCCGGGCGCGCTTCTCGTTGGCTTCGGGGGTGGCCGCCGAGCCGATGCCGCCGTCCGGGTTGTAGAGGTTGGGGCCCTTGAGCAGGGAGGCGAGGAAGGCGCTCTCGGACGGGTTGAGGTCCTTGGCGTCCTTGCCGAAGTAGGCGCGGGCGGCGGCCTGGATGCCGTAGGCGTCGCGGCCGAAGTAGGCGGTGTTCAGGTAGCCGGCGAGGACGACGTCCTTGCTCTCGGTGGTACCCAGCTTGATCGCGATGAAGAGCTCTGTGACCTTGCGCTTGAGCGTCTGCTCGGAGTCGAGGTACATGTTCTTGACGTACTGCTGGGTGATGGTGGAGCCACCCTGGGTCGAACCGCCCGAGGCCATGTTCACCACGGCACGGGCAATACCCATGGGATCGACGCCTTTGTCCGTTTCGAACGACTCGTTCTCGGCGGCGATCACGGCATTCCGCATGGAGACCGGGATCTGGTCGATCGGGACGATCTGGCGGTTCGTGGACCCGCCGGTGGCCACCATCTGGGAGCCGTCGGCCCACTGGAAGACGTTGTTCTGCGCCTTGGCGGCCTTGTTCACGTCCGGGGTGCCGACCATGGCGATACCGACGCCGGCCCCGGCGATGATGAAGGCGAAGAATCCCAGGATGCTGCCGCAGACCAGCTTCCAGGAGGGAACGAACCGCTTCCAGCCGGTCTTCCCGGCACGGGGGTAGTCGATGAGCCGCTTGCGGCCGCCACCCCCCTTCCCACCTGGGCGTCCTCGGCCGGCGGCGGGGCGCTGGGCGGCCCTGCGGGCGTCCGCGCGACCGCCGTGGGCGCTCTGGTCCGCATAGGGTCCGCCGGGCGGTGCGGAGGGGACGCCCCGGCCGGGACCGGCGCCCCGGCCAGGGTGCTGCTGGGCAGCCCGGCGGGACGCGGCGCGGCCGCCGCCCTGGGGCTGCGGCGGTTTGCGGCGGTGCTCGCTCATCGAACGACTACTCCTCGGGCAGGCGAGTGGCCTGGAAGCGGCAGGTGATTCCGGTTCCCCCCGGTGGTCCTGCAGCACAGCCTACGCACGACCAAAACCCAATCAGTGCCGAAGTTCACCCCAAATCAGGCAACTTGCGTCGTACGAATTGGTGATGTGACGCCGGTCACCATGTCTTGGCTTGTCGCCGGAAGCGTGTCGATCTATGGTCTGGATGTATCGAGCCGATACATCAGCTCGACATAAACTCAGAGGCAGAGAGGGGCAGGCGGATGAGCAGGCGCTCAGGCATCCTCGAGTTCGCCGTCCTCGGCCTGCTTCGCGAATCCCCCATGCACGGGTACGAGCTGCGCAAGCGGCTCAACACCTCACTGGGGGTATTCAGGGCGTTCAGCTACGGGACTCTCTATCCCTGCCTCAAGACGCTGGTCGCCAACGGCTGGTTGATCGAAGAACCGGGGAACGCCCCGGAGGACGCTCTCGCCGCTTCACTCGCAGGGCGCCGCGCCAAGATCGTCTACCGGTTGACGGCAGCAGGTAAGGAGCACTTCGAAGAGCTCCTCTCCCACACCGGCCCCGACACCTGGGAGGACGAGTCCTTCGCCGCCCGCTTCGCCTTCTTCGGCCAGACCGAACGAGAAGTGCGGATGCGGGTTCTGGAGGGCCGTCGCAGCCGGCTGGAGGAGCGCCTGGAGAAGATGCGCGCCTCGCTCGCCCGCACACGCGAGCGCCTGGACGACTACACGCTCGAGCTGCAGCGGCACGGAATGGAATCCGTCGAGCGTGAAGTGCGCTGGCTGAACGAGCTCATCGAGAGCGAGAGGGCGGGACGGGACAAGAGACGCCCCGGTCCGCCCGACGAAACAGCAAAGTGAGACCTGCATCTCGCAGGCCTCGTTCCGAGAACAGACAGGGAGCAACCGGAATGGGTTCGGTTCGCGTAGCCATCGTCGGCGTGGGCAACTGCGCCGCCTCGCTGGTGCAGGGCGTCGAGTACTACAAGGACGCCGACCCGGCCACCAAGGTCCCGGGTCTGATGCACGTCCAGTTCGGCGACTACCACGTCCGTGACGTCGAGTTCGTCGCCGCGTTCGACGTCGACGCCAAGAAGGTCGGCCTGGACCTCTCGGACGCCACCGGCGCCAGCGAGAACAACACCATCAAGATCTGCGACGTCCCGAACAAGGGCGTCACGGTCCAGCGCGGCCACACCCTCGACGGTCTCGGCAAGTACTACCGCATGACCATCGAGGAGTCCTCCGAGGCCCCGGTCGACGTGGTCCAGGTCCTCAAGGACCGCCAGGTCGACGTCCTGGTCTGCTACCTCCCCGTCGGTTCCGAGGACGCGGCGAAGTTCTACGCCCAGTGCGCCATCGACGCCAAGGTCGCGTTCGTCAACGCCCTCCCGGTCTTCATCGCCGGCACCAAGGAGTGGGCCGACAAGTTCACCGAGGCCGGTGTCCCGATCGTCGGCGACGACATCAAGTCCCAGGTCGGCGCGACCATCACGCACCGCGTGATGGCGAAGCTCTTCGAAGACCGCGGCGTCCGCCTCGAGCGCACCATGCAGCTCAACGTCGGCGGCAACATGGACTTCAAGAACATGCTCGAGCGCGACCGCCTCGAGTCGAAGAAGATCTCCAAGACGCAGGCCGTCACCTCGCAGATCCCCGACCGTGAGCTCGGCGAGAAGAACGTCCACATCGGCCCGTCCGACTACGTGGCGTGGCTCGACGACCGCAAGTGGGCCTACGTCCGCCTCGAGGGCCGCGCCTTCGGCGACGTCCCGCTGAACCTCGAGTACAAGCTCGAGGTGTGGGACTCCCCGAACTCCGCCGGTGTCATCATCGACGCCCTGCGCGCCGCGAAGATCGCCAAGGACCGCGGCATCGGCGGCCCGATCCTGTCGGCCTCCAGCTACTTCATGAAGTCCCCGCCGGTCCAGTACTTCGACGACGAGGCCCTGGCCAACGTCGAGAAGTTCATCAAGGGCGAGGTCGAGCGCTAGTCGCAGCGCCGGTCGGGTCCAGGGTCCCCCGGGACACCTGCTCTTCGACGCTTCTTCCACCGAGGGTCTCCGGACTATGTGTCCGGAGACCCTCGGTGTATGTGACCCTTGCCCACATGCCTGTCGTACGTGATCTGCGCGTACTCCTGCGCCGGAGGGACTTCCGCAACCTGCTCGCCGTACGGCTGCTGTGCCAGGCCGCCGACGGGACGTACCAGGTCGCCCTGGCCACCTTCGTGGTCTTCTCCCCGGAGAAGCAGACCTCTCCCGCCGCCATCGCCTCGGCGATGGCGGTTCTCCTGCTGCCCTACTCCGCGATCGGCCCCTTCGCCGGAGTACTGCTCGACCGCTGGCGCCGCCGCCAGGTCTTCCTCTACGGCAACGTCCTGCGGGCCCTCCTCGCCTGCGTCACCGCCGTACTGATCGTCGCGCACGTCCCCGACTGGCTCTTCTACGCCTCCGCCCTGTCCGTGACCGCCGTCAACCGCTTCGTCCTCGCCGGGCTCGCGGCCGCCCTGCCGCACGTCGTCGAAGCCGACGAACTGGTCACCGCGAACGCCCTCTCGCCGACCGCCGGAACGCTCGCGGCCGTCGCCGGAGGCGGCCTGGCCTTCTTCGTCCGGATCCTGGCCTCCGGGTCCAACGCGCTCGTCGTCCTGGTCGGCGCCGGGCTGTACCTGTGTGCGGGGCTGGTGGCGCTACGGCTGGCCGTCGACCTCCTGGGGCCCGACCACCCTCCCGGCCGGACACGCCCGTCGGTCCTCGAAGGGGTCGCGCTCACCGTACGGGGCATGGCCGAGGGCCTGCGGCACCTGGCCGCCCGACGGGAGGCGGCCCGGGCCCTCACCGCCATGACCCTGATGCGCTTCGCCTACGGGGCCCTGACCGTGATGCTGCTGATGCTCTGCCGCTACGCGTGGTCGGACAACGAGGCGGACGGCCTGGCCTTGCTGGGGGTCGCCGTCGGGGTCTCCGGTGCCGGGTTCTTCGCGGCCGCCGTGGTGACCCCCTGGCTGGTCGGCCGGCTCGGCCCGCTGGGCTGGATCACCGCCTGCGCGGCCGGATCGGCTCTCCTCGTACCGGCCCTCGGCCTCTTCTTCGCCCCCGGGCCGATGCTCGTCGCCGCCTTCGCCCTGGGCGTCGCCACGCAGGGGGCCAAGATCTGCACCGACACCGTGGTGCAGTCCCGGGTGGACGACGACTACCGGGGCCGGGTCTTCTCCGTCTACGACGTGCTGTTCAACGTGGCCTTCGTCGGAGCGGCCGCGGTGTCCTCGCTGATGCTCCCCGCCGACGGCCGGTCCGTGGCCCTGCTCCTGGCCACGGCCCTGATCTACGCCGGCACGGCGGTGTTCCTGCGCCGGCGGCGCGACCGCGTCGATGTTTCACGTGAAACATAGGCACTGGTTTCACGTGAAACAGTGCCGCCCACGGGCCGCGCCGGACGCCGGTCAGGCCTGGGGAGCCTGCTCGGCCCACCACTGCTTGAGGGCCGCCACCGCCGCCTCGTGCCCCATCGGGCCGTTCTCCAGCCTCAGGTCCAGCAGGAAGGCATAGGCCTTGCCCACCGCGGGCCCCGGGCCGATCTCCAGGATCTGCTGGATCTCGTTGCCGTTCAGGTCGGGGCGGATCGCGTCCAGCTCCTCCTGTTCCTGGAGCTGCGCGATCCGCTCCTCCAGCCCGTCATAGGTGCGGGACAGTGCATTGGCCTTGCGCTTGTTTCGGGTCGTGCAGTCGGAGCGGGTCAGCTTGTGCAGCCGGTCCAGGAGCGGGCCCGCGTCGCGGACGTAGCGCCGCACCGCCGAGTCGGTCCACTCGCCATCCCCGTAACCGTGGAAGCGCAGGTGCAGCTCCACCAGCCGGGACACGTCCTTGATCATGTCGTTCGAGTACTTCAGCGCCGCCATGCGCTTCTTGGTCATCTTCGCGCCCACCACCTCGTGGTGGTGGAAGGAGACCCGGCCGTCACTCTCGAAGCGGCGCGTGCGGGGCTTGCCGATGTCGTGCAGCAGGGCCGCGAGCCGCAGCACCAGGTCCGGGCCGTCCTCCTCCAGCGCGATCGCCTGCTCCAGGACGATCAGCGAGTGGTCGTAGACGTCCTTGTGCCGGTGGTGCTCGTCACTCTCCAGCCGCAGCGCCGGCAGCTCCGGCAGGACCCGGTCGGCGAGACCGGTGTCCACCAGGAGCGCCAGGCCCTTCCGCGGGTGGGCGGAGAGCAGCAGCTTGTTCAGCTCGGCCTGTACCCGCTCCGCCGAGACGATCTCGATCCGGTCGGCCATCGCCTTCATCGCCGCCACGACCTCGGGGGCGACCTCGAAGTCCAGCTGTGCGGCGAACCGGGCCGCGCGCAGCATCCGCAGCGGGTCGTCGGAGAAGGAGTCCTCCGGGGTTCCGGGCGTCCGCAGCACCCCGGCGGCCAGGTCCTCCAGGCCGCCGTGCGGGTCGACGAACACCTGCTCCGGCAGGGCCAGGGCCATGGCGTTGACGGTGAAGTCGCGGCGGACCAGGTCCTCCTCGATCGAGTTGCCGTAGGAGACCTCGGGCTTGCGGGAGGTGCGGTCGTACGCCTCGGAGCGGTACGTCGTCACCTCGATCTGGAAGCCCTGCTTCTGAGCGCCGACGGTGCCGAAGGCGATGCCGACGTCCCAGACCGAGTCGGCCCACGGCCGCACGATCTTCAGTACGTCCTGGGGACGCGCGTCGGTGGTGAAGTCGAGGTCGTTGCCGAGACGCCCGAGCAGCGCGTCGCGGACGGACCCGCCGACCAGGGCGAGGCGGAAGCCCGCCTCCTGGAAACGGCGGCCGAGCTCGTCGGCGACGGGCGCGACCCGCAGCAGTTCACTGACCGCGCGGCGCTGCACCTGACTCAGGGCACTGGGGTTGTCTTCATTGGCGTTCGGCACAACAGAAAAGGGTACGTGGCCCGCCCGGCCGGGGCCGCCCGGTTTCTCCTGGCGGAGCACCGCGCGGGCCGAGCCCCGGGCCCGGGAACCGGAACGGACCCGGAACGGATCTTGTGGAGCAAGGCGCGGCACTCGCGCACAGCGCGTCTCGTTACCATGCGTGGACGCAGAACCGACGACCACTGACACTTCGAGGGACTGGTGAGCGCGTGGCCGAGGCGGCAGAAATCCAGGGGGCGGCCTCCCCCCCTGCCCGGCGCCGATGGCTGCGGCGGGCGGTCGTCCTGCTGAGCGGAACACCGGTGCTGGCCGCCCTCGTCTACGCCCCCGCCCCCGTGGCCGAGGCCGCCGAGTCTTCCGTCGACGTCCAGCTGACCGAGGTGTCACCGAGCGCTCCGGTCAAGAGCGACACGCTGACCATCCAGGGGACCGTGGTCAACAACGGCCGCGAGACGATCAAGGGGGCCCACGTCGGGCTGCGGGTCGGCCCCATGGTGGGCGACCGGTCGGCCATCGACGAGGTGGCGGACCGCAAGGGGTTCCGGCCCGGGGTGGACCCGGGAGAGATCGACCAGGCCTTCGCCGCGAAGATCGACTCCCTTCCCTCGAAGGTCAGCCAGCCCTTCACGATCAAGGTGCCGGTCAACAAGCTCGACCTGGGTGCCGACGGCGTCTACCAGCTGGGCGTCTCCGTCTCCGGGACGACCGACAGCCGCCCGTCCGAGCAGGTGCTCGGCATCCAGCGGACCGTGCTGCCCTGGCAGCCGGACCCGGCAGCCAAGCGGTCCTCCCTCACCTATGTGTGGCCGCTGATCTCCACGACCCGCGTCACCGCCGAGACGGGCTCGGACGAGGTCCAGACCCCGGTCTTCATGGACGACTCCCTCGCCGACGAGCTGCGGCCGGGCGGGCGGCTGGAGCGGATGGTCTCGCTCGGCAAGGACCTGCCGGTCACCTGGGTCATCGACCCCGACCTCCTCGCCACCGTCGACGCCATGACCAAGGGCTACCGGGTCCGCAGCCCCGACCCGGACGGAAAGCCCGTCCAGGGCCGCAACAAGGCCGTCGCCGAGCAGTGGCTGAGCGCCCTGGAGAACGCCGTACAGGGCAAGAAGGTCGTCGCCCTCCCGTACGCCGACCCCGACATCGCCTCCCTCGCCCACCACGGCAAGGACGTCTCCGGCACCCTGGGCCAGCTGCGGCCCGCCACCGACAAGGCGAAGCAGGCCGTCGAGACGGTGCTGCACGTCAACGCCTCCACCGACTTCTCCTGGCCCATGGAAGGCGCGATCGACCCGTCGATCGTGAACGTCGCCACCTCGGCCGGCGCCCACAACGTCCTGACCCGCAGCGACAGCCTCCAGGAGACCGGCGCCCTCGGCTACACCCCGAGCGCCGCCCGTCCCATCGGCGCGGGCACCACCGCCGTGGTCGCCGATGCCGATCTGTCCACCGCCTTCGAGGGCGACATGGCCGGCGCCGGGAACTCCACGCTCGCCGTGCAGCGGTTCCTCGCCCACAGCCTGGCGCTCAACCTCCAGGGCGGCGACGAACCGCGGAGCTACGTGGTCGCGCCCCAGCGCCGGCCCTCCGCCAGCCAGGCCGAGTCGATGGCCCTCGCCCTGCGGGGTCTCCAGGCCGCGCGCTGGACCCAGCCCTCCGACCTGGAGGCGGCGGCCGCCGCCAAGCCCGACCCCGGCGCCGCGACCCAGGTGCCCGGCGCGGGCCAGTACCCGGAAGCCCTGAGCAAGCAGGAGCTCCCGGTGTCGGCGTTCGAGAAGATCCGCACCACCCAGAACACCCTGGACCACTTCAAGGTCATCCTCACGGCCCCGGACCGCGTCGAGATCCCCTTCGGCAACACCACCAACCGGGAGATGTCCACCTCCTGGCGCGGCCGCCCCGAGGAGGCCGACCGCTACCGCGACGAGGTGCAGTCCTACCTGCTCGGACTGACCGACAAGGTCAAGGTCGTCCCCAAGTCGGACGCCACCTTGTCCGGACATAGCGCGACGATCCCGGTCAGCGTCCAGAACAGCCTCGTCCAGGACGTGCACAACCTGGTGCTGAGGGTCAAATCCGACAACCCGACCCGCTTGATGTTCAGCGAATCGGAACAGGAAGTCACCGTTCAGGGCGGCCACAGCCAGACGGTAAAGTTCACCGCCAACGCCACCGCGAGTGGTCCGGTCCAGGTCACCGCACGCCTCTTCACCAAGGACGGCGTGCCGTACGGCAAGGAACGCAAGTTCACCGTCGAGGCCACCGAGATCACCCCCACCGTCATGCTCGTCATCGCCGGCGGTGTGCTCCTCCTGGTCCTGGCCGGCATCAAGATGTACGCCAGCCGCAAGCGCGTCGCCGCCCGCGCCGCCGCCGAGGAGAGCACGCAGCCGAGTGACGAGACCACGGACACCGGACCGCAAAGCACAGAGGGGTCCGGAACGGGTGAGACAGTGGACCGTTGAGCGATGCCGTGGCCGGCCGGCCTGGGGACGATGAGGTGGGGTTGCGATGAACGCGCCGTACGACGGTGACCGCGCGCAGGGCGCCGGCGGGCCTGGGCCCGCCCAGGGCACTGCCCCCGGCACTCCGGTGCCCGGGCAGGTTCCGCCGCCCGCGCCCGCACCGGACCACGACCCCTACGTCCAGGACGCCTACGACTACGACCCCTACCGGTCGCAGGACCTGTCGGCCCAGGACCCGGTGACCGAGGCCCTCTACGACCGGGCCTCGCACCCCCCGCCGCCGCCGGGCACCTACCAGGAGCCCGGTCCGCTCTACGCCGCGCCCCAGGCGCCCTCGCACGGTCCCGACCCGCGCGTATGGGCCCAGACCCCGCCCCCGGAGCCGGACGGCCCGTCCCGCCACCTGCCCTACGGCGACCACGCGGCGACGACGCAGTTCGTCGGGGTGGACTCGCTGGTCACCAGTGCCTCGGACGAGCAGCCCGAGCCCGACGCCTTCACGCACCTCTACCGCGACCAGCAGGCCGCCCCCGGCGCCCCGGCCGAGGAAGCCCCCGTCGCCGCCCCGGCCCCGAGCAAGCCCGCCGGCAAGGCGGCCAGCCTGCTCAAGTCCAGCGCCGTGATGGCGGCCGGCACGATCGTCTCCCGCATCACCGGCTTCGCCCGCACCCTCGTCATCGCGGGCGCCATCGGCGTCGCCACCCTCAACGACTCCTACCAGGTCGCCAACACCCTGCCGACGATGATCTACGTCCTCGTCGGCGGCGGCGCCCTCAACGCCGTCTTCATCCCGCAGCTCGTGCGTGCCATGAAGAACGACGACGACGGCGGCGAGGCCTACGCCAACCGCCTCCTCACCCTCGTCGTCACCCTCCTCGGCGCGGTCACCACCATCTGCGTCCTCGCCGCCCCGCTGTTCATCCGCATGATGTCGCCGACCATCGCGGGCGACCCCAAGCGCCTCGACGTCGCCGTGGCCTTCGCCCACTACTGCCTGCCCACGATGTTCTTCATGGGCGTCCACGTGGTGCTCGGTCAGATCCTCAACGCCCGCGGCCGGTTCGGCGCGATGATGTGGACCCCCGTCCTCAACAACATCGTCGTCATCGCCACCTTCGGCGCCTTCATCTGGGCCTTCGGCGGGTTCACCGCCTCCGGCGTCTCCGAGGCGACCATCACCCCCGAGGGCGTCCGCCTCCTCGGCATCGGCACCCTGCTCGGCCTCGCCGTCCAGTCCCTCGCCATGCTCCCCTACCTGCGCGACGCCGGCTTCAGTCCCCGCCTGCGCTTCGACTGGAAGGGCCACGGCCTCGGCAAGGCGGCCGGCCTGGCGAAGTGGACGTTCTTCTTCGTCCTCGCCAACCAGATCGGCCTCGTGGTCGTCACCCAGCTCGCCACCGCTGCCGGCACGGCCGCGGAGAAGCTGGGTCACGGCGGTACCGGTATCACCGCCTACAACTACGCGCTGCTGCTGTGGCAGATGCCGCAGGCCATCATCACCGTCTCCGTGATGACCGCCGTCCTGCCCCGGATCTCCCGCTCCGCCCATGACGGCGACGCCGCCGCGGTCCGCGACGACATCTCCTACGGCCTGCGCACCTCGGCCGTCGCCATCGTGCCCTGCGCCTTCGCCTTCCTCGCGCTCGGCGTCCCCATGGCCACCCTGCTCTACGCCAGCGCCGGCAAGGACGCCGTGAACATCGGCTACGTCCTGATGGCCTTCGGCCTCGGCCTGATCCCGTACTCCGTCCAGTACGTGGTCCTGCGCGGGTTCTACGCCTACGAGGACACCCGGACCCCCTTCTACAACACCGTCATCGTCGCCGCGGTCAACGCCGGTGTCTCCGCCCTGGCCTACTTCGTCCTGCCCGCGCGCTGGGCCGTCGTGGGCATGGCCGCCGCGTACGGCCTCGGCTACGTGGTCGGCGTCGGCGTGGCCTGGCGCCGGCTCAAGTCCCGCCTCGGCGGGGACCTCGACGGTGCACACGTCATGCGCACCTACACCCGTCTGATCGGCGCGTGCGTCCCGGCCGCAGTGGTGGCGGGCGCCGCCGCCTACGGGGTCATGCACGTCCTGGGCAGCGGAGCCCTCGGCTCCCTCGCCGCCCTGGTCGCCGGCGGCATCGCCCTGGGCGGCGTCTTCCTCCTCGCCGCCAAGCGCATGCGCATCGAAGAGCTCAACTCCATGGTCGGAATGGTCCGCGGCCGACTGGGACGCTGATGCGCACAACCGTCGGCCCCCATCGTGTGTCGTGCATAGCGGCGGACTGTGGGCACAATTGGCATGGCTTCGCAGACTGGCCGACAGCGCGCAACGGATGGGGAGGCAGGGACGACGGTGGCGGAACGTAGCACAGCTGCCGTCGACGTGGCCGACAACAGCGGCGACCAGCCGCTGGCCGCAGATGCGGCCAAGGCCACGGCCGACGGGGTGGACACCCAGAACGGACGAGCCGCGGACGAGCCCATGCCCGAGAAGGACGGCGAACGCAGAGGCGCTGCCCCCGCGGCCGCGCCGGAACTCCACAGCGGCCACAAGCTCGCGCGGCGCTACCGCCTCGAGGAGTGCGTCACCCGTCTGGACGGATTCAGCAGCTGGCGCGCGATGGACGAGAAGCTGCGGCGCGCCGTCGGGGTCCATCTGCTGCCCGCCGACCACCCCCGGGCCCGCACCGTCCTGGCGGCGGCCCGCTCCTCCGCCCTGCTCGGCGACCCCCGGTTCGTCCAGGTCCTCGACGCCGTCGAGGAGAACGACCTCGTCTACGTCGTCCACGAGTGGCTGCCCGACGCCACCGAGCTGACCGCCGTCCTCGCGGCCGGGACGCTGGAGCCCCACGAGGCCTACCAACTGGTGAGCCAGGTCTCCCAGGCCATGGCCGCCGCCCACCGCGAGGGCCTGGCCCACCTGCGCCTGACGCCCAGCGCGATACTGCGGACCTCCACGGGTCAGTACCGCATCCGCGGCCTCGCCGTGAACGCCGCCCTGCGCGGCATCACCAGCGACACCCCGCAGCGGGCGGACACCGAGGCCATCGGCGCGCTGCTGTACGCCGCCCTCACCCAGCGCTGGCCGTACGAGAACGACGCCTACGGCCTGCGCGGCCTGCCCAAGGGCGTCGGCCTCCTCGCCCCCGACCAGGTGCGCGCCGGCGTCCACCGGGGTCTCGGCGAGCTCGCCATGCGCGCCCTCGCCAACGACGGGGCCACCGCCTCACGCCAGGAGCCGGCCTGCACCACTCCGGAAGAGCTCGCCAAGGCGGTCGCGGCGATGCCCCGCATCAAGCCGCCGGAGCCCGCCTTCACGGCACCCCCGGAGTACCAGCACACCACCTACCAGCAGGGCAGCTACGGCCGCCCGGCTCCCGTCGGCATGCCCACGGCCCCGATCGCCGTCCCCCCGCCGCCCCCGCTCCAGAGCCGGACGGGCCGCGTCCTCAAGTGGGGCGTCGCCGCCCTTCTGATCGCCGCCCTGGGCCTGGGCAGCTGGCAGCTCGCCGACGCCCTCCTGGGCCACAGCAAGCAGAACAACAGCGAAACCACCCAGCCCCAGCAGCAGGGCCCCGCCCCGGAGAAGAAGGAGCTCGCTCCCCTCGCCATCAAGGACGCGAAGGAGTACGCGCCCGACGGCACCCCGCAGAACGCGCCTGACGTCGACAAGACGTACGACGGGGACACCTCCAGCTACTGGCGCACCAAGAGCTTCTCCGACGGCCCGAAGATCGTGATCAAGCCCGGTGTCGGGATCGTCTACGACCTCGGCTCCGAGCAAGAGGTCAAGGAGGTCTCGATAGGGCTGAGGCACGCGGGCGACCACACCACCCTGACGCTCTACGCCACCGATGCGCTGAGCCCCAAGGACCTCAAGGACACCGTCGATCCGAAGAAGAAGATCGCGGGCGTCAGCACGAAGGACAACAGCGTCAAGCTGACCGTGCAGAAGCCGGTCAAGACGCGCTACGTGCTCCTGTGGATCACAGAAATGCCGTACGCCGGCTACGACAACTACAGCGGCGCCGGGTACAAGCAGGGCATCACGGACGTGAAGTTCAAGGGCTGACGCACGGCAGGGGAGGGGCCGACCGTTGGACGAAGCCAGAGCCGGCGACCACAGCGACCAGGAGCTCCTTTCCCTGCACGTCGCAGGGGATCCCGATGCCTTCGGGGAGCTGGTGCGGCGGCACCGCGACCGGCTGTGGGCCGTGGCACTGCGGACCCTCGGCGACCGGGAGGAGGCCGCCGACGCCGTTCAGGACGCCCTGGTCTCCGCCTACCGGGCCGCCCACACCTTCCGCGGGGACTCCGCCGTGACCACCTGGCTCCACCGGATCACCGTCAACGCCTGCCTGGACCGTGCCCGCAAGGCCGCCTCCCGCCGGACCGCCCCGCTGGACGACACCGACCGTCTGGAGCGGCTCCTGGAGCCCCACGAGTCCGCCGAGGCGCCCGCGGAACGCCAGGACCTCCACCGCCAGCTCCTGGCCGCCCTCGCCACCCTCCCCGCCGACCAGCGGGCCGCCCTCGTCCTCGTCGACATGCAGGGATATCCCGTCGCCGAAGCCGCCGCCGTTCTCGACGTCCCCGTCGGAACAGTGAAGAGCCGGTGTGCGCGCGGCCGGGCGAAACTCCTGCCACTCCTCACTCATCTGCGCACGAATGCCGGGGATAACACCGCCACCGAGCGGGGAAGGAACCGGACGCCGGGGGCACCCGTCCCATCTGCGGCAGACCCCAGGCAGCCAGAACCAGACCCAGACCCTGTGAAGGGCGGAGGTGGACGACCGTGACCCCCACGACCGGCAGCGCCGGCACGATCCGGCACCCGGAGGTCTCGGAGATCTCCGACCTGACCGAAGGGCTCCTCTCACCCTCCCGTACCACCGAAGTACGACGCCACCTCGCCGACTGCGCCCTGTGCGCCGATGTCCTCGCCTCCCTGGAGGAGATCCGGTCCCTGCTGGGCACTCTGCCCGGACCGCCGCGGATGCCCTCCGACATCGCGGGGCGCATCGACGCGGCCCTCGCCGCCGAAGCCCTCCTCGATTCCACCGCTTCCCGGGCCGGGGCCGCCGCTCCCGAGCCGCGTGCCCTCGGCGATGTTTCACGTGAAACGAGCCCGGGCCGGACCGGGGCCGACCGACCCTCCGGTCACCCGTCCGGCGCAACGGGACCCGGCCGTCGCCGCGCCCGCCGCCGGATCGCGGTCCTGACCGGCCTGGCCGGGGCAGCCGCCTGTGTGCTCGGCGTCCTCCTCTTCAACGGCCTGTCCGGAACCGGCGCCCACGACACCAGCACGAGCAACAACACCGTGCGGGCCGCCGGCTCGGCCGCCCCCGGGGAGTACAGCGGTCAGGGGCTTCAGCAGAACGTCCACCGGCTCCTGGCCTCCGCTCCCTCCACGAACGCTCCCAAGACCGCTCCCGGGGACTCGAACCGGACCATGGAGCTGGAGAACGCCTCTCCCGGGCTGGCGCCCGCCGAGCGGCCGGGGTCACCGGAGCCGGCCCAGCCTTCGGTGCCCCCCTGTGTACAGCAGGCCACCGGCCGCACCGAGACCCCCCTCGCCGCCGAGCCGGGCCGCTACCAGGGCACGGCGGTCTACCTCGTCGTCCTGCCCCATGTACAGGACCCCGCCCAGGTGGACGCCTACCTCGTGGCCGCCGGCTGCGCCGACAAACCCTCGGCGCCCCCCGAAAAGCCCCTTCTCACCCGCACGTATCCCCGCAACTGAAGGGTTCCGACATCAACGCCCGGCGCTTCCGGAGGCAGAGGGGGACGGCCGGGGAATGCGCGCGCCGTAGGATCCGTTGGGTGGGGTGAGAGTCCGCACCGGCCCCCGGTAGGCACCACGAAGTCCGCAGAGACGAGGAAAGAACCCGTGAGCGACGTACGAAACGTGATCATCATCGGCTCCGGGCCGGCCGGTTACACGGCCGCCCTGTACACCGCACGCGCTTCGCTCAACCCGCTGGTCTTCGAGGGTGCCGTCACCGCCGGCGGCGCGCTGATGAACACCACCGAGGTCGAGAACTTCCCGGGCTTCCGGGAGGGCATCATGGGTCCGGACCTCATGGACAACATGCGCGCGCAGGCCGAGCGCTTCGGCGCGGAGCTGGTCCCGGACGACATCGTCTCCGTGGACCTCACCGGTGAGATCAAGACCGTCACCGACACCGCCGGCACGGTCCACCGCGCCAAGGCCGTCATCGTCACCACCGGCTCCCAGCACCGCAAGCTCGGCCTGCCCAACGAGGACGCCCTCTCCGGACGCGGCGTCTCCTGGTGCGCGACCTGTGACGGGTTCTTCTTCAAGGACCAGGACATCGCCGTCGTCGGCGGCGGCGACACCGCGATGGAGGAGGCGACCTTCCTCTCCCGGTTCGCCAAGTCCGTCACGATCATCCACCGCCGTGACACCCTGCGCGCCTCCAAGGCCATGCAGGACCGCGCCTTCGCCGACCCGAAGATCAGCTTCGCCTGGGACAGCGAGGTGGCCGGCATCCACGGCGAGCAGAAGCTTTCCGGCCTGACGCTGCGCAACACCAAGACCGGTGAGACCTCCGAGCTGCCCGTGACCGGCCTGTTCATCGCCGTCGGCCACGACCCGCGCACCGAACTGTTCACCGGTCAGCTCGACCTGGACGACGAGGGCTACCTCAGGGTCGACGCGCCCTCCACGCGCACCAACCTCCCCGGTGTCTTCGGCGCGGGCGACGTCGTGGACCACACCTACCGTCAGGCGATCACCGCCGCCGGCACCGGCTGCTCCGCCGCCCTGGACGCGGAGCGCTTCCTCGCCGCCCTCTCGGACGCCGAGCCCGCCGCCGCGACCGTCTGATCCCGCTCCACCCCCCTACACCCCACCCCGCAGGAAAGAAGGAGGCCGCTGTGGCCGGCACCCTCAAGAACGTGACTGACGCCGACTTCGACTCCGAGGTCCTTCGCAGCGACAAGCCCGTGCTCGTGGACTTCTGGGCCGCCTGGTGCGGTCCGTGCCGCCAGATCGCCCCGTCGCTGGAGGCGATCGCGGCCGAGTACGGCGACCAGATCGAGATCGTCAAGCTCAACATCGACGAGAACCCCGCCACGGCTGCCAAGTACGGCGTCATGTCCATCCCGACGCTGAACGTCTACCAGGGCGGCGAGGTCGCCAAGACGATCGTGGGTGCCAAGCCGAAGGCCGCCATCCTGCGTGACCTGGACGGCTTCATCGAGGTCAAGACCGCCTGACGCACTCGATGTTTCACGTGAAACGGGGCCGCCCCCTCAAGGGGCGGCCCCGTTTCGCACGCCCGGCGCCCGTCACAGCGGACGCAGCGCCGGTTCCTTGCGGGCCCTCGCGCCGCTCAGCAGCCGGTCCAGGGCCAGTTCCACGTCTTCCTTCCACGACAGCGTGGTGCGCAGCTCCAGCCGCAGCCTCGGGTGAGCCGGATGGGGGCGTACGGTCTTGAAGCCCACGGACAGCAGGTGGTCGGCCGGCAGCAGACAGGCGGGCCGCTCCCAGCGGGCGTCGCCGAAGGCCTCGATCGCCTTGAACCCCCGCCGCAGCAGGTCTTTGGCGACCGTCTGCACCATGACCCGCCCCAGCCCCTGCCCCTGATAGCCCGGCATGATCCAGGCGGTGATCAGCTGCACCGCGTCCGGGGAGACCGGGCTCGTCGGGAAGGAAGCGGCGCGCGGTACGTAGGCGGGCGGCGCGTAGAGGACGAATCCCACCGGAACCTCGTCCACATAGACCACGCGGCCACAGGATCCCCAGTCCAGGAGGACCGCCGAGATCCAGGCTTCCTTCTCCAGCTCCGCGGTGCCCGCTTTCACCGCGGCCTCGCCGGTGACGGGATCGAGCTCCCAGAACACACAGCTCCGGCAACGCCTGGGCAGGTCCTGGAGGTTGTCCAGCGTGAGCGGTACGAGCCGACGACCCATAACGGCATCGTAACCACTGCCCCCTGCTTCTTCGAGGGTGGACATCTCGAGAAACAGGGGGCAGTGGGGAAAACAGGAGGGGAAGGACTACTCCCCGGAGAGGCCCTGCTCCAGTACCCGGCCCTCGCCCGGCGCCAGGGTTCCCAGGATCCGCTCCAGGTCCTCCATCGACGCGAACTCGACGGTGATCTTGCCCTTCTTCTGGCCCAGATCCACCTTCACCCGGGTCTCGAAGCGGTCCGACAGGCGCGTCGCCAGCTCGCTGAGCGCCGGCGACACCCTGCCACCGGCCCGCGGGCCCTTGGGCTTCGCGGTGCTCGACGGCTCGGAGCCCATCAGCTGGATGATCTCCTCGACCGAGCGCACCGACAGGCCCTCGGCCACGATCCGCTGGGCGAGACGGAGCTGCTCCTCGGCGTCCTCCACACCCAGCAGGGCCCGGGCGTGACCCGCCAGCAGCACGCCGGCGGCCACCTTCTTCTGCACCTCCGGAGTCAGCCTCAGCAGTCGCAGGGTGTTCGTGACCTGTGGACGCGAGCGCCCGATCCGGTCCGCCAGCTGGTCGTGGGTGCAGTTGAACTCACGGAGGAGCTGGTCGTACGCGGCCGCCTCCTCCAGCGGGTTCAGCTGCGCCCGGTGCAGGTTCTCCAGGAGGGCGTCGAGAAGGAGCTTCTCGTCGTCGGTCGCCCGGATGATCGCGGGGATGGACTCCAGCCCCGCCTCGCGGCAGGCGCGCCAGCGCCGCTCACCCATGATCAGCTCATAGCGCCCCGGGACAGCTGCCTCCCGGACGACCACCGGCTGGAGCAGACCCACTGTCTGGATCGAGGCGACCAGCTCCGCGAGGGCATCCTCGTCGAACACCTCGCGCGGCTGGCGCGGGTTGGGCGAGATCGCTTCCAGCGGAAGCTCTGCGAAGGTCGCCCCCTCCACCACAGCGGTGCCCGCCTGCGGAGCCACCGTCTCCACCGGAGGCAATGTTTCACGTGAAACATCGGCCTGCGACAGCGCGGCGAGCTTCGCCGCTGCGATGCCCCGCTCCGACGTCAGTACCGGCACCGCCGACGGGGACGTGGAGCCGGCACCCATCACCGGCGTCTTCTCCTGGGGAGCGGCCGGGATCAGCGCGCCGAGCCCCCGCCCCAGACCCCTACGTCGCTCACTCACTGGATCCCCTCCGCCATGCTCTGCGTGCTGTTCATGCCCGCGCCCGTGTGGACGTTCTGGGCGTCGTAATGGATTCCGGCTCCCCGGAGCGCGATCTCACGCGCCGCCTCCATGTAGGAGAGGGCCCCGCTGGAACCCGGGTCGTACGTGAGGACCGTCTGCCCGTAGCTCGGGGCCTCCGAGATGCGCACCGACCTCGGGATGCTGGTGCGCAGCACTTCCTTGCCGAAGTGGGTGCGCACCTCGTCCGCCACCTGCGAGGCCAGCCGGGTCCTGCCGTCGTACATCGTCAGCAGGATCGTGGACACGTGCAGGGTCGGGTTCAGGTGGGCGCGCACCAGCTCGACGTTGCGCAGGAGCTGACCCAGCCCCTCCAGCGCGTAGTACTCGCACTGGATCGGGATCAGCACCTCCGCGCCCGCCACGAGGGCGTTCACGGTCAGCAGGCCCAGGGAGGGTGGGCAGTCGATCAGGATGTAGTCGAGCGGCTGCTCGTACGCCTGGATCGCGCGCTGGAGCCGGCTCTCGCGGGCCACCAGGGAGACCAGCTCGATCTCCGCACCGGCGAGGTCGATGGTGGCCGGGGCACAGAAGAGGCCTTCCACGTCCACCACCGGCTGGACGACCTCCAGCAGGGGCCGGCTGTCGACGAGCACGTCGTAGATGGAGGGCACGTCCGCGTGGTGGTCGATGCCGAGCGCCGTGGAGGCGTTGCCCTGCGGGTCGAGGTCGATCACCAGGACCCGCGCGCCGTGCTGCGCCAGGGAGGCGGCCAGGTTCACGGTCGTCGTGGTCTTGCCGACGCCGCCCTTCTGGTTGGCCACCACCATGATCCGGGTCTCCGCCGGCCGGGGCAGGGGGATACCGGTACGGCCGACGGCCTCCACCGCCTGGTGGACGGCTCGGCCGATCGGGGTGTCCTCGTCGTTGTCCACGAGGGGCGAGGGCGTCTCCGCGCCGGCGGCTGCCGGGGGTGCGCCCAGGGAAACGTCGCCTGGCGGTTCAGAGCGGGGACCGGGGACCGGATCGGCCATCGGCCCCGCGAGGTTGGCGTCGGACCGCACGGTGTCACTCTCCTCGGCAGCGGGCTCGCGATGAACAGAGCCTGCCATGCCACCCGGGTCGCGAACCAGCGGGGCCCGTGCTCCTGTGGATGAATCCACCGTTGTGGACAACTCCGTCACCCCCCGGTCCTGGCGGGGACGGGGGGCCGCAGCAGCCCGGCCGCGGCTGATGATTCCGTGCAGCAGAGAGCGACGTTTCACGTGAAACACGATGCCGGGACGGAGTCTTCAGCCCGCTACGACACTCCGAAATCCATACCTATAGGGCGCAACCCGCCCCGGATCGCCTCCACGGCAGGGGCGTCAGCGGCGCCGGCGGGTCCGCCCCACCCGGGCGGCCTTGGCCCGCTTGGCCGCGAAGCGCACCCCGCCGGGGCTCTCCCCGACCTCCACCCGGACCACCGTGGACAGGGGGTCGACCACGCCCTCGCCGACCTGGAGCACTGAGGTCTTCACCACACCGAGCTTGCTGAGCGCGGTCTTCGCCGCGATCAGCTCCTCCTCGGCCGTGTCGCCCTTGAGCGCCAGCATCTCGCCGTAGGGACGCAGCAGCGGCACGCCCCAGCCCGCCAGCCGGTCCAGCGGGGCGACCGCCCGTGCCGTGACCACGTGGACCGGCTGGACCTTGCCCAGCACTTCCTCGGCCCGGCCGCGCACCACCGTGACGTGGTCCAGCCCCAGCAGCTCGACGGCTTCCTGGAGGAAGGTCGTGCGGCGAAGCAGCGGTTCCAGCAGGGTGATCTTCAGGTCCCGCCGGACCAGGGCGAGCGGGATACCAGGCAGACCGGCCCCGGATCCCACGTCGCACACGGTGACGCCGGCGGGCACCACCTCGGAGAGCACCGCGCAGTTCAGCAGGTGCCGTTCCCACAACCGGGGTACCTCACGAGGGCCGATGAGGCCTCGTTTGACACCCGCGTCCGCGAGCAGCTCCGCATACCGCACAGCTTCCGGGAAAAATTCACCGAACACCGCGCGCGCCTCTTCAGGCGCCGGGGGAAGCTCCGCTGCCTCCGTCACGGGGACCGTCCTTCCGTACAGAACCGCTCACGCCAAAACCGTGGACGTTCAACTGCCAGGCTTACAAACATCGGCCCCGCCTGCGACACAGGCGGGGCCGACTCACAGCATTCCGGATCAGGCCGGAAGCACAACGACGAAGCGCTGCGGCTCCTCGCCCTCGGACTCGCTCTTGAGGCCCGCGGCCGCCACGGCGTCGTGGACGACCTTGCGCTCGAACGGGGTCATCGGGGCCAGCTTCAGCGGCTCGCCCGAGGCCTTCACGTCCGCGGCGGCCTTGGCGCCCAGGGCCGCCAGCTCCGCGCGCTTCTTCGCCCGGAAGCCCGCGATGTCCAGCATCAGCCGGCTGCGGTCCCCGGTCTCCCGGTGCACCGCGAGGCGGGTCAGCTCCTGGAGGGCCTCCAGGACCTCACCGTCACGGCCCACGAGCTTCTGCAGGTCGCGGCCGCCCGAGTCGCTGACGATCGACACCGAGGCGCGGTCGGCCTCGACGTCCATGTCGATGTCGCCGTCCAGGTCTGCGATGTCCAGCAGACCCTCAAGGTAGTCGGCCGCGATCTCGCCCTCCTGCTCGAGGCGGGTGAGGGTGTCGCCACTCTCAGCGGCGGCGGTGGTGGTGCCTTCCGTCACGGGAGGGACTCCTTCTACTTCTTCGAGGGCTTGCTGGGGGGCGTCTGGCGCTTCGACTTCGGCTGCCGCTTGGGCTGCTGCCGCTTCGTCGCGACACCGCCGCTCGCCGCGTCGGCGTCAGCGGTGGCCTCGGAGCTCCTGATCACGGAACCGTCGGCCTGGGCGGCCATGCCCTGCTTCGACAGCGCGGTGATGAACTTACGCTCGTTGTCGTTGCGGTCCGGCCCCTTGGCCACGATGGCCGCGACGATCTTCTTCTTGCCCCGGCCCTTGACGTTCCCGTGGGTGGAGACGTGCTTCAGGAGACGGGTCAGGTACTGGTCCTGCGCCTTGCTGCCCGGCGTCGGGTTCTGGTTGATCACGTACATCTGCTGGCCCATGGTCCACACGTTGGTGGTCAGCCAGTAGACGAGGACGCCGACGGGGAAGTTGATGCCCATGAAGGCGAAGATCAGCGGGAAGATGTACATCAGCATCTTCTGCTGCTGCATGAACGGCGTCTTGACCGAGAGGTCGACATTCTTCTGCATCAGCTGACGCTGGGTGTAGAACTGCGACAGCGACATCAGGACGATCATGACGGCGGTCACGATGCGCACGTCGGTGATCGAGGCGTTCAGGCCCGCGACCTTCTCGCTGCTGTCCATGAACTTGGCGGCCAGCGGGGCGCCGAAGATGTGGGCCTGGCGGGCGCTCTCCAGCAGCGACTGGTTGATCACGCCGATGGTCTTGCCGTTGGCGATGGCCGCGAGCACGTGGTAGAGCGCGAAGAAGAACGGGGACTGCGCCAGGATGGGAAGGCACGAGGAGAGCGGGTTGGTGCCCGTCTCCTTGTACAGCTTCATCATCTCTTCGGACTGACGCTGCTTGTC
The DNA here is from genome assembly GCF_002028425.1 of Streptomyces katrae. GTDB lineage: Bacteria > Actinomycetota > Actinomycetes > Streptomycetales > Streptomycetaceae > Streptomyces > Streptomyces katrae_A. The sequence goes on along the minus strand of NZ_CP020042.1, from coordinate 3,911,802 downwards.
GTTCTTGTAGCGCTCCTGGATCGCCTTCATCTTCGGCTGGAGCGCCTGCATGCCGCGCGTGGCCTTGATCTGCTTGACGAAGAGCGGGATCAGGCAGATACGGATCAGGACCACCAGGGACACGATGGACAGGCCCCAGGCCCATCCACTGTCCGCGCCGAAGATCGCCCCGTACAGCTTGTGGAACTGGACGATGACCCACGACACGGGTGTGGTGATAAAGCTGAACAGACTGGCAATCGTGTCCACTAATCAGGCTCCTTGAGCATTGCGAGATCTACGCAACGCACTGCGCAGCTGCTCGTGCCAACGCGGGCGTTTACGGGGTGGGACGTAGTCGACACCACCCGGGGACCACGGGTTGCACCGCAGGATCCGCCAGGCGGTCAGAACCGTCCCCTTCACCGCACCATGCCGGTCGATGGCCGTGAACCCGTAGCGCGAGCACGACGGGTAATAGCGGCACACCGGCCCGAGCAGCGGACTGATCGTCCACTGGTACAGCTTGATCAAAGCGAGCAGCGGGTACTTCATCGAGCCACGCCTCCCAGCAGCCGCCCGAGGGCGGCGTCCAGGTCGCGGGCCAGCTCGTCGACGCCGGCGTCAGCCGCTCCGGGCAGGGCCCGCACCACCACCAGGCTACCGGCGGGAAGCCGGCCCAGCCGGTCGCGGACGAGGTGCCGCAGGCGGCGCTTCACCCGGTTCCGGACGACCGCGACGCCGACGGCCTTGCTGACGACGAAACCCGCACGCGGCGAGGGAAGAGTCTCCCCCGGCTCGTGCGGGTCCGTGGCACCGCTGGTACGTAGGTGGACGACGAGGAGCGGGCGACCGGCCCGGCGCCCTCGGCGCACCGCGCTCGCGAAGTCCTCGCGCCGCCTCAGCCGATTTTCGGGAGACAGCACGACGTCACGACCTGCGCGTTGTTACGCGGAGAGGGCGGCGCGGCCCTTGCTGCGGCGGTTCGCCAGGATGGCGCGACCGGCGCGGGTACGCATACGCAGGCGGAAGCCGTGCGTCTTGGCACGACGGCGGTTGTTCGGCTGGAAGGTGCGCTTGCTCACTCGGGGGCTCCAGAAAATGAATCGTTGTGGCGGTACATCGCCTGGCTGTCACCGTGCGCCCACGAGGAACTTCGCGTGTTCGCCCGAGTGGACACCGCTAAATGATCACAATTAGTGATCTTCGCCCATCGGTAGGCAGGCGGCAGCAGCCATCGACAACTCGACCTCGCTACGGTACGCGGGGCTACGCCATCCGGTCAAACCGAGCGTCCCTGCCCCACACTGTGCACAGGCTGTGGACAACGACTTGAACCGCACCCACCGGCCTGACTACCGTTGCCTGATCCCTGATTTTTTGTCCCGACCGTCCCAAAGAACCACACATTCGTGGGACGAGGGACCTGTGAGAGAGCGTGCTCTGTGGCTGACGTACCTGCCGATCTTGCCGCAGTGTGGCCACGCGTGCTCGAGAAGCTGCTCGGGGAGGGTCAGCAGGGGATCGAGCCGAAGGACAAGCAGTGGGTGGAACGCTGCCAGCCACTGGCCCTCGTCGCCGACACCGCCCTGCTCGCCGTCCCCAACGAATGGGGCAAGCGGGTCCTCGAGGGGCGCCTCGCCCCGCTGATCAGTGACGCCCTCAGCCGCGAGTGCGGCCGGCCGATCCGGATCGCCATCACCGTGGACGACTCCGCGGGCGAGCCCGCGCCCCCCTCCCCGCCCGCCTCCCCCTCCCGCGAGGCCTACGAGCCGTACGGCGGTCCGCGCCCCGGCGCCGGCCCCGGCGAGGAGCAGCTGCCCACCGCCCGCCCCGCGTACCCGGAGTACCAGCAGCCGCGCCCCGAGCCCGGCGCCTGGCCGCGCGGCGGCCAGGACGACTACGGCTGGCAGCAGCAGCGCTTCCCCGAGCGCGACCCCTACGCCTCCCCGCAGCCCGGCTACCTCCAGCAGCCGGAGTCCGGCGGCTACGAGCAGGGCGGCTACGAGCAGCCGAAGTACGAGCAGTCCTCCTACGAACAGCAGAAGTACGAGCCCCAGCAGTACGAGCAGCAGTCCTACGACCAGCCCTCGTACGAGCCGTCCCCCGCACGTCCGGCCCCCGGCCGGCCGACGCCCGCGCCGCCTCCGTCGGCCCCCTCCGGCGGCTCCACGTCGGGACCGCTGGAGCCGACCGCACGGCTGAACCCCAAGTACCTCTTCGACACCTTCGTCATCGGTGCCTCCAACCGCTTCGCGCACGCCGCGGCGGTGGCCGTGGCCGAGGCACCGGCGAAGGCGTACAACCCGCTCTTCATCTACGGGGAGTCGGGTCTCGGCAAGACGCACCTGCTGCACGCCATCGGGCACTACGCGCGGAGCCTCTACCCCGGCACCCGGGTGCGGTACGTGAGCTCGGAGGAGTTCACCAACGAGTTCATCAACTCCATCCGCGACGGCAAGGGCGACGCGTTCCGCAAGCGCTACCGCGAGATGGACATCCTCCTCGTCGACGACATCCAGTTCCTGGCGAGCAAGGAGTCGACGCAGGAGGAGTTCTTCCACACCTTCAACACGCTCCACAACGCCAACAAGCAGATCGTCCTCTCCTCGGACCGGCCGCCCAAGCAGCTCGTCACCCTGGAGGACCGGCTCCGCAACCGCTTCGAGTGGGGCCTGATCACCGACGTCCAGCCGCCCGAGCTGGAGACCCGGATCGCGATCCTGCGCAAGAAGGCCGTCCAGGAGCAGCTCAACGCCCCGCCGGAGGTACTGGAGTTCATCGCCTCGCGGATCTCGCGCAACATCCGCGAGCTGGAGGGGGCGCTGATCCGGGTCACCGCGTTCGCGAGCCTCAACCGGCAGCCGGTGGACCTGGGCCTGACCGAGGACGTCCTCAAGAACCTGATCCCGGGCGGCGAGGACAGCGCTCCCGAGATCACCGCCGCCGACATCATGGCGGCCACCGCGGACTACTTCGGGCTGACCGTGGACGACCTGTGCGGATCCTCGCGCAGCCGGGTCCTGGTGACGGCGCGGCAGATCGCCATGTACCTGTGCCGGGAGCTGACGGACCTGTCCCTGCCGAAGATCGGGGCCCAGTTCGGCGGCCGCGACCACACCACCGTCATGCACGCGGACCGCAAGATCCGCGCCCTGATGGCGGAACGCCGCTCCATCTACAACCAGGTCACGGAGCTCACCAACCGCATCAAGAACGGCTGAGGACGGCCCCCGGCCGGCGCGTCAGGGGCCTCTCGACCCCCTCCAGAGGGCGCTTCCGGATCCAACCGGGGGCGCCCTTCGTCGTTCGTGCGCCCCAGCTCTGTTCGAATACGCCCCCGGGAGCGGCAGTTGTCCACAGATTCCCCGACTTTCTTCCGTCCACAGCCTGAGGACAGTGATCCTCACCCACAATCTGTCCACAGGAGTGCAGGTTGAGGCCTCATCAGCCCAGGTCAGGCGGCTGTGGAATTGTGCGCAAGCATCATCCACAGGCTGTGGACAGAAAAATCATCCACAAGCTCGTCCACGCCTCTGTCCACCGCCGACTCACAGGTTGGCGCATCCTGTGCACAGGTTCCCGACGGTTCTCCACACGGCTGTCCACTGTTCGGCAACCGGCCCCCTCCGGTCACCGTCAAGAGTGAAAGCCGTCACACGGATGTCGACGTTTGGGCTGTGGACTTCTGGGGAAAAACTGGGGACACACCTGTGGAGTAGTGGGGGTCCCCTGGGGACGACCTGTGCAGAACTTTGCTTTCTCCACAGAGACACCGTGTTGTCCACCGGTGCCACCCACAGGGTGTGGGGATAAAAAACCCGGGCTGACCTGCGCCAACGGGCTTTTCCACCGTTTCCACAGGCCCTACTACTACCCCCATAGACAGTTAGCGCGGATTCGGTTTTCAAGCAGGTCCTGTGCACAACTCGTCGGACGGCCGCCCCGACGCCTCGCTCCCGACTTGACCGCCAGCCGCAACGACTGTCGGCGCCGTACGTCAGACTGGTCCCCGGCATCGGTCGAGGCATCGACGACCGACGACGAAGGCCGGCAGACGAGCGAGCAACAGCAGGAGGCGGTTCCGGTGAAGATCCGGGTGGAGCGCGACGTACTCGCGGAGGCGGTGGCCTGGGCCGCACGCAGCCTCCCGGCCCGGCCGCCGGTGCCCGTGCTCGCGGGCCTGCTGCTGAAGGCCGAGGACGGCACCCTGTCCCTCTCCGGCTTCGACTACGAGGTCTCGGCCCGCGTCTCCGTCGAGGCGGACGTGGAAGAGGACGGCACGGTCCTCGTCTCCGGCCGGCTCCTCGCCGACATCTGCCGCGCCCTCCCCAACCGCCCGGTGGAGATTTCCACAGACGGTGTACGGGCGACCGTGGTCTGCGGCTCCTCTCGGTTCACACTCCACACCCTGCCTGTGGAGGAGTACCCGGCCCTGCCGCAGATGCCCACCGCCACCGGCACCGTCCCCGGTGAGGTCTTCGCCTCCGCCGCCGCCCAGGTGGCCATCGCCGCCGGCCGTGACGACACGCTGCCCGTGCTGACCGGTGTCCGCATCGAGATCGAGGGCGACCGCGTCACCCTGGCCTCCACCGACCGCTACCGCTTCGCGGTCCGCGAGTTCCTGTGGAAGCCGGAGAACCCGGACGCCTCGGCCGTGGCCCTGGTGCCCGCCAAGACCCTCCTCGACACTGCCAAGTCCCTGACCAGCGGTGACACCGTCACCCTGGCGCTCTCCAGCTCCGGCCAGGGCGAGGGCCTCATCGGCTTCGAGGGCGCGGGCCGCCGCACCACCACCCGCCTGCTCGAGGGCGACCTGCCGAAGTACCGCACGCTCTTCCCGACGGAGTTCAACTCGGTCGCCGTGATCGAGACCGCCCCGTTCGTGGAGGCGGTCAAGCGCGTGGCCCTGGTCGCCGAGCGCAACACCCCGGTCCGCCTCAGCTTCGAGCAGGGCGTCCTCATCCTGGAGGCCGGGTCCAGCGACGATGCACAGGCTGTGGAGCGCGTCGACGCGACGCTGGAGGGCGACGACATCTCGATCGCCTTCAACCCGACCTTCCTGCTCGACGGCCTGAGCGCGATCGACTCGCCGGCCGCCCAGCTCAGCTTCACCACCTCGACCAAGCCCGCCCTGCTCAGCGGCCGTCCCGCGGTCGACGCCGAGGCGGACGAGGCCTACAAGTACCTGATCATGCCGGTCCGCCTCTCCGGCTGACCCCCGTCCCGCACGCCGGCACCGGGCCCGGGGTCCCGCAGCAGCGGGGGCCGGGCCCGGCGCCGTGCGGAGCGGCCTCCCGCCACGCCCCGGCGTAGGCTCGGACCCGGCGGGCGACCCAGGAGAAAACGGCCGGAAACCACCGGCCCCCGGGGAGCCCCGATACAGACGGCCCCAACGCTTAAGGAACCCACCTGATGGAGCTCGGTCTCGTCGGTCTCGGCAAGATGGGCGGCAACATGCGCGAGCGCATCCGCCGCGCAGGCCACACCGTCATCGGATACGACCGCAACCCGGACCTCGCCGATGTCCACAGCCTGCGGGAGCTTGTGGACAGCCTCCAGGCCCCCCGCGTGGTGTGGGTGATGGTCCCGGCAGGCGCCGCGACGCAGTCCACCGTGGACGAGCTGGCGGAGCTGCTCTCCCCCGGCGACATCGTGGTCGACGGCGGCAACTCCCGCTGGACGGACGACGAGAAGCACGCCAAGGAGCTCGAGGCCAAGGGCATCGGCTTCGTCGACTGCGGCGTCTCCGGCGGCGTCTGGGGCCTGGAGAACGGCTACGCGCTGATGTACGGCGGCGACGAGAAGCACGTCGCCGCGGTCCAGCCGGTCTTCGACGCCCTCAAGCCCGAGGGTGACTTCGGCGCCGTGCACGCGGGCAAGGTCGGCGCCGGCCACTTCGCGAAGATGGTCCACAACGGCATCGAGTACGCCATGATGCAGGCCTACGCCGAGGGCTGGGAGCTGCTGGAGAAGGTGGACTCGGTCACCGACGTCCGCGAGGTGTTCCGGTCCTGGCAGCAGGGCACGGTCATCCGCTCCTGGCTGCTGGACCTGGCCGTCAACGCGCTGGACGAGGACGAGCACCTCGACCAGCTCAGGGGCTTCGCCCAGGACTCGGGCGAGGGCCGCTGGACCGTCGAGGCGGCGATCGACAACGCGGTGCCGCTCCCGGCGATCACCGCCTCGCTCTTCGCCCGTTTCGCGTCCCGCCAGGACGACTCGCCGCAGATGAAGATGATCGCGGCGCTGCGCAACCAGTTCGGCGGCCACGCGGTCGAGAAGAAGTAACCGCACCACAGCACCACAGAGCACAGCAGCAGGAAGCCGGGGGAGGTCGGCGCCATATGCACGTCTCGCATCTCTCGTTGGCCGACTTCCGCTCGTACGCCCGGGCCGAGGTCCCCCTCGCCCCGGGCGTCACGGCTTTTGTGGGCCCCAACGGCCAGGGCAAGACCAACCTGGTCGAGGCCATCGGCTACCTGGCCACCCTGGGCAGCCACCGGGTCTCCTCGGACGCCCCGCTCGTGCGCATGGGCGCGGACCGGGCCGTCGTGCGGGCCGCCGTCACCCAGGGCGAGCGCCGGCAGCTGGTCGAGCTGGAGCTCAACCCGGGCCGCGCCAACCGGGCCCGTATCAACCGGTCCTCGCAGGTCAGGCCCCGGGACGTGCTGGGGATCGTACGGACCGTGCTGTTCGCCCCCGAGGACCTGGCCCTGGTCAAGGGCGACCCCGGGGAGCGGCGCCGGTTCCTCGACGAGCTGGTCACCGCCCGCTCCCCGCGCATGGCGGCGGTCCGCTCCGACTACGAGCGGGTGCTCAAGCAGCGCAACACCCTGCTGAAGTCGGCGGCGATGGCCCGCCGGCACGGCGGCCGCTCCATGGACCTGTCCACCCTCGACGTGTGGGACCAGCACCTCGCCCGCGCGGGCGCCGAGCTGCTGGCCCACCGGCTGGACCTGATCGCGACCCTGCTGCCGCTGGCCGACAAGGCCTACGAGCAGCTCGCGCCCGGCGGCGGCCCGCTCGGGCTGGCCTACAAGGCCTCCACGGGGGAGGCGGCCGACGGCGGGGAGGCCCGTACCCGCGAGGCGCTGTACGAGGTGCTGCTGGCGGGCCTGTCCGAGGTGCGCAAGCAGGAGATCGAACGCGGGGTCACGCTGGTCGGGCCGCACCGCGACGACGTGCTCCTGCGCCTCGGCGACCTCCCGGCCAAGGGGTACGCCAGCCACGGCGAGTCCTGGTCGTACGCGCTGGCGCTGCGGCTGGCCTCGTACGAGCTGCTGCGCTCGGAGGGGAACGAACCGGTGCTGATCCTGGACGACGTCTTCGCGGAGCTCGACGCCCGCCGCCGCGAGCGGCTCGCGGAACTGGTGGCTCCGGGCGAGCAGGTCCTGGTGACGGCGGCGGTGGACGACGACGTGCCGGACGTGCTGACGGGGACGCGTTACGCGGTGTCCGGCGGTGAGGTGACCCGGCTGTGAACGACGGCGAGCAGCAGAAGCGGAAGGCTCCCGAGCCCTCGGGAGTGGACCTGGCCCGCCAGGCCCTGGCCGCCGCGCGCGAGCAGGCCCGGGCCCGTGGCAACGCGGTCGGCGGGAAGAAGCGCCAGCAGCAGCCGGGCCTGCGCTCCGGCGCGCGCGCCGACGGCCGGGACCCGATGCCGCTGATGGCGGCCCTGGACCGGCTGCGCACCGAACGCGGCTGGGAGATGCCGATCGCGGTCGCCGGGGTGATGGAGCGGTGGGCCGACATCGTCGGACCGGAGATCGCCGCGCACTGCGAACCGGAACGGTACGAGGACCGCGAGCTGCTGGTCCGCTGCGATTCCTCCGCCTGGGCCGCCCAGCTGAAGCTGCTCGCGCCGCAGCTGGTGGCGCGGCTGAACGCGGACCTGGGGCAGGGGACCGTGCGGCTGATCAAGGTGCAGGGGCCCGGCGGGCGGCCGAAGCGGTACGGCCCCTTGAGGGCGCCGGGGAGCTCGGGCCCCGGGGACACCTGGGGATAGGGCCCCGCTGCGGGTGCGGGCCCGGCCGCGCCGCATCCGGGGCTCCGCCCGGACCCTCCCCCGAGCCACCGCTGCGGACGCCCCCGCCCCGGACGCGGGCGAGGCCCGGGCCGGGCCGGCGGCGGAAACATCCGGCCAGTGCCGGACGGTCTGCGCAGGGCTGGGGTTCCCGTGGCGAATGCGGCGTCCCTCACGGTAGCCACGGGTTGACAGGCCGAAGCGCTGGACGCCCGTGTGAGCCTCTTTGAGCCCCTCCCCGGATATGGGGAGTCGGACAGAGGAGGTTCAGGGCGGCACATGCGGACTCAGGCACCGGCAAACCCCCACTCATGTCAGTGGTACCGGTAGACTGGAGACAATCCCGCCCGATCGCGGGATCACGCAGACAACGCAGATCGACGCGGCCGCTCCCGCCGGCGCACTTGCTGGTCCGGAGTACGGGCTGCGCTGTGCCAGAAAGGGCGCTTCGTGGCCGATTCCGGCGACTCCAACGAGAAGAATTACGACGCCAGTGCGATCCAGGTCCTCGAGGGCCTGGACGCGGTCCGCAAGCGGCCGGGTATGTACATCGGCTCGACGGGTGAGCGTGGTCTGCACCACCTCGTCTACGAGGTCGTCGACAACTCGGTCGACGAAGCGCTGGCCGGGCACGCGGACACCATCGACGTGACGATCCTCGCCGACGGCGGGGTGCGCGTGGTCGACAACGGCCGCGGCATCCCGGTCGGCATCGTCCCGTCCGAGGGGAAGCCGGCCGTCGAGGTCGTCCTGACCGTCCTGCACGCGGGCGGCAAGTTCGGCGGAGGCGGCTACGCCGTCTCCGGCGGTCTGCACGGCGTCGGCGTCTCCGTCGTGAACGCCCTGTCGACCAAGGTCGCCGTCGAGGTGAAGACGGACGGGTACCGCTGGACCCAGGACTACAAGCTGGGCGTGCCCACGGCCCCGCTGGCCAAGAACGAGGAGACCGACGAGACCGGTACGTCGGTGACGTTCTGGGCCGACGGCGACATCTTCGAGACCACCGAGTACTCCTTCGAGACGCTGTCGCGGCGCTTCCAGGAGATGGCCTTCCTCAACAAGGGCCTGACCCTGACGCTGACCGACGAGCGCGAGTCGGCGAAGGCCACGGCGGGCGCGGACGACCCGGACGCGGACACGGCCGAGCCGCAGGCCCGCACGGTGAAGTACTACTACGAGGGCGGCATCGTCGACTTCGTGAAGTACCTCAACTCGCGCAAGGGCGAGCTGATCCACCCCACCGTCATCGACGTCGAGGCCGAGGACAAGGAGCGCATGCTCTCGGTCGAGATCGCGATGCAGTGGAACTCGCAGTACACCGAGGGCGTCTACTCCTTCGCGAACACGATCCACACGCACGAGGGCGGCACCCACGAAGAGGGCTTCCGCGCGGCGCTGACCGGCCTGGTCAACCGCTACGCGCGGGACAAGAAGCTGCTCCGCGAGAAGGACGACAACCTCGCCGGCGAGGACATCCGCGAGGGTCTGACGGCGATCATCTCGGTCAAGCTGGGCGAGCCCCAGTTCGAGGGCCAGACGAAGACCAAGCTGGGCAACACGGAGGCCAAGACCTTCGTGCAGAAGGTCGTCCACGAGCACCTCAACGACTGGTTCGACCGCAACCCGGTCGAGGCCGCGGACATCGTCCGCAAGGCGATCCAGGCCGCCACGGCCCGCGTCGCGGCCCGCAAGGCCCGTGACCTGACCCGCCGCAAGGGCCTGCTGGAGAGCGCCTCGCTGCCCGGCAAGCTGTCGGACTGCCAGTCGAACGACCCGACCAAGTGCGAGATCTTCATCGTCGAGGGTGACTCCGCCGGCGGCTCCGCGAAGTCCGGCCGCAACCCGATGTACCAGGCCATCCTGCCCATCCGCGGCAAGATCCTGAACGTCGAGAAGGCGCGCATCGACAAGATCCTCCAGAACACCGAGGTCCAGGCGCTGATCAGCGCCTTCGGCACCGGCGTGCACGAGGACTTCGACATCGAGAAGCTCCGCTATCACAAGATCATCCTGATGGCGGACGCCGACGTCGACGGCCAGCACATCAACACCCTGCTGCTGACCTTCCTCTTCCGCTTCATGCGTCCGCTGGTCGAGGCCGGGCACGTCTACCTGTCCCGCCCGCCGCTGTACAAGATCAAGTGGGGCCGCGACGACTTCGAGTACGCGTACTCGGACCGCGAGCGCGACGCCCTGGTCGAGCTCGGCAAGCAGAACGGCAAGCGGATCAAGGAAGACTCGATCCAGCGCTTCAAGGGTCTGGGCGAGATGAACGCCGAGGAGCTGCGCGTCACCACGATGGACGTGGACCACCGCGTGCTCGGCCAGGTCACGCTGGACGACGCGGCGCAGGCCGACGACCTGTTCTCGGTGCTGATGGGTGAGGACGTCGAGGCGCGGCGTTCCTTCATCCAGCGCAACGCCAAGGACGTCCGCTTCCTCGACATCTGAGTCGGCCTCCGCTGACCGCCCGAAAGGACTTCTGACCGGCAATGGCCGACGAAACCACCCAACCCGCAAAGAACGCTGAGAACACTGCGGAGGAGCAGCCCGTGCTGCGCATCGAGCCCGTCGGGCTCGAGACGGAGATGCAGCGCTCCTACCTCGACTACGCGATGTCCGTCATCGTCTCCCGCGCGCTGCCCGACGTACGGGACGGCCTCAAGCCCGTCCACCGTCGCGTGCTGTACGCGATGTACGACGGCGGCTACCGGCCCGAGAAGGGCTTCTACAAGTGCGCCCGCGTCGTCGGCGACGTCATGGGCACCTACCACCCGCACGGTGACAGCTCCATCTACGACGCCCTGGTCCGCCTGGCCCAGCCGTGGTCGATGCGCATGCCGCTGGTGGACTCGAACGGCAACTTCGGCTCCCCGGGCAACGACCCGGCGGCGGCGATGCGCTACACCGAGTGCAAGCTGATGCCGCAGGCCATGGAGATGCTCCGGGACATCGACGAGGAGACCGTCGACTTCACGGACAACTACGACGGCCGCAACCAGGAGCCGACGGTCCTGCCGGCGCGCTTCCCGAACCTGCTGGTCAACGGCAGCGCCGGTATCGCGGTCGGCATGGCCACCAACATCCCGCCGCACAACCTGCGCGAGGTCGCGGCGGGCGCGCAGTGGGCGCTGGAGCACCCGGAGGCCTCGCACGAGGAGCTCCTGGACGCGCTGCTGGAGCGGATCAAGGGCCCTGACTTCCCGTCGGGCGCCCTCGTGGTCGGCCGCAAGGGCATCGAGGAGGCGTACCGGACCGGCCGCGGCTCCATCACGATGCGCGCGGTGGTCGAGGTCGAGGAGATCCAGAACCGCCAGTGCCTGGTGGTCACGGAGCTCCCGTACCAGACCAACCCCGACAACCTGGCGCAGAAGATCGCCGACCTGGTGAAGGACGGCAAGATCGGCGGCATCGCCGACGTCCGCGACGAGACCTCGTCCCGGACCGGCCAGCGCCTGGTGATCGTGCTCAAGCGCGACGCCGTCGCCAAGGTCGTGCTGAACAACCTCTACAAGCACACCGACCTGCAGACGAACTTCGGCGCGAACATGCTGGCGCTGGTGGACGGGGTGCCGCGCACCCTGTCGATCGACGCGTTCATCCGCCACTGGGTGCAGCACCAGATCGAGGTCATCGTCCGGCGTACGCGCTTCCGCCTGCGCAAGGCGGAGGAGCGGGCCCACATCCTGCGCGGCCTGCTCAAGGCGCTGGACGCCATCGACGAGGTCATCGCCCTCATCCGGCGCAGCAACACCGTCGAGATCGCGCGCGAAGGCCTGATGGGCCTCCTGGAGATCGACGAGATCCAGGCCAACGCCATCCTGGAGATGCAGCTGCGCCGCCTCGCGGCCCTGGAGCGCCAGAAGATCGTCGCCGAGCACGACGAACTCCAGGCGAAGATCGACGAGTACAACGCGATCCTGGCCTCGCCGGAGAAGCAGCGCTCGATCGTCAGCGAGGAACTGGCCGCGCTCGTCGAGAAGTACGGCGACGACCGCCGCTCCAAGCTGGTGCCCTTCGACGGTGACATGTCCATCGAGGACCTGATCGCCGAAGAGGACATCGTCGTCACCATCACGCACGGCGGCTACGTCAAGCGCACCAAGACCGAGGACTACCGCTCGCAGAAGCGCGGCGGCAAGGGCGTGCGCGGCACGAAGCTGAAGCAGGACGACCTGGTCGACCACTTCTTCGTCTCCACCACGCACCACTGGCTGCTGTTCTTCACGAACAAGGGCCGCGTCTACCGGTCCAAGGCGTACGAGCTCCCGGACGCCGGACGCGACGCGCGCGGGCAGCACGTGGCGAACCTGCTGGCCTTCCAGCCGGACGAGAAGATCGCCCAGATCCTCGCGATCCGCGACTACGAGGCCGCGCCCTACCTGATCCTGGCCACCAAGGCCGGCCTGGTGAAGAAGACGGCGCTCAAGGACTACGACTCCCCGCGTTCGGGCGGCGTCATCGCCATCAACCTCCGGGAGACCGAGGACGGCGGCGACGACGAGCTGATCGGCGCAGAGCTGGTGTCCGCCGAGGACGACCTGCTGCTCATCAGCAAGAAGGCGCAGTCCATCCGCTTCACGGCGACGGACGACGCGCTGCGCCCGATGGGCCGCGCCACCTCCGGCGTGAAGGGCATGAGCTTCCGCGAGGGTGACGAACTGCTCTCGATGAGCGTTGTCCGGCCGGGTACGTTCGTGTTCACCGCGACCGACGGCGGCTACGCCAAGCGGACCGCGGTGGACGAGTACCGCGTCCAGGGCCGTGGCGGTCTGGGCATCAAGGCCGCCAAGATCGTGGAGGACCGCGGCTCGCTCGTCGGCGCGCTGGTGGTGGACGAATCGGATGAGATCCTCGCCATCACGCTCGGCGGCGGTGTGATCCGTACGCGCGTCAACGAAGTCAGGGAGACGGGCCGTGACACCATGGGCGTCCAGCTGATCAACCTGGGCAAGCGGGATGCCGTGGTGGGCATCGCCCGCAACGCCGAGGCCGGTCAGGAAGCTGACGAGGTCGACGAGATCGAGACAGGGATCGAGGCCGCGGCAGCCGAGGGAACGGCCGCCGAGGCCGCCGGGGGCGAAACGTCCCCGGATCGGGAGCACGAGGAGTAAGTCGTGAGTGGAGCCACGGGCGCCGGACCGGCCAAGACTGGAGCGAACGGTGCCCGTGGCCCCGCCGCGGACTCCGAAAGCGGGGACACCCCCGCCGAGGGCAGGGGGGGAACCGTGACGGACACCCGAGGACCGCAGTCGGAGCCGCAGGCCAAGCCGCAGTCCGCGTCCAAGCAGAAGCAGAAGCCCGCCGCGGACAAGGACAAGGACGCGGCCGGGCAGCCCTACCACCCCCCGCAGGCGTACGCGGCCCCCAAGAAGCCGGGTGTGCAGCGGGGGCCCGTGCCGGGGACCCGTACGACCCCGCGGACGCGCAAGGCGCGGCTGCGGGTGGCCAAGGCCGACCCGTGGTCGGTGATGAAGGTCAGCTTCCTGCTGTCGATCGCGCTCGGCGTCTGCACCGTCGTGGCGGCCGCGGTGCTGTGGATGGTCATGGACGCCATGGGCATCTTCTCGACCGTCGGCGGCACGATCAGCGAGGCCACCGGCTCGAACGAGGGCAACGGGTTCGACCTCCAGTCGTTCCTGTCGCTGCCGCGCGTGCTGATCTTCACCTCGGTCATCGCGGTGATCGACGTCGTGCTGATGACCGCCCTGGCGACGCTGGGCGCGTTCATCTACAACCTGTCCGCGGGCTTCGTGGGCGGCGTGGAGCTCACGCTGGCCGAGGACGAATGACCCGCTGACTGACCTGCGGGAAAGCCCCGTCGGAACGGATTTGGGTTCCACTGCGTCTGTGCGCTAATCTTCAGGAGTCAGCGCGCAGGCGCGGAGGGGCTATAGCTCAGTTGGTTAGAGCGCATCCCTGATAAGGATGAGGTCACAGGTTCAAATCCTGTTAGCCCCACAGAGTCGAAGACCCCCAGCCCCCAGGGCTGGGGGTCTTCGCCGTTGGACCGTCCGGGGGCTCCCAGATAACCGATCGGTATCGGTCGGTGTGTATTGTTGGCGCCCAGAAGTCCCCAACGTCAACGAAAGACGAGGTCGCGCGGTGAAGAAGCTGCTCCTGGTCGCACTGGCCGCCATCGGCGGGCTCCTCGTGTACCGCCAGATCCAGGCGGACCGCGCCGAGCAGGACCTGTGGACGGAGGCAACCGACTCCGTGCCTTCCGGTTCCGGCGTGTGAGCCCCACGTTTGATCTCATGAAGCCCCGGCTGCCGCTGCAGTCGGGGCTTCGTGCTGTCCGGGCCGCGTTCCTCCTCGGGGCCCTGGGGACGGCGCTCTGGCCCGCCGGGAGCGCCCTGGCGGCCCCCGGGGCGGCCCCTGGGGCCACCCCGCAGCCGCAGCCGCTGCCGGAGTACCGCGCGGCCGAGGGGGCGCGGCGCATCGAGGGGAAGCCCTCGACGGCGGACGCGCCGCTGCTGGAGACCGGTGCGGTGTACGAGGACGCCCTCGCGCCGGGCGAGCGGGTGTACCGGCTCAGCCTGGACGCGGCCTCCAGCGTGTACGTCTCCGCGGTGCTGCACCCGCCCGCCGGGACGGCGGCCGGGTACGGGGACGGCCTGGAGGTGGAGGTCATGACCACCGGGGGCCGCTCCTGCCCGGGCAACCCCGGCCGGGCGACGTTCGGTTACGACGCGGTCCCGCTCGGGGCGGTGGGGCAGCGGCTGCTCGCGGAGGACGCGGAGTGCCAGGCCGCGGGGACGTACTACGCGAAGGTGACCCGCAGCGCCGCCGGGAAGGACTCCCCGCGGGCCGCGTGGCCCGTGGAGCTCCAGGTGCGGCGGGAGCCGGCCCCGGCCGCCGGCACCGCCCCGACGGCCGCGCCGAGCGTGTGGCCCTCGGCCTCCCCGGTGCTGCCGGGCACCGACCCCGTACCGCGCGGCGGGGGCACCGGTTTCAACGACGCGCGGGCGCTGGGCGCGGGGGTGTGGCGGGACGAACTGCGGCCCGGCCAGACGCGGTTCTACCGGGTGCCGCTGGACTGGGGGCAGCAGCTCGGGGTCGGCGCCGAGATCGCGAAGGCCCGGATGACGAAGGAGTACGGCTCGGCGTCGGACGGGCTCACCGTCGCGCTGTACAGCCCGTACCGGGGGCCGGTGGACTCCAAGGACACCTCGTACGACGGGAAGCAGGCGGCGGTCACACTGCCGAGGACCGCGCCGGTGGCGTACGGGAACCGGTTCGCCGACGCGGCGGCCGTACGGGCCGTACGGGTGGCCGGGTGGTACTACGTCGCGGTCACGCTGGGCGGGAAGGTGGGGGAGTTCACGCAGGACGCGGCGGCGGTGCCGTTGACGCTGCGGGTGGAGGTGTCGGGCGGTGGTGGCCGCGGTGCGGGCGGGGCGCCGGCGTACCGGGAGAGCCTGGCGGACGCCGGGTTCGGGGTCGGGGAGGCCGAGCGGGACGCGGCGCGGGAGGGGCTGACGGCTCCGGAGGCGGCGGCCGCGCGGGAGGACCACCGCTTCGCGATGCGGGTCGTCGCGGGGGCGGGGTTCGGGGCGGGGGCGGTGCTGTTGCTGGCGCTGGGGGGCTGGGCGCTGCTGGCGCGGCGGTCGGGCCGCTGACCCGTGGGCTCCGCCGGGTTGGGGGCTTCGGGTGCGGGGCGTCTGGGGTGAGCGCGCAGTTCCCCGCGCCCCTGGGGGGGTGCGGTTGGTGGTTGGGTGCGGGGGGTTTGGGGCTGGTCGCGCAGTTCCCCGCGCCCCTGGGGGTGGTGCGGTTGGTGGTTGGGTGCCGGGCGTCTGTGGCTGGCCGCGCAGGTCCCCGCGCCCCTGGGGTGGTGGGGGTTAGAGGTGGGTCAGGGCCCAGGTGCCGGCTGCGAAGCAGAGGAGGGCGGTCGTGAGGATGGCCGCCGTTGTCCTCGGGGTGGGCGGGGGGATGCGGCGCCGGGGGGCCGGGGGTGCCAGGTGGAAGCCGGTCGTGTCCGGCGGGGGTGCCTGCGGCGGGTCGTCGCGGACGGAGGCGGCCGGCACGGCCCGTGGGTCGTGCGGCGGCCCGAAGCCCGGCTGCGGAGGCGGCGGCGGAACGGGGCCCTCGTGGGTGAAGCCCGGAGGGAGGGGGGCCAGTTGGTCGAAGATCTCCACCGGTTCCTCGTCCGCCGGCGGGGCGGGGAGCAACCGGGCTGCCTCGGCAAGGGCCTTGCGCGCCCCTGTGGCGGTCCGGAACCGGTTTCCGGGGTTCGGGTGCAGGAGGTTCGCGATGACGTCCCACAGGGGCGCCGGGACGCCTTCCGGGGCCCAGGGGACGCCGTGGGCGGGAAAGCGTTCGAGCAGGGCACGGGAATCGGGCTTCCGGCCCGTCAGCAGGTACAGGGCGACCAGCCCCACGGCGAAGAGGTCGGCGGGGAAGTCCGGCTCGGCGCCGCGTAGTTGTTCCGGGGCGAAGTAGCCCGGGGTGCCGACCGCGAGCCCCGTCTCGGTCAGCCTCGGCTCGCCCTTGCGCAAGGAGATCCCGAAGTCGGAGAGCCGCAGGTGCGGCCGCCCCTTCCCGGTGGCCTCCAGCAGGACGTTGGCGGGTTTGACGTCGCGGTGGACGACGCCCTCCGCGTGCACCGCCGCCAGCCCCGACAGGAGCTGGTCGAGCAGGACGCACGCGAAGCGGGGCGGCAACGGCCCGTAGTCCGCGACCAGATGGGCCAGGGAGCCGCCGCCGACCAGGTCCATCGTGAACAGGACCTTGTCGTCGTCGGCCGCCCAGCCGACGGGGGCCAGGACGTGCGGGTGGTCGATGCGCAGGGCCTGCTCGCGCACGAACCTCAGGAGCATGGGGGCGTCGGTCCGCAGGAGCACCTTCGCCGCGACGTAGCGGCCCCGGCGCCGGTCCCAGGCCCGCCAGACGGCGCCCGCGCCGCCCTGCCCGACCGGGTCCACCAGCTCGTACCGGCCGGCGAAGAGCTCACCCATCGCTGTGCCCGTCCCCCCGTTCCGTCCCCCGTCGCCCCCCGGTGCGTCAGTTCTGGTGGGCCTCGTAGTGGGCCACCGCCTCCGCCGTGCGCCCGGCGCCGTACACCCTGAGGAACTCGGCCAGTTCGGGGTGGCTGGGGGCGAGGGCGTTCGCCGCGTCGATGATGTCGCCGGCCGCCGAGACCGACCGCAGCAGCGACTGGATCTCGCGGACGACCCGCTTGACGGTGGGGGCGCCGGAACTCGTCGTGGTCTGGCCGCTGTTGCTGAGGACGGACCCTCCCTGGGTGTTCTTGATCTCGTCCATCCGGTCCGTGGCCTCGCCCGCGCTGACGCTGCCGTCCGCAACCTGTCCGGCGAGGTCCTGGAGGGCCTGCACCCGCTGGACGACGGCGGGGTTCCCGATCTTGGCGCGCTGCCCGCTCATCAGCTGGGACAGCATCGGCGCCGACAGTCCGAGGACAGCAGCGAGGCGAGCCTGGTTCAGGCCGAGGTCATCTATGAGCCGCCGGAACAGGGCGCCGAGGGGCTCCCCGTACCAACTGCGCTGAAGCTCCCGGGCTCTGGCGGTGGCCTCTTGCTGCACTGCGTCCACTCTTACTACTCCCCTTCGCTGGTGCGAACCTCGCGAGCATCTTACGGAGCGTGGTCGCGGGGCGGGAGTCCCCATCATTTTGCGGGATGAGGGGGTGCACCGGGTACTCTGTCCTGCGGAACGGACACTCCCTCCCGGGGGAGGGCCCGCGTCCGGACGCACGGGGCCTTAGCTCAGTTGGTAGAGCGCTGCTTTTGCAAGGCAGATGTCAGGAGTTCGAATCTCCTAGGCTCCACTTCATAAAGACCCCCTGACCTGCGAAAACGCTGGTCAGGGGGTCTTTTGCGTCCCCCGGATGGCCCCGTCGCAGGGCCGTGGCGCGTCCCGTGGACGACAGTGGAGGGAGGTACGCACCCAGGGGGCACCCACACCACGCCGGAGGCGCACGCAGATGGGACTCTTCGATTTCCTGAAGCACGACAAGAAGAAGCAGCAGGAGCAGACCGAGCAGCAGGCTGCCGCCGCGGGCGCCGTCCCGCCGACGCACTCCGACATGGGCTCGAAGTACACCGACGCGGCGGCGGCCACCAAGGCGGCCGCCGAGCGGATGGCCGCCCCGGCCCCGCCCAGGGCGGCCGCGGCGCCGAAGCCGGCGGCCATGCCGCCGAAGGCCGGAACCGGGCAGACCCGGCCGCACCCCGGTCCGGCCGAGCCCAGTGACCTGTCGGCCGCGCACAAGGCCGTACCGGTGCCGCCGAAGCCGGCGCCGGCCGCCAAGAAGCGCACGTACACCGTCAAGCCGGGGGACTCGCTCTCCGCGATCGCCCGCCGCGAGCTCGGCAACGAGGCCCGCTGGCGCGAGCTGTACGCCTTGAACCGCGGCGTGATCGGGGCCAACCCCGACCTCATCCACCCGGGGCAGGTGCTGACGCTGCCCAGCTGAGCGGGCGGCGGCGGCCGGTAGCGACGGGAGGGGCCCGGATCCTGGTGGATCCGGGCCCCTTCTCCGGTTCGCGTGCGGGCGGCCGCGCTCAGTGCGTGCCGTTCTCCTTCTCCTTCGCCGCCAGTTCGTCGTCGAAGCTCGCCGGTGCGGTGTCCTGCGCCGACAGCTCGGTGGCGGCCGGGGGCTCCACCAGCCAGTCCGGGTTCGACTGCTGGTCCCACCACTTCCAGGCCGCGAACGCCCCGCCGGCCAGTACGCCGACGAGCGCGACCCCCTTGAGCAGCCGCGCGCACTTCGCACGCCGTTCGCCGCGCCGCACCAGCCGCTGTACGTCCTTCGCGGAGACCTGCCCGCGCAGCGCGGCCAGCGCGGCCATCGAGCGGCTCGAGGCCTCCTCCGCGACCGGGTGGGCGGCGGCGAGGGCGCTCTCCAGGCGCGGCGCCGTGTAGTCGACCGCGTGCCGGCACGCCTGCCGCGTCTGGTGGACGGCCTTCGTGGCGGCCCGGTCCACGTTCGGGGGCAGGTGCGTGCGGGCCGCCGCCATCCGGGGATGCAGATGGGTGTCATAGGCGGCGCGGGCCTGTTGGGACGCCTGGACGGCGGCGGACGAGACCTTCGGGGCCAGCCGTGCGTTCGCCTCCTGGGCGTAGTGGACGGCCGCGTCCCTGGCGGTCCCCGCGTAGGGTGCCACCACTTCCGCCGCGTGCCTCATGGCGTCCCTGGCGTTCTCGGCGGCCAGGCTCACGCTGTCCTTGCGGGTCACGGGATCCTCCTCCTCGGTGGCGGACACAGTTCACCTTTCCACCCTTTGTCGGATCATGCCTGCCGGCGCGGCGCGCGGCATGCGTGACGGGGCATCCGTGGCGAGAGGGCATCCGGGTGGCGGAATTTCAGCCGGGCACTCCCCTCCGTGGGAGGATCGGGACCGACAGTGATGACTATGGAAGGCAGACCCGTGGCCGAGAAGCTCTACGCCACCCTGAAGACGAACCACGGCGACATCGAGATCGAGCTGCTGGAGAACTTCGCGCCGAAGACCGTGCGGAACTTCGTGGAGCTCGCCACGGGCGCCCGCGAGTGGACCCGTCCCACGGACGGCCAGAAGACCACGTCCCCGCTCTACGACGGCACCGTCTTCCACCGCGTCATCAGCGGCTTCATGATCCAGGGCGGCGACCCGCTCGGCAACGGCACCGGAGGCCCCGGCTACCAGTTCGCCGACGAGTTCCACCCGGACCTCGCCTTCACCAAGCCGTACCTGCTCGCCATGGCCAACGCCGGCCCGGGCACCAACGGCTCGCAGTTCTTCATCACCGTCGCGCCCACCGCCTGGCTGACCCGCAAGCACACCATCTTCGGCGAGGTCACCGACAAGGCCAGCCAGAAGGTCGTGGACGCCATCGCGTCCGGCCCGACCAACCCGCGCACCGAGCGCCCGCTGGACGACGTGATCATCCAGTCGGTGTCCGTGGAGCGGCGCGAGGTCACGCGCTGACGGGAACCGACGCGGCCGTCCGTCCGTACTGCTTGTGTACGGACTGGACGTGTACGGACCGGCAGGGACCCGCTCCCTGCCCCGCCGCTGACCGAGGGGACCGATGGACACCGAGCGTCTGCCGGGCTGCTACCGCCACCCGGACCGCGACACGGGGATCAGCTGTGCCCGCTGCGACCGGCCCATCTGCCCGGAGTGCATGATCAGCGCCTCGGTCGGCTACCAGTGCCCCGAGTGCGTCCGCGGAGGGTCCGGCACGGGGCACGCCCCGGCGGCCAACGCGCCGCGGACGGTCGCGGGCGGGCTGGTCGCCGCCGATCCCCAGCTCGTCACCAAGATCCTGATCGGGATCAACGCGGCGGTGTTCCTCGCCGCGTACGCCGTCCCCGGCCTGGCCGTCCAGCTGGAGCTGCTGGGGCGGTACGTGGAGTACTACGGGGCGCCCGTGGAGGGCGTCTCCACCGGGCAGTACCACCGGCTGCTGACCTCGGTGTTCCTGCATGTCGAGTGGTGGCACATCTTCGGCAACATGGTCGCCCTGTGGGTGATCGGCGGCCCGCTCGAGGCGGCCCTGGGCCGGGCCCGGTACCTGGTCCTCTACCTGCTGTCCGGGCTGGGCGGCAGTGCCCTGGTCTACCTGCTGACGGCTCCGAACACCCCGACGCTCGGGGCGTCCGGCGCCATCTGCGGGCTGCTCGGCGCCACCGTGGTCCTCGCCCGCCGGCTGCGCTACGAGATGCGCCCGGTGCTGATCACCCTCGGGCTGATGCTGCTGGTGACCTTCGTGCCCCTGGGGGGTGGCTGGTCGGTGTCCTGGCAGGCGCACATCGGAGGCCTGGTGACGGGCGCGCTGGTCGCGCTGGGGCTGCTCGCCCCCGCCACGGGCAGGAGGCGCACCGTGGTCCAGGGGGCGGTCTGCGTGGCGGTCCTGCTGCTCACGGTAGCTGTGATCATCATGCGGACGGCCGCACTCACCTGATCACACCGGCGTCAACTCTCCACAGAGTTATCCACAGATCTTCTGTCTTTTCCTCAGGTGTGGATGACGCTGTGGATAACTCATGGGGAGAGGTTGCGCCGCTCGCCTATCCGTGTACTACTTCCACTGCGTGGAGACGCCGAAGCCGGCGGCGATGAATCCGAAACCGACCACGATGTTCCAGTTGCCCAGCGCCTCGATTGGCAGCTGGGTGTCGGTCACGTAGAAGACGACGATCCACGCGAGCCCGATCAGGAAGAAGGCCAGCATGACCGGGGCGACCCAGCCGCGGCTCCCCAGCCTGATCTGCTGCGCCTGCTGTTTCGCCGGCGGCGGCGTGTAGTCGTCCTTCTTGCGGATACGTGACTTCGGCACGAGGGGCTCTCCTGTCGATGCGCTGGGGGACCTTGCCTGCCCCGGGCGTCCGTTAGCGTAGTGGACCTGTGGCGTTGAAGGAGAAGGGTACGTTGACCAATTCCGACGACTCCTCCGCGGGTCCCCGCCGCCGGGCCAGGCCGGTGCGGCTGCTCACGGCCGCCGTGTTCGCCCTGGCGGGCCTCATCTTCGTCACCAGCTTCAACACGTCCAAGGGTACGAACATCCGCACGGACGCCTCCCTCCTCAAGCTCTCCGACCTGATCCACGAGCGCAGCGCCAACAACGCCGAGCTGGAGAAGAGCGCCGCCGCCGTGCGCGCCCAGGTCGACGCCCTCGCCGACCGCGACAACGGCAGCACCAAGGCCGAGGACGCCAAGCTCGCCGCCCTGCGCAAGGCCTCCGGCACCGAGGAGCTGACCGGCAAGGGCCTCAGCGTCACCCTCAACGACGCCCCGCCGAACGCCACCGCCCGCGTCCCGGGCGTCCCCGAGCCCCAGCCCAACGACCTCGTGATCCACCAGCAGGACCTCCAGGCAGTGGTGAACGCGCTGTGGCTCGGCGGCGCCGAGGGCGTCGAGGTCATGGGCCAGCGGCTGATCGCCACCAGCGCCGTCCGCTGCGTCGGCAACACCCTGATCCTCCAGGGCCGGGTCTACTCGCCCCCGTACAAGGTGTCGGCGGTCGGCGACCCGGGCGCGTTGCGCAAGGCCCTGAACAACTCCCCCGCCATCCAGAACTACCAGCTGTACGTCAACGCGTACGGGCTCGGCTGGAAAGTGGACGAGGACAAGCGGCTGACACTTCCCGGCTACTCCGGCACAGTGGACCTCCACTATGCGAAGCCGCTGGAGACCGCCTCGCCCTGACGCCGTACTGCGCCTGCTGGTACGGACGTTCAGCGAACTGTGCCTGACGGCAGGGACGCTGATCGTGCTCTTCACCGTGTACGTCCTGCTGTGGACCGGGATCACGGCGGACCGGGCCATGGACGGGGAACGGGCCCGGCTGCGCGACCGCTGGGCGGCGGCCCCCGCCCCCGCGCCCCCGCCGGTCCCCTCCGCCTCCCCGGTCCCCTCCGCCTCCCCGGCCCCCGCCGCACCCCCGCCGCCGCCCTACCCCGCCGGGCAGGCCTTCGCCGAGATGTACGTGCCCCGCTTCGGCGCGGACTGGAGCAAGCCGATCCTGGAGGGCACGGACACCGGCCTGCTCAAGAAGGGCCTCGGCCACTACACCGGCACCGCCCGCCCCGGAGCGGAGGGGAACTTCGCCGTCGCCGGCCACCGGCGCACCTACGGCGACCCCTTCAAGGACCTGGACGAGCTGCGCCCCGGCGACACCGTGGTCGTCCGCGACGCGGTGAACCGCTACACCTACACCGTCCGGGCCGAGCCGCTGCGCGTCCTGCCCACCGAGACGGCGGTGGTCGGCCCCGTCCCCGGCCGCTCCCCCTTCGCCGTCCCCGGCAAGTACCTCACCCTCACCACCTGCGACCCCGAGTGGGGCCACAGCCACCGCCTGATCGTCTGGGCGGAGCTCACCGCCGCGGCGCCCGCCGATCCCGGGGGATTGCCCGGGTGACCCCCGCCCCGGGGCCCCCGGCCCGTAGTCTGGTGCGGTACCGCCCCCGCGGTGCGTGAGGGAATCGTGGACGACGAAGGAAACGGACGGAATGTACGGCTGGATCTGGCGGCATCTGCCGGGCAACGCGTGGGTGCGGGCGCTGA
Source organism: Streptomyces katrae (assembly GCF_002028425.1). Classification (GTDB taxonomy): domain Bacteria; phylum Actinomycetota; class Actinomycetes; order Streptomycetales; family Streptomycetaceae; genus Streptomyces; species Streptomyces katrae_A. The sequence continues at coordinate 3,888,786 of NZ_CP020042.1, read as the reverse complement.
TCTGTCTCGTACTGGTCCTCGCAGTGGTGTTCGTGCTGTTCCAGTACGTCTTCCCGTGGGCCGAGCCGCTCCTTCCCTTCAACGATGTGACGGTGGACGAGGGATCGGGAGCCACTCCGTGAGCGCGCGCATTCTGGTTGTCGACAACTACGACAGCTTTGTCTTCAATCTGGTCCAGTACCTCTACCAGCTCGGCGCCGAATGCGAGGTGCTGCGCAACGACCAGGTGGAGCTCGCCCACGCCCAGGACGGCTTCGACGGCGTCCTCCTCTCCCCCGGCCCCGGCACGCCCGAGGAGGCCGGGGTCTGCGTCGACATGGTCCGGCACTGCGCCGACACCGGCGTCCCCGTCTTCGGCGTCTGCCTCGGCATGCAGTCCATGGCCGTCGCCTACGGCGGTGTCGTGGACCGGGCCCCCGAGCTGCTGCACGGGAAGACCTCCCCCGTGATCCACGAGGGACTGGGCGTCTTCGCCGGACTGCCCTCGCCCTTCACCGCCACCCGCTACCACTCCCTGGCCGCCGAACCGCAGAACCTGCCCGACGTGCTGGAGGTCACCGCCCGCACCGAGGACGGGATCATCATGGGCCTGCGGCACCGGGAGCACGACGTCGAGGGCGTCCAGTTCCACCCCGAGTCGGTGCTCACCGAGTGGGGCCACCGGATGCTCGCCAACTGGCTCGTGCGCTGCGGTGACGCCGGCGCCGTCGCCCGGTCGGAGGGCCTGGCCCCGGTGGTGGGCAAGGCCGTCGCGTGACGACGGTCGCGCCGTCCGCGCCCAGCGAGGGCCGGGCCGCGCGGCGCAGGGCAGCGCAGGAGGCCGCGAAGCGCTCGCACGCGCGGGCCCGCAGACGGGGCGGTCGCGGACGCCGGCGCGCGAGCCCGCGGTCCGGCGGGCCGGTGGTCGTGCTCAGCCGGGCTGTCGGCGAGCTGTTCATCACCGTCGGCGTGGTGATGCTGCTCTTCGTCGCCTACCAGCTCTGGTACACGAACCTGCTGGCCGAGCGGACGGCCGACGGGGCCGCCGGCTCCCTGCGCCAGACCTGGGAGCACCCCCCGGCGGCCGCCGCGCCGCCCGTGGCCGCCTTCGAACCGGGGCAGGGCTTCGCCATCCTCCACATCCCCAAGCTCGACCTGAAGGTGCCCGTGGCCGAGGGCGTCAGCAAGGCGAAGGTGCTCGACAAGGGGATGGTCGGCCACTACTCCGAGGGCGCGCTGAAGACGGCCATGCCGTCCGACCAGCAGGGCAACTTCGCGCTCGCCGGGCACCGCAACACCCACGGCGAACCGTTCCGGTACGTCAACCAGCTGGTGCCGGGGGACCCGATCGTCGTCGAGACCCGGGACGCGTACTACACGTACAAGATGACCTCGGTCCTGCCGCAGACCTCCCCGGCGAACGTCTCCGTGATCAAGCCGGTGCCGGAGGGTTCCGGGTTCACCGGACCCGGCCGGTACATCACGCTGACGACCTGCACCCCGGAGTTCACGAGCACCTACCGGATGATCGTATGGGGCAGGATGGTCGACGAACGCCCGCGCAGCCAGGGTGCTCCGCCCGCGCTGAACAGCCGCTGAACAGCCCGTAAGGACGAATCCGCAGTGTCTCGTGCCCGCCGCCGCTCCGCACCGCCGCCCGCCCACCGCAGTGTGGTCGCCGGGGCCCTGAGCCTGCTGGGGGAGCTCCTGATCACGGTCGGGCTGATCCTGGGCCTGTTCGTGGCGTACTCGCTGTGGTGGACCAACGTCCTCGCCGACCGGCAGGCCTCGGCCGGGGGCGACCAGGTCCGCCGGCAGTGGCAGCAGACGCCCGGCGCCGCCGCGGGCGGGTCCGGCCAGCCTGGGGACCTCGACACCCAGGACGGGATCGGCTTCCTGCACGTGCCGTCGATGAAGAACGGCGAGGTGCTGGTCAAGCCCGGCACCTCCCCCGACGTCCTCAACGACGGCGTGGCCGGCTACTACACCGACCCGGTGAAGTCGGCCCTGCCCTGGGACGACAAGGGCAACTTCGCGCTGGCCGCGCACCGCGACGGCCACGGGGCGAAGTTCCACAACATCGACAAGGTGAAGAAGGGCGACCCGGTCGTCTTCGAGACCAAGGACACCTGGTACGTCTACAAGGTCTTCGCCGAGCTCACGCAGACGTCGAAGTACAACACGGACGTGATCAACCCGGTCCCGAAGGAGTCGGGCAAGACGGCCCCGGGCCGCTACATCACGCTGACGACCTGCACCCCGGTCTACACCTCGAAGTACCGCTACATCGTCTGGGGCGAGCTGGTGCGGACGGAGAAGGTGGACGCCCGGCGCACGCCTCCGGCGGAACTGCGCTGACGGACGACAGGCCCGGCCCCTTCCCGGGGCCGGGCCTGTTCTGCGTTCGGTTCCCTAGTTGCGTCCGCCGGTGAGGCCGCCGAAGAAGCCTCCGCCGCTCTGTCCGCCGTCCTGGGACTTGCCCACGGTGCGGACGTTGATCAGCGTGCCGCCCGGCACCGGGCTGCCAACGGCCGGGTTGGAGTCCAGGACCACCGCGTTGTCGTCGGTCGGGCCCGCCAGGATCGAGCCGAAGACCAGGTTGCTCGCCTGGAGCGTCTGCTTGGCCTGGGCCACGGTCTGGCCCGTCAGCGGGGGAACGACCGTCGGCGTCGCGGCGGCGGCCTTGGTGATGCTGACGTTGACCGGGGTGTCCTTCGGGAGTTCCCTGCCGGGCTCGTACTGCTGGGCCACGATCGTCTTGGGCGCGGCCCCGGGCTGGTCCACCTCGGTGGTGCTGCCCAGCTTGAGCTTGGCGTCCTGGAGCGCCTTGACCGCCTGCTCCTTGGCCATGCCGACGAGGTTCGGGACGACGCCCTTCGCGACCTCCTTGGCGACCGTGAGGGTGATCACGGAGCCCTTCTCGGCCTGGGTACCCGCCTTGGGGCTCTGGTCCGTCACGGTGCCGGGGTTGGCGCCGTCGGACTCGACCAGCTTCCGCTCGACCTGGAAGTTCTTCTTCAGGAGGGCTTCGGCGTCCTCGAACTTCAGCCTCGCGACGTCCGGGACGGCCATCTTGGGGGCGCCCGAGGAGACCTTGACCTTGACGACCGTTCCCTTGTCCACCTTGGTGCCGTCTGCCGGGTTCTGCGAGCAGACGCTGCCCTTGGGCTGGTCCACGCAGGGCTCCTCGGCCTCCTTCTCCACGGTGAGGCCCACGTTCTTGCCGCTGCTCTGTGCCGACTCGAAGGTCTGGCCGACGAGCTTGGGCACGGCGGGGCGGTTGTCCGTGGGCGTGAAGATGGTCTTGCCGATCAGGATCGCGCCGACCAGGACGAGCACGGCGGCGACGGCGAGCAGGATCGTCGAGGCCCGGCTCTTCTTCTGCTGGCGGCGCCCGTGGCCCTGGTCGTAGCCGCCCTGGTCCTGGTAGCCGTATCCGCCGTCGCCCCCGGGGGGCATCGGCGGCATCATCGAGGTCTGGCCGGCGTCCGGGGAGCGCAGGGCGGTGGTGGGCTGGTCGTAGCCCTGGTGCCCGTAGCCGCCCTGGTCGGGGTAGCCGTAGCCGGCGCCCATGGTGGCGGTCGCGGCGACGGGCTGGCCCTCCAGGCAGGCCTCGATGTCGGCCCGCATCTCGTCGGCGGACTGGTAGCGGTAGTCGGGGTCCTTGACCAGGGCCTTGAGGACGATGGCGTCCATCACGGGCGTGATCTCGGGGTCGAAGTTCGACGGCGGCTGGGGCTCTTCCCGCACGTGCTGGTAGGCGACCGCCACGGGGGAGTCGCCGACGAACGGGGGCCGCACGCACAGCAGCTCGTAGAGCAGGCAGCCCGCGGAGTAGAGGTCGGAGCGCGCGTCGACCTGCTCGCCCTTGGCCTGCTCCGGGGAGAGGTACTGGGCGGTGCCGATCACGGCGGCCGTCTGCGTCATGGTCATCCCGGAGTCGCCCATGGCGCGGGCGATGCCGAAGTCCATGACCTTGACCTGGCCGGTCCGGGTGAGCATGACGTTCGCGGGCTTGATGTCGCGGTGCACGATGCCGGCGCGGTGCGAGTACTCCAGCGCCTGGAGGATGCCGATGCACATCTCCAGGGTCCGCTCGGGCAGCAGCTTGCGGCCGGAGTGCAGCAGCTCGCGCAGGGTGGAGCCGTCGACGTACTCCATCACGATGTACGGGATGGAGATGTTGTCGACGTAGTCCTCGCCGGTGTCGTAGACCGCGACGATGGCCGGGTGGTTGAGCGACGCGGCCGACTGGGCCTCGCGGCGGAACCGGGCCTGGAAGGACGGGTCACGGGCGAGGTCGGCGCGCAGGGTCTTGACGGCTACGGTACGGCCGAGCCGGGTATCGTGCCCGAGGTAGACCTCGGCCATGCCACCACGGCCGAGCACGTGGCTCAGCTCGTACCGGCCGCCGAGGCGACGCGGCTCTTCCATAACGTTCCAGCCCTCTCCGTCAGTCCCGACCGCACCCGTGTGTGGTCCGGCGGTGTGCTGTTCGCGGCAAGGCTACCGGCCGATCGTCAGTGATCGGTTCGTGACCACAGGCTGATATCGGACCGGTACCGAGCGCTCGGATCCTGTCTGCGGGTTTCATCCCTTGTTCTTCAGGACGGCTTCCATGACGGCCTTCGCGACCGGTGCGGCCAGGCCGCCGCCGGTGATGTCCTCGCGGTCCTTGACGTCGCTGTCCTCGATGACGACGGCGACGGCCACGGGGGAGGAGCCGTCGGGCAGCTCCGCGTAGGAGATGAACCAGGCGTAGGGGCGCTTGGCGTTCTTCTCGCCGTGCTGGGCGGTACCGGTCTTGCCGCCGACCTTGACGTTCTTGATCTTGGCCGAGGTGCCCGTGCCGTTCTCGACGACGTTCACCATCATCTGCTGGACCTTCTGCGCGTTCGCCGCGCTGAGGGGCCGGCTCATCTCCTGCGGCTCGTGCTTCTCGATCGTGTCGAGGTTGGGCGCGGTGAGCTGCTCGACCATGTACGGCTTCATCAGCTTGCCGTCGTTGGCGATGGCCGCGGTGACCATGGCCATCTGGAGCGGTGTGGCCGCCGTGTTGAACTGGCCGATGGAGCTCAGCGCGTTGCCGTCCTTGCCCATCGTCTTGTCGTAGACGCTCGCGAAGGCGCGGACCGGGGTGTCGATGGTGCTGTTGAAGCCGAACTTCTGGGCGGTCTCGACCATGCCGTCGCGGCCGACCTTGTCACCGATGTGCGCGAAGACCGAGTTGCAGGACACCTGGAGCGCGTAGTTGAGGGTGGCCTTCTCGCAGCCGGTGGCGTGGTTGACCATCGGGGTCTTCGTGCCGGGCAGGATGTACGGCTCGGGGGTGTCCGTCGGGGCGTTGATGTCGCTGATCACCCCGTGCTCCAGCGCGGCGGCGGTGGTGACCACCTTGAAGGTGGAGCCGGGCGGGTAGGTCTCGCGCAGGGCGCGGTTGACCAGGTTCTTGTCGGCGCTGTCGTTCAGCGTCCGCCAGGCCTTCTCGTCGTTCTTCGAGTTGCCCGCGAAGGTCGACGGGTCGTACGAGGGGGTGCTGGCCAGGGCCAGGATGGCGCCGGTGCGCGGGTCGATGGCGGCGACGGCGCCCTTCTTGTCGCCGAGCTGCTGGAAGGCGGCCTTCTGGGCGGCGGCGTTCAGGGTGGTGATGACGTTGCCGCCCTGCTTCTTCTCCCCGGTGAACATGCCGATCGTCCGGTCGAAGAACAGCCGGTCGTCGTTGCCGGTGAGGATGCCGTCGTCGATCTTCTCCAGCTGGGTGGAGCCGAAGGCCTGCGAGGCGTAGCCGGTGACGGGTGCCCACAGCGGGCCGTCGACGTAGGTCCGCTTGAACTTGAAGTCGCTGCCGTCGGTGACCGCGGACCCGGTGATCGGCTGGCCGCCGACGATGATGTTGCCGCGCTCGGTGGCGTACTGGGCGATCTGGACCCGGCGGTTCTCCTTGCGGGTGCTGAGGTCCTCGGCCTGGACGTACTGCAGCCAGTTGGTCCGGATCAGCAGGGCGAGGACGAGGAGCCCGCAGAACAGCGAGATGCGGCGCAGGGGCTTGTTCATGACGGGCGGACCACCTGGGTCATCTCGGAGTCGGGGACGGAGCGGGGGCCGGGGCGGGGCGGCGTGCGGTGTCGCTGATCCGGATGAGGATGGCGATGAGCATCCAGTTGGCCAGGACGGAGGAACCGCCGTTGGCGAGGAAGGGCATGGTCATGCCGGTGAGGGGGATGAGGCCCATGACTCCGCCGGCGACGACGAAGATCTGGAGGGCGAAGGCGCCGGACAGCCCGATGGCGAAGAGCTTGCCGAAGGGGTCGCGGGCGGCGAGGGCGGTGCGCACGCCCCGCTCGATGATCAGGCCGTAGAGCAGGAGGAAGGCCATGACGCCGGTCAGGCCGAGCTCCTCGCCGACGGTCGAGAAGATGAAGTCGGAGTTGGCGGCGAAGCCGATGAGGTCCGAGTTGCCCTGGCCCCATCCGGTGCCGAGGACGCCGCCGGAGCCGAAGCTCATGATCGACTGGCCGACCTGCTCGCAGGCGCCGGAGGTGGTGTAGCAGGCGAAGGGGTCGAGCCAGGCGGTGACGCGGACCTTGACGTGGCTGGCGGTCATGCCGACGACCGTGGCGCCGCCGACCGACATGAGCAGGCCGATGACGATCCAGCTGGTCCGCTCGGTGGCCACGTACAGCATGATCACGAACATGCCGAAGAACAGCAGCGAGGTGCCGAGGTCGTTCTCGAAGACGAGGACGAGCAGGCTCATCGCCCAGATCATCAGGATCGGGCCGAGGTCACGGCCGCGCGGCAGGTAGAGGCCCATGAAACGGCGGCTGGCCAGGGCCAGCGCGTCGCGCTTCACCATGAGGTAGCCGGCGAAGAAGATCGCGATGACGATCTTGGCAAACTCGCCGGGCTGGATGGAGAAGCCGCCGACGCTGATCCAGATCTTCGCGCCGAAGACGTCCGCGCCCAGACCCGGGACGACGGGCAGGATCAGCAGGACGAGGGCGCCGGCCATCGAGATGTACGTGAAGCGCTGGAGCACGCGGTGGTCCTTGAGGACCAGCAGGACCACGGCGAACAGGGCGATGGCGAGCCCCGTGTACATCATCTGGCGCGGCGCCGACTCCGAGAAGGTGCCGAAGCTGCGCTTGGCGAGGTTCTGCAGCCGCTCGGACTGGTCGAGGCGCCAGATCAGGACGACGCCGAGCCCGTTGAGCAGGGTCGCGATCGGGAGCAGCAGCGGGTCGGCGTACTTGGCGAAGCGGCGTACGACGAAGTGCGCGATGCCGGCGAGCACGGCGAAGCCGAGCCCGTAGACCAGCATGCCCGGGGGCAGCTTGCCGTGGATCGACAGGCCCACGTTGGCGTAGGCGAAGATCGGGATGACCACGGCGAAGGTGAGCAGCAGGAGCTCGGTGTTCCGCCGGCTCGGAGCCTCGATGGCGCCGATGGTGGTCGTGTTGGTGACAACGCTCATGGTGTGGCGGGCCCCCTGTGCCCGCGTATGTCTACTGCTTCTCGCACTGGCCGACGACAGCCTGCTCCGCGGGAGTCAGGGTGGGTCCGGGCGTCTGGCCGCCCTGCGCTTCGGCGGCCCGGCGGGCCTCTTCCTGCTTGCAGGCGGAGACCTGGGTGCCGAGCTCGTCGATCTTCTTGCGCGCCCCGTCGAGGCTGTCTTCGCTGATGTTGGCCTCGACCTGCTTCCGCTTGAAGGACGGCAGGTACTTCAGTTCGATCTCGGGATGATCCGTCTCGACCTGAGAGAGGTGGATCCACGCCAGGTTCTGGCTGATGCCGCGGTAGAGCGCGACGTGGTCACCCTTGACGCCCACGTAGTACTGGGTCTGTGTCCAGCGGTGCGCAGCGTACAGGCCTCCGCCGACGACACCCGCGACGAGCAGCAGGATCAGGGTGCGGGTGGTCCACTTGCGCCCTTTGCTGCGCCGCTTGCGCGGGTGGTCGTAGGAGTCGTCGTACTGGCCGTCGGCGTCGTAGGCCTCGGGTTCGCCGAAGGATCCGTACGGGGCGCCGCCGCCCTGGCTCTGGTCGGGGTATCCGTAGCCGGCGGCGTCACCGCTGCCCGGGGGGCCGAAGGCGCCCGGGGCCGGCGGGGTCTGGCGGCCGAGGCCCGAGGCCCGGCCTGCCGGGGTCTGCATGGCGTTGCCGTCGAAGTGCTGGTGCGGGTTCTCGGCGACCGCGCCGACGACCACCGGGGTGTCGCTCAGCTGGGCGGCCATGGTGTCGCCGCTGTCGGTGTCGAGGACGTCCGCGACGATGCAGGTGATGTTGTCCGGTCCGCCGCCGCGCAGGGCGAGCTGGATCAGGGACTGCACCGTCTCGTGCGGGCCGTGGTAGTCGGCGAGGGTCTCCTCCAGGGTCTGGTGGGAGACCACGCCGGACAGGCCGTCGGAGCAGATCAGGTAGCGGTCGCCGGCCCGGACCTCGCGGATGGAGAGGTCGGGCTCCACGACGTCGCCGCTGCCGAGCGCCCGCATCAGGAGGGAGCGCTGCGGATGGGTGGTGGCCTCTTCCTCGGTGATCCGGCCCTCGTCGACGAGCCGCTGGACCCAGGTGTGGTCCTGGGTGATCTGGGTGAGGACGCCGTCGCGGAGCAGGTAGGCGCGGGAGTCGCCGACGTGGACGAGGCCGAGCCGCTGGCCGGTCCACAGCAGGGCGGTGAGCGTGGTGCCCATGCCCTCGAGCTGGGCGTCCTCCTCGACCATGACGCGCAGCTGGTCGTTGGCCTGCTGCACGGCGATGCCGAGGGCGGTGAGGATGTCGGAGCCGGGGATGTCGTCGTCGAGCTGGACGAGCGAGGAGATGACCTCGGAGCTGGCGACCTCGCCGGCGGCCTGGCCGCCCATGCCGTCGGCGACGGCGAGGAGCCGGGGACCGGCGTAGCCGGAGTCCTCGTTGCCCTCGCGGATCATCCCCTTGTGCGATCCGGCGGCGAAACGCAGGGACAGACTCATGCGCACCTGCCCTGTCGACGCCTCGGGGTACAACCGGTCTCGAGCCACACTGCCCACCCTCCGGTCGGGAGCGCGCTCGGGCCCGTGTCCCCGGTGGGACGGACCACTGCGGCTCGCTCGCTCCGCTCGCTCATTCTCGTACTACTTCCGCAGCTCGATGACGGTCTTGCCGATGCGGATCGGGGCGCCCGGCGGAATGGGCGTCGGGGTGGTGAGACGGGTCCGGTCGAGATACGTGCCGTTGGTGGACCCGAGATCCTCGACGATCCACTGGCCGTCACGGTCGGGGTAGATCCTGGCATGGCGGCTGGAGGCGTAGTCGTCGTCCAGCACGATCGTGGAGTCGTGGGCGCGGCCCAGCGTGATCGTCTGGCCGGAGAGGGTCACGGTGGTGCCCGTGAGGGTCCCCTCGGAGACGACGAGCTTGGTCGGCGCTCCCCGGCGCTGGCGCTGCTGGGGCGGGGCGGCCTGCCGTCCCGTCTGCTGCGGCGCCGCCGCGGCCCCGCCGCCGCGGCGCGAGCCGCGCTGCGTGACGCGCGTACCGAAGAGGTCGCTGCGGATGACCTGAACGGCCACGATGACGAACAGCCACAGAACGGCCAGGAAACCCAACCGCATGACCGTCAGGGTCAGCTCTGACATTGCCCCCGCTTCACCCTTCGGCTTGCCGGTAAATGATGGTGGTGCTGCCCACGACGATCCGCGAGCCGTCGCGGAGCGTAGCGCGGGTGGTGTGCTGCCCGTCCACCACGATGCCGTTGGTGGACCCGAGATCCTGGATCGTCGGGGGTGTTCCGGTCCGGATCTCACAGTGCCGGCGGGATACGCCGGGGTCGTCGATCCGCACATCGGCCTCGGTGCTGCGGCCGAGTACGAGCGTGGGACGCGAGATCTGGTGGCGGGTGCCGTTGATCTCGATCCAGCGGCGCATGGTGCCCGGGGCGCCGGAAGACGTGGGGGGGCCGCCGGGGCGGCCGCCGGGTGCGCCCGCGGGCGGACCCGGGGGCATGGGAGGGACGCCGGCCGGCGGGTAGCCGTAGCCGCCCTGCTGGCCCTGCGGGGCCTGGGAGGGGTCCTGGGAGGCGCTGGAGGCCAGGGTGCGGCTGCGGACCCGGTAGAGGCCCGTGTCCAGGTCCTCCGCCTTCTCCAGGTGGACCTTGATGGGGCCCATGAAGCTGTAGCGCTGCTGCTTGGCGTAGTCGCGGACGAGGCCGGCGAGCTCGTCGCCGAGCTGCCCGGAGTAGGGGCTCAGGCGCTCGTAGTCGCCGGTGCTCAGCTCCACGATGAAGTCATTGGGTACGACGGTCCGCTCGCGGTTCCAGATGGTGGCGTTGTTGTCGCACTCCCGCTGGAGGGCGCCGGCGATCTCCACCGGCTGGACCTCGGACTTGAACACCTTGGCGAAGGTGCCGTTCACCAGACCTTCGAGACGCTGCTCGAACCGCTTCAGGACTCCCATCGGGCACCTCCTCCGTCGCTGTCGCCCTGTACTGCTTACTGATCGTATCCACGCGTGGCGGATTCAGGTGGTTCCCCTCCGCTCCTGTCCACAGGAGTGTTGGTCCTCACAAGGGATCGTAGGGGCGCTCCGGGAACAGTGTCCCGCACCCGGAGGGGGCTGCGGGAGGGGCCGTCGGGAGGTCCACCAGGGGTGACGGGAAAGCGATTTCAATCCACCCCGTCTGACGTGCTACTGTTTCGACGTCGCCAGGGGAACGGGCCGAAGGGCAAGATCCACTGGAGGGCCACTCGGGCGAGTGGCGGAACGGCAGACGCGCTGGCTTCAGGTGCCAGTGTCCTTCGGGACGTGGGGGTTCAAATCCCCCCTCGCCCACATCGGGGAAGCCCCGATCCGGAATCCGGATCGGGGCTTCCTGCTGTTCCCGGGAGGTTGCCGGGATGGTTCCCGGGACTGTCCGTCGGGACGGTCGCGGGGTCGGCCGTCCGACTTTCGTCGCGGGGGGCGAGACGAAAGAGAGCGGGTGCCGGGGTGCGCCGCTGTCTAGGGTCGGTCGCGTGGATGCCGAGGCGAGGGTACGGGCGGGCCGGGACTGGCTGAAGGGGCCGGAGCCCTGGTCCCCGCGCATGCTGGCGGGGGACCTGACGATCGCCGGGGTGCTGGCCCTGCTGGGGCTCGGCATCGACGAACTGAGCCACACCTCCGGCCTGAAAACGGGCCTCGGGGTCGTGGCCGTGGTGGCGCTGGTGCTGCTGCGCAGGCGGCTGCCGGCGGCCACGCTGGTGCTGGGCGCTGCCGCGAGCGCGTTCCTGCCGGCCGTGTTCCTCGTGACGGTCGTGCTGGGCTGGTCCGCGGGACGGCGGATCGTCGGCTTCGGCCGGGCGCTCGGCGCGTTCGTACTGGCCTTCCTCGCGTCGGTCGGCCTCACGCTGGTCGACCAGTGGGCGCAGATGCGGCCCCTGCTGACGGTCGTGTTCACCACCCTGCTGTTCCTGGCCGCCACCGTCATGCCCGGTCTGGCCAGCCGGTACTGGCACCAGCGCCGGACCCTGCTGAGCGCCCTCCAGGAGCGCAACGACCGGCTGGTGCGGGAGCGGACCATGGTCGCCGGGCAGGCCCGGCTGCGGGAACGGCAGCGGATCGCCCAGGACATGCACGACAGCCTGGGCCACCAGCTGGCGCTGATCTCGGTGCACACCGGGGCGCTGGAGGTCGACCCCTCGCTCACCGACCGCCAGCGCGAGGCGGTCGGGGTGCTGCGGCAGGCCTCGGTGGCGGCGATGCACGAGCTGCGGGAGGTCGTGGGGATCCTGCGCGACGGGGTGGAGGCACCGGCCCCCGTGGAGGAAGCGCAGCCGGCCGCGCGGGGGGTCGCCGGGATCGCGGGCATCGTGGAGGCGGCCCGGGCCGCCGGGACCGACGTACGGCTCGCCACGACGGGGCGGCCCCGGCCGCTGGTGGCGGCCTGCGACCACGCGGCGTACCGGATCGTGCAGGAGGCGCTGACCAACGCCTACAAGCACGCGCCGGGGTCGGCGATCGTCGTGGAACTGCGCTACGAGGACGATTCGCTGGTGGTGGAGATCGCCAACGGGGCGGCGGCCGACCGGGGTTCCGGCGAGGTGGTCTCCGGCGGACAGGGGCTGACGGGGCTGCGCGAGCGGGCCCGCCTGGTCGGCGGCATGGTGCACGCGGGAGCCACCGAGGACGGCGGGTTCCGGGTGGCGGGCGTGCTCCCGTACGGGACGGAGCCGGCCGGGCTCGTCGAGGACGAGGTCGCCGACGACTTCGGGCAGCGGTCGCAGGCGCGGGCCTTCGCGGTGCACCCGGCGGCCCCGCCGATGGACTGGGCGGCGCTGGACCGCGAGCTGGTGCCCGTCCGCAGCCGGGCCGGGGGCGTCGCGACGGGCTGCGGGATCGCCGTCGCCGCGCTGGTGCTGCTGGCCATCGTGCTGGGCGCCGGGATGGTCCTGCTGCTGGGCTCCGTGAACAAGGCGATGATCAGCCGGAGCGACTACGACGCCGTGCACGTGGGAGAGTCCGGGCAGGAGGTCCGGGAACGGCTGCCGGACGGGGACAGCGTCCTGACGTCGGGGTTGGAGCGCAAGGGCCCGCCGAGGCCGGCGGGGGCGGACTGTTTCGCCCTGCTGTCCACGGAGGACTCCAGGATGACGACCGACACGGTTTTCCGGTTCTGTTTCCGGGACGGCAAGCTCGTCGAGAAGCAGGTGTACGAGGTCGAGCAGTAGGAGCGCGGGTGACAGCCAAGGTGATCCGAGTGGTGATCGCTGACGACGAGCCGCTGATCCGGGCCGGGATCAGGATGATCCTGACCTCGGCGCCGGACATCGAGGTCGTCGCGGAGGGGGCCAACGGCCGGGAGGCGGTCGAACTGGCCCGCTCCCACGCCCCGGACGTGGTGCTGCTGGACATCCAGATGCCCGTGATGGACGGGCTGACCGCGCTGGGCGAGCTGGGCCGGGCGGTGCCGGGGGCGCGGGCACTGATCCTGACCACCTTCGGGGAGAAGGAGAACGTCCTGCGCGCGCTGGGCCAGGGCAGCGCGGGCTTCCTGCTGAAGGACTCGGCGCCCGCCGAGCTGATCGGCGCCGTCCGGGCGGCCGCCGCCGGGGACGCCTACCTGTCCCCCGCCGCGACCCGGCACGTGGTGGACCAGCTGGCCACCGGGCGGGCCCCGGGCCGAGGCGAGGAGGCCCGGCGCCGGGTGGACGCGCTGAGCGAGCGGGAGCGCGGGGTGCTCGCGCTGCTCGGCGAGGGGCTGTCCAACGCGGACGCCGGCCGCCGGCTCCACATGAGCGAGGCGACGGTGAAGACGTACGTGAGCCGGATCCTCGCGAAGCTGGAGTGCGAGAACCGGGTGCAGGCGGCGCTGCTGGCCCGGGACGCGGGTTTGTAGCAGGGCTGTGGCGGCCCTGTGGCGGTGCCGTGCACGGGACTTGGGGTACGGTCGGCCCGATCTGACCGGCGGAGAAGCCGCCGGTGGGCGCGACGAGGTGCGGGGGCTGCGCAGATGGTGACGGCATCGGGACAGTACGCGGTGGACGCGGCGGCGGCCGCCGGCGCGGCACGGGCCGGCGGGCGGATCCCGCGCGTCCCGGGCTTCGCGCCGAGGGCCGTGACGGGCTCCCCCAAGGAGGCCGGCAGGGCGCTGCGGCTGCGCGTACCGCGCGCCGCCCACGCCTCCTTCGACATGCCCGCCGACCGCCCGGACGCCGTGCGCGCCGTGGAGGAGTCCAACGTCGGCCGGGTCGCCGAGCTGACCCCGATACGCGTCGGCCGGATGGCCGCCAATCCCTTCGCCTTCCTGCGCGGATCCGCCGGGCTGATGGCGCACGACCTGTCCGGCGGTCCGGTGACCGGGGTGGGAGCGCAGATCTGCGGCGACGCGCACGCGGCCAACTTCGGCCTCTACGGGGATGCGCGCGGCCGGCTTGTGATCGACCTGAACGACTTCGACGAGACCGTCTTCGGCCCGTGGGAGTGGGACGTGAAGCGCCTCGCAACCTCGCTGGTGCTGGCCGGGCGCGTGGCGGGAGCCGACGAGGACACCTGCCGGGCGGCGGCGCAGGACGCCGTGGGCGCCTACCGGCGCACCATGCGGCTGCTGGCCAAGCTGCCCGCGCTCGACGCGTGGAACGCCATCGCCGACGAGGAGCTCGTCTCCCACACCGACGCCCGCGACCTGCTGGGCACCCTGGAGCGGGTCTCGCAGAAGGCCCGCAACAACACCTCGGCCCGGTTCGCCGCCAAGTCCACCGAGGCCGGTGAGGACGGCGGCCGCCGTTTCGTGGACGCGCTGCCCGTGCTGCGCCGGGTCGGCGACTCGGAGGCGGCCGCCGTGGCCGCCTCGCTGGGCCCGTACCTGACCACCCTCTCGGGGGACCGGCTGCCGCTCCTGGCCCGCTACTCGATCCACGACGTGGCCTTCCGCGTCGTCGGCACCGGCAGCGTGGGCACCCGCTCGTACGTGGTGCTGCTGCTGGACCACCGGGGCGAGCCGCTGGTGCTCCAGGTCAAGGAGGCCCGCCCCTCCGTGCTGCTGCCGCACCTGCCCGCGCTGGGCTTCCACTCCCCGGCGGAGGAGCACGAGGGCCGCCGGGTGGTGGCCGGGCAGAAGCGGATGCAGGTGGTCTCCGACATCCTGCTGGGCTGGACCACCGTCGAGGGGCGCCCGTACCAGGTCCGCCAGTTCCGCAACCGCAAGGGCAGCGTGGACCCGGCGGCGCTGACCCCCGAGCAGATCGACGACTACGGCCGGATGACCGGCGCCCTGCTGGCCCGGGCGCACGCCCACAGCGCCGATCCGCGGCTGCTGGCCGGCTACTGCGGCAAGAACGAGGAGCTGGACGAGGCGGTGGCGGCCTTCGCCGTGGCCTACGCCGACCGCAGCGAGGCCGATCACGCGGACCTGGTGGCGGCGGTGCGCTCGGGCCGGATCGCGGCCGAGTTCGGGGTCTGAGGGGCCCGCGGGGGAGGGTCCCGCCGGGCACGGGACGGTTTCACGTGAAACATCCACGTGGGACCGTCCCCGGCCGGGCCGTAGGCTGGCCGGGTGAGCGAGCAGAGCGGACAGACCGCCCCCGAAGAGCCCGGCGTCGTTGGCGCCGAGCGGCCCGAGGCGCGCCTGGAGCGTGCCGTGCGGGCCGCCGAGCAGGCACTGATCGAGTTCGAGATCGCGGTGGAGACCTTCCGGGTGGAGGTCGAGAACTTCTCCCGGCTGCACCACCAGAAGCTCGGACCGATGTACGCGCGGCTCGACGAGCTGGACGCGCTGATCGCGGAGGCGAAGGCCGCCCGCAGCGGTGATGCCGAGGACCTGCGCCGGGCCCGGGAGGCCCGTTCGCTGGTCATGCCGATGCCCGGGGTGGACGAGCTGTTCCACGACTGGCTGGGCTCGGAGGGGATCTCCGACGATGCGGCCGCCATGCTCACCGAGCGGCCGGTGCGCCCGCCGGAGCGGGTGCGGCCCTCGGAGGAGGTCCGCCGGCTCTACCGGGAGCTGGTCCGCCGGGCCCACCCGGACCTCGCCCAGGACGAGGCCGAGCGGACGCGGCGCGACGCGTTCATCGCGCGGGTCAACGCCGCCTACGGGCGCGGTGAGGAGCAGCTGCTGCGCGAGCTGGCCGAGGAGTGGGACGCCGGTCCGGTGCCGCAGGCCGCGGCGCCGAGCGAGAGCGAGGAGCTCTACGCCCGGCTGGAGTGGCTGTCGCAGCGCAAGGAGCTGCTGTCGATGGTGGCCAAGGAGCTGGAGGACAGCGCGATCGGCGCGATGCTGCGGATGGCACCCGACGACCCGGACCGGCTGCTGGAGGAGATCGCCGAGCAGCTGCTGGCCGAGGTCTCCGAGCGCGAGGCCGAACTGGCGGCTCTGGCGACCCCGTGAGCCGGGGTGCCCGGGTCGGATAGGTTGGCAGGCCAGACCCGCGAAGAGAGAAGGCGACTGTCATGAACTTCGGACCGCTCCCCTCGGTGGAGGCCGCGGCGGTACCCGCCGAAGGCCTCGTTCTGGACGTCCGCGAGAGCGACGAATGGGCGGCCGGTCATGTCGAGGGCGCACTGCACGTCCCGATGAGCGACTTCGTCGCGCGCTTCGGTGAGGTGACGGAGGCGGTCGCGGACGGCCGCACCGCGTACGTGATGTGCCGGGTGGGCGGGCGCAGCGCCCAGGTCACCCAGTACCTGGTGGGCCAGGGCATCGACGCCGTCAACGTGACCGGCGGGATGCAGGCCTGGGAGGGCGCCGGGCGCCCGATGGTGACGGACAACGGGAACCCGGCCTTCGTCCTCTAGCGGTCCCGGCCGGTGGTCCCGGCCGGCGGTCCCGGCCGGCGGTCCCGGCCGGTCTCAGCCGAGGGGGTGGGCGGCCAGCAGGTCGCCCAGGGCCTCCTCGTGGGCGGCGGCCGGGCCGAGCTGGAGTTCCAGCTGCTTGGCCCAGGCGTGGTAGCGGTGCAGCGGGTAGTCCGTGTCGGCGCCGAAGCCGCCGTGCAGGTGCTGGGCGGTCTGCACGACCCGGCGCACGCCCTCGGAGGCCCAGATCTTGGCGACGGCCACGTCCCCGGAGGCGGGCAGCGGGCCGCCCGCCGTGCCGGTCGCGGCGTCGAGGCGCCAGGCCGCCTGCCAGAGGGTGACCTCCATGGCGCGCAGGTCGATGTAGCGGTCGGCGGCCTGGACCGCGACGGCCTGGAAGGTGGCCACGGGGAAGCCGAACTGCTCCCGCTTGCTGGTGTAGCCGCTGGTCATGGCCAGGACGGCCTCGCCGAGGCCGAGCGCGAGGGCGCAGGTGCCGGTGGCCAGGACCTGGCGCAGCCGCTCCCAGGCGCCGGGGGCGTCGATCACGTGGGTGGCGGGCACCCGGACCCGGTCCAGGGTGAGTTCGGCGAACTTCTCCCCGCTGGTGGAGTACTGGTCGGCGAGGGTGAGTCCTCCGGCGGTGCGCGGGAGCAGCGCGAGGACGGCCTCGCCGTCGCCGGCGTGCGCGGGTACGGCGATCCAGTCGCTGCTGTGCGCCCAGGGGACGGCCGTCTGTACCCCGTCCAGGGTCCAGGCCGTGCCCTCGCGGTGCGCGGCGACGGCGAGTTCGGCGGGGTCGTGGCCGGTGCGGCCCTGTGCGGCCACGGTGAGGACGAGCGTGCCGCGCCCGGCGCCGGGCAGCACGGCGGCGGTCAGCTCGGGGCTTCCGTGGGCCTGGACGGCCATGGCGGTGGCGCAGTGCTCCAGCAGCGGGACCCGGGCCAGTACCCGGGCCGCCTCGCGCAGCACCAGGCACAGCGCGATGGTGTCGAGGCCGGCCCCGCCGTGCTCCTCGGCGAGGACGAGGCTCAGCAGGTCGGAGCCGGCGAGGGTGGCCCACAGGGGCCGGTCGAACTCCTCCGCGACGGCTCCCGGCGTGAGCGCGGGGCTGGGCACGCCGTCGGGGGCGACGTCGGCGAACACGGCCTTCGCCGCCTCGACGGCCGCCTGCTGTTCCTCGGTGAAGGTGAAGTCCACTGCCTGTCCTCCCGCGTGCACCGGCTCTGATCCAGCTGCTGGATCTGACGGGCCGTCAAGATAGAGCAGGCGGCGGGAAAAACCCAGCCCGCGGGGGACTCCCGGCGGGGCTCAGCGGTCGAAGTCGATCTCCACTTCCTCCGTCACGGGGTGGGACTGGCAGGCCAGCACGAATCCGGCCTCCGTCTCCTCCTCCTCCAGCGCGAAGTTGCGGTCCATCCGCACCTCGCCCGAGACCACGAACGCCCGGCAGGTGCCGCAGACCCCGCCCTTGCAGGCGTATGGGGCGTCCGCGCGGCCCCGCAGCACGGCGTCCAGCAGGGACTCCCCGTCCTGCACGGCCCAGGTGCCCGAGCGGCCGTCGAGGCGGGCCGTGACCCGGCCGTGGGCCGCGACCGGAGCCGAGGACCGCACGGGGTCCTGCGGGGCGGTGTCCTCGACATGGAAGATCTCCTCGTGCACCCGGGTGTGGGCGACGCCGAGGGCGGCCAGGGCCCGCTCCGCACCGGTCACCAGCCCGTACGGGCCGCACAGGAACCAGCCCGTGACCTCCCCGACCGGCAGCAGTGCGGGCAGCAGGGCCGTCAGACGGGCCTCGTCGAGCCGCCCGGACGGCAGGCCGGCCTCCTGCTCCTCGCGGGAGAGGACGGTCACCAGCTGGAAACGGTCGGGATGACGGTCCTTGAGGTCGGCGACCTCCTCCAGGAACATCGTGGAGGCCGCCGTACGGTCGCTGCGCACCAGGCAGAACCGGGCGTCGGGGCGGGCCGCCAGCAGCGTGGCCGCGATCGACAGCACCGGGGTGATGCCGCTGCCGCCGACGATCGCCGCGTAGTGCGGCGACGCCGGGGCCGCCGCGGGGTCCAGCACGAACCGGCCGGCCGGGACCATCACGTCCAGCACGTCCCCGGCGGCGATCTCCTTGTGGGCGAAGGTGGAGAACTCGCCGCCCTCCACCAGCCGCACCCCGACCCGGAGCTCGGCCGGGCCCGGGCCGTCGGCGGCCGGGGCGGGGGAGCAGATGGAGTAGGTCCGGCGGACCTCCGCGCCCTCGGCGGGCCTGCGGCGGAGCGTGAGGTGCTGGCCGGGGGCGTGCCGGTACTCGGCGCGCAGCGCTTCGGGCACCGACAGGGTCAGCGCCACCGAGTCGTCGGTGAGCCGGTCGACCGCCGCCACCGTCAGGGGGTGGAACGCGCCGTGGCGGGGTGCGGCCATCTACAGCTCCTTGAAGTGGTCGAACGGTTCGCGGCAGGCGACGCACCGGCGCAGCGCCTTGCAGGCGGTGGAGGAGAAACGGCTGAGCAGCTCGGTGTCGGTCGAGCCGCAGTTCGGGCAGCGCACCGACAGGGTGAGCGGGACCGGTCCGCCCGCGGCGTGCGGGCGGGGCGGGGCGATGCCGAACTCGGCGAGCTTGCGGCGGCCTTCGGCGCTGATGTCGTCGGTGGACCAGGCGGGGGACAGCACCGTGGTGACCCGCACGTCGGGTATGCCGTGGCCGGTCAGGAGCCGCTCGATGTCGGCGGACATGGCCTCGATGGCGGGACAGCCCGTGTACGTGGGGGTCAGGAGCACCTCGGCGTGTCCGTCGTCATGCATCCGCACGCCGCGCAGGACGCCCAGCTCGGCGAGGGTCAGCACGGGCAGCTCCGGGTCGGGGACGGTGCCGGCCAGCTCGGCCAGCTCCGCCTCCAGACGGGTGGTCCCGGCCGCGGCGGTCACCACGACGCCCCGGGGTGGCTGCGGTGCAGGTGCTGCATCTCCGCCAGGAGCCGCCCGAACGGCTCGGTGTGCAGGCCCTCGCGGCCGGCTCCGGCGGCCCAGGCGCCCGTCCGCGGGCCCTCGGGCAGGTCCAGGCCGGCCTGCTCCAGTACGCCGCCCAGCGCGGCCAGCCAGCGGGCCTCCAGGGCGGCCGGGTCCACGTCCAGGCCGTCGACCGGCCGGAACATCTCCCCGGTGTACTTCCACAGCCCGTCCAGGGCCGCGCGCATCCGCCGGCGGCTCTCCTCGGTGCCGTCACCGAGCCGCAGCGTCCACTGCTCGGCGTGGTCGCGGTGGTAGGCCGTCTCCTTGACCGCCTTGGCGGCCAGCGGGGCGAACGGGCCGTCGCCGGCGGCCAGTTCCGCGTACAGCTCGTGCTGGTAGAGGGAGAAGTACAGCTGGCGGGCGATGGTGTGGGCGAAGTCCCCGTTGGGCTGCTCGACCAACTGGACGTTGCGGAAGGCGCGCTCCTCGCGCAGGAAGGCCAGCTCGTCCTCGTCGCCCGCCATGGACAGCAGGACACGGGCCTGGCCGAGCAGGTCGAGCGCGATGTTCGCGAGGGCGACCTCCTCCTCCAGGACCGGGGCGTGGCCCGCCCATTCGCCGAGGCGGTGGGAGAGGATCAGCGCGTCGTCCGCGAGGGCGAGGACGGCGGCCGTGGCAGCGGGCGGGACGGCGGTGTCGGCGCTCACAGGTGGCGCACCCCCTCGGGGATCTCGTAGAAGGTGGGGTGCCGGTAGGGCTTGTCGGCGGACGGGGCGAAGAACGGGTCCCGCTCGTCCGGCGAGGAGGCCGTGATCTGCGCCGAGGGGACGACCCAGATGGAGACGCCCTCGTTCCGCCGCGTGTAGAGGTCGCGTGCGTTGCGCAGGGCCATTTCCGCGTCGGGGGCGTGCAGGCTGCCCGCGTGCGTGTGCGAGAGGCCGCGGCGCGAGCGCACGAACACCTCCCACAGGGGCCAGTTCTGCGTCATGCCTGTACCTCTCGTCCGGTGCCGTTGTGCTTCTGCGCGTACGCCGTGGCCGCTTCGCGGACCCAGGCGCCTTCTTCGTGGGCCCTGCGGCGCTGGCTGATGCGCTGTTCGTTGCAGGGGCCGTTGCCCTTGAGCACGTCCCAGAACTCCGCCCAGTCGATGGCGCCGAAGTCGTAGTGCCCGCGCTCCTCGTTCCACTTGATGTCCGGGTCGGGCAGGGTCAGGCCCAGGGACTCGGCCTGCGGGACGGCGATGTCGACGAAGCGCTGGCGCAGCTCGTCGTTGGAGTGCCGCTTGATGCGCCAGGCCATCGCCTGCGCGCTGTGGACCGACTCGTCGTCCGGCGGGCCGAACATCATCAGGGAGGGCCACCACCAGCGGTTCACCGCGTCCTGGGCCATGGCGTGCTGGGCCTCGGTGCCCCGGGAGAGGGCGAGGAGCAGCTCGTACCCCTGGCGCTGGTGGAAGGACTCCTCCTTGCAGATCCGGACCATCGCGCGGGCGTAGGGGCCGTAGGAGCAGCGGCAGATCGGCACCTGGTTGGTGATCGCCGCACCGTCCACGAGCCAGCCGATGGCGCCGACGTCCGCCCAGGTCAGGGTCGGGTAGTTGAAGATCGAGGAGTACTTCTGCTTGCCGGAGTGGAGCTTGTCGAGCAGCTCGTCGCGGCTGGTGCCGAGGGTTTCGGCGGCGCTGTAGAGGTACAGCCCGTGCCCCGCCTCGTCCTGCACCTTGGCCATCAGGATCGCCTTGCGGCGCAGGGAGGGCGCGCGCGTGATCCAGTTGGCCTCGGGCTGCATGCCGATGATCTCGGAGTGGGCGTGCTGCGCCATCTGGCGGACCAGGGAGGCGCGGTACTCCTCGGGCATCCAGTCGCGCGGCTCCACGCGCTCCTCCGCCGCGACGGCGGCGTCGAAGTCCGCCCTCAGCTGCGCGCCCAGGCCGGCGGACCCTCCGTCCACCCCGCCCGACGTCCCCGTCTCCGGAGTCACTGCGACCATCACGGCTCCCTGTCCGAATCTGCGTCCGAGTCCGCCCGTCCGCCCGACCGACCGATCGTTCGGTTCATCCTCTTCAATGGTGAGACGGCGGCCCGTAGGGTGTCAACCTCTGTGGGCAACCCTGTGGACGCCGGATGATCGGGGCGGGATGGACGCGAACGAGCGCGAGCGCGAGGACGAGCCCGGTTCCCCGCCTCCCCGGGCGCCCGGGATCGCCGGCCTGTCCCTCCCGTACCGGATCCTCGCCGCGCTGGTCCTGGCGGCCCTGGCCGTCGCCGCCTGCCTGCACCTGGGACTGGTGTTCCTGCACGTCGCACCGTCCAACACGCTCAGCAAACGGCACGCCGGCCTGGTCGACGGCTGGGTGTACCCGGAGTTCGAACAGAACTGGAAGCTGTTCGCCCCCAACCCCCTCCAGCAGAACATCGCCGTGGAGGCCCGCGCGCAGCTCCGCGACGGGAACGGCGCCCTGGTCACCACCGGCTGGCGCGACCTGTCCGCCGAGGACACGGCCGCGATCCGGCACAGCCCGCTGCCGAGCCACACCCGGCAGAACGAGCTCCGCCGGGCCTGGGACTTCTTCACCGGCTCCCACGACGACGAGAACAAGGCGACCGACGCCGAGCGCGGCGAGCTGTCCGAGGCGTACCTGAAGCGCATCGCCGGCGCCCGGCTGGGGGCCGGGCTGGCCGACGGCGAGCGGCTCGTACGGGTCCAGCTGCGCTCGGCGACGCGGGCCGTGGCGGCGCCGGCCTGGAGCGCGGAGAAGACCGACACCCAGACGTACTACCGGGAGCTGCCGTGGTGGACCGTCTGAGGCGGGCAGTCGCGAAGCCGGTCGCGGAGGCGGTCGCGAAGGTCAGCGGGAAGGCGCTCGGTCCGCACCAGAGCGCCGTCGTGCGGATCGGCTTCGCCGGGACCTGGCTGTTCTTCCTGCTGCGGGAGTTCCCGCACCGGCACGAGCTGTACGGGCCCGACGGGCCGTGGAGCTGGCAGCTGGCGGAGCGGCTGGTCGCCGGGAACCACGCCTTCACGGTGCTGCTGTGGTCGGCGTCGGGGTGGTGGTTCGAGCTCGTCTACGGCCTCGCCGTGGCCGCGAGCGCGCTGCTGGCGCTGGGCTGGCGGACGCGGGCCATGTCGGTGCTGTTCATGGTCGGGGTGCTGTCGCTGCAGAACCACAGCGTGTTCATGGGAGACGGCGGGGACAACGTCGTCCACCTGATGGCGGTGTACCTGGTGCTGACCCGCTGCGCGCGGGTCTGGTCGCTGGACGCGCGGCGGGCCCGGCTGCGGGGCAGCGCCGCGGCGGGGGCGGCCGGGCCGGTGCTCTGGGGGGTGCTGGGCGCGGTCCTGGCCTACGGGGCGGTGAGCGGGCGGCTGAGCGGCGGGTGGACGGCCGTGTTCGCTGCGCTGTGGGTGGGGTCGGCGCTGTGGTGGCTGGTCGAGCGGTACGAGCCGGAGGGGGAGCGGCGGGCCGCGCTGGACGTGCTCGCGAACCTGCTGCACAACGCCGGGATGCTGGTGATCATGGCGGAGGTGTGCCTGATCTACGCGACGGCGGGCTGGTACAAGATCCAGGGCTCGCGGTGGCAGGACGGGACCGCGCTGTACTACCCGTTGCGGCTGGACTACTTCAGCCCCTGGCCGGGGCTGTCGGGGGTGCTGGCGGGGAGCGGGGTCGTGGTGATGCTGCTGACCTACGGGACGGTGGCGGTGCAGGTCGCGTTTCCGTTCACGCTGTTCAACCGGCGGGTCAAGAACGTGCTGCTGGCGGGGATGATGCTGGAGCACGCCGGGATCGCGGTACTGCTGGGGCTGCCGTTCTTCTCGCTGGCGATGATCGCCGCCGACGCGGTGTTCCTGCCGACCGGGTTGCTGGTGTGGGTGGGGGCGCGGGTGGCTGCGCTGCGGGTGGCGCTGCCGCTGCGCGGAGCCTCTCCCCGCCCCGCCCTTTCTCCGTTTCTCCCCCAGCTACCGCTGGGGGCACCCCCAGGGGCAAGCCCCGGACCCCTCCTGGGGGCTCCGCTCCCAGACCCTCCCCCAGCTACCGCTGGGGGTGCCCCCAGCGCCTCAAACGCCGGCGAGGCTGGGTAGGGCCGGGGGGGCTGGGTAGCGGCCGGCCTTAGGGTCGGGGGCATGAGTGTGGTGCGGGAGTGGGCCGAGAACGCCGGGCGGGACGACGTCGTGTTGCTGGACGGGTTCCATGCCCTCAAGCACGCGCTGCGGTTCGGGGCCGAGGTGGTGGCCGTCGTGGCCGAGGAGCCCGAGGAGGTGCGGGCCCTGGCCGCCGAGCTCGCGCCCGACGTGGAGGACGCGGTGGCACGGCTCGTGCGGCAGGGGGCGCTCAAGGGGCTGCTGCCCCGTGTGCACCCCACCGGGGTCGCGGCCCTCGCCGTACGGCCCGACCGGCAGGCCGGGCGGGCCGCCCTCGCGCGGACGCCCCGCCCCTCGCCCGTCGTGCTGCTCGACAACCCCCGCAACCTCGGCAACGTGGGCGCCGTCGTCCGCCTCGCCGCCGGCTTCGGGGCCACCGGCGTGGTGACCCGCGGCGACCTCGACCCCTGGCACCCCAACGTGGTCCGCGCCGGGGCCGGGCTGCACTACGCGACCACCGTGGACCGGCTGGAGCTGGAAGAGCTCCCGCCCGGGCCCGTGTACGCGCTCGACCCGGAGGGGAAGGACATCCGCGGCCTGGTCCTGCCCGACGACGCCCTGCTGGCCTTCGGCTCCGAGCGGCACGGGATCTCCCCCGAGCTGCGGGCCCGCGCCGACCACCTGGTCTCACTGCCGATGCGGCCCCAGGTCTCCAGCTACAACCTCGCCACCAGCGTCGCCATGACCCTCTTCCACTGGGGCGGGCCCCGGGCGCAGTGACAGCAGGGCGCCCAGAGCGGCCCAGGTGGACCGCTCCTGCCGCACCTTCAGGGGCGAGTAGGAGGACGTCCACCCGGGCCGGGGCGCCCGGGGCTGCGCGGATCAGGCCTGGCGGCGGACCTCCACCACGCGGAAGCGGTTCGAGACGAACGCCCCGTCGCACAGCGCGGCGTTCGCCGCCGGGTTGCCGCCCGAGCCGTGGAAGTCGGAGAAGGCCGCGGTCTGGTTGACGTAGACCCCGCCGGTCAGGTTCAGCGACAGCTGCGCCGACTCCTCCAGGCAGACCTCCTCGATCGCCCGCTCGGTGTCCGCGGAGGTGGTGTACGCGCCCACCGTCATCGCGCCCTTCTCCCGCACCGTGCGGCGCAGCAGCTCGAGGGCGTCGGCCGTGGAGTCCACGGCGACCGCGAAGGAGACCGGGCCGAAGCACTCCGACAGGTACGCCGCCTCCGGGTCCGGCTTGCCGGCGTCCAGCTTCACGATCACCGGGGTGCGCACGACCGCGTCCGGGAACTCGGGGTTGGCCACCTCGCGGGAGGCCAGCGCGACCTCGCCCAGACCGGCCGCCGCCTCCAGGCGGGCCTTGACGTCCGGGTTGACCAGGGCGCCCAGCAGCGCGTTCGCCCGGGCGTCGTCGCCCAGCAGGCCGCCGACCGAGGCGGCGAGGTCGGCGACGACCTCGTCGTACGACTTGTGGCCGGCGTCCGTCTCGATGCCCTCGCGGGGGATCAGCAGGTTCTGCGGGGTGGTGCACATCTGGCCGCTGTAGAGGGAGAGCGAGAAGGCCAGGTTGGACAGCATGCCCTTGTAGTCGGAGGTCGAGTCGACCACGACCGTGTTGACGCCCGCCTTCTCCGTGTAGACCTGCGCCTGGCGGGCGTTGGCCTCCAGCCAGTCGCCGAACTCCGTCGAGCCGGTGTAGTCGATCAGCTTGATCTCGGGCCGGACCGCGAGGGTCTTGGCGATGCCCTCGCCCGGCCGCTCGACGGCCAGCGCCACCAGGTTCGGGTCGAAGCCGGCCTCGGCCAGCACCTCGCGGGCCACCTTGACGGTCAGGGCCAGCGGGAGGACGGCGCGCGGGTGCGGCTTGACCAGGACGGCGTTGCCCGTGGCGAGGGAGGCGAACAGGCCGGGGTAGCCGTTCCAGGTAGGGAAGGTGTTGCAGCCGATCACCAGGGCGATGCCGCGGGGCACCGCCGTGAAGGTCTTGCCGAGCTCCAGCGGGTCCCGCTTGCCCTGCGGCTTGGACCAGTCCGCCTGGCCGGGGACCCGGGTCTGCTCCTCGTACGCGTAGGTGACGGCCTCCAGGCCGCGGTCCTGCGCGTGGGGGCCGCCCGCCTGGAAGGCCATCATGAAGGCCTGGCCGCTGGTGTGCATCACCGCGTGCGCGAACTCGTGGGTGCGGGCCGAGATGCGGGCCAGGATCTCGATGGAGACCAGGGCGCGGGTCTCGGGGCCGGCGTCCCGCCAGGCGGGGATGCCGGCCTTCATCGCGGGCAGCAGCACGTCCACGTCGGCGTGCGGGTATTCCACGCCGAGCTCCGGGCCGTACGGGGAGACCTCGCCGCCGGTCCAGCCGTCGGTGCCGGGCTGGCCGAGGTCGAAGCGGGTGCCGCGGACGGCCTCGAAGGCGGCGAGCCCGTCGGCCGGGGCGGTCTCCCCGTAGGCCTTGGGGTGCTCGGGGTGCGGGGACCAGTAGGCGCGGCTGCGGATGGCAGCCAGCGCCTGGTCCAGGGTGGGCCGGTGCTTCTCGGTGAGCTGGGAGAGGGTGAGCTCGGCGGCCATCAGGGACCAACTCCTCGTTGAGCCGGGCAGGATCAGGCTGGTTCTCAGCGTGAGATCAGGCAGGGGCGGGTGAAGAAGAGCAGACTGGAGTTAGAGTAACCGAACGATCGGTCGGGACAAGAGGGCCCGGCAGGACCTGTGGACAACCCGGTGCGGGAGGATCAGGACATGACAGCAATCGAGCGGTCCCGCACTGTGGCGGTCGTCGGCGCCGGCACCATGGGCCAGGGCATCGCCCAGGTGGCCCTCCTCGCGGGTCACCACGTGCTGATCCACGACATCGACGGCGCCCTCGCCGCCACCGGCGCCTCCCTCGTCCGCGACCGGGTCGAGCGGATGGCCGCCAAGGGCCGCCTCGACCGGGCCGAGGCCGAGGACGCCGCGGGCCGGATCCGGGCTGCCGACGGCCTGGCCGGTCTCGCCGACGCCGCCCTCGTCATCGAAGCCGTCGTCGAGGACGTCACCGTCAAGCGGGCCCTCTTCGCGGCCCTCGAAGAGGTGGTTTCGCCGGACGCCCTGCTGGCCACCAACACCTCTTCCCTCTCCGTCACCGAGCTCGCCGCCGGCCTCGCGCACCCCGGCCGCTTCCTCGGCCTGCACTTCTTCAACCCGGCCCCGCTCCTCCCCCTCGTGGAGGTGGTGAGCGGCTCCGCCACCGACCCGGCGGCCGCCGAGCGCGCGTACCGCACCGTGCTGGGCTGGGGGAAGACCCCGGTCCGCTGCGCCGACACCCCCGGCTTCATCGTCAACCGGATCGCCCGGCCCTTCTACGCCGAGGCCTTCGCCGTGTACGAGGAGCAGGGCGCCGACCCCGCGACCATCGACGCCGTCCTGCGCGAGAGCGGCGGATTCAGGATGGGCCCGTTCGCGCTGACCGACCTGATCGGCCAGGACGTCAACGAGGCCGTCACCCGCTCGGTCTGGGAGTCCTTCTTCCGCAGCCCCAAGTTCACCCCCTCGCTCGCCCAGCGCCGGCTCGTCCAGTCGGGCCGCCTCGGCCGCAAGTCCGGGCACGGCTGGTACCCGTACGGCGAGGGCGCGCAGCCGCCCGCCCCCAGCACCGCCGGGCCGCAGGAGGCGCCGGAGAAGGTGACCGTCGTCGGTGACCTCGGCCCGGCCGCCGCGCTGGCGGAGCTGATCGAGGAGGCCGGGATCGCGGTGACCTCCACCGCGCACGGAGGCCCGTACATCCAGCTGCCCGGCGAGGGCCAGCTGGTGCTCGCCGACGGCAAGACGGCCGTCGAGTTCACCGACGTCGTCTACTTCGACCTCGCGCTGGACTACCGCGAGGCCACCCGGATCGCCCTCTCGGTCAGCGAGGACACCAGCGAGCGCACCCTCGCCGAGGCCGTCGGCCTCTTCCAGAGGCTCGGCAAGGAGGTCTCCGTCATCGGCGACGTCCCCGGCATGATCGTCGCCCGCACCGTGGCCATGCTGATCGACCTCACCGCCGACGCCGTGGCGCGCGGGGTGGCCTCCGCCGAGGACATCGACACCGCGATGCGGCTCGGCGTCAACTACCCGCTGGGCCCCTCCGAATGGCACGCGCGGCTCGGCCGGGACTGGGCCTACGACCTCCTGCACCACCTGGACGAGCGCTGTCCCGGCGGCCGCTACGCGCCCTCCCTGGCCCTCTTCAAACTGGGCTACGCCGACGACGGCGGGACGGACGGGGACGAAGGGGACGACGGGGACTACGAGGGCGACGCGGCGGAGGAGGGCACCGGATGACCACGGCCAGGCGGGACACCTACACCCCCGAGACGCTCCTG
The DNA here is from genome assembly GCF_002028425.1 of Streptomyces katrae. Lineage (GTDB taxonomy): Bacteria > Actinomycetota > Actinomycetes > Streptomycetales > Streptomycetaceae > Streptomyces > Streptomyces katrae_A. Next base: position 3,861,208 of record NZ_CP020042.1, on the reverse strand, counting down.
TCGGTGGCGGTGCGCGTCTTCAACGAGCGCGGCTACGACGGCACGTCGATGGAGCACCTCTCCAAGGCCGCCGGCATCTCCAAGTCCTCGATCTACCACCACGTGGCGGGCAAGGAGGAGCTGCTGCACCGTGCCGTCAGCCGGGCGCTGGACGAGCTCTTCGCGGTGCTGGAGGAGCCCGGCGCCCTGCGCGGCCGGGCGGTCGCGCGCGTCGAGTACGTCACCCGCCGCACGGTCGAGGTCCTGGTCGCGGAACTCCCCTACGTCACCCTGCTGCTGCGGGTGCGCGGCAACACCCGCACCGAGCGCTGGGCGCTGGAGCGCCGCCGCGAGTTCGACCACCAGGTGGCGGAGCTGCTCAAGGCCGCCGCGGCGGACGGGGACCTGCGGGCGGACGTGGACATCCGGCTGGCCACCCGGCTGCTCTTCGGCATGGTCAACTCGCTGGTCGAGTGGTACCGCCCGCACCCGGGCACCACTCCCGACCAGCTCGCGGACGCGGTGGTCAGCATGGCCCTGGACGGCCTGCGCACGAAGGCCTAGCGGGCAGGCCTGGCGGGGCGGGACGCGGGCGGTACGGGCGCGCGGTACGGGGGCAGGGGGCGGGTCCCGCCCCCCTGCCGTCTCTCAGTCCTCCGCGAGCGCCGGGCCGCCGCCCGGGCCCGGATCCAGCAGGTCCGTTTCCTCGAACACCAGCAGCGTCCGGGTGGAGAGCACCTCCGGGATGGACTGCAGGCGGGTCAGCACCAGCTCCCGCAGGGTCCGGTTGTCAGCCGTGTGGACCAGCAGCAGGACGTCGAAGTCCCCGCTGACGAGCGCGATGTGGGCGGCCCCCGGCAGCTCGCGCAGCTTCTCCCGCACGGTCCGCCAGGAATTCTGGACGATCTTCAGGGTGATATAGGCGGATGCGCCCTGACCTGCGCGTTCGTGGTTCACCCGGGCGGTGAACCCGCGAATCACCCCGTCGTCGATCAGCCGGTTGATCCGGGCGTACGCGTTCGCGCGCGAGACGTGCACCTGCTCGGCCACCGACCGTATCGAGGCGCGGCCGTCCGCCTGGAGCAGCCGCATGATCGACCGGTCGATCGGGTCGAGGGGACGGGGCGCGGCGGCCGGCGGCGGCGGCACGGGCGTGGTGGGGACCGGCGCGGCCGGCGGTGCAGGTGGGGCGGCCGGGGCACCCCCCGGTGAAGCCGGTACGGAGCCCGCTCCGGCCATTTGTTCATCCGGCATTGCCCACTGCCTCCCTCTCCTGGACGTCCTGCACCCATCCCAGGGCCCCGTCGCCAGTTTGTCCACAGCCTGACGCCGCCTGTAGCCAAATTGCGCCGACGACCGAACAATCGGTAGGTGAGGCACCCCACAACCGGGGAGTCCTTCCGCCCGCTTCCCACGAGGAGGTGTACGCCGCCATGACGGTCCAAGAGCTGCCCGGTGCCGGTGCGTCCCACCGTGTCACCCCGCCGCCCGCCTGGAGGCCCCGTACGGAGGCCGCTCCGCTGCTTCCGGACCCGGAGCCCTACCGGGTCCTGGGCACCGCGGCCGCCGAGCACCTCGACCCCGCGCTGATGCGCCGCTACTACGCCGAGCTGGTGCGGGGCCGCCGCTACAACGCGCAGGCCACCGCGCTGACCCGGCAGGGCCGTCTCGCCGTGTACCCCTCCACCGTCGGCCAGGAGGCCGCCGAGATCGCGGCCGCCCTGGTCCTGGAGGAGCAGGACTGGCTCTTCCCCAGCTACCGCGACACCCTCGCGGCCGTGGCGCGCGGACTGGACCCCGTGCAGGCGCTCACCCTGCTGCGCGGCGACTGGCACACCGGCTACGACCCGCGCGAGCACCGGATAGCCCCCCTCTGCACCCCCCTCGCCACCCAGCTCCCGCACGCGGTGGGCGTGGCGCACGCCGCGCGGCTGCGCGGGGACGAGGTGGTCGCGCTCGCCATGGTCGGCGACGGCGGCACCAGCGAGGGCGACTTCCACGAGGCGCTGAACTTCGCGGCCGTCTGGCAGGCCCCGGTGGTCTTCCTGGTCCAGAACAACGGCTTCGCCATCTCCGTCCCCCTGGCCAAGCAGACGGCCGCCCCGACCCTGGCCCACAAGGCCGTGGGCTACGGCATGCCGGGCCGGCTGGTCGACGGCAACGACGTCGCCGCGCTGCACGAGGTGCTGACCGAGGCCGTGCAGCGGGCGCGCGCGGGCGGCGGCCCGACCCTGATCGAGGCCGTCACCTACCGGATGGAGGCCCACACGAACGCCGACGACGCGACCCGCTACCGGACCGACTCCGAGGTCGAGGCCTGGAAGGCGCACGACCCGGTCGAGCTGCTGGAGCGCGAGCTGACCGGACGCGGCTGGCTGGACGAGACGGCGGTCCGGGAGGCGCGCGACGCGGCCGAGGCGATGGCCGCGGACCTGCGCGAGCGGATGAACGCCGAGCCCGTACTGAACCCGATGGACCTCTTCGCGCACGTCTACGCCGAGCAGACCGGCCGGCTGCGCGAGCAGGCGGCCATGCTGCGCGCGGAACTGGAAGCTGAGGACGACGCATGACCACGGTGGCTCAGCAGGCGGTCAAGCCCGCGACGATGGCGCAGGCACTGACCCGGGCCATGCGCGACGCGATGGCCGAGGACCCCACCGTCCACGTGATGGGCGAGGACGTCGGCACGCTCGGCGGGGTCTTCCGGATCACCGACGGACTCGCGAAGGAGTTCGGCGAGGACCGGGTCACGGACACCCCGCTGGCCGAGGCGGGGATCCTCGGCACGGCGGTCGGCATGGCCATGTACGGGCTGCGGCCCGTCGTGGAGATGCAGTTCGACGCGTTCGCCTACCCGGCGTTCGAGCAGCTCATCTCGCACGTGGCGAAGATGCGCAACCGCACCCGGGGCGCGATGCCGCTGCCGATCACCATCCGCGTGCCGTACGGCGGCGGCATCGGCGGCGTCGAGCACCACTGCGACTCTTCCGAGGCGTACTACACGGCCACCCCCGGCCTGACGGTGGTGACCCCGGCGACCGTGGAGGACGCGTACGGGCTGCTGCGCGCGTCGATTGCCAGCGACGACCCGGTGGTCTTCCTGGAGCCGAAGCGGCTCTACTGGTCGAAGGCGCAGTGGTCGCCGGACGCGCCGGTGGCGGTCCCCGGGATCGGCGAGGCGCTGGTCCGGCGGACGGGCACCAGCGCCACCCTGATCACGTACGGGCCCTCGCTGCCGGTCTGCCTGGAGGCGGCCGAGGCGGCGCGCGAGGAGGGCTGGGACCTTGAGGTCGTCGACCTGCGCTCGCTCGTCCCCTTCGACGAGGAGACGGTCGTCGCCTCCGTACGCCGTACCGGGCGCGCGGTGGTGGTCCACGAGGCCGGCGGCTTCGGCGGGCCGGGCGCGGAGATCGCCGCCCGGGTGACGGAGCGCTGCTTCCACCACCTGGAGGCGCCGGTGCTGCGGGTGACGGGCTTCGACATCCCGTACCCGCCGCCGATGCTGGAGAAGTACCACCTGCCCGGTGTGGAGCGGATCCTGGACGCCGTGGCCCGCCTCCAGTGGGAGAACTGATGCCGCAGGTGATGGAGTTCAAGCTGCCCGACCTCGGTGAGGGGCTGACCGAGGCCGAGATCGTGCGGTGGCTGGTGGCGGTGGGCGACGTCGTGGCCGTCGACCAGCCGGTCGTCGAGGTCGAGACGGCCAAGGCGATGGTGGAGGTGCCCTGCCCGTACGGCGGTGTGGTCACCGCCCGGTTCGGCGAGGAGGGCGAGGAGCTTCCGGTCGGCGCCCCGCTGATCACCGTGGTGGTGGGTGCGCAGTCGGATACCGCCGGGGCGGCGCAGGCCGCGGCGGCTGATGCCGAAGGCCCTGCCGCTGCGCCCCGGCCGCTGATCGGTTACGGCTCGGACCACGCGCGCCCGGCGCGTCGGCGGCGGGTGCGACCCGTTGCCGCCGCGGTGTCGGCGCCGCCGGTGGCCGCGGCTCCCGCTGTGGCCGTCCCGGCGGCTCCGGCGGCTCAGGCCGGGCCGGTGCCCGTCATCTCGCCGCTGGTGCGCAAGCTGGCCCGGGACAACGGGGTCGATCTGCGGTCGCTGCGCGGTTCGGGCCCCGAGGGGCTGATCCTGCGCGCGGACGTGGAGGCCGCCATGCGTCCGGTCGCGGAACCGGTGGCCGCGCCCGCCGCCGCCGCTGCCGCCTCCGTCTCCGCCCCGCAGGCCGAGCGGATCCCCCTCAAGGGGCTGCGCGGCGCCGTGGCGGAGAAGCTGTCGCGCAGCCGGCGCGAGATCCCCGAGGCCACCTGCTGGGTCGACGCGGACGCCACCGAGCTGATGGCGGCGCGGGCCGCGATGAACGCGGTGGACGGCCCGAAGATCTCGGTACTGGCCCTGCTGGCCCGGATCTGCACGGCCGCGCTGGCGCGATACCCGGAGCTCAACTCCACGGTGGACCTCGCGGCGAACGAGATCGTCCGGCTCCCGGCCGTGCACCTGGGCTTTGCCGCGCAGACCGAGCGCGGGCTGATGGTCCCGGTCGTCCGCGACGCCCAGACGCGCAGCCCGGAGTCCCTGTCGGCGGAGTTCGCCCGGCTGACGGAGCTGGCGCGGGCCGGGAAGCTGGCCCCGTCGGACCTCACCGGGGGCACGTTCACGCTGAACAACTACGGGGTGTTCGGGGTGGACGGCTCCACGCCGATCATCAACCACCCGGAGGCGGCCATGCTGGGGGTGGGGCGGATCATCCCGAAGCCGTGGGTGTACCAGGGTGAGCTGGCCGTCCGTCAGGTCGTGCAGCTTTCGCTGACGTTCGACCACCGGGTGTGCGACGGGGGCACCGCAGGGGGGTTCCTCCGGTACGTCGCGGACTGCGTGGAGAACCCGGCGGTGCTGCTGAGGAGCCTGTAGGGGAACGGCGGGCGCCGCCGAGCGAAGCCCCGGCGTCAGGCGGGCGGCAACGTGGGCGGGGTCCAGGTCGCCGGGCGGAGGAGGGCCCGGACGGTTGCGCCGGAAGGGGCCAGGCGGAGGGCCGTGTTGCGGGTCGCGACGGCGACGGGGTGGGTGAGGGCGTGGCCCATGCGCCCCGCCCGGCGCGCGGCCCGGGCCACCGCCTGGGTACGGGGCCGCCGCACCGCGTCGTAGCGGGCCAGGCCGGCGGCAACCGGCCCGCCGGCCGCCAGTTCCGCCGCGAGGACCACCGCGTCCTCCAGGGCCTGGCAGGCCCCCTGCCCCAGGTTCGGGGTCATGGCGTGTGCCGCGTCCCCCAGCAGGGCGACCCGCCCGACGGCGTACGCCGGCAGCGGAGTCACCAGCTCGTGGACGTCGTGGTGCAGGACGTCCTCCGGCCGGGTCGCCGCCAGCAGCCGCCCCACCTGCGGGTGCCAGTTCGCGAAGCGGCGCCCCAGGAACCGCAGCGGGTCCGCGTGCCGGATCCCCGCCGGGGCCTTCAGCACGGCGTGCCATTCGGCGCGGCCGTCCGCGAAGCCGATGTGCCCGAACTCCGCCCCCGGCCCCCAGGTCAGCGCGAAGTCCTCGTCCGTGCGGATCGGTTCGGCGGTGATGGCGCGCAGCACCGTCGAGCCGCTGTAGACCGGCCCGGGGTGGTCCGGGAAGAGCTGTGAACGGATTCCGCTGCGCAGCCCGTCGGCCGCCACGACCAGGTCGGCGCCGGGGTCGGTGGCGAGGGTGCCGGATTCCGCCCGCAGGCAGTCCGCCGGGAGGGCGTCCCGCAGCAGGCGGTGGAGGGCCGCGCGGGGGATGCCGGACACCGGGATGCCCAGGGCCCGTTCGAGGGCCCTGCCGTCCATGCGGGACAGCGGACGCCCCCCGGGGGTGCGCGTTCCGCCCGTGTACTGGGGGTGGGCGGCCGCACGGACCGCCGCGCCCACGCCCAGCGCGTCCAGTGCGCGCATCCCGTTGGCGGCGAGGGAGATCCCCGCGCCCGCGTCCTCCAGTACCGGGGCGCGTTCCAGGACCTGCACGTCCCATCCGGTGCGGTGCAGCCCGATGGCCGCCGCCAGTCCGCCGATGCCGCCGCCGATGACCAGAGCCCGACGAGCCGTCGTCATGATGCCGCCCCTCCCGTTTCTACACCTGTAGAAGGCCTGGGGTGGAGGGTACCCCGTGCTTCTACAGGTGTAGAAAGAGGGGGTGAGTGAAGAGCGACGGGTCCTGCTGGCCGATGCCGCCATCGAGGTGCTGGCCGAACTCGGCATGCGCGGGCTGACCCACCGCGCGGTGGACCGGACCGCCGGGCTTCCCCCGGGCAGCACCTCCGCCTACCTGCGCACCCGCGCCGCCCTGCTGACGGCACTGGTACGCCGCCTCGTGGACCGGGACCAGGCCGAACTCCAGGCCGCCGGTGAGCGGACCCCGCTGCCGCGCACCCCCGCCGAGCTCACCGACGGCCTCGCCGCGCTCACCACGGCCCGCCTCACGGGCGAGGGGCGCAGGCGCTCCCTCGCCCGCTACGCCTGCGTACTGGAGAGCGTCCGCGACCCTGAGCTGCGCGAGATCCTCGTCCCGCGCGAGAACGCCGGGCGGGACGTCGTACGCGCCTTCCTGGCCGCGCACGGCGTCCCCGACCCGGAGGGGCGCACCCTCAGCCTCCTGGCCTGCGTCGACGGCCTGGTGCTGGAGCACCTGCCGGCCGGGGTGGCCGAAATCCCCCGGGAGGCCCTGGAGGGGCTGGTCGCCGCCGCCCTGCGCTGAGCGCCGTCAGAACGTCAGGATGAGCTTGCCCACGTGGGTGCTCGACTCCAGGACGCGGTGGGCCTCGGCCGCCTGCTCCACGGGGTACGTCGCGTGGACCACCGGGCGGACCCGGCCCGAGCCGATCAGGGGCCAGACGTGCTCGCGGACCGCCGCGATGATGGCCGCCTTCTCCTCCAGCGGACGGGCGCGCAGCGAGGTCGCCGTGATGGCGCCGCGCTTGGCCAGCAGCATCCGCAGGTCCAGTTCGGCCTTCACCCCGCCCTGGAAGCCGATCACCGCCAGCCGGCCGTTCATCGCCAGCGCCTCCAGGTTCCGGCCCAGGTACTTCGCGCCCATGATGTCCAGGATCACGTCGGCTCCGGCCCCGTCGGTCGCGGCCTTGAGCTCCTCCACGAAGTCCTGCTCGCGGTAGTCGATCAGGATGTCCGCGCCCAGCTCCGCGCAGCGCTCCAGCTTCTCCTTGCCGCCCGCCGTCACCGCCACCCGCGCGCCCACGGCCTTGCCCAGCTGGACCGCCATGGTGCCGATGCCGCTGGAGCCGCCGTGCACCAGCAGGGTCTCGCCCGGGCGGAGTCCGGCGACCATGAACACGTTGGACCACACCGTCGCGACGACCTCCGGCAGCGCGGCGGCCGACACCAGGTCCACGCCCTGCGGGACCGGCAGGAGCTGGCCGGCCGGGACGGCGACCTGCTGCGCGTACCCGCCGCCGGACAGCAGCGCGCACACCTCGTCGCCCACCGCCCAGCCGGACACCCCGGGCCCCAGCGCGGCGATGCGTCCGGAACACTCCAGGCCGGGATAGGGCGAAGCTCCCGGCGGCGGATCGTAGAAGCCCTGCCGCTGCAGGACGTCGGCGCGGTTCACGGCGCTGGCCGCGACCTCGACGAGCACCTCGCCCTCGCCCGCCACCGGATCGGGTACGTCGGCCCAGACGAGGGCCTCGGGGCCGCCCGGCTGCTCGATGGTGATCGCATGCATGGCCCGGAATCTACCGCGCCCGCTACTCGGCCGGGCCCAGGGTGACCTGAGGGGTCGTCGGGGGAGTCGCCCGGACGATGGTGATCAGGCGGTCCGTCAGCTGGAGGGGGCTCGCGTGCGGGTCGTCATACGGCAGGAGCCGGTGCCCGCGCACCACGCTGACCACCAGGTCCTCGGTCTCCCGGACGCCCCGGCCCACCTCCGCCCGGTTCACCGGACGCTCGATCAGGTCCAGGCCGCTGCCCTGCTGGATCAGGTCCTCCATCACCGCGCCCGCCCGCGGGCTGAGCACCGACAGGCCCAGCAGGCGGCCGGCCGCGCTCGCGCTCGTGATGACGGCGTCCGCACCGGACTGCTTCAGCAGCGGCGCGTTCTCCTCCTCGCGGACCGCCGTCACGATCTTCGCGCCCCGGTTGAGCTGCCGGGCCGTCAGCGTCACGAGGACCGCCGTGTCGTCCCGCTGGGTGGCGATGATGATCTGACGGGCCTTCTGGAGTTCGGCGCGCAGCAGTACCTCCGAGCGGGTGGCGTCGCCGACGACCCCGGTGAACCCCTCGGAGTTGGCCATGTCGATGACCTTGGCACTGGGGTCGACGATGACGACCTGTTCCTTCGGGAGGCCCGTCGCCAGCAGGGTCTGGAGCGCCGAGCGGCCCTTGGTGCCGAAGCCGACGACGACCGTGTGCTCGCGCAAGTTCTTCCTCCAGCGGTTCAACCGCCACTCTTCCCTGGTGCGTTCGGTCAGGACTTCCAGCGTGGTGCCGACCAGGATGATCAGGAACAGCACGCGCAGCGGGGTGATCAGCAGGACGTTGACCAGCCGGGCGCCGTCGCTGTACGGGACGATGTCGCCGTAGCCGGTCGTCGACAGGGTGACCGTCGCGTAGTAGACGCAGTCGAGGAAGTCGACCGAGTCGTTGGCGTTGTCGTGGTACCCCTCCCGGTCGAGCCACACGATCAGGACGGTCAGGCACAGCACGAACAGCGCCATCAGCAGCCGTCGCGTGACCTGACGCAGAGGCCTTTCCACCACCCGCTTGGGGAGTTTGACGCGGCGTGCGACGAGCTTCTCGTCCGCGCCGCGCGCCATCGCGTCCTGGCCGTGGAGTTTCACGTGAAACATCCCCCTGCCACCCACGGCAGGTCGAGGACTTCCAGCTCCTGCCCGCTCCGCGCACCGTGCGGCGGTACGACGGCCAGCGCGTCGGCGGCGGCCACCCCGCGCAGCATCGCCGGGCCGTTGTAGCGCAGCGGTACGGCGTGCTCGTCGGTCAGCAGGACCGGCACCAGCCGGGTGTCGTACGGGTGCCCCGGCACGTCCCCCTCGACCGGTACGGCGTAGCGGGGGCGCTGGCGGCGGCCGGCGAGGGAGCGCAGCAGCGGTTCGGCGAGGGTCAGCAGGCCGGAGACGGCGGCCAGGGGGTTGCCGGGCAGGCCGACCACGTGGCGGCCGTCCGTCCGGTCGCCGATACGGGCCAGCAGCATCGGGTGCCCGGGGCGCACGGCGACCCCGTCCACGAGGAGTTCGGCGCCGGCCCGTCGGAGCACGGGGTGGACGTGGTCGACGGGCCCGGAGGCGGTGCCGCCGGTGGTGACGACCAGGTCCGCGGTGGAACCGGTGACGGCCTGGAAGAGGGCCTCGGCCCCGGCGGGGTCGTCGCCGAGGCGGCGGGTGGAGACCACCTCCGCCCCGATGCGGGTGATCCAGGGGTCCAGCATGGGGCTGAGGGCGTCGCGGATCAGCCCGTCGTGCGGCAGGCCCTCGGTGAGCAGTTCGTCGCCGAGGACCAGGATCTCCACGCGGGGCCGGGGCCGGGTGACGAGCTCGTCGTATCCGGCGGCCGCGGCCAGCCCGAGGACGGCGGGGGTGACGAGGGAGCCGGCCGGGAGCAGCGGGTCGCCGGAGCGGCACTCCTGGCCGCGCGGGCGGATGTCCTGGCCCGTGCCGACGCGGCGGGTGGCGTACAGCTGGCTGCCGGACTCGCGGGCGTGCTCGCTGCGGATCACGGCGGTGGTGTCGGCGGGGACCCGGGCGCCGGTGGCGATCCGGACGGCCTCGCCGTCGCCGAGGGGCGCGGGGGCTCCGTCGGCGGTGCCCCCCGCCAGGACCGCCTCGCCGGGGCGGATCGCCCAGGGGCCGGGCCCCGCGACGGCCCAGCCGTCCATGGCGGAGGTGTCGAAGGGGGGCAGGTCGCCGAGGGCGTCCAGGGAGGTGGTCAGCACCTCGCCGAGTGCGTCCGCGAGGGGCACCCGGTGGCTGCGGGACCGCACGGTCGTGCCGGCCAGGGCGGCGGTCTCCCGGGCGCGCTGCCAGGCGGTGGCACGGTGGCCGCCGGCGCCGCCCTCGGCGGCGGGGGTGCGGCTGACCAGGGCCAGGGCCTCGTCCAGGTCGCCGTCGGCGTCGGTACGGGTCACGGAGAGCCGTTCCCCTCGGGGTCGGTGGGCGTGGGGTCGGTGGGCCCGGGGTGGGTGGGCTCGGTTTCCGCCGCCCAGCGCAGTGCCAGGTCGGCGGCCTTCCGGGAGGCCTCGGCGACGGCCTGGGCGGGGTCGGCGCCGGCGGCCTCGGCGCGGGCGGCCGCGTAGCCGACGAGGAAGGTCGTCAGCGGGGCGGCGGGCCGGGCGACCCCGTGGGCGGCGTCACGGGCGAGGTCGAGCAGGGTCTTGGTGTCGACGTCGAGGTCGATGCCGAGCTCGTTCTTGGCGGCGTTGATCCATTGATCCAGCACGTTCCCATGCTCCCTGATCCGGGCGCGGGCCGTCGCCAGGTCCTCCCAGGTGTCGCAGTCGAAGGAGGCGAGTGGCGCAGCGGTGGTGACCCTGGCCAGGTCCAGCTCGGCGGTGAGGGCCTTCAGCGGGAGGCCGTGGAGGGTGCCGTGCTCGGTCGCGAGCAGGGCGATCTCGCGGCGCAGGGATTCGGTGCGGTAGGCGGCGACGAGGGGCTGGTCGCGGCCCTCCGGGTCCCTCAGGAGGGCCCCGTCGCCCGGGCCTGCGGCGGCCGCGGTGAGCAGGGCGCGGACGGTGTCCCGGTCGAGGAAGGGCAGGTCGGCGGAGAGCACGAGGACCACGGCGGCGGTCGTGCGCCGCAGCCCGGCGTGCAGTGCGGCCACCGGGCCGCCGCCGGGCGGGGACTCCAGGGTCCAGTCGACGGGGCGGGCGGTGGGCCTGCGGCCGCCGACGACGACGGTGGCGGCGGCGTCCTGGCAGGCCGCCAGGACGCGGTCGAGGAGGGTGCGGGCGCCTACCGGGAGGGTCGGCTTGTCGGCCCCGCCGAGGCGCCTTGCGGCGCCGCCGGCGAGGACGATGGCGTCGTAGCTCATGCCCATGAGTATGCGCGGGTCATGGGTGCTCTCCCCGCCCCGCCCTTTCTCCGTTTCCACCTCAGACGCCGGTGCGGCTGAAAAGAACCTGGGGGCTCCGCCCCAGACCCCAGCGCCTCAATCGCCGGCGGGGCTGGAATGCGGTGCGGCTGAAAAGGGCCTGGGGGCTCCGCCCTCAGGCCCCAGCGCCTCAATCGCCGGCGGGGCTGGAATGCGGTGCGGCTGAAAGAACCTGGGGGCTCCGCCCCCAGACCCCAGCGCCTCAAACGCCGGCGGGGCTGGAATGCGGTGGGTGCGTCCAGCCCCGTCGGGGGGTTACAGGTACGGGCCCGAGCGGATGGCGCCGTGGGGGCCGTCTTCGTCGTCTTCGTGGGGGGTGCCGGGGGGCAAGGCGCGGCGCATCTGCTCCAGTTGGGCCCTCGCCGCCATCTGCTGGGCGAACAGGGCGGTCTGGATGCCGTGGAAGAGGCCTTCCAGCCAGCCCACCAACTGGGCCTGTGCGATGCGGAGTTCGGCCTCGGACGGAACGGCTTCCTCCGTGAACGGAAGGGAGAGCCGTTCCAGCTCCTCGACCAGCTCCGGGGCCAGGCCGTCTTCCAGTTCCTTCACCGACGCCGCGTGGATGTCCTTGAGACGGACCCGGCTGGCCTCGTCCAGAGGTGCGGCGCGGACCTCTTCCAGAAGTTGCTTGATCATGCTGCCGATCCGCATGACCTTGGCGGGCTGTTCGACCATCTCCGTCACCGGGACCTCGCGCGACTCGTCATCGGCGCCGCCGACCGCCTTCCCGTCCTGTCCCACGATCAGGACGTGCGGGGGACTGTCCTGCGACCGTTCACTCCTCGGCATCTCCATGCCGTCATTCTCTCGCACACCTTCGTTCTCACACGGTGTGCCCCCGCACGGGCGTGATCCACCCTGTGCGGGGGCGGCGGCGTCATCCGGTCGCGCGGCGGGCCAGGGCCCCGCTCGACTTGGTGACCACGGCGGCCAGGAGGGCCGCGCCCAGCGGGACGAGGACCAGGAGGCCGGCCAGGGTCTCCCAGGGGACGGCGATCGGGACGTAGAGGGGCTGGTCCGGCGAGGAGTAGCCCATCTCGATGCTGCGCAGCAGGAGGCTCTGCTGCTCGCGTTCCTGTGTGAGGCGCAGGCCGACCGCGGGCAGGATGCCCGCCGCCGAGCCGAGGACGACGCCCATCAGGGCCACCACCCCGCACTGGAAGCCGCTGAGGGTGCGCCGCACCCGCGGGGCCGCGCCGACCGCCGCCAGGGTCTTCAGGTCGGCCTCGGAGTCGGCCTGGGCCAGCCCGGTCGCGATACCGGCCGCGCCGATGGTGACCAGGGCCGCGAAGACGGCGAGGGCCAGCATCCCGATGGTGCTCTGCTCCTGGTAGCCGCGTTCGATGCGGACGCGGACGTCGGCGCCCGTCCGGTCGATCTCCCCGTCCAGCCGCTGCCGCTGCTCGGTGGTGGCGGCCTTCTCCAGGCTGAAGAAGGCCCCGAACGGGGCCGTGGCGATGCCGGCGGCCTTCGCCGCGGAGGGCGGCAGGACGAGCCCCACTCCCCAGGACTTGAGGCCCGCGGGCGCCTGGTGGACGGTGAGGACCTTGTCCTGTCCGGGCAGTTCGGCGTGGGTCGCGGAGGCCTTCTGCGCGGCCTCCGGGTCGGTGATCAGCCGGAGGGTGACCTTCCCGTCCTTCACGTCGCGGTGGTCGAAGGAGACCGGCTGTCCCGCCCTGAGGGCCGCCACCGAGCCGGGGTCGGTGACCGCCAGGACCTGGAGGAGCTTCTCGTCCGCCACGATCGTCTTGAACGAGGAGCCCGGGCGGTCCGGCATCGCGCAGCGCGGGTCCTGGCGCAGCTTCTTCGCCTCCGCGGGCGGGAAGTCGGCGGGGCCGTGCTCGGACTCGAAGAGCGGGCAGCGCTGTTCCTTGGGGACGATCAGCTCGACCCGACCGCAGCCGGGGGACGCCCCGTAGTCCTCGCAGTTCGGGTTGCCGACCACCAGGCGGTCCACGTCGGCCCGCACCGCCACCGGCAGGTTCCTGCTGAGCATCTCGCGCGCGGGCGGCACCTCCTTGTGGGCGCTGTTCTCGTTGACGCTGAGCAGGCCTGTGCCGTCGGGGAGTTCGGCGACGTACTCGTGGCGGGCCTGGACGTCCTGGCTGTGCTGGTACGTGGACACCGCCACGGTTCCGGCGACGGCGGCCAGCACGGCGGCCACGGCCGGGGCCGTGCGCCCCCGGTTGCGGACGGCGTCGCGCAGCGCGAGCCGCGGCGACAGCGGCAGCCACCGGCCCAGCCGGCCGAACAGCCCGACCAGGAGCGGGGTGAGGGCGACGATGCCCAGTTCGGCGAGGGCGCTGCCGGCCGCGACAAGGCTGGGGCTGACCCGGTAGCGGGTGCCGTAGAGGGCGACGGCGGCGCCGCCGAGGACGGCGAGCAGTCCGATCAGCGGCAGCACCCGGTTGGCGCGCCGGATGCCGCGGCGGCCGGTGAGGGAGGCCAGGACGGGCTGCCGGGAGGCGGTGACGGCGGGGACGAACGCGGCCAGCAGGCCGGTCAGCAGGGCGAGCACGGCGATGCCGGCCAGTTCCGCGGGGCGGAAGTCGAAGCCGCCGAAGCGGACGCCGATCTTCTGCTCCAGGAGCGGCCGCAGTCCGATCGTGAGGCCGATGCCGCCCGAGCAGCCGATGACGGCGGCCACGGCGCCGATGACCAGGCCCCCGGACAGGACGATGGCCCGGATGTGCCGGCGGTCTCCGCCGTTGGCGCCGACCAGGCCCAGCTGGCGTCGGGAGCGCCGGGCGCCGACCGCGAAGGCGGGCCCGGCGAGCAGGCAGACCTCCAGCAGGGCCAGGCCCACGACGGTGGCCACGGTGGCCTGCTCCGTGAACCGGCCCACGTTCAGACCGGGACCGGCGAACCGCTCCTTGCCCTCCTGCGCGTACAGCGGCACCTGGGAGTCGGCGGGCGGGTGCGCCATGACGGCGCGGGAGAGGACGAGCGCGCTCTTGGCGTTCGCCTCCTTGACCATGTTCCACGTGAAACCATCGCCGCCGACCTTCACGAGGAAGGAGTCTGTGACGTTCAGCCCGGGGGCTCCCGTGGCCGCCAGCGCCTTGTCGAGCGGGGCGAGCAGGGTGCCGGGCAGGGCGAGGAGTTCGTCGCGCCTCAGCTCGGAGGGCAGCTCGTACGAGCCCACGATCCGGTACGGGGCCGTGGAGCCGCGCGGTGTCACGGCGGAGCCGACGTAGAGCCCCGAATGCTCCAGGAACGCGGCGGTGGCGATGACCTCGCCGGGGCCGTGGGGCAGCCGGCCGCGCAGGGGCGTGAAGATGCCCTGCGACATCGGGTGGTGGACGTCGAGTTCGCGCAGCTGGGTGCCGAGCAGGCCGTGCCGGGTGTGGACCTTGACGTCGGATGAGCTCATCTGGACGGCTTCGGCACCGGCCGGGACGGCGTCCTTCAGTGGTGCGGGCTTCTTGTCCGGGTCGGGACGGTACTTGTCGAAGCCGCCGACCGGCGCGTAGCTCTGCGCGTCGGGGCGCTGGTAGAGGGGCGCGTCCAGGCCCGTCCGGTCGATCCGGGCGTCGGCGGCGCCGATCTGGCGGGAGATCGTCTGCTGGGGGGTGAGCTCGGCGCTGCGCAGGGTGAGGTCGACGGCGCTGGCCCCGACGACCGGGAGGGCGATCATCACGAGGACCAGGGCGCTGCGGCCCTTGGAGCGCCAGGCGTCGCGGCGGGCGATGCGCAGGGCCGCGATCCACGAGTGGTACCAGGAGGCGAGCGGTGAGGTCACAGGCCGGCCGCCCGCCCGGTGAGCAGCGAGTCGGCGTGGCTGCGCAGGGTCTCGTCGACGACGCTGCCGTCGCGCAGGAACACGACCCGGTCCGCCCAGGCGGCGAAGCGGGGCTCGTGGGTGACCAGGATCCCGGCCGCGCCCGCGTCGCAGCGCAGCCGCAGCAGGGCGAGTACGGACTCCCCGGTCTCGGAGTCGAGGGCGCCGGTGGGTTCGTCGGCCAGGACCAGGCGGCGGTCGCCGACCAGGGCGCGGGCGATGGCCACGCGCTGCTGCTGGCCGCCGGACATCTCGTCGGGGAAGCGGTCGGCGAGGGCGCGCAGGCCGATCTCCTCCAGGGCGGCGAGGGCGGCGGTGCGGGCCTTGCGGGCGGAGGTCCCGTCGAGTTCGAGGGGCAGGGCGACGTTCTCGGCGGCGGTGAGGGCCGGTATGAGGTTGTAGTCCTGGAAGACGTAGCCGATGCTCCGGCGGCGCAGCGCGGACAGCTTGCGGCGTCCGGCGGTGGTGATGTCGACGCCCTCGACCACGACCCGGCCGCTGGTGGGGGTGTCGAGCCCGCCGGCGAGGGTGAGGAGGGTGGACTTCCCGGAGCCGGAGGGCCCCATCACGGCGACCAGTTCGCCGGGGTGGACCGCGAGGTCGATGCCGCGCAGCGCGTGCACCTCGGTGGCGCCGCTGCCGTGCGTGCGGACCAGCTTCTCCAGCCGGAGCACGGGCTGGGCGGCCGCGGGCTTGTGCGGACCCCCCGGGTGGCCGGGGCGGCCGGGGCGGCCGGGATGCGTCGGGCGGCCGGAGGGGCCGCCGTAGCCAGGCTGGTTCGGCTGGTTCGGCTGGCTCGGGTGGGAGCTGTGCTGCTGGTCGGGCATGAAGGGTCCCCCTTTGTAAGGGTCGTTCAGCCCCGCCGCGTGCGGGGGCGGAGCCGGTGGTCGGGCCGGTGGCGGCTGCCGGGGGCGGCGGGGCGCCCGCGTCGTCGGCGGGCGCGGCGGCAGGGCCGGTGACCGCGCCGAGCGCGGCCAGCCGGACGAGCCGGGCCTCGGAGTGGTCGAGCCAGCGGGCCTCGGCCTCGGTCTGGAAGATCAGCTGTTCCAGGACCAGCAGCCAGGCCACGTCGTCGCGTTCGTTCGCCCGCCCGCTCTCGATGGCGGCCAGGGCCTGGGCCTTGAGCCGGGTGTAGTCCTGCATCGCCCCGATCGTGGCGTGCCGCTGGGACTGGATGACGGCGCGGATGTCCACGCCGGGGGCCCCGACGGCCATGGCGAGCTTGATGGCCAGCTCGTCGCGGGGCGGGCTGGTGCGGTCCACCGGCCGCTCGTACCAGGCGTGCAGCTCGGTGCGGCCGGTGTCGGTGATGGCGTAGAGGGTGTGCCCGGCGGTGTCCTCCCCGCCGGGTGCGACGAGCCCGTCGCGTTCCAGGCGGGCCAGGGTGGTGTACACCTGCCCGACGTTGAGGGGCCAGGTGGAGCCCGTGCGGGATTCGAACTCGGTGCGCAGCTGGGAGCCGTAACGGGGGCCCCGTTCCAGCAGTGCGAGAAGGCCGTGACGGATCGACATACTCGGTATGTATACACGGGCATACTCGGTATGTATACCGAGTATGCCCGTGGCCGGACGGCCTTTCGCCCCTATCGGCCCCGCCGCAGCCGTACGCCCATGTACCCCAGCCCCACGCCCATCAGGGCCAGTCCGGTGCCCAGGGGCAGCAGGTGGGCGGCCAGGTCGGCGACCCGTTCGTTCGGTTCGGTGCCCAGTGCCGAGACCGGGGCGCTGTGGCTTGGGGAGGGGCTCGGCGGGGCTGCGGGCCGCCGGGCGGCGGCGGGCTCCCGGCGCTCGGGGCGCGGGGCCGGCCGGACCGGGTGCACGGGCCGGGAGGCGGTGGTGGCCTCGGGGTCGGCCGGGGCGTTCGCGGGCCGCCCCGGGTGCTCCCGCCCGACCCCTGCGGCGCTTCCGGCTAGCTCCTCGTACGCCTCCTCGGGCACGGGGTCGCCCTGGTCGGTGTCGGCCCGCACCGCGGCGGCGGGCAGGTGGGCGGCGGGCAGGCGGACCGCGGGCGCGCGGGCGGAGGTCGCGCACGCGGGGGCGGTGGCCAGCAGCGCGGCGGCCGCCAGGGCGGCTCCGGCCGTCCAGTGCGGGGCGCGGAGGCGTCGGTTCACGGGGTGCCCCTCCCGTTCCGTGCGGCCGGGGCGCCGTGAGGTCGAGGCGCCGCCCTCAGATTGGCACAGGGGGGCAAAACGGGCATCCCGGGACACCCGTCAGGGTGCCCCGGGATGCCCGGGAGCCGAGGGGCCGTCCGCTACGACGGATCGCCGGTGGAGACGATCAGCGTGAACTCCGTGCCGTCCTTGGCCACGTCCGTCCCGGCCTCGGGCAGCTGCTCCAGGACCGTGTCCTGGCCGTAGATGGCCTCGTCGCGCTCGGTGATCTTGTACCTCCAGCCGGCCGCCTGGATGCACAGCTTGACCGACAGCAGGTTCTTGTACCGGAAGTCCGGCGCGACGACCTTCGTCGCGTCCCGGAAGGACTTCGTCGGGCTCTTGCACTGCTCCGCGTCGATCGTGCGCGAGGGGTCCGGGCCCTTGTGCCCCGCCACGGCCGAGGCGGACGCCGACGACGAGGCGCCGGGGCCCGCCGCCTTGTTCTTGTCCTTGGGGTCGTCGCCCATGTTCAGCACGGCGATCAGCCCGCCGATGGCCACCAGGGCCACCGCGATCGCGCCGACCACGACCGGCATGTTCTTCTTCCCGCCGCCCGAGGAGGCCGCCGCAGCGGGCGCCGGGCTGGGCGAGATGGTGAACGGCGGCGGCGTCTGCGGCGCGTACTGGTGCTGGTGCTGCGGCGCCTGCGCCGTGGGCGGGTACGCGTAACCCGGCTGCTGCTGCGCCGCCGAGGGCTGCGCGTACGGGGACGGCGCCGGGGTCTGCGGGGCCTGGTAGGGCTGCTGGAGCGAGTGCGCGGGCGGCGCCTGGAAGGCGGCGTCCACCGGCGGGAACACCGTCGAGCCCACGCCCGCGCCGCTGCCGCCCGTGGCCACGCCCGGGACGATGGCCGGGGCGCCGGTCTGGCCGGCCGAGAGGATCCGCACGATCTCGTCCCGCATGGCCGCGGCCGTGGGGAAGCGCTCGTTCGGGTTCTTCTTCAGCGCCCGCGCCACCAGCGCGTCCATCGCCGGGGTGATGGAGCGGTTGATGGAGGAGGGTGCCACCGGCTCCTCCTGGACGTGCGCGTACGCGATCGCCAGCGGGGAGTCGGCGTCGAAGGGGATACGGCCCGTCAGCAGCTGGAACAGCATGATGCCGACCGAGTACAGGTCGGAGCGGGCGTCCACGCCGCGCCCCAGCGCCTGTTCCGGCGACAGGTACTGCGGGGTGCCGACGACCATGCCGGTCTGCGTCATCGAGGTGACCCCCGACTGCATGGCCCGGGCGATGCCGAAGTCCATCACCTTGACCACGCCGCGCTTGGTCATCATCACGTTGCCCGGCTTGATGTCGCGGTGGACCAGGCCCATCTCGTGGCTGGTCTCCAGCGCGGCCAGCACGTCGGACGTCACCTTCAGCGCCTTGTCCGCCGGCATCGCCCCGTACTGCTGCACGTCCGCGTCGAGGACCGAGCCGAGCGGCCGGCCCTCCACGTACTCCATGACGATGTAGGGCATGACCGCCTCGTCGCCGCCGCCGGCGCCGAAGGTGACGGTTCCCTCACCCGTGTCGAACACCGAGACGATGTTGGTGTGCGACAGTTTCGCAACAGCCTGCGCCTCGCGCCGGAAGCGCTCGCGGAAGGACGCCTCGCGCCCCAGCTCGCTGTGGAGCGTCTTGATGGCGACCTGGCGGTCGAGCGCGGAGTCGTACGCGAGGTAGACCGAGGCCATGCCCCCCTCGCCCAGCAAATCCCTTAGCTGGTAACGGCCACCGGCCAGGGAGCCGCCTGCGTACCGGCCCTGTGTGCCGTCCTGGCTCATGACTGTTGCTTCCCCTCGGGCTCTGTTGCTACGCGTCTGGCTGAGCGCATGTCGCGCCCAGTCTGCCGGAGGGCAAGCACACGTCAAGCCGGTGCCCGCTGCGTGACCACGGGCCTACGCGGTGTCTGTAGCCGAACGGTGACGGGTTCGGAGGCTGTAGCGTTCACCGGAGCACCCGAAGAGGCCCACCGCTAGAGCGGACGAGAGAGACGACGGCGAGGACTGATGGCACCCGAACCCGAGGGAAACGGCGCCGGGATGGCCGACGGTCCTGAGCACTGGGGCGCGGGCGGTCTCGTGGGCGACGGCCGTTACCGGCTGACCCACCGCCTGGGCCGCGGCGGCATGGCGGAGGTCTTCGCCGCCGAGGACGTCCGGCTGGGCCGCACCGTGGCCGTGAAGCTGCTGCGCGCCGACCTGGCCGAGGACCCGGTGTCCAAGGCCCGCTTCACCCGTGAGGCACAGTCGGTCGCCGGCCTCAACCACCACGCCGTCGTCGCCGTCTACGACTCCGGCGAGGACCGGGTCGGCCCGAACGTGGTTCCGTACATCGTGATGGAGCTGGTCGAGGGCCGCACCATCCGCGACCTGCTGATCAGCGCCGAGGCCCCCGGGCCCGAGCAGGCGCTCATCATCGTGTCGGGCGTGCTGGAGGCGCTGGCGTACTCGCACCAGCACGGCATCGTGCACCGCGACATCAAGCCCGCGAACGTCATCATCACCCACTCCGGCGCGGTGAAGGTGATGGACTTCGGCATCGCCCGCGCCCTGCACGGCGCGCAGTCCACGATGACCCAGACCGGCATGGTCATGGGCACCCCGCAGTACCTCTCGCCGGAACAGGCCCTCGGCAAGGCCGTCGACCACCGCAGCGACCTGTACGCCACCGGCTGCCTGCTCTACGAACTCCTCGCGCTGCGGCCCCCCTTCACCGGTGAGACCCCGCTGTCGGTGGTCTACCAGCACGTCCAGGACGCGCCGGTCCCGCCCTCGCAGCTGCCCGAGGGGCACCACATCCCGCAGGAGCTCGACGGCCTCGTCATGCGGTCGCTCGCCAAGGACCCGGACGACCGGTTCCAGAGCGCCGAGGAGATGCGCGGGCTCGTCCAGTACGCCCTCCAGATGCTCCAGGACCAGGGCCCGAACACCGGCACCTGGAACACCGGGCCGGTCGGCATGGCGCTCCCGCACGGTCAGCCCGGCGGCGCGCCGACCTCGATGATGCCCGCGGGCCCGGGCGGCGGCCCCCACACCCCCTACCCCTCGCCCAGCACCACCTCGCAGTTCCAGCGGCCGATGGTGCCCCCGCTGAACCCGGACGACGGCACCGCCTTCCCCGGCGGCGGCCACGGCCCCGGCGGCGGACCGGGCGGCCACGGCGGGTACGACGGCTATGACGGCTACGACGGGTACGACAACCGCTCCGGCGGCGGGAAGTGGAAGGTCTGGCTCTTCGTCCTGCTCGCGGTGCTGGCCATCGCCGGCGGGGCCGCGTACGCGGTCAAGAACGGCCTCGGCACGGGCAGCGGCAACAAGCCCAAGACCAGCGTGAGCAGCCCGGGCACCTCGCAGAGCAGCCCGGGCTCGCAGGACACCCCGTCGACCTCGCCGAGCCCGGAGACGGGCGGCTCGCACGACGAGGACACCTTCACGCCCACCCCGAGCCGCAGCAAGTCCACTCCGAGCACCAGCCTGTCGCCCTCCTCGGGCAGCTCGTCGAGCCCGGAGACCAAGAACCCGACGACCCCGCCGCCGAAGTCCCCCACGGCGGAGCCGCCGACCAACAAGCCGACCCCGCCCAGCGGGGGCGGCGGCGGCAGCCCGGCCGGCGCCGAGGGCGCCGGCTAGCGGTGCATACGTCAAAGGGGCCCGGCGGAATTCCCATTCCGCCGGGCCCCTTTCACATCCGCTCGCCTTTCCGGCCGTCAGTGCGCGTGCAGGCGGGGCCGGTCGCAGCGACCGGCATTTTGCGCCCCGAGGGTGTGCACGGTGACCAGCTGGGGTTCGATGCGCATGTACACCGGATCGAACACCTCCCCGTCCACGAAATGCGGTGCCGGGCCGAATAGTTCCAGTTCCGCGGTGGTCGGTTCGGTGAGCTGCGCCGTGCCCGTGACCTGCACGGACCAGAGCCGGGGCGCGCCCGAATTGACGTTGTCGGCCCCGTAGGAGACCACGCTTCCATTGCAGGCGTGGTGATAGCCGAAACCGGCGTGCATTCTCAGGACGATCCTGCCGCCCACCACGATGTGACGGGCGACGGCGAGGAACGGGAGCGCGCGCATGCTGGTGGCGACGCGGCCGTACGGCACACGGCGCAGCATTTCGACGGCGTTTATTTCCTCCGGTGACATGCGACCACTCTCGGGCCCCGGCGGGCGGCCGGGAAAGAGGAGCCCGCCCCGATCACCGAGGACGTTGGTCCCGAATCGAACCATGTGCCGCGGGGAAGCGGGCGGCCACGGGGCGTCACCCTCGAAGGCCGCCCGAGATCTCGTCGACGTCCACTCGGCGCCCGCTCGTGAAGCGCTCGAACAGGGTTGCGCCCCGCGCGGCGCCCCGTCGCGGAGGCCTCGCCTCCGCTCGACGCCGGATCGAGCGCTTCTCGCGCGGCCTTGGCTCCGGGTCGAGCGCCTCTCGCGCCGTCTCGCGTCCGGATCGAGCGCCTCTCGCGCCGTCTCGGGGCCGGGTCGAGTGCGGCTAGCGCTTCTCCGCCTGGAGGCGGGCGACGTACGCGGCGGCCTGGGAGCGGCGCTCCATGCCCAGCTTCGACAGCAGGCTGGAGACGTAG
This sequence comes from Streptomyces katrae, assembly GCF_002028425.1. Classification (GTDB taxonomy): domain Bacteria; phylum Actinomycetota; class Actinomycetes; order Streptomycetales; family Streptomycetaceae; genus Streptomyces; species Streptomyces katrae_A. The sequence goes on along the minus strand of NZ_CP020042.1, from coordinate 3,839,669 downwards.
TTCTTGATGGTCTTCTCGGCCAGGTGCAGCCGCTCGCCGATGACCCGGTTCGTCAGGCCCTCGCCGATCAGGTCGAGGATCTTGCGCTCCTGCTCGGTGAGGTTCGCGAGCCGGTCGTCGCCCTTGCCGTTCTTGCCGTCGCGCAGCCGTTCCAGCACCCGCGCGGTCGCCACCGGGTCCAGCAGGGACTTGCCCGCCGCCACGTCGCGCACCGCGCTGAGCAGCTCGTTCCCCCGGATGGCCTTGAGGACGTAGCCCGAGGCGCCCGCCATGATCGCGTCGAACAGCGCCTCGTCGTCGGCGAACGAGGTGAGCATCAGGCACTTGATGTCCTCGTCCTGCGAGCGGACCTCGCGGCACACCTCGACACCGCTGCCGTCCGGCAGGCGCACGTCGAGCACGGCCACGTCGGGGCGGGTCGCCGGGATGCGGACCAGGGCGTCCGCGGCGGTACCGGCCTCGCCGACGATCTCGATGTCCTCTTCGACCGACAAAAGCTCATGAACGCCCCGACGTACTACTTCGTGGTCGTCCAGGAGAAATACCTTGATTTTTCCGTTTTCGCGCACAAGCTCATCTTCACACACTCACCTCTTCCCTGCCGGAGTTACCCGGGATAACGTGCCGTTGTTCCGGCCCCCTGCAAGGCTGTGACCAGTGGTTGTTCCCGCAGCGGCCGATTTACTTGGATATCCAAGCAAAATCGCAGGTCAAACGGGGTTTCGCAGTTATGCGTCGCACTGGGTAACGTGCTGTGCGCAGGGCACTCGCCGGGGCACCTGTCACGCCTGAATCCGAATCGCGCCGTGCACCCACCCCGTGTGCGGGTACGGATACAGGTGAGCCGCACTGGTCCCCGGAGAACCCGGGTGCCGGACCGACGGAGGAGCACACGTGACCGTGGAGAGCACTGCCGCGCGCAAGCCGCGACGCAGCAGCGGCACCAAGCGGGCGGCAGGCGCGGCGAGCGCCCGCAAGACCGCCGCTGCCACCGCACAGCCGCACGACGCCGAGCCTCAGCTCGTACAACTGCTGACGCCCGAGGGTGAACGGGTCGAGGTCGACAGCCACCCCGAGGTGGCCGAGTTCGCGGCCTTCGTCGCGGACGTCACCACCGAGGACCTGCGCGGCCTGTACCGCGACATGGTCCTGACCCGCCGCTTCGACGGCGAGGCGACCGCCCTCCAGCGCCAGGGCGAGCTGGGCCTGTGGGCCTCGCTGCTGGGCCAGGAGGCCGCCCAGATCGGCTCCGGCCGGGCACTCCGCGACGACGACTACGTCTTCCCGACCTACCGCGAGCACGGTGTGGCCTGGTGCCGCGGCGTCGACCCGACGAACCTGCTCGGCATGTTCCGCGGCGTGAACCACGGCGGCTGGGACCCGAACACCAACAACTTCCACCTCTACACGATCGTCATCGGCTCGCAGACGCTGCACGCGACCGGTTACGCCATGGGCGTGGCCAAGGACGGCGCGGACTCCGCGGTCATCGCCTACTTCGGCGACGGCGCCTCCAGCCAGGGCGACGTGATGGAGGCCTTCAACTTCTCGGCCGTCTACAACTCCCCCGTGGTGTTCTTCTGCCAGAACAACCAGTGGGCGATCTCCGAGCCGACCGAGCGCCAGATGCGCGTGCCGCTCTACCAGCGCGCCCAGGGCTTCGGCTTCCCCGGCATCCGCGTCGACGGCAACGACGTCCTCGCCTGCCTGGCCGTCACCCGCTGGGCGCTGGACCGCGCCCGCCGCGGCGAGGGCCCGGCCCTGATCGAGGCGTTCACGTACCGCATGGGCGCCCACACCACCTCCGACGACCCGACGAAGTACCGCGCGGACGAGGAGACGGCGGCCTGGGAGGCGAAGGACCCGATCCTGCGCCTGAAGGCCCACCTGCTGGCCTCCGGCGGCGCCGACGAGGCGTTCTTCGAGGAGCTGGAGGCGGAGAGCGAAGCCCTCGGCAAGCGGGTCCGCGAGGTCGTGCGCGCCATGCCCGACCCGGACACCATGGCGATCTTCGAGAACGTCTACGCGGACGGGCACGCGCTCGTCGACGAGGAGCGCGCCCAGTTCGCCGCCTACCTCGCTTCCTTCGAGCCGGCCGAGGAGGGTCACTGATGGCTGTCGAGAAGATGTCGATCGCGAAGGCGCTCAACGAGTCGCTGCGCAAGGCCATGGACACCGACCCCAAGGTCCTGATCATGGGCGAGGACGTCGGCAAGCTGGGCGGTGTCTTCCGCATCACCGACGGGCTGCAGAAGGACTTCGGCGAGGAGCGGGTCATCGACACCCCGCTGGCCGAGTCCGGCATCGTCGGCACCGCCATCGGCCTGGCCCTGCGCGGCTACCGGCCGGTCGTGGAGATCCAGTTCGACGGGTTCGTCTTCCCCGCGTACGACCAGATCGTCACGCAGCTCGCGAAGATGCACGCCCGCGCCCTCGGCAAGATCAAGCTGCCGGTCGTCGTCCGCATCCCCTACGGCGGCGCCATCGGCGCGGTCGAGCACCACAGCGAGTCCCCCGAAACGCTCTTCGCGCACGTCGCGGGCCTGAAGGTGGTCTCCCCGTCGAACGCCAGCGACGCGTACTGGATGCTCCAGCAGGCGATCCTCAGCGACGACCCGGTGATCTTCTTCGAGCCGAAGCGCCGCTACTGGGACAAGGGCGAGGTCGACACCGACGCCATCCCGGGCGAGCTGCACAAGGCACGGGTGGTCCGCGAGGGCGCCGACCTCACCCTGGCCGCGTACGGCCCGATGGTGAAGGTCTGCCTGGAGGCGGCGGCCGCGGCCGCCGAGGAGGGCAAGTCGGTCGAGGTCCTGGACCTGCGCTCGATGTCCCCGATCGACTTCGACGGGATCCAGGCCTCGGTGGAGAAGACCCGCCGGCTGGTCGTGGTCCACGAGGCCCCGGTCTTCCTCGGCACCGGTTCCGAGATCGCCGCCCGCATCACGGAGCGGTGCTTCTACCACCTGGAGGCGCCGGTGCTGCGCGTCGGCGGCTTCCACGCCCCGTACCCGCCGGCCCGCCTGGAGGACGAGTACCTGCCCGGCCTGGACCGCGTGCTCGACGCCGTCGACCGCTCGCTGGCGTTCTGAGGAGAGCCGCCCCATGACGATCCGCGAATTCAAGATGCCCGACGTGGGCGAGGGCCTGACCGAGGCCGAGATCCTCAAGTGGTACGTCCAGCCGGGTGACACGGTCACCGACGGGCAGGTCGTCTGCGAGGTGGAGACGGCGAAGGCGGCCGTGGAGCTGCCGATCCCCTTCGACGGGGTGGTGCACGCGCTGCTCTTCGAAGAGGGCGTGACGGTCGACGTCGGCCAGGTGATCATCTCCGTCGAGACCGGCGGGGCCGGCGCGACGGAGGCCCCGGCCGCCGCTGCCGCCGCCCCGGCCGCCCCTGAGGCGGCCGAGGAGCCGGCGCCCGAGGGCCGCCAGCCCGTGCTGGTGGGCTACGGGGTCTCCCAGTCCTCCACGAAGCGCCGCCCGCGCAAGGCGGTGGCGGGTGCCCCCGCCGCCGCTCCGGTCGCCGCCCCCGTGGTGCCGGCCCCCGCCGCCCCGGCGCCCGTCGTGCCCGCTCCGGCGGCGCAGAACGGCACCGCGTACGCCAACGGCCACGGTGCGGCCACCGCCGAGCGGCCGCTCGCCAAGCCGCCCGTGCGCAAGCTCGCCAAGGACCTCGGCATCGACCTGGCCTCGGTGGTCCCCACCGGTGACGGCGGTGTCGTGACCCGCGAGGACGTGCACGCCGCCGCCGCGGCCGCGCTCGCCCCGCAGGCCCCCGCCCAGGTCCCGGCCCCGGCCGCGGCCCCCGCGCCCGTCCAGGCCCCCGTGGCGGCCCCCGCCGAGGCGGCCGCGGCCGTGGCGGCGCCGGGCGCGCGGGAGACCCGTATCCCGGTCAAGGGCGTCCGCAAGGTCACCGCCCAGGCCATGGTCGGCTCCGCCTTCACCGCCCCGCACGTCACCGAGTTCATCACCCTCGACGTGACGCGCACGATGAAGCTGGTCCAGGAGCTCAAGGACGACCCGGACCTCGCGGGGCTCCGGATCAACCCGTTGCTCCTGATCGCCAAGGCGGTCCTCGTCGCCATCCGCCGCAACCCGGACGTCAACGCGTCCTGGGACGAGGCGGCCCAGGAGATCGTGCTCAAGCACTACGTGAACCTGGGCATCGCGGCGGCCACCCCGCGCGGGCTGATCGTCCCGAACATCAAGGACGCCCACGCCAAGACGCTGGCCGAGCTGTCCACCTCCCTGTCGGACCTGGTCGCGACGGCCCGCGAGGGCAAGACCTCCCCGGCCGACATGCAGAACGGCACCATCACCATCACCAACGTCGGCGTGTTCGGGGTCGACACCGGTACGCCCATCCTGAACCCCGGCGAGTCCGCGATCCTCGCGGTCGGCGCGATCAAGCTCCAGCCGTGGGTCCACAAGGGCAAGGTGAAGCCGCGTCAGGTCACCACCCTGGCCCTGTCGTTCGACCACCGCCTGATCGACGGCGAACTGGGCTCCAAGTTCCTCGCCGACATCGCGGCGGTCCTGGAGCACCCGCGCCGGCTGGTCACCTGGTCGTAGCCGCACGGGCAGCCGACACCCGCCGATGGCCGGGCCCCTCCGCAGGGAGGGTGCCCGGCCATCGGGCGTTCGCGGGCCGGGTGGTGGGAAGCCGGCCCCGCCCGGGCCCCGGGGCGGTAGCCTCCCGGCCATGCCCATCGCCGAGTTGCAGGTGTATCGCGTCGAGGAGGCCGACGTCACCGGCGGACTGTGCCTCGTCCGGTGCGTCGGCGGCACGGCCCGGTCCGGGCAGGTGTACGCGGCGGGCCAGTCGCGGGTCTGGCTGCGCGGGATAGAGCGGCACGGGCGCGCGGTCGACGCCTTCGGCGCCGGCCACACCGCCCGGGTCCGCCTCGCCGGACCGGTGGTCGCGCTGCTCAGCCGGGGCCAGGTGCTGACCTCCGTACCGCCCGACGGGCACGGCCTCGCGGAACTGGAGGCCTGGCTGGCCACCGGTCCCCCGCTCGCGGACGAACCCCTGCCGCGAACGCTGCGCTCCCTGGCCATCGGGGGGATGCAGGACGAGCGGCTGCCGGAGGGGGTACGGCTGCGCTGGGGCCGGGTGGCCCTGGCGGCGGCGTACCGCTGCGCGGCGGCGGAGGGGGCGTCCGGCCTGGTGCGGGGGATCGAGCTGGCCTTCGTACGGGCCTACCTGCTGCGGGAGTTCGGCCCCGGGCCGGGCGGGGACCCGGCCGCCGTGTGCCGGGAGGCGCTCGCGCTGATCGACCTCACCCCGGCGGAGGCGGCCGCGCGGGCCCGCGTCTGGCGTGAGCTGCCCCGGGAGCGGATCGTGCACCTGCGGCGGATCAGGCACCTCGTGCGGTGGACCGGCGCGGCCCGGCCGTACCTGGCGCCGGGCGACCCGCTGGCCCTGGCCTTGGACGCCTGGTCACGGGTGGGGAGGGAGCTGCCCTGAGATCCCGTCCGCCCCGCCGCGGCCCGTGCACGCCCGAAGCGGACGTGACGGGGCCTCAGCGGACGCGGTAGGCACGCACGAAGGCCGCGGTGCCGCCCCGGACGATCCGGTCGGTCTGCGCCGGGGACAGGGGCAGGACCCCGTAGTGGGAGAGCTGCGCGACGGAGGTGGAGGTCAGCGCCGTGAAGTGGGCGCCCGCCAGTGCCGCGTCGCCGTGCAGGTCGAGCAGCCCGGCCCGCTCCAGGGCCGCCAGGGCATCGGCGAGGGCGTCGGCGACCGGGCCGGGGCCCGCGGCCTTCCAGGCGGCCAGCACCTCGGGCGGCACGTGGTCGGCCTCGGCGTGGATGTGGCGGACGAGGGCGAAGTGGTCGGGGTGTTCCACCATCACGTCGATCAGCGCGCGGGCGACGGCGGTCAGGTCCCGTTCCAGGTTGTCCGGGTGGGGCGGGCGCCCGGGGTCCAGCAGGGCGCGCACGACGGCCACGTGGGCGTCGCGCACCTCGCCCGAGCTCCAGGTGACCACGGCGCGGAAGAGCTCCGACTTGCCGCCGGGGAAGTGGTTGTAGAGCGTCCGCGTCGAGACGCCGGCCGCCGCGGCGAGGGCGTCGACGGACGCGCGCGCGTACCCCTCGCGGCCGAAGACCGCGCAGGTGGGGCGGGCGAGGGCGATCCGTCTGGCCTGCTTGCGGGGCGGGAGCACGTCCGCCGTCCCCTCCGGTCCGCGGTCCGGGGCTTCCCCCTCCATCACGCCTCCAGCGTCTCTCGACCCGTTCTCTACAACGGTCGTTGTGCCTTTTACAACGGTCGTTGTACTTTACCGGAGGGCCGCACAAACAAACCAAATGGTCTGGTTCACCGTTCTCCAGGGAGGGACGTCGCACGATGCCGACCACACCCACCGCCGAGGACTCGCCCGCCGCATTAGGGACCGCGCCCGGGCAGCTCGGGCGCATCCTCACCGTCGTGATCACCGGCGCCGTCATGTCCGTCCTCGACATGACGATCGTCAACGTGGCCCTCGACAGGCTCTCCGAGTCCTTCGGGGCCCCGCTGGAGACCATCCAGTGGACCGCCACCGCCTACACCCTGGCCCTGGCGGCCGTCATCCCGGCGGCCGCCTGGGCGATGGGCCGGATCGGAGCCAAGCGCACCTACCTGACGGCCCTGTCCCTGTTCACCCTCGGCTCCCTGCTCGCGGCCTGTGCGTGGAACGCCGGCAGCCTGATCGCCTTCCGCGCCGTCCAGGGGCTCGGCGGCGGGCTGCTGATGCCGGTCGGCATGACGATGGTGATGCGGGCCGCCGACCGCAACCGGCTCGGGCGGGCCATGGCCCTGCTGGGGCTGCCCGTGCTGGTCGGCCCGGTGGCCGGGCCGGTGCTGGGCGGCTGGCTGATCGACACCGCCTCCTGGCAGTGGATCTTCCTCGTCAACCTGCCCGTCGGAGCGGCCGCCCTGATACTCGCGGCGAAGCTGCTGCGCCCGGATTCCCCCCCGGGTGCGGCGGCTTCGCCGCGGCTCGACCTGCCGGGACTGCTGAGCCTGTCCCCGGGCCTCGCGCTGCTCCTGTACGGGCTGTCCCGGGGCGGCGGGAGCGGTGCGTTCCTCTCCCCGGGGGTGCTGCTGCCCCTGCTGGGCGGGGCCGTCCTCGTCGCGGCCTTCGTGCGGCGCGCCCTGCGCGTGCCGGAGCCCCTGCTCGACCTGCGGCTGCTGGGCGACCGCACCTTCGCCGCCGCCATCGGCACGCTCGCGCCGTTCACTTGCGGCTACTTCGGCTCGATGCTGCTGGCCCCGGTGTACTGGCAGCAGGCGCGCGGACTGAGCGCGAGCGCGGCGGGGCTGCTGGTGGCGCCCGTCGGGCTCGTGGTCGGGACGACCATGCAGATCGCCTCCCGGCGCGTGGACCGGGTCGCCCCGCGCCGGCTGATCCCCGCCGGGGTGGCGGTGGCGGCCCTCGGCATGCTGCTCACCGGGCTGCGGACCGGCACGGCGGGGGTGCCGGGGTGGCAGGTCGTGGGCTCGCTGATGGTGATGGGCGTCGGCGCCGGGATGGTGCTGATGCCGACGATGACCACCGCCGGCCGGGACCTGCCTGCCGCCCGCATGGCGGCGGCGAGCACGGCCCTCAGCATCAACTCCCAGCTGTGCGCCTCGGTCGGAACGGCTCTGACCTCGGTGGTCCTGGGCGCGGCGGGCACCACCCCGTCCGGCTTCCGCACCGCGTACGCGGTCGCGGCGGGCCTCCTCGCCCTGTCCCTCCTCCCGGCCCTGCGGCTGCCGGGGCGGCGCTGAGCCCCGGGGTGTCGGCCGGACACCCCGGGGCCCCGGCCCCCGGCCCCTACGGCACGACCTTGCCGACGCCGCCCAGGGCCTGGACGGCACTCCGGTCGATCTGCCACAGCCGGCCTTCGCGGTTGGTGACGTAGATCCAGCCGTTCACGGTGTCCAGGGTGAGCCCCTCGCAGGTCTCCAGGCCGGAGGCCACCACCCGCTGGGCGCCGTCGGCGAGGGTGATCTCGTAGAGGCGACCGCCCGCGTGGTCGATGGTGTAGGCCCGGCCGGAGCCGTCGAGCGCCACGCGGATGGTCGTGGCGCCGGTGAGGGCGGTCAGGACGCGGTACGTCCGCTTGGCCAGGTCCACCTCGAACAGCTTGCCGCCGTTGTCCTTCTGGCCGATGTACGCCTTGCCGTCGCCGGACAGGGCGACCCCGCCGATGCCCTGTCCCAGCCCGGAGAGGAGCGTGGTCTTCTGCCCGCCCGGCAGGGCCACCTCGATCAGCTGCCCGTCGGTCCAGTTGGCGACGTACGCCTTGCGCGCCGCGGTGTCCAGCGCCACGCCGTACGCGCCGGGGACGTCGGCCACCTTGGCGGAGGTGCCGCCGGCCAGGTCCACCACGAGCAGCCGTCCGCCGCTCCAGTCGGTGGTGTAGGCCTTGCCCGCCGCCGTGTCGAGCGCCACGTCACCGAGGTCGCCCAGGCCGCTGGCGACCACGCGCTGGGCGCCGGTGTCCGGCTTCACCGCGATGAGCCGCTGGCCGCCCCGGTCGGCGACGTACACCGGGCTCCCCGACGGGTCGACCGCCACGCCCTCGGAGGTGCCCAGGCCCGTCGCGATCAGGGAGTAGCTCCGCTTGTTGGCGATGAGCTTGGACAGCTCCTCCAGCTTGGGCATGTCCTCGTCGCGGATGGAGACCTTCGGCGGCCCGAACGCCTTGGAGGCCGAGGAGGCCATCGCCGTCGCGGACCCGGGGTTCTCGGTGACCTGCCGCTGGGCGGCCGCCACGCCCTGGGTGCTCTGGAAGAGCGGCCCGAGGAAGCCCATGACGTCGAAGGCCCCGTGCGCGGTCTGGCGTACGAGCCACGGGTCCCGCTCGCTCTCCAGCCTGCGCACCTCCTCCGAGACGCTCCCGGCTCCCGGGGTGTCCCGGTCCAGCTTCTGCGCGGACTGGTCGGCGGAACCGGCCTGGTCCCCGCCGTTGTCGAAGATGTTCTTGAAGGACATGGCTTCCCCCCTAGAGCGGCTGCTTCTGCGTCTGGTAGTCGAGGATCTCCGGCTGGAACACCCGGTGTTCGCCGGTGCGGACGGCGACGGTTTCGGCGATGCCCTTCTGCAGGAACCGCTTTCCCTCGTCGGCCAGGTCGAAGCGGCTGGAGTCGAGGTCGGCCTCGCCGAGCTTCCACGCGATGACCTTGGAGTACCGGGGCTCGGCGCCCTGCTTGCCGGTCTCCTTCACCTCGACCGGCTCGGGGTAGTACAGGGCGGCCCAGCCGCCGAAGGTGACGGGGAACTCGTAGGCGAACTGCCGGATCTCGCGCCGGGTGGTGGCCATCACGTCGGCCCGGCTCTTGATCAGGAAGCTGACCGTGGAGACGTGCTTCCACTCGGTCGTCAGCGATCCGCTGACGGAGCCGGTGATCCCGAGCGCCAGCTCGCCCCACAGCTCGCCGGTGCCGGTCACGGAACTCGTGGCGGTGGTGTTGCTGGTCGCCTCGGTCTGGGTCTCCGTGTTGACGCCCTGGTTGTCCTTGCTGTTGAGCAGGGTGGTCTTCTGGTACTGCTTCATCTCCATGCTCTTGGCCATCTGCTGCTGGAGCGAGGCGATGGACTTCGCGCCGAAGGTGAGCTTCACCTCCCCCTGGAGGGACCAGCTGATCGTGTTCGAGACGGTGAACTCGACCGTGTCCGTCACGGTGATCTCGATCGGGTCGGTCCCGTTGACGTACGTCTGCCTGGAGACCATGTCGGGGGGCGGCTGGCGGACGTCCCCGATCTCCTCGATGACCGGCACGCCGACGTTCATGAAGGCCCGCCAGCCGCGGTCCTGCGCGGTCGGCTCCTCCGCGGGGAAGTCGCCGTAGCGCTCCTTGTTCAGCGAGAACCCGATGGGGTCGAGCGGCTGCCCCTCGCCCTGCCGGTTCCGCTTGAACACCCCCCTGCGCAGGTTCCGCTCCAGGATCCCGGCGGCCCTGGCGCCGATGTCCAGTTCCTTCTGGTTCTTCGTGGTCAGCGGATGCCGCATGAACACGTCATTGATATAGGCCGTGCCCACATCGTTCCGCGCGCTGCCCTGTCCCATGCCCTCGTCCCCTCCCTGTGTCGCAGGACGGTGACGCTACGCAACCGGCGGGCGGGGCGGCAGCGCCCGGAACCGGCCACGGGGGGATATCCGGACAGACGCCGCTGACCATGGAGTTGATCACGGTCGGAGAGTGGCGCACCCGGGCCGGAGGGCCGTCCCGGGTGCGCATTTACTTGATCATCCGAGGCCAAGATCACGGAGCGGGCTCCCGGGCCGGCGGCCCGGCCGCGCGCCGCGGGTGTCCGGATCCACCGCCCCGGGGGTGTCTGGCGGTAGCCGGGCCGCCGCTTCCGCCCGGAACCCGCCTCGGCCGTACGTTCGACCGGACCCTGTGTGCCGCCGCGGGCGGCGTGCCGGGCGGGCGGCTGCCGGGGCGGCGGCGGGGGTTGGGGCGGGGCGGGGGCGGGCCCTAGCGGTGGCGCGCGTGGACCAGCCGTTCCAGGCCGGGGGCCAGGCGCAGGCGGAGGGCGGCGTGGCCGACGGGGACGGCGTGCTTCGTGGGAGCGGGGTGCGTCACGGGGGCCGGGAGGGTCGTGTGGACCGCGCCCCGTCCCGGACGGGCCTGGACGCGGCCGACCGCACTGGCCAGCAGTTCGCCGAACCAGATGTTCCGGTCGGGCCCGGTCGCGATGTTGAAGGGCACCTTCGCCTCGCCCCCCGGCACGGTGTACTCGGTGATCGCACCGTCGTGGCCGATCCGGCCGATGCGGCCGGACTGCACGGCGTACCACATGTGCCCGTCCGGGCCGCGGGTGATGTCGTAGACCTGGTAGTCGGGGACGGGCACCGGGAAGAGCTCGACCGCACCGCGCGCGGTGACGCGCCCGACCGCGTTCAGCCCGCTCGCGGTGAACCACATTCCGCCGGGGCCGGCCGCGATGCCGGAGGGGAAGGCGGAGTCGTTCGCCAGCGGGTACTCGGTGACGCTGCCGGAGCGGCTGATCCTGCCGATCTTGCCGCCGAACAGCTCGGTGAACCACAGCGAGCCGTCCGGGGCGGCCGCGATGTAGTACGGAACGCTGTCCGGCGTGGGGACGGGGTACTCCGTCACCCGGCCGTCGGTGGTCATCCGTCCGATGGAGTTCGTCCCCGGCTCGGTGAACCACAGGGCGCGGTCGGCGCCCAGCGCGATGCCCGTGGGGAAGCGGTCCGTGCCGGGCAGCGGGAACTCGGTGACCTGGCCCTTCGTGGTGATCCGGCCGATCTTGCCGACGCTCCCCTCGGTGAACCACAGGGCCCGGTCGGGGCCCTTGGCGATGCCCTGGGGGAAGCTGTCGGGGGTCGGCAGCGGGTACTCGGTGACGGCGCCGCGGGTGGTGAGGCGGGCGATCCGGTTGACCCCGGACTCGGCGACCCACACCGCCCCGTCCGGGCCGGCCGTGAGGCCGGCGGGGTAGCTGTCGGGGGTGGTGAGCGGGTACTCCGTCACGTCTCCCACGTTCACCACGTGTCCCGACCCGGCCCGTGCCGGGACGGTGGCAGCGGTGAAGGCGAGCAGGGCGCCCAGGGAGGCGGTGAGCAGCGTGCGCAGGCGTCGGCGGATCCTCGGAGTGTGCGGCATGGGCCGGGGCCCCTCTCGGTGGGCGGCGGGCGGGCGGCATGGATCGGAATATCAGATTCCGCTCCGGGTCCGCCCCCGCCGCCCGCACGGCTCGCCGCGCGAACCGCCCGCCTGGCTCAGCCCTTGGCGGCGTTGCCGAGCACCTTGGACGGGGTGATGCGCACGACGACCCGTACGGCCCCGTCGGAGGCGTCCCCGTACTCCTTGCCGGCGCCCGGCCCCAGGTACTGCTCGGCGATCCGGACGGCGACGGCCCGGCCGGTGTCCTCGCTGACGGTGGCGGTGCCGCGGATCTCGGCGTACAGGTAGGGATTGGCCAGGTCGAACACGGTCAGCCCGACCCGGCCGTCCCGGACGAGGTTGCGCTCCTTGCGGCGGCCGCGCTCGGTGGAGACCAGCAGGTCGTCCCCGTCGCGGATCACCCAGACCACGGAACTCTGCGGACTGCCGTCGGGGTTGAGGGTGGAGAGCACGGCGGGGTGCGGGGAGTCGAGCAGCTGCCGCACGGTGTCGTTCAGGGCAATCGTCATGCCGTGCAGCCTAGTTGTGGGGCCCGCGGGGCACCGCCGTAGCGGACGCAGGACCGGGTACTACCCGAAGTCGGTCATTCCCACGGGATGTTGAGGAAGGGGCTGGCGGGGTCGGTGGTCAGCGTCAGGTGGGTGGCGAGGGAGGACTCGTACCAGCTCCCGAACTCCTCCTCGTCGAAGTGCAGGCAGCGGGCGAGCGCGTACCCGGCGGAGAAGTCCGTCCACGACCGGTACGCGCCCCGTGCCTTCTCGCCCGCGCGGAGCACGGCGCGCTCGGCGTCCTGGAGGGTGCCGTAGCGGCAGGCGACGCCCCAGCGGGCCATCTGCGAGGCCCGCCCGTAGTCCCACCCCTCGACCGAGCGCACCCAGCCGCCGGCCGGGAGGAGCCCGTCGGCGCGGAAGCGCTGCTCGTAGCGGGTGATCCGGCCGATGAGCCGCCGCACCCCGGCGATCTCGCCCTCGACCTCGGCGGCGGGGCGCGGCTCGGCGACGGTCACCCCGTCGGGGGTGAGGCGGGGCTGGGCGGCCTGCTCGGCGCTGCGGCGCAGGCTGACCTCGGCGGCGTGGCGCCAGTGCTCGACGTCGACCGGCCCGGCGAAGTCGGAGGCGAGGACGCGGCGCACGCGGAGCGCGAACTCCCAGACGGGGCTGACGACATCGGCGTTCAGCATGCGCTGGAGCACGCCCAGCCAGCCGGCGGCGTCGTCGATCTCCCACGAGGTGCGCAGGCGCTCGCGCTCGCGGGTGTAGCCGTTGCCGTGGTAGGCGAGGGCGTTCCAGAACTCGCCGTTGGACACCGCCAGGTGCGCCCCGACGGCCAGGCCGCGGGCCACGGGGCCGTGCAGCGGGCCGCCGGTGTACAGGGCGTGCACGGCGCCGGGGGCCAGGCCCCAGGAGGGGGCGGCGTCCCAGTGCGCGCGCCAGCGGGCGAGGTCGGCGGGGGTGGTCGTGAGGTACGCCTCGACGGGGCTGCCGGGGTTCACGGCGAGGTGGGAGGGGTCCCGGTGGTCCCAGGCGTTGGCGAACCAGGCGAGGCTCTGGCGGAGGTAGACGGTGTGCGCGTCGGGGGCGGGGAGCATGCCGCGGGTGTAGACGGCGAGGGTGTTGTCGGCGGCCCGGTGGAAGCGGGCCGCGGCGGGATCGGCGTCGACCTGCGCCCGGGGCTGCGGGAGGAACAGCTCGGCCCGCGCGAGGGCGTCCATGTAGGCGCCCCAGTCCCCGCGCGCCTTCGCCCCGTACAGCTCGCGCTCGATCACGCTCGGCGCCGTCCACTCGTCCACACGGGGACCCTATACGGGGGCCCGGCCAGCCCTCCTGGCCCCCCTCGCGAGGCCCTCGCCGCCTAAGCCGTCAGCGTGGCGGCGAAGCGGATCTCGGCCGCCGGTGTCACGGTGATGGAACGCCCGGCGTACTGGATGGCCGAGAAGGTCGCGTTGTGATGCGCGATCACCTGGGCGGCCGTCAGCGCGGCACCGGGCGGACGCTCCGGCGTGGTGTGTCCGTCCGAGACCATCACGAGGTCATAGCCACGGGAGAGCGCGGCGCGACTGGTGGAGTCGACGCAGTACTCGGTGGCGAAGCCGGTGACGATCACCCGACGCACTGCCCGCTCGTGGAGCAACTCGTCGAGCCCGGTGCCGAGGAAGGAGTCCGCGCTGTCCTTGTCCAGGACCACATCGCCGGGCCGGGGCGCCACCGCTGGATGGACATCGGCCAGGTCGGCGGGCACGTCATCGAGGCGTTGGCGCACGTAGACCACGGCTGCGCCGGCGGAGCGAGCCTGCTCGGCAAGGCGGCCGACCTTGAGCAGGCAGGCCTCGACGTCATGGGCGTCGTTCAGCAGGGCATCCTGCATGTCGATGACCAGCAGTGCGGTGTCATGCATCCCGGGAGCCTATCGACGGAGCCGGAGGGCTAGGAGCGGCGGTTGATCCGGTGGACCGCCGGGACGCAGAGGTTGAGGGCGGCCGCCGCGGCGATCAGGGCGGCGCAGGCCAGGAGGGCCGTGCGGGTGGTCCAGAGCTCGGCCGCCAGGGCCGTGATCAGGTAGCCGAGGGGGATGGCCAGGCGTTCGCCGACTCCGTTGAAGGCGCTCATGCGGCCCTGTTCCGGCTGCGGGACGTGCTGCTGGAACGCGGTGTTCCAGGCGACGATCGCCACGTCGAGGCCGATCCCGGCGAGGAGGGCGGCCGCCAGCACGAGCGGCAGCGGCAGGGCGAGGGCCAGCGCGGCGAGGGGGAGGGCGAGGGCGCCGGAGGTGACGACCGCGACCGTGAGGAGGCGGTACGGCTTCCAGCGCAGGCAGACCAGGGTTCCGGCCAGCAGGCCGCACGAGAACGCGGCCTGGACCAGGCCCCAGTCGCGCGCCCCGGCGTACTCCCCGGCGGCGACCAGGGGGCCGAGGAGCTGGAAGCCGGCCAGCCAGGCCGCGACGAGGACCGCCCCCGCGGCCGTGTACGTCCACAGCCAGGTACGGGACCAGAAGCCGTCCCAGCCCGCGCGGAGGTCGGCCAGGACACCCCTGGCCGGGGTGGGCGGGGTCTCCAGGGAGAGGCTGAGGAGCAGGACGGCGGCGATGGCGAAGGTGAGGGCGTCCCAGGCCAGGGCCCAGGCGGCGCCGCTCGCGGCGACGACGACGCCGCCCACGACCGGCCCCACCACCTTCACGGCGTTGCCCGGGAGCCGGAGCAGCGCGTTGGCCTGCTGCAGGTGCTCCTCGGGGACGATCTGGGCGACGGCGCCCTGCATGGCCGGAACGATGAACGAGGCCGCCGTGCCCGAGATCAGGCCGCAGGCGGCTATGGAGAGCGTCGTCGCGTGTCCCGTGGCCACGGTCAGGGCGAGCACGCCCTGTGCGGCGGCGGCCAGGAGGTTGCCGAGGAAGAGGATCCGGCTGCGGGACAGCCGGTCGGCGAAGACGCCGCCCAGCAGGAGGAACACGATCGTCGGCACGGTGTTCGTGGCGAGGACCAGGCCGAGGGAGCCCGCTCCTCCGCCCTGCTCGATCACGGAGTAGGCCAGGGCGAGGGGGGCCATGGCGGACCCGGCGGCGGAGATGAGGTTCGCCGAGACGAACCGCCGGAAGGCGGCCGTCCTCCAGGGCGTCCGGGTGTCCTCCGACAGCTCGGCGGTGCTCTTCATGATCTCCCTCGGGCTCGGTGCGATGAGCACCCTACGGGCCGGGGGGAGTCAGTACCCCAGGTTTTCGCGCCAGGCCAGGGTCGAGACGAGCTCCGCGCTGAACGCCTCACAGAGCGCGAGCGCCTCCCGGCCGGCGGCGGTGCCGGGCAGCCCCGCGCCGGGCGGCAGCGCCGCCACGAGGTCCTGGCAGGCGGCCTCGACGCGGAGGTTGCGGGCTTCGTGGTAGCCCACGGCGGTGCCGCCGCCGGCCACGGTCGCGAGGTACCGGGCGTGGGCGTGCCGGGCCGGGTGGTCCCACAGGGAGTCCTCGCAGGAGCGGTCGAGCGAGCGGGACAGGTCGCGGGCCAGCCGGATGACCCGCTCGGCCTCCTCGGCGCCCGGCTCCCGGGCGGTCGTCCACGCGTGGAGCTCGGCCAGGACCTCCAGCTGGACCTCCGCGACGACGCCCTCCGGCTCTGCCTCCGGGGGGCTCGTGAAGAGCGGGCCCGGATCCGGCAGCGGCTCGTCGTGCACGGGGAGGAGCATCCCCCGGAAGGCGGCCTCCACCGCCGAGCGGTGGATCCCCCAGCCGGGATCGAGCCCGAGCACCAGCAGCGGTGCGCGCAGCCGCCACAGCGCCAGCAGGGCCGTGTGACCTCGCTGTTCGACGGTCATCTCCGCGCACCGCGCCGCGAGCGCCTCGTCGTCTTCGTCCAGCTCACCGGGTCCGCTCATGCCCCGACCCTACGGCGGCACGGGCGGCGCCGGATCCGGCGCGTCAGACCGGGCCCACCTGGGCGGTGAGGTGGACCGCGATCTCGAACACCGCCAGGACGGGCTCGGCGCCCACCTCGCGGAAGAGGCGGGGGGCCGGGGCGTCGCCGGGAACGTTCCGTACGGCCTCCAGGGCGGCCCGGTCCCGCCACAGCGTGTGGATGCGCCAGACGCCGTCCTGGCCGCGCAGCAGCTCCGAGCGGATCAGCCCGTCGGGCAGGGGATGGCTCACGAGCTCGCGGTAGGCGGCCACGAGGTCGGCCTCGCGCCCGGCCGCGACGACCCCGCTGACCTCGCTCAGCACCTGTCCGGCCATGGTCCTCGCCTCCTTGACCTCCCCGCCCCTCCCCACGCTACGCGCGCCGCGGCGGGTCGGCGCCCCGGCCGGGGACACGGGCCGGCGGTGGCCGGATCCGTTCTGTCGCCCGGGGCACGGTCCTCCGCGTCAGTAGGCTGGCCGGCCGGACAACTGGGCGGCGGGCGGAGGGCGTCATGCGTGGTGGGACGGTCGCGGTGGTCGGGGGGAGCATCGCCGGGTGCGCGTTCGCGTCGGCCGCGGTGCGGGCGGGAGCCGGGGAGGTCGTCGTACTGGAACGGACCCGGGGGCGGCTCGCGGACCGGGGGGTCGGGCTGTGCGTGCACGACGACCGGGCCGCGGAACTGGTGGCCGCCGGGGCGCTGCCGCCGGGGATCCCCGCGCACCGGCTGGAGCGGCGGCGGTGGGTGGTGCGGGACGCCGGGGCGGGGGCCGGGGGGCGGCTCATCTGGGAGCAGCCGTTCCCGTTCCACTCGTACCACTGGGGGCTGCTGTGGCGGGGGCTGCGGGAGGCGGTCCCAGGGGCGGTGGACTACCGGCAGGGCGTGGCCGTTGCGGGAGTGGACGGGGACGGGGACGGGGCCGGGGGCGTGGGCCGCGGGAGGGGCCGGGTCGGCGTGCGGTTCGGGGGCGGGGGCGTGGAGCGGTTCGACCTCGTCGTCGGGGCCGACGGGTACCGGTCGGTGGTGCGGGAGGCGGTGAGCCCGGGGGCGACGCCGCACTACGCCGGGTACGTGTGCTGGCGGGGGAACTTCGACGCCGCGCTGCTGGAGGGGCTGGGGGGAGCCGAGTCGTACCCCGCGGCGGTGACCACCGTGTGCTTCCCCGGGGGCAGTTGCGTGATCTACCGGATCCCCGGGCCGGAGGGCCTGCGGGTGAACTGGGTGCTGTACGCGGCGCCGCCGCCGGGCGCGGGGCTGCGCTTCGACGACCCGACCAGCTTTCCGCCGGGGGCGCTGGGGCAGGAACTCGCCGCTCACCTGCGGGCCTTGCTGGAGCGGGAGTTCCCGGAGTACTGGGGGCGGGCGCTGGCGCTGACGGCGCCGGGGGACACGTTCGTGCAGCCCATCTACGACCTGGTGACGGAGCCCGCCGCGGCGGGGCGGCTGCTGCTGGCCGGCGACGCGGCGAGCGTGGTGCGGCCGCACAACACGAGCGGGGCCGCGAAAGCCCTCCAGGACGCCACCGCCTTCGGCGCGGCCTGGGCGCGGGCGGGGTCCTGGGAGGAGCTGGTCGCCGGCTACCAGGCGGCGCGGGGCGGGGCCGGGCGGGAGCTGGTCGCGCTGGCGCGGCGGCTGGGGCGGGCGCAGGTGGAGGAGACGCCGGTGTGGGCGCGGATGAGTGCCGCCGAGGTGGCGGGCTGGTGGGAGGGGCAACTGGCGGGTGCGGCGGGGATCGGGGGGCAGGCCATGTCCTCGTAGGGACGGGGACGGGGGCTGCCGGTTCGGTCCCGGGTGCGGGTGCGGGTGCCGGGGCGGGTGCGGGCCGGGTGGTCAGTCGTCGGCCGCCACCAGGAGGGTCAGGTGGCCCGCGGCGCGGTCGATGACGACCAGTTCGTGGAACTCGCCGTGTACGCCGCCCCAGTCGTGGAAGTCGTCCTCCCCGACCCCCGTCAGGTGGTGGATCGTGGTGGCCGGGGTCAGGCGGGCGAACGCCTCCCGCCGCAGGTCCGCCTCCAACTCTTCCGGGACCGGCCCGTACTGGTCCGCCCAGGTGCGCAGGAGGTGCGCCGCGTCGGCGGCGGGGACCGGCGCGTAGGCGGCCGGGGTGATCAGGCGCCGCCAGAACGGGCCGTGCCGTCGGCCCAGCGGCAGGACGCCGCCGCCCGCGTAGTCGTCCCGGAACTGCTCGTGGGCGATGAGGGCGGCCAGGAGGCCCGTGTCCGGGAGCGGGGCGGCCGGGAGGCGGAAGTGCTTGGTGTCGAGCCAGCGGAAGCCGTGTCCCCAGTCCTCCCCGGAGGCGTACGTACGGAAGTTGACGAACGCGCTGCCCTCGTGGACGAGGGTGTCGTCCGTCGCGTGCAGAGCCGCCAGGGCGGCCTCCAGCCGGGCCGTGTCCACCGCGTCCTTCCGACGGCGGGGGCGCTCCGGCACCCACACCGGCATCATCCGCTTGATCTCGATCTGCGCCTCCGGTGACGCCACCGGGCACTCCAGGCCGCCCAGCCGACCCGGCTCCACCCCGTCCAGCAGCCCCTCCGGCCAGGGCGTGCCCGCCCAGGGGCCGCCCGCGACCAGGACCCGGCCGTCGCTGCGGCGCCGGGTGACGAACGCGAAGCCGTGCTCCTCCCCGTCGCGTACGACGTCCAGCTGCTGGTCGTCCGCGCTCAGGACCTCGTACCCGCGGGCCACGAGGAGGTCCCCCAGCCGCTGAGCGTCCTCGGCCCACGCGAACCAGTCGACGTCCTCGTGCTCCCGCGTGACCTCGCCGAGCCAGAAGTCCATCGCCCAGCCGCCCCGCAGCCAGACCTCGGGGCCGAGGTCGCGGACCTCCCCGATCATCGAGAGCTGGCGCTGCGTGCGTCGTGCGTCCATCCCGGAACCGTACGACCCCCGTGCGTCCGCGCGACCGCGCGGCCCCCCTTGACGGGGTCCGGCGGCGGGGGGACGCTCCCGGGGCTCACACACGAGTGGCTGGGGGGCCGGGATGCCGGAGGAGTCTGTCCATACGGTGGGGGAACTGCGGGCGCGGCTCGCGGCGCTGGGGGCGCGGTGGTCGGTCAGCGAGCACCTGGCCGACGAGGACCCCGTGCCGAGGCCCGCGCTCGGCCTGGAGCCGGGAAGGGAGCTGACGCCCGCCGCGGAGGCGGGGGCGGTCGACCTGCGGGCGCTCGTGGGGAGGGAGAGCGGCAACCCGCACCTGACGCGGCGCAGGGCCGCGCACGGGCTGCTGCCGGGGACGGTCGCGGGGCCCGGGCGGCCCGTGGCCGTGGACTGGCGGAACCGGTGGGGATGGCCCTGGCTGACGAAGGTCAAGGACCAGAACCCGTGCGCGTCCTGCTGGGCGTTCGGGGCGGCCGGGCTGGTCGAGTCGATGGCCCGGATCGAGCACGACGTGTGGGCGGCGCGCTCCGAGGGCGACGTGCACGACGGGTTGAAGTGCGCCTGCGGGCAGGGCGGCACCCCCGAGACCGCCCTGGACTGGATCAAGGACAACGGGGGTCTCGCCGACCCCGGCTGCTGGCCGTACGGCACCCCGCCGCCGGGCCTGCCCGCCGAGCGGCGCGACGCCTGGCGGGCCGAGTACACGCCCAGCTGGGACCGTTCGGGACGGACCGTCCGGATCACCGACTACGTACGCCTCGGCGACGTCGAGCAGCAGAAGGTCTGGCTGGACACGGTCGGGCCGCTGACCGCCTGCTTCGACGTGTACGACGACTTCTTCGCGCTCGGCGCCGGGGTCTACCACCGCACCGGCGGCCGGCTCGCCGGCGGCCACTGCGTGCTCGTCGTCGGCTACGACGACGCGGCCGGCTGCTGGCTGTTCAAGAACTCCTGGGGCACCGGCTACCACGTCGGCGGCTACGGCCGGATCGCGTACGGCGAGGTCAACATCGACTACTGGGCCAAGTGCGGCCTGCGCGACACCAACATCGACCCCTGGAGCAAACGCCGCCTGCACGCGGGCAGCGTCTACGAGAGCGGCAACGGCCGGGCCCACCGCAACTTCGAGCTGGCCGCGACCGCCGGCGGCGGCCGCCTGCGGCACTGGTGGCGCGAGGGCGAAGCCCCCTACGCCTGGGCCCGCGCCGAGACCTTCGCCGGCGACGCCTCCGGGCAGCCCGCCTTCACCGGCACCACCTACAACCGGAACATGGAGACCCTGCACGTCACCACCGGCGGCCGGCTCCGCCACTGGTACTACGAGCAGGCCGTCGGCGTCTGGCGCGACGGCGGCGCCTTCGGGCCCGGGGACGCCGCCATCGGCTCGACCCCCGCCTTCATCCAGAGCGACTACGGCAAGCCGGGCAACTTCGAGGTGGTCGTCCGCACCGCCGACGGCCGCCTCAACCACTGGTGGCGGATCAACGGCGCCCCCTGGACCTGGAACGACGGCGGCCGCTTCGGCTCCGGCATCGCCCACTACGGCCCCGCCCTCGTCCAGACCCGTGCCCGCACCCTCGACCTGGTCGCCGCCCGCACCGACGGCCGGATGCAACTGTGGTGGCGCGACGACCCCAACGGCTTCGTCTGGCGGCCCGGAGAGGTCTTCGGCAGCGGGGTCACCTCCGCGCCCTGCCTGATCGAGGGCCAGTACGGGGCGGCGGACGAGGACACCGCCGGGAACTACGAACTGTGCGTGGCCGTCGCCGGCGGGCGGATCGAGCACTGGTGGCGGGGCAACGCCGCCGGGGCGCCCTGGGCGCGCGGCGCCGTGTTCGGCCACGACGCGCTGGCCGTCACCGGGATGCTCCAGGGCAGCTTCGGGTTCAACCTGGAAGTCGTCGTCCTGCGCACGGACCGCATGCTCCAGCACTACTGGCGCGACGGCGCGGGATGGCACGAGGGGGCCGTCATCGGCCCGGCGTGAACCAGGAGGTCCCACGGGTGGAGGTGCGCAGCATCGTCCTCGGCGCCGGAGATACGTACGAGCTGAGGCTGACCGGCCGCGGGGCGCGCGGGTACGTGTGGACCTGGCAGGTCTCCGGGCACGCCGACGCCGTCTCCGTGCGCGAGACCGGGCCCGGGCGGGCGGCGCGGGCCCTGCCCGGAGAGGCGGTGGAGCGGACGTACGAGGTCCGCGGCCGGAGCCCGGGCGGGCGGGCCCGGATCCGGTTCGCGCAGGTCCGGCCGCCCTACCCGCAGGAGGCGCCGTACGACGAGTTCGTGCTGGACGTGGAGGTGGTCACCGGCGGGGCCTGAGCGCCCAGTGCTGCACGGCCTCCAGCGGGCCCCGCTCGAAGCGGCGCAGCCAGAGCCGGGACGCGGCGACCAGGGTCAGGCTCACCGCCGCCCACAGGCCCATCACCCACCAGGGGCCGGACCCGGCGAACCGGTCGGCGAGCCCGAGGCCGATCCCGTAGCAGAGCAGGACGCACAGCAGGTTCTGGCCGACGTAGCAGGACAGGGCGGTGCGGCCGATGGAGCCGAGCGCGCGGGCCGCGGGGACGGCGCCGCGGTCCAGGGCCCAGCCGATCAGCCCGGCGTACCCGAGGGCGATCAGCGGGGCGATGCCGTAGCGGCCGAGGACGAAGAAGTCGTGGCCGCCGAGCGCGGCGGCGGCGCCCAGCGGCAGGCCGAGGCCGAGCCCCCAGGCGGCCATCCGGACCCGGATCCGGCGCCCGGCGTCGGTCGGGGCGAAGGCGCCGGCGCGGTGGAGGCGGACACCGAGGAGGAAGAGGAAGACGAGCAGCCCGAAGGAGAACACGGGCTCGATGCGCAGCGCGAGGGCGTGGTCGAGCCGGAAGCCGATCTGCTCGGCCCAGCCGCCGTGCGCGTACAGCCGGACGGCCCGCGGGTCGGGGCCCTCGGGCGCGGAGTCCGGGGTGAGGACCTCGCCCAGCGTCACCAGGCCGATCAGGGTCAGGTGCAGCCCGCCCGCGCCCCACATCACCACCCGCCGCACCCGCTCGGAGCGGGCCAGCAGCCAGGCGACGAGCAGGGCGGTGACGGCGTATCCCATCAGCACGTCCCAGGCGAAGACGAGGACGAAGTGGACGGTCCCCTCCAGGAAGAGGAACGCGGCCCGCCGCGGGTAGCGGCCGGGCCACCGCTCGCCCCGGCGGGCGGCGGAGTCGTACTGGATGGCCAGGCCCACCCCGAACAGCACCGTCAGCAGCGAGAGGAACTTCCCGTCGGCGAGGAAGCGGAAGGCGGCTTCGGCGACGGTCGTGGCGGACGGGTCGGCGAGCGGGTCGGGCAGGTGCATGCTCCCCCGGAGCACGCTCCATTCGGAGCCGGGGGAGGCGAAGATCCAGACGTTGGTCATGAGCGTGCCGAGGATGGCGGCGCCGCGCAGGACGTCGAGGAGCGGGAGCCGGGTCGCGGTCACCCCGGGGGCGACGAGGGTGGTGTGGGCCATCTCCCCAGCCTCGCGGCGGGTCGGGCCCGGTACGTCCTGCCAGTGGACGAAGCCGCGCTACATCCTTCGGCGGAGCGTCGGGAGCGCGCGCTCCTCAGTACGGGCTCTGGGGCGTGCGCTCCCCGGCACGGGCGGGGTCCACATCCTGGACGGGGAGGGCGTGTGTATCCCTCATGTATCTATCCTGTGCGCATGCCAGCCGCCGCCACGCCGCCCGCCACCCAGGCCCCCACCGCCGCCGAACGCGTCTACCGGCACGTCAAGCAGGGCGTGCTCGACCGCCGTTACGAGGGCGGGGTGCTCCTCACCGAGGGCGAGCTCGCCCTGGCCGTCGGCGTCTCCCGCACCCCCGTGCGCGAGGCGCTGCTGCGGCTGGAGACCGAGGGGCTGCTGAAGCTGTACCCGAAGAAGGGCGCCCTGGTGCTGCCGGTCTCCGCGCAGGAGATCGCCGACGTGGTGGAAACCCGGCTGCTGGTGGAGGAGTTCACCGTACGCAGGGCCGTGCCCGCCCCGCCCGCGCTGCTGGACCGGCTCACGGAGCTGCTGGAGGAGCTCCGGCGGTACGCGGCCCAGGGCGACCTCGCCGCGATGATGGCGGCCGACCGCTGCTTCCACGCCGAGATCGTCCGGGGCGCCGGGAACCAGATCCTCTCCCGCCTCTACGACCAGCTCCGCGACCGCCAGCTGCGCATGGGCGTGGCCCTGCTGCACGCGCACCCCGACCGGGTGGAGCGCACCCTCGCCGAGCACGCCGAGATCCTGGACGCGCTGCGCGCCGGTGACCGGGAGGCCGCCGCGGCCGCCGTGCGCGGGCACATCGGACGGGTCGAGGCACTGGTGCGGGGGGCGGACCGATGAGCACCCCGGCCGGCCCGGCGGCCGTCCAGGACCCGCCCGGCGGGCGGCGGGCCGCGGCCGTCTGGTCGATCGGCGTCGCCGTCTACTTCGTCGCCGTGATCTTCCGTACCAGTCTGGGCGTGGCCGGGCTGGAGGCCGCCGACCGCTTCCACGTCAACGCCTCGGCCCTGGCGACGTTCTCCCTCCTCCAGCTCCTGGTCTACGCGGGCATGCAGGTCCCGGTCGGGCTGATGGTGGACCGCCTCGGCACCAAGAAGGTGCTGACGCTGGGCGCCGTCCTGTTCACCGCCGGGCAGATCGGCTTCGCGCTCTCGCCCACCTACGCGATGGCGCTGGCCGCCCGCGCCCTGCTGGGCTGCGGCGACGCGATGACCTTCATCTCCGTGCTCCGGCTCGGCACCCGCTGGTTCCCCGCCCGCCGCGGGCCGCTCATGGCGCAGCTGGCCGGGCTGGTCGGGATGGCGGGGAACCTCGTCTCCACCCTCGTCCTCGCGCCCGTGCTGCACGGCGCCGGCTGGGTGCCCGCCTTCGCCGGCAGCGCGGTGGCGGGGCTGGTCGTCCTGGTCCCGCTCACGCTCTTCCTGCGCGACCACCCCGAGGGCCACGCCCTGCCGCCCGCGCCCTCGGGCGGCGGCGGGTTCGTACGGCGCCAGATACGCGACTCCTGGCGGGAGCCCGGTACCCGCCTGGGGCTGTGGGTGCACTTCACGACGCAGTTCCCGGCGATGGTCTTCCTGCTGCTGTGGGGCATGCCGTTCCTGGTCGAGGCGCAGGGCCTGGAGCGGACGACCGCCGCCGGGCTGCTCACCCTGATCGTCGCCGCGAACATGGGCTGGGGGCTGGTCTACGGCCAGGTCATCGGCCGCCGTCCGGCCGCGCGGCTGCCGCTGGCGCTGGGCACGGTCGGCGTCACCGCGCTGCTGTGGGCCTCCGTCCTGCTCTACCCGGACGAGCGCGCCCCGATGTGGCTGCTGGGCACCCTGTGCGTGGTCCTGGGCACCTGCGGGCCGGCCTCGATGATCGGCTTCGACTTCGCCCGCCCGGCCAACCCCGCCGAACGGCAGGGCACCGCGTCCGGGATCACCAACATGGGCGGCTTCCTCGCCTCGATGACCACCCTGCTGGCGGTGGGGGTCCTGCTGGACGCCACCGGGGACGACTACCGGATCGCCTTCGCGTCGGTGTTCGTCGTGGAACTCCTCGGCCTCACCCAGATCCTCCGCCTCCGCCCGAAGGCCCTCGGCCGCGAGCGGGAACGCGAGCGGGAGCGGGAGCGCCCGCTCTCGGTGAGCGCTCCCGCCGGCCCTGCCGCGCCCGCCGCCCCCGCCCCTACGGCGTGACGGCGAAGTTCGCCAGGATCGCGTCCGCCAGCTGCGTGTCGCCGTCCACCTTCACCCGGTCCGCGACCGTCCGCGGCCGCACCCGGCCCGCCGCGAGGCGGACGTACGTCTCCCAGTCCAGCGACAGCGACACCGCCGGGCCCAGCGAGGGCGTCGAGTCGAGGGTGGCCCGGCCCGTCGCGTCCACCCGGACCGTCCGCAGGAACTCCAGCTCGCCGTGCACGTCCAGCACCACCGCCGTGTTCGGCGGCGCGCCGGCGCCCTTCGCCACCACCTTGGGCAGCCCGGCCAGCAGGATGTCCCGCGCCACATGCGCCCCCGGTGTGCCCCAGTTGCCCGGAACGCCCAGCGCCGCCCGCAGGTCCTGCTCGTGGATCCACACGTCGAACGCCCGGAGCCGCAGCGAGAGTTCCAGGGGGATCTGGTCGCCCTGGGGGCCTCGTACCAGCGTCGTGGCCGGGTCCCGCTTGTCGTTGCGGAGCTGGCGCTGGCGCCGGATGACGGTGTACTCCAGCTCGGAGGTCATCTCAAGGGCGGTGTGGTGCCGGCGGACGTCAACCGGAACCTCCATGTAGCGGGTGAACTCGTTCACCACGTGCCGCAGGTCGCGCGGCAGCGTGTGGATCGGCCGGGGGTCGCCGAGCTGTTCCAGCTCCAGGCCGATGATGTGCGAGACGACATCGCGCACGGACCAGCCCGGGCACGGCGTCGGCAGGTTCCACTGGCCCTCCGTCAGGGGGAGGACCAGTTCGGTTATCGCCTCGATCGAGTGTGTCCACGCGTCGACGTAGGGCTCAAGAGTGGGATGGACGGTCAACGGGACCCCTCGCTGGCTGTTCAGTGGCGCGTTGTGGACTATTCCCAAAACTACGCTGCCGATGAGCACCCCGGCAGCGCTTTCGTGTGACGATCGTAGGCCTTGAGTTGACCGGCTGACATGCCAGGACGGTGGTACTGTGCGCGCCTCGCTGATCCAAATCGCGGTGACCGACGGAGAGTCGGTGGCCTCACGGCGGTCCCGGGCCGCCGAACTCGTCCGGGAACAGGGCGATTCCGACCTCGTCGTGCTGCCCGAACTGTGGACGGTGGGCGCCTTCGCCTACGAGCAGTTCGAGACGGAGGCCGAGCCGCTGGACGGGCCGACGTACGAGGCCATGTCCAAGGCCGCCCGCGACGCCGGGGTCTGGCTGCACGCCGGCTCGGTCGTGGAGCGCGCGGGAGACGGCTCCCTCTACAACACCGCGCTCGTGCTCTCCCCGGCGGGCGAGCTCGCCGCGACCTACCGCAAGATCCACCGGTTCGGCTTCGACCAGGGCGAGGCGGTGCTGATGTCCGCCGGGGACTCCCTGACCACCGTGACCCTGCCCGAGCAGACCCTGGGCCTGGCCACCTGCTACGACCTGCGCTTCCCGGAGCTCTTCCGGGGGCTCGTCGACGCGGGCGCCACGACGATGGTCGTCTCGGCCGGCTGGCCGGCCCGGCGGCGCGAGCACTGGACCCTGCTCAGCCGGGCCCGGGCGGTGGAGGACCAGGCGTACGTCCTGGCCTGCGCGACGGCCGGCACCCACGCGGGCGTCGAGCAGTCCGGGCACAGCCTGGTGGTCGACCCGTGGGGCGAGGTCCTCGCGGAGGCGGGCCCGGGCGAGACCGTCCTGACGGTGGACCTCGACCCGGCGAAGGTGGCGGAGACCCGCGACCAGTTCCCGGCCCTCAAGGACCGCACCCTGGGCCGCTGACGCCGGCCCCGGGGGCCGCTCCACACCGGCGGCCCCCCGCCCGCCCTCAGTCCCCGCCACCCTCCCGCTCCCCCTCCCCGTCCCGCTCCCGCTCGGCCATCCGGATCACGCACACCGCGACCGCGACCATCAGCGCCGCGTCCGCCTCCTCCCGGACCACGTCCACCGCGTACGTCTCCCGGATCCGGTACCACTGGCGCGAGATCAGCGCCAGCAGCTCCCCCTCGTACTCGACCTTGAACTCCCGGTCCAGGATCCGCCCGCTGACGTCGAGCTCCGTCCCCTCGGACATGGTCACGCGGAAGTGGTTGCGCAGCAGCGACAGCCGCTTGCGGCGGATCACCGCGAGCCGCTTCCCGTCCCGCTCCAGGGTCATCGCGTCGCGGACGCCGGGGAACCCGCCGAACAGCCGCTCCCGCAACGTGATCAGGACCCGCCCGGCCGGATCCTCCAGCTCCAGGGTGTCGCGCAGCCGCAGCGCCTTCCCGTCGACGAGGAAGACGTGCCGCCCGTCCTCGTCCTCGATCCAGTAGTCGTCCCCGATGGCCAGCATTTTGTCCCGAACGAGGTATTTCACACGCAGATCGCTTCCCGGAACAGGCCGCCGCCATGCCCCTTCTCCACGCGCCCGGCCCGGCGGCGGCTAGAGCCCGTCGGTATCGAGCGTGATCCCGAAGGGCTCGGGCAGAGCCACCGGGGTCCCGAAGGGGTGCGGCCCGTCCACGGCCTGGTACCCGAGCTGCCCGGGCTCGGAGAACAGGGTGACCTCACGGGTCATCCGGTCCACGAGCAGGTAGAGCGGCGCGCCGTACTCGGCGTACCGCCTGCGCTTCACGATGCGGTCGGTCTCCGCGTTGGTCTCCGAGGTCACCTCCACGATCAGGAGCGTCTGATCGGGAACCAGCGCCGCGGCGCCCGCGGCGAGCTCTTCCGGGACCACCGCGAGATCCGGCACGTACCAGTTCGGCGACCGGGGGAGGTCCAGGTTGCCCGAGCCGGTGATGCAGCCGAGCTCCCGGACCCGCTCCGTGATCTGGTACCGGATCCGCTCGGCGGCCCGTTCGTGGTCCCATGTCGGCGTCCTGACCTCGCCGCTTCCCCCCTGGATGACCCCCTCGACGATCTCCACCCGGTTACCCTGCATGTGCTGGATGGCGTACTTCAGAGCCAGTTCGGGATCCACACCCTGGGTGTAGTCGCCGGACTCGGCGGCGGTGGCCATCAGGCAGCTCCTTCCGTCACGGTTCCACGCTCGCACGCCGCCCGCCCCGCGGTCCCCCGGTGGCGGGACCGGTCACCCGTCCGGGTGGGGGCCGCCGGGGCGTGAGGGCGGATGGCAAGCTTGAAACATGAACGATGCTGCCCCGGCGCCCACCCCCGCGCCCGCACCCCGCAAGCGTGCCCGTGTCCGTGCCCCCGAGCTGATCGGCAAGGGGGGCTGGCTGAACACCGGAGGCAAGGACCTGAAGCTCTCCGACCTCCGAGGTCGCGTATTGATCTTGGATTTTTGGACCTTCTGCTGCATCAACTGCCTGCACGTCCTTGACGAGCTGCGCGAGCTGGAGGAGAAGCACCGCGACACCGTGGTGATCATCGGGGTGCATTCGCCGAAGTTCGTCCACGAGGCCGAGCACGCCGCCGTCGTCGACGCCGTCGAGCGGTACGAGGTGCACCACCCGGTGCTGGACGACCCCGAGCTCGCGACCTGGAAGCAGTACGCCGTGCGGGCCTGGCCCACGCTCGTGGTGATCGACCCCGAGGGGTACGTCGTCGCCCAGCACGCCGGTGAGGGGCACGCGCACGCCATCGAGCGGCTCGTGGAGGAGCTGGAGGCCGAGCACGAGGCCAAGGGGACGCTGCGGCGCGGGGACGGGCCCTACGTGGCGCCCGAGCCCGTCGCCACCGACCTGCGGTTCCCCGGGAAGGCGCTCGTGCTGCCCTCCGGGAACCTGCTCGTGTCCGACTCCACGCGGCACCAGCTGGTGGAGCTCGCCGCCGACGGGGAGACCGTCGTGCGGCGCATCGGCAGCGGGGAGCGCGGGTTCGGGCCGGAGGCCTTCAGCGAGCCGCAGGGGCTGGCTCTGCTGCCCGACGGGCGGGTCGTGGTCGCCGACACCGTCAACCACGCGCTGCGGGTGTTCGACCCGGCCACGGGTGCGGTGGAGACCGTCGCCGGGACCGGGCGGCAGTGGTGGCAGGGGTCCCCGACCTCCGGGCCGGCCCTGGAGGTGGACCTGTCCTCGCCGTGGGACGTGGCCTGGTGGCAGGGCCGGGTGTGGATCGCCATGGCCGGCGTGCACCAGCTGTGGACCTGGGACCCGGAGGCCGGCACCGTCCAGGTGGCCGCCGGGACCACCAACGAGGGGCTGGTCGACGGGCCCGCCGCCGAGGCCTGGTTCGCGCAGCCGTCCGGGCTCTCGGCCGCCGGGGACCGGCTGTGGATCGCCGACTCCGAGACCAGCGCGCTGCGGTACGTGGAGGAGGACGGGGAGGGGTACGCCGTCCGCTCCGCCGTCGGGACCGGGCTGTTCGACTTCGGGCACCGCGACGGTGACGCCGCCCAGGCCCTGCTCCAGCACCCGCTCGGGGTGACCGCCCTGCCCGACGGCTCGGTCGCGGTCTGCGACACGTACAACCACGCCCTGCGCCGGTTCGACCCGGCCACCGGCCAGGTCACCACCCTGGCCACCGATCTGCGCGAGCCCAGTGACGCCGTGCTGGCCGGCGAGGACATCGTGGTCGTGGAGTCCGCACGGCACCGGCTGACCCGGCTGCGGCTGCCGGAGGAGGCCGTACGGGTCGACGCGGTCGCCCACCGCACCCAGCGGGCCGCCACCGAGGTGGCCCCGGGCACGCTCCGCCTGGACGTGGTCTTCCAGGCCCCGGCGGGCCAGAAGCTGGACACCCGCTACGGGCCCTCCACCCGCCTGCTGGTCTCCTCGACCCCGCCGGAGCTCCTGGCGGCGGGCGAGGGCGCCGGCACGGACCTGTTCCGGGACCTGGAGCTGAACCCCGACGTCGCCGAAGGGGTGCTGCACGTCTCGGCGATGGCCGCGTCCTGCGACGACGACCCGGCGAACGAGTACCCGGCCTGCCACGTCCACCAGCAGGACTGGGGTGTCCCGGTCACCGTCACGGCCTCCGGCACCGCCCGCCTGCCGCTGGTGCTGGCAGGCATGGACGGCTGACGCGGGCGGCAGCGGGCCCTGGTCCTTCCTGGGGGTCAGCCCTCCAGGAAGGACAGCAGGGCGTTCGCCAGGAGGAACGGATCGTCGGAGCCGCAGAGTTCGCGGGCCGAGTGCATCGAGAGGATCGCCACGCCGATGTCGACGGTCTGGATGCCGTGGCGGGCGGCGGTGATGGGGCCGATGGTCGTGCCGCAGGGCATGGAGTTGTTGGAGACGAACGTCTGCCACGGCACCCCGGCCCGCTCGCAGGCCGCGGCGAAGACCGCGCGGCCGCTGCCGTCGGTGGCGTAGCGCTGGTTGACGTTGACCTTCAGGATGGGGCCGCCGTTGGCGCGCGGGTGGTGCGAAGGGTCGTGCCGTTCCGCGTAGTTGGGGTGGACGGCGTGCCCGGTGTCGGAGGAGAGGCAGATGGTGCCGGCGAAGGCGCGGGCCTTGTCCTCGTAGGTGCCGCCGCGTGAGAAGACTGAACGTTCCAGCACGTTGCCCAGGAGGGGGCCGTCCGCGCCGGTGTCCGACTGGGAGCCGTTCTCCTCGTGGTCGAAGGCGGCCAGCACCGGGATGTGGTCCAGCTTGTCGGAGGCGGAGACCGCGGCGAGGGCGGCGACGCCCGCGTGCACCGACAGGAGGTTGTCCATGCGGGGGCCGGCGAGGAGTTCGCGGTCGCGGCCGAGGTAGGCGGGCGGCTCGATCGAGTGGACCATCAGGTCCCAGCCCGCCACCGAGCCCTGGGGCAGGCCCTCTTCCTCTTCCAGGAAGGCGATCAGGTCGCCCTCGCGGGCCTCGCCCAGGCCCCAGATCGGCTGCATGTGCCGCTGCTTGTCCAGCTTGAGGCCGTCGGTGTTGACCGAGCGGTCCAGGTGCACGGCGAGCTGGGGGACGCGCAGCAGCGGGCGGTCGACGTTGACGAGCCGGTCGGTGCCGTCGCGCAGCGAGAGCCGGCCCGCGAGGCCCAGGTCGCGGTCGAGCCAGGTGTTCAGGAGGGTGCCGCCGTAGATCTCCACGGCGACCTGCCGCCAGCCCTGCGAGCCCGTGTCCGGGACGGGCTTGACGCGGAGGTTGGGGGAGTCGGTGTGCGCCCCGATGATCCGGAAGGGGGTGTGCGCGGCCGCGCCTTCAGGCACGTACCAGGCGATGAGCGCGCCGCCGCGCAGGACGAACCGGCCTCCCGTGCCCGAGTCCCAGGCGTCCGATTCCGACAACTGCCTGAAGCCTGCCTTTTCCAGCCGCTCGGCCGCGTTGGCCACGGCGTGGTACGGCGACGGACTGGCCGTCAGGAAGGTCATCAGATCGTCGGTGTGGCCGCGGTCGAAGCGGGCGGGAGAGCTCATGTGGTTCACCTTAACGACGGTCGTGTTCGCCATGGCCGGGCTGCGGCGGATAGCCGAGGGGGTCGGGGTACCGCGGGGTGCGTGGCCCGCGGACTCCGGGGTTCTCAGCCCGGCGGACGCTCGAATCGGCGCTGCAGCTGCCGGCGCTCGCCCCGGCGGATGCGCGGGAGCATCTCGGGGGTCTGCGGCGGGCGCTGGGCACGTCTTTTGCGTCCGGCGCAGAAGATACAGGCCTCGCCGGGCGGGGCATCGGGGTCGACGGGTGCTCCGGGGTGCTCGGAGCATCCCGAGGCGCCCCGCGGCCGGGACAGTTCGCGGGCGACGATGAACGCCCGGTGGAGGTCGTCGGCGAGGCGGACGAAATCCTGGTCGGGTGAGCCGAGCGTGAGGTGGAAGCGCTGTTCGTCGATGCCGCGCAGGTACCGCCGCAGTACGTCGAGGGTGTAGGGGGGATCCGGTACGGGGTAGCCCAGGCGCCGCTGTTCCGTCGGGGCGGCGGGCGCGGCCGGGCGGCCGCCGCGCAGCCGCCGGCCGAGGCGGCGGCGGTCGTTGCAGATGAGGCAGCGGCCCCAGCCCTCGGGGGCCTCGGGGTCGAGGGCGCCGTTGGGGTGCTCGGGGCAGCCGGTGTAGCTCTTGGCGGGGGCGAGGCCGGCGGCCGTCTGGAAGGCCACGTACAGGGCGTCGGCCACGGGGTCGTACTCGGCGGGATGGGCTCCGTCGTAGAGGTCCTTGATCCGGTCGCCGAGGGCGCCCACGTTGGCCTGGAGCTCCTTGAGGGCGTACGGGCGCCCGGTGGGGACCGTGTACCCCCTGCCGCTGTGCTGCTGCTCCTGTGGACTCATGTCTACGAGCGTCCCACGAACCGCTGACAACCGGGGAACCCGGTGGCCGCGGAGCCGCTGCCGGGGTCCGGACACACCGGCGGCCGGACCCTCGACAGGAGGGGTCCGGCCACCGGTGCGTACGTGTACACCGCGTACAGCTGGGGGGCTGCCTTAGAAGGCGGCCTCGTCGAGCTCCATGAGGGAGTTGTCGACGGACTCGGCCAGCGCGCGCTGGACCGAGACGCCCGGCAGGACCTGGGCGGCGAAGAACTTCGCGGCGGCGATCTTGCCGGTGTAGAAGGGCACGTCCTTGGCGGAGGCGGTCGCCAGCTTCTCGGCGGCCACGGCGGCGCCCTTGAGCAGCAGGTACCCGACGACCACGTCACCGGAGGCCATCAGCAGGCGGGTGGTGTTCTGGCCGACCTTGTAGATGTTCTTGACGTCCTCGCCGGTGGCGGTGAGGTCGACGATCATCTGGCCGACGATGGCCTCCAGGTCCACGGCGGCCTTGGCCAGCGCGTCGCGGGCCGGGGCCAGCTCCTCGCCGCCCACGCCCTCGGCGAGGAACTTCTTGATCGTCTCGGAGAGGACGTTCAGCGAGGCGCCCTGGTCGCGGACGATCTTGCGGAAGAAGAAGTCCTGGCCCTGGATGGCCGTGGTGCCCTCGTAGAGGGTGTCGATCTTGGCGTCCCGGATGTACTGCTCGATCGGGTACTCCTGCAGGTATCCGGAACCGCCGAAGGTCTGCAGGGACTCGGAGAGCAGCGCGTACGACTTCTCGGAGCCGTAGCCCTTCACGATCGGCAGGAGCAGGTCGTTCAGGCCGATTTCGGCGGAGGCGTCCTCGCCGGCGGCCTCCTTGAGCTGGATCGCGTCCTGGATGGAGGCGGTGTACAGCACGAGCGCGCGCATGCCCTCGGCGTAGGCCTTCTGCGTCATGAGCGAGCGGCGCACGTCCGGGTGGTGCGTGATGGTGACCTTGGGCGCGGTCTTGTCCATGAAGTTCGCCAGGTCCGGGCCCTGCACGCGCTCCTTGGCGTACTCCAGCGCGTTGAGGTAGCCGGTGGAGAGGGTGGCGATCGCCTTCGTGCCGACCATCATGCGGGCGAACTCGATGATCATGAACATCTGGCGGATGCCGTCGTGCTTGTCGCCGATCAGCCAGCCCTTGGCGGGGTGCTGGTCGCCGAAGGTCATCTCGCACGTGTTGGAGGCCTTGAGGCCCATCTTGTGCTCGACGTTCGTCGCGTACACGCCGTTGCGCTCGCCCAGCTCGCCGGTCTCCCAGTCGAAGTGGAACTTCGGGACGAGGAAGAGGGACAGGCCCTTGGTGCCCGGGCCGTGGCCCTCGGGGCGGGCGAGGACGTAGTGGAGGATGTTCTCCTCCATGTCGTGCTCACCGGAGGTGATGAAGCGCTTCACGCCCTCGATGTGCCAGGAGCCGTCCTCCTGCTGGACGGCCTTGGTGCGGCCGGCGCCCACGTCCGAGCCCGCGTCGGGCTCGGTGAGGACCATGGTGGAGCCCCAGCGCTTCTCGACCGCGATCTGGGCGATCTTCTTCTGCGCCTCGTTGCCCTCGGCGTGCAGGATGCCGGCGAACGCCGGGCCGGAGGAGTACATCCAGATGGCCGGGTTCGAGCCGAGCAGCAGCTCCGCGTAGGCCCAGATCAGGGAGCGCGGGGAGGTGGTGCCGCCGATCTCCTCGGGCAGGCCCAGGCGCCAGTACTCCGAGTCCATGAAGGCCTCGTAGGACTTCTTGAAGGAGGCCGGGACCGGGGCGGTGTTGGTGGCCGGGTCGAAGACCGGGGGGTTGCGGTCGGCGTCCGCGAAGGACTCCGCCAGCTCGTTCTCGGCGAGGCGGGTCAGCTCGGACAGGATGCTCTTGGCGGTCTCGGTGTCCATCTCGCCGAACGGGCCGGTGCCGTACAGCTTTTCACGGCCGAGCACCTCGAAGAGGTTGAACTCGATGTCGCGAAGATTCGACTTGTAGTGCCCCATGGCGACGGCTCCGTTAAGGCTCGGGGAGACAGGTTCCTCGTACATACCAATCGGTAACCTCATGATGCTACCCACCAGTAATAAGACGCAACCCCTCTTCGGCGACTGTGACCAGCGTCAACCGGGTCCGGCTGGAGGGTGCCTGGGGGCGGGGGCCGCTCGGTAGGCTTCGGCCCATGTACGGCTACGACCAGAACGTGAGCGCGGGGCAGCAGCAGTACGCCGCCCCGCAGCAGATGGCCGGCGGGTACGGCGAGCAGCCGCTGTACCCCGAGCCCTCGCCGCCGTCGCTCGCCGACGCGGTGCGGGCCTTCACCACCGGGTCGCTGTCCGCGGAGGACTTCCAGCAGATCTTCGCGACCTCCAAGGTCTACTGCCCCCGCGGCGAGACCCCCGGGTTCCTGGCCCTGCACAACACGCAGCAGCCGGTCATCCCGATGTTCACCACGCTCAAGGAGCTCCGCCGGTACGCCGGCAAGGAGTCCAAGTACTTCGTGATCACCGGCGCCGAGGTGATCGACCTGCTGCCGACCGGGTACGGCTTCGTCCTCGACATGGAGGGCGACCACCGGATGGTCTTCGACGCCAAGGCCGTCGAGCAGATGGTCGACTTCGCGATGCGCCGCATGTACGGCTAGTCGCGCCGGTACCAGGCCCTGTGCACCCCCCGGGAATGCTTCCGGGGGGTGCGCTGTTCTGTGCGGGTGGCAGGAAGTTCTAGATTCAACTAAACTTCTGCCAGAAGGAGGTCCTGACCATGCCCGCAGTGACTGCCCAGAACCCGCTCGCGCTGCCGCGCGTCATCGCTCCCGCCGAAGGTGACCGGACCCGGCCCGTGCTGGCCGTGGTGGACGCGCCCTCCGGCTTCGAGGGCGAGGGATTCCCGGTGCGACGAGCCTTCGCGGGGATCAAGTACGAGTACCTCGACCCGTTCATCATGATGGACCAGATGGGCGAGGTGGACTACGCGGCCGGCGAGCCCAAGGGCACCCCCTGGCACCCGCACCGCGGCTTCGAGACCGTCACCTACATCATCGACGGCACCTTCATCCACCGTGACTCGCACGGCGGCGGCGGAGTCATCACCAACGGCGACACCCAGTGGATGACGGCGGGCTCCGGCCTGCTGCACATCGAGACCCCGCCCGAGGAACTCGTGATGTCCGGCGGCCTCTTCCATGGCCTCCAGCTGTGGGTGAACCTGCCCGCCAAGGACAAGATGCTCGCGCCGAAGTACCAGGACATCCGCGGCGGCACCGTCAAGCTGCTTGCCTCGCAGGACGGCGGCGCCCTGATCCGCCTGATCGCGGGCGACCTCGCGGAGCACACCGGCCCCGGCGCCACGCACACCCCGATCACGATGATCCACCTGACCGTCAGCCCGGGCGCCGAGGTCACGCTGCCCTGGCGGAGCGACTTCAACGCCCTCGCCTACGGCCTCGCGGGCAGCGGCGCGGCCGGCGCCGAGCGGCGCCCCTTCGGCATGGGCCAGACGGTGGTCTTCGGCAACGGCGACGGGCTGACCGTCCGCGCGGACGCCGGGCAGGACTCCCGCAGCGAGAACTTCGAGGTGGTCGTCCTCGGCGGTCTGCCGATCCGCGAGCCGATGGCGCACTACGGGCCGTTCGTCATGAACAGCCACGCCGAGCTCCAGCAGGCCTTCGACGACTTCCAGGCCGGCCGCCTGGGCGTCATCCCCAGCACCGACGTGACGGGCCTCGGCCACCGGGGCGCCGGTGCGGCGGAGCCGGAGGAGACGACGGCCTAAGGACCGTCCTCCGACGGCGCGGGGTCCTCCCCGGGCCCCGCGGCGGCGGGAGCGCAGCGGGCGCGGAGTTCCGACAGGACCCCGAAGGCGGCCGCCGTCAGCGGGACCGCGAGCAGCATCCCGAGGATCCCCGCGACGCTCGCCCCGGCGGTGATCGCCAGCATCACCGCCGCCGGGTGCATCTGCACCGTCCGGCTCTGGATCACCGGCTGGAGCACGTGCCCCTCCAGCACCTGCACCGCCAGCACCACGCCCAGCGCCCACAGCCCGATCACCCACCCCCGGTCGGCGAGGGCCACCAGCACGGCGACGGCGCACCAGGACGCCGGCCGCCGCACCGGTTCGGGCAGCGGCGGCCGCGACCCGGCCGGGGTGCCTTCCGGCGTCGGGGCCGGGCTCGGGCTCGGGGTCGGCATGGGCATGGGCATGGCCGGGCCGACCTTTCGGTCAACCGGGGCCGGCCGGTCAGTCGGCGGGCCCGGGGGCTTCGCGGTCCTCGTCACCGTCCGGCTTGGCCCGTTCGTACAGCTCGAACCAGATCGACTTGCCCTCGCCGCGCGGATCCACGCCCCAGGCGTCGGCCAGCATCTCCATCAGCAGCACGCCGCGGCCGCTGGAGGCCATCTCGCCCGGGTGGCGCTTGTGCGGCAGCTCGTCGCTCGCGTCGGCCACCTCCACGCGCAGCCGCCGCACGCCCCGCTCGCCCGCCGCCTCCGCGACCAGCAGCGCGTCCCCGTCGGTGTGGACCAGCACGTTCGTCACCATCTCGGAGACCATCAGCACCGCCGAGTCCACCTGCTCGGCGTCCGCCCAGTCGTGCAGCAGCTCCCGCACCTGCCGCCGGGCGCCCGCGATCCGGGCCGGCTCGGCCTGGGCCACGGTCAGCATCGTGCGCCGGGCGGGCCGCACCGGGTGCTCGGCGGGGGTCCCGCAGCCGCAGCTCGGGCTCTCGCGGCACAGCAGCACCACGGCTATGTCGTCCTCGCGGCGGTCGGCCAGCGGGCCCGTGGTGTGGTGCGAGGAGGGCCCGTGCACGGCCTGGACCAGCAGGTCGGCCAGGCGCTCCAGGTGGTTGTCCGCGTCCCCGCCGCCCTCACCGGGGGCGGCGCGGTCGTGCGCGTCGGACTCCAGGATCGCGCGCAGCCGCGCCCAGCCCGTGTCCAGGTCGTGCCCGCCGGTCTCGATCAGCCCGTCCGTGCACAGCATCAGCGTCTCGCCGGGCTCCAGGGCGAACCGCGTCGTGGGGTAGTCGGTGTCCGGGACGATCCCGAGCGGCAGCCCGCCGGCCGTCGGCCGCATCAGCACCGTGCCGTCGGCCATCCGCACCACCGGGTCGGGGTGCCCGGCCCGGGCGATCTCCAGCGTGCCGGTCCGCGGGTCGCACTCCACGTACAGGCAGGTCGCGAACCGCGGGCTGCCGAAGTCGGCGTCGGCGTCCGCGTCCGGACCGGAACCCGCGCCGGGGTCCTCGTCCCGGGCGGGCGCCGAGCACAGCCCCGCCAGGAAGCGGGAGGCGCGCGAGAGCACCGCGTCCGGCCGGTGCCCCTCGGAGGCGTAGGCGCGGACGGCGATGCGCAGCTGGCCCATCAGCCCGGCGGCCCGTACGTCGTGCCCCTGGACGTCGCCGATGACCAGGGCGAAGCGGCCGGAGGGGAGCGGGATCACGTCGTACCAGTCGCCGCCGACCTGGAGCCCGCCGCCGGTGGGGACGTAGCGGGCGGCGATGGTCATGCCGGGGATGTCGGGGCCGAGCTGCGGCATCATCGACCGCTGGAGGCCGGTGGTGAGTTCCCGTTCCGATTCGGCCACCCCGGCCCGCTGGAGGGCCTGGGCGAGCATCCGGGCCACGGTCGTCAGCACCGACCGCTCGTCCGGGGAGAAGGTCACCGGGTGCTTGAACGCGGCCATCCAGGCCCCCAGGGTCCGCCCGGCCACGATCAGCGGCAGGAAGGCCCAGGAGGCCCGGTCGAAGCGCCGGGCGAGCGGCCAGGTGACCGGGAAGCGCCGTTTGTAGTCCTCCGGCGTGGGGAGGTAGATCGCCCGGCCGGTCCGGACGACCTCGGCCGCCGGGTAGTCGGTGTCCAGGGCCATGGCCGAGAAGGGGCCCTCGTCGCCGGGGGCGTGCCCGTGGTGGCCGATGACGGACAGCTGGTCGCCCTCCATCCCGAAGACGGCCAGCCCGTCCGGGCTGAAGCCCGGCATGGACAGCGAGGCCGCCACCCGCAGCACCTCGGCGGTGGAGCGGGCCTCGGCAAGGGCCCGGCCGGCGTCCAGCAGGAAGGCCTCGCGGGAGCGCCGCCAGTCGCCGGTGATCGGGGTGTGCGCGGCCGTGGTGCCGGGCTGGGGTTCGGCGATCTCCTGGATGGTGCCGATCAGCTCGTAGTCGACGCGGCCGTCGGCGGTCCGGTTCTCCACGGGCTTGGAGCGGCTGCGGACGGTGCGGAGCACCCGCCCGTCCTCGTCCATGATCCGCAGCCGGGCCTCGGCGAGGGTGCCCTCGGCCACGGCGAGGTTCACGATGCCGTTGATCTCGTTCCAGTCCACCGGGTGGAAACGCGCGCGGGCGGCCGCCTCGGGCAGGACGACGGGCTCGGCGGGCAGCCCGAGCAGCCGGGCGGCCTCGCCGTCGAGGGTGACCGTTCCGGAAGCGTTGTCCCACCGCCACAGGCCGGTCGCGATGGCGGCCAGGACGTCCTCGGTGCGCACCCGGCCATCTTTACAGGTCACCCGGCCGGGCCGCCCGTCCGGAGCCCCCCCGCCCGCGCCGCCGCGGGTGCGCCGGCCGCTGCGCTCCGGTGCGTCGGCCCCCGCGCTCCGGGCACGCCCGGTACGTACCGCTGCCGGACGGTAACCTTGGGAGGGTTGAGTCCACCTGGAAAACGCGTAGAACTGGATGACTGATGCATCGGTACAGGTCCCACACGTGCGGCGAGCTCCGTGCCTCCGACGTCGCATCCGACGTCCGGCTGAGCGGCTGGGTGCACAATCGTCGAGACCTGGGCGGCATCCTCTTCATCGATCTGCGTGACCACTACGGCATCACGCAGCTCGTGGCCCGCCCCGGTACCGCGGCGAACGAGGCCCTCAGCAGCGTCACCAAGGAGACCGTCGTCCGCGTGGACGGCAAGGTCGTCTCCCGTGGTGCCGACAACGTGAACCCCGAGCTCGCCACCGGCGAGATCGAGATCGAGGTCACCGAGGTCGAGGTGCTCGGCGCCTCCGCCCCGCTGCCCTTCACGATCAACACCGACGACGGGGTGAACGAGGAGCGGCGTCTGGAGTACCGCTTCCTCGACCTGCGCCGCGAGCGCATGCACCGCAACATCATGCTGCGCTCGGCCGTGATCGCCTCGATCCGTTCGAAGATGGTGGCCCTCGGCTTCAACGAGATGGCGACGCCGATCCTCACCGCGACCTCCCCCGAGGGCGCCCGCGACTTCGTCGTCCCCTCCCGCCTGAACCCGGGCAAGTTCTACGCCCTGCCGCAGGCCCCGCAGCAGTTCAAGCAGCTGCTGATGATCTCCGGCTTCGACCGGTACTTCCAGATCGCGCCCTGCTTCCGTGACGAGGACGCCCGCGCCGACCGCTCGCCGGGCGAGTTCTACCAGCTCGACGTGGAGATGTCCTTCGTCGAGCAGGAGGACGTCTTCCAGCCGATCGAGCGCCTGATGACCGAGCTCTTCACCGAGTTCGGCGGCGGCCGCGAGGTCACCTCGCCGTTCCCGCGGATCCCGTTCCGCGAGTCGATGCTGAAGTACGGCAACGACAAGCCCGACCTGCGCGCCAAGCTGGAGCTCGTCGACATCTCCGACGTCTTCGAGGGCTCGGAGTTCAAGGCGTTCGCCGGCAAGCACGTGCGTGCGCTGGCCGTGCCGGACACCGCCGCCCAGCCGCGCAAGTTCTTCGACGGCCTCGGCGACTACGCGGTCTCGCTGGGCGCGAAGGGCCTGGCCTGGGTGCGCGTGGGCGAGGACGGTTCGCTGACCGGCCCGATCGCCAAGTTCCTCACCGAGGACGACGTCAAGGTCCTCACCGAGCGTCTGGGCCTGGCCGCCGGGCACGCCGTGTTCTTCGGCGCGGGCGAGTTCGACGAGGTCTCGAAGATCATGGGCCCGGTCCGGGTCGAGGCCGCCAAGCGCGCCGGCCACTTCGAGGAGAACGTCTTCCGCTTCTGCTGGATCGTCGACTTCCCGATGTACGAGAAGGACGAGGAGACCGGCAAGATCGACTTCTCCCACAACCCGTTCTCCATGCCGCAGGGCGGCATGAAGGACCTGCAGGAGAAGGACCCGCTCGACATCCTGGCCTGGCAGTACGACATCGTCTGCAACGGCATCGAGCTGTCCTCCGGCGCCATCCGCAACCACGAGCCCGAGGTCATGCTGAAGGCCTTCGAGATCGCCGGTTACGAGGCCGAGACCGTCGAGCGCGAGTTCGCGGGCATGCTGCGCGCGTTCCGCCTGGGCGCCCCGCCGCACGGTGGCATCGCCCCGGGCGTGGACCGCATCGTGATGCTGCTGGCCGACGAGCCGAACATCCGCGAGACCATCGCCTTCCCGCTGAACGGCAACGCCCAGGACCTGATGATGGGCGCGCCGACGGTGCTGGAGGAGAGCCGTCTGCGCGAGCTGAACATCGCGCTGCGCAAGCCGGTCGAGACGAAGGCCGCGGACGCGAAGCCGGTCGCCGAGGCCGTGCACCCGGACGCCGCGCGGTAACGCCGCCGCGCCGGCGCTCTCGTAGG
Source organism: Streptomyces katrae (assembly GCF_002028425.1). GTDB lineage: Bacteria > Actinomycetota > Actinomycetes > Streptomycetales > Streptomycetaceae > Streptomyces > Streptomyces katrae_A. The sequence goes on along the minus strand of NZ_CP020042.1, from coordinate 3,799,516 downwards.
GAGCGGGAAGGGCCCGGGATCCTCGCGGATCCCGGGCCCTTCGTCTTGTCCGCCGCCGCCGGCCGTCAGAACCGGTCGAGGACGCCCTTGAGGAGGGCGGCCGAGGTCAGTTCCGCGGGGGCGGGGCCGGCGTGGAAGAAGCCGGCGTTCTCGGCGTCCAGCTTGCGCAGGAAGTCGAAGGCCTTGGCGTCGTGGTCGCCGAAGGCGACGAACTGCCAGTGGATGCCGGGGGCGGTGGCGGCGGCGTCGGCGATCGCCTGGCGGGCGGGGCGGACGTTGTCGGGGGCGCCGTCCGTCTGGAAGACGACCAGGGCGGGGCCGGTGCCGCCGTCCTTCTGGTACCGCTCGACGACGGCCTCCACGGCCACGTGGTAGCTGGTGCGGCCCATCCGGCCGAGTTCACCGTGGCGGGCCTCGACCCAGGACTCGTCGTGGGCGTCGAGGGTCAGTTCGGCGGTGCCGTCGAGTTCGGTGGAGAAGAACACCGTGTGCACGGTGGCCTCCTCGTCCAGGTGGGCGGCGAGGGCCAGGGCGTGGTCGGCGAGGTACTGGGCGCTGCCGTCCTTGTAGAACCCGCGCATGGAGCCGGAGCGGTCGAGGACCAGGTACACCTTGGCCCGGGCCCCGGCCTTCCCCTTGGCCCGCAGCACCTGCCCGGCGGCCTTGTACGCCGCCCCGACCGCCCCGCCCTTCCGCCGCACCGCGGAGGCGGGCAGAGCGGGCCCGCCGACGGGCTCGGCCTCCGGCTCCGCCTCCGGCCGGGGCTCGGGCTCGGCGTCGGCCTGCGCGGCCAGGGGCTCGGCCTCCGGCTCCGCCGGCGGGGCGGGGGCCTCCGGCGCGACGGGCTCGGGGGCCTCCTGCGCCTCCGGCTCAACGGGCTCGGCCGCTGCGGCCACCGGCTGGGGGGCTTCCTCCGCCTGCGGCGCGGACGCGGCGGGCGCCTGCCCGGCCTCCGCATCGGCCTGCATGGCCAGGGGCTCGGGTGCTGCGGCCACCGGCTCGGGGGCCTCCTGCGCCTGCGGCGCGGAGGCCACGGCTGCCGGTTCGGGGGTGTCCTGCGGCTGCGGCGAGGCTTCGCCGGCCTGGGCGGCCAGGGGTTCGGCGTCCGCGGGGGCCTCGGTGTCGGCCTGGGGCTCGGGGGCGGTGGTTTCCGCCGCCTGCGCCGCGGGCTCGTCGGCCGGTTCGGCTGCGGGGGCCGGCTCCGCCTGGGGGGCGGGGGCCTGTGCCTGCGCTGCCGTGGCCTCGGCCGGGGTGGCCACGGGCTCGGTGTCCGCGGCGGCCTCGGTGTCGGCCTGGGCGGCCAGGGGCTCTTCCGGTGCGGGCTCGGCGGCCGCCGGTTCGGGGGTGTCCTGTGCCTGCGGCGCGGCTGCGTCGGCCTGGGCGGCCAGGGGTTCGGTGTCCGCGGGGGCCTCGGTGTCGGCCTGGGGCTCGGGGTTGCCCTGCGCCTGCGGTGCGGGCTCCCTGGCCGGTTCGGCGGGGGGCGGGGTGGGGGTCGGGCGGCGGGCCTCCGGGACGGAGGGGTCCGTCGTGGGGGCGGGGGCGGTGAGGAGGGTGCCCGCCTCACGGTCGCGCGGTGCCGACTGCGGCGGGACCGTCGGGTTGTCGAAGGACGCCGCCACCAGCTCGGCCGCCACGTCCAAGGGCGTGCGTTCGGCCTGGTTGGGAACGGCCGCCGCTGGGGCGTCCGACGTTTCGGGGACCGGCTCCGCAGTCCTTCCGAACACCTTGCGCAACAAGCTCCGAATACCCATGGGCCAGGCCTTTCGCATGAGTGCGTGCGTCATTTGTCCGTGCTGCGCGGTTGATCCCTGCCCAGAGTGGACACGTAAGGTTATCGGCCCCTTGGCTGGAACGACGGCAGGGGCGCCCTTCGTGGTGCCCGTCCTACCACCCAACCCGCCCGCCCGCACGAACTGGCCCTCCGCCGTGCCGGGTTCATCCACCGTTCATCCCCGCGCCGCCGCATCGGCGCAGCCCGCGTCTGCCGCCGCGGCCGGATTCTTCGTACGGAGCCACCGGAGGAAGGCGTGCGCGAGCTCCGGCCGATCATCAGACGTTCCGTGCGTCCGGGCGATCTGGCCGATGGGCACGCCCAGTTGTCCAGCCGGGTGTTTCACGTGAAACACCCCGACCTGACCTCCCTCAACTCCCCTCCGGCAGCCGCCCCACCGGGAGACGGAGGGTGGTCAGGGCGCCGCCGTCGGGGGCGTTGGCGAAGCTGAGGGCGATGTCCAGGACGGCCGCCTGGCCCACCGCGATCGTCAGTCCCAGACCGTGGCCGCGGCCGCGGCCGGGATCTCCCGTGCGGAAGCGCTGGGGGCCCTGTTCGACCAGTTCGGCGGGATAGCCGGACCCATGGTCGTGGATCGTCACCACCGGCCCTTCCACCGTGACCTCGACCGGTGGCCGCCCGTGCTTGTGGGCGTTGACCAGCAGGTTGGCCAGGATCCGGTCCAGGCGCCGCCGGTCGGTGAGCACCACCGCGTCCCGGACCACCCGGACCTCGGCGCCGAGCCGGGACCCGGCGACGGCCCGCCGTACGGCCCGGCCCAGCTCCACCCGCGCCAGGTCGGCGCGCTCCACCCCCGAGTCCAGCCGGGAGATCTCCAGCAGGTCCTCGGTGAGCAGGTGCAGGGCCCGCAGCCGGTCCTCGATCATCTCCTTGGGCCGGCCCTCGGGCAGCAGCGCGGCGGCGGCCAGTGAACCCGTCAGCGGGGTGCGCAGCTCGTGCGCGACGTCGGCCGTGAACCGCTTCTCCGCCTCCAGCCGTTCCTGGAGCGAGGCGGCCATCGAGTCCAGGGCCTGTGCGACGTCCCGTACCTCGTCGGGGGAGCGGTGGGTGCCCCGGGCGCCCCCCTCGGCGGGGAAGCCGACCCGGGCGTCCAGGTCGCCGGCGCTGATCCGGCGGGCGACGGCGGCGGTGGTCGTGAGGCGGCGGCTGATCCGGTTGGCGAGGAACAGGCCGGCCAGGGCGACCACCCCGGCCGCGAGGGCCGAGGAGGCGAGGATGGCGGTGTCCAGGTCCCGGAGCCGGGCACGGGTGCTCTCGTACGGGATCCAGACCGCGAGGGCCTGCCGGTCGGCGGGGCCGGCGGCCCACATGACGGGCTTGCCCTGGTAGGTGCCGACCATGCTGCCGGTGCGGCCGTGTGCGACGAGCTCGCGCAAGGGGCCCGGGAGGCCGGGCGGGTCGAGGGCGGCGTGCACGTCGCCGTGGGCGGTGCCGTACTCGTAGTGGCCGAGGGCGTGCTCCAGCGCGCGGTCCACCTCCTTGCGCACCTCCCCGACGACCTGCCGGGCGACCACGTTGTGCACGGCGATCCCCAGGGCGGCGGCCACCGTGCAGCACACCAGGGTGGTGGTCAGGGCGATCTTCCAGCGGAGGCTGCTCAGCGCGCGCATCGCTGCCGGTCCGCGCTCAAGGGGACGTCGGTCAGGGTGGGACAGTCGTCGAGGGTCAGCTGCGACAGGCTCATGCTCTTGGTGTGCGGGTCCCAGACGTAGTCGGAGACGGAGATGTAGACCGGGGTCGAGGTCGGTTCGCGGACGGCCAGGTGTTCGGCGGCCACCTCCACGCCCTCCAGGACGCCGCGCCGGGAGAGGATGCGGGCGATCCTGCCGTCGTCCTGGACGGTGTAGACCCGCAGTTCGCTCAGGCGGCCGTCCACGTCCAGGGCGGTGATCAGCTCTTCCCTGCCGTTGCCGGTCAGATCGTGCAGGATCCCCGGCCGCACCGGGCAGAAGGGTCCGCCGTCCACAGCCTGTGTGCAGAGCGCGAGCCGCTGGACGGCCCGGGGGTCCACGAGCCGGCCGGTGCCGCCGTCCTCGGCGGTGGCGGAGGTGATGTCGGCCCGTACGACGGCCAGCGCGTCCACCCCGCGCATGCTCAGCCCCGGCACCTTGGGCAGGCCCGGGACCACGGCGGCCGCGCCGGGCTGCTGCCCGGGACCGGGAGGGTCGGGGAAGTAGCCCTTCCACAGGGTCCTGGGGGCGTGGACCGTGCCCTGGTCGCCCTGGTCCTTGAGCCCCTCCACGTCCGCGCACCCGGCCGCCGCGACCGCCAGGAGGGCGGCCAGGGCGGGGGCGGCCAGACGGCGGCGGGGGCGCATGCTTCGATGCTGCCGTGCGGCGGGGGCCGGGGCCCCCGGTTACTGCTCCGGTTGGGCGATGGCCCGGGCGGCCGCCACCTCCTGGTGGAGGGGGGACAGGACGCCGGCCTCCTCGGATTCCGGGGGGATGTCGACCCGGTACAGGACGGGGCTGCTGCGGACCCCCTCGGCCAGCTCGCGCAGCTGCCCGGCGATACGGGCCACCTCGGACGGGGGCGGGGCGGGGGCTCCGTGGTTGACGCGGACGCGGGCCGCGGTGGTGGCGTCCACGATCCGTTCCACGGCCACCACCAGCGGCCACCAGGCGGCGGCGCGGCTGCCGGTCGGCGGGGGTTCGGTCAGGGCCCGCTGGAACTCGCTGCGGACGCCCGACAGGTCGCGGTAGATCCGCCGCCGGGCCTGGAGCCGGGACTGGCGGGCCGCCCGCAGTTCGGCCTCGCCGGCGACGGGGGCGAAGGCACACTCCACGTAACGGGCCGCGTCGTCCACGGCGTCGGCGAGCCGGTCGCCGATCCGGGTGTGCCAGCTCTCGGGCCACAGCAGGTAGCCGGCGACGAGGGTGATGGCGCAGCCGATGAGGCTGTCCAGCAGCCGGGGCCGGATCAGGTCGAAGCCCTGGTGGTTGAGGAGGTCCGACAGGAGCAGGATGACCGGGGTGATGGCCGCGGTCTGGAAGACGTACCCCTTCGCGGAGAACGCCGGGATCAGCGCGGCGAGGACCACCATCACCGGGACGTCCCACCAGCCGCGCGGCACCTCCGCCAGCACGCCGGCGGCCAGGACCAGTCCGGCCGCCGTCCCCAGCGCACGCAGCACCGCGCGGGAGAAGACCGAGCCGAAGTCCGGTTTGAGGACGAAGGTGACCGTCAGCGCCACCCAGTACGAGCGTTCCACCTCGACCAGGGAGACCAGCGACTGGGCCAGGCCGATGCACAGGGCCAGCCGGAGCCCGTAGCGCCAGGAGGCCTCGGACAGCATCATGTCGCGCACCACCCGCCCGGCCCGCACCCGCAGGGCGGCGGGCCGCCCCAGCCGGTCGTCGACGTTGTACGGGTCGGGCTCCGCGAGGTGCACGATCTTCGCCGCGTGCCGCAGGGCGGCGTCCACGGCCCGCTCGGACGGGCTCTGCGGGGCGGGCAGGTCGAGGACCGGGGTTCCGGTGCGGCCCTCCTCGACGGCCGCGGCCAGCTCCCGCACCGCTGCCGGGACCTCGGGCGGCAGTGGGCGGCCGCGCAGGTGGGCGGCGGGCGCGGCCTCGACCAGCGGGATCAGTACGTTCAGCTGGGCCAGGATCCGCACCAGGGACGGGCTGCGCCCGTGCACCCGGGCGCGGCGGCCCAGGACGAGGTCGTAGGCCTGGTTGAGGGCGTGCGTGACCTGCTGTCGGCGCTCGTCGTACACGGGCGCCGGACCACCCGCGGCCTCCAGGGCGTCGGCGACGGCCCGGTAGCCGGCCGCGACGGCGGCCCGTTCGGGCTGCCGTCCGCGCAGCGGCCAGCCCAGCAGGGTGAGCAGCAGGACGAACAGGCCGCCCGCGCTCAGCAGCAGCGGGGCCGTCCACCAGGGCTCGGGCATCGGCAGGCCTGCCCCGACGACGGCGTTGAGCAGGAACACCAGCCCGGACGCGGAGGCGACCGTGCCGATCGAGGAGATCATCCCGGACACCAGGGCGATCAGGGTGAGGACGGCGACCGCGACCCAGCCGTGGCCGTAGACGAGGGTGCCCAGGGCCACCCCGACCGCGCCGAGCAACTGCGGGAGCGCGATGTTCAGGACCCGCATCCGGTAGGCGTCGGCGGTGTCGCCGATCACCCCCGACAGGGCGCCCATCGAGGCGAGCGCCCCGTACTCGGGCTCGTCCACGGCGAAACCGACGGCGAGCGGTACGGCCATCGCGATCCCGGCGCGGACGACCGCCGCCCAGGAGACGGGGTTCCTGCTCGGCCGCAGTCCCGCGAGCAGCCAGGCGGGGGGAGCCAGGGGGCGGGCCCGGGGCGGCTCGTGCGGTATGTGGTCGGTGCGTCGTTCGGTGGTCATTCCGCTTCCGTGTCACCGCTCGCGAATCGGTTCTTCTGGGGCTTTCTGCGGAGGATGAGTACCTTCCGAGCTTATGGGGTGCGGCGGAGCCGGCCCGTCAGCCATGCGGTGAGAGCGGTGACCAGACCGACGCCGAGGACCACCCAGGCGGTGGTCCGCAGGAACGCGGTGAGGGCGTCGTACACCGCTCCGGCGGCGGCCCGGTCGATGTCGGCCGGCAGGTCGTCGAGGGTCAGGCGGCGGCACACGGCGACCGCGATCCCCAGCAGGACGGCCCCGACCGCGATCCCGACACCGGTGGCCAGCACGGCGCGGCGCCGCCGCACGGCCACCGCCACGGCCGCCACGGCCAGCAGCAGGGTCAGCACGGGAAGCCACACCCCGGCGATCTGCAGCATGCGGAACCCCTTCCGGAGGGCGCCGAGGTTGTCGTACTCCATGACCTCCACGGACAGGTGGGTCTCGGGGATGCGGTCGGCGAACGGCACCCCGTCGGCCACCAGCTCCCCTTTGACCTGCGCGATCACCGGCGCGAGGTCGATGGTGACGGCGTTCCCGTGGCCACTGGTCAGCGCCTCCAGGAACGCGGTGTGGGCGGCCCGGTTGGCCGCGTCCCAGGCGGTCCGGTAGGCGGGGGTCCCGGCGAAGGAGCGCAGGGCCTCCCCGAGCAGGGCGTCCACCCCGCCCTGGAAGGGGCCCGCCTCGATCTGCCCGGACAGGGCGCGGCCGGCCTGGGTGACGACCACCTCCTGCACGGCGGGGTTCGTCGCGAGGGGGGACATGGCGGCGGTGTAGCGGTCGGCGTCACCCAGTTGGCGGTCGGCCCAGTACGCGACCGCGCTCGCGGGCACGAGGAGGGCCACGAGCACGATCAGGGCCGCCGACAGGTAGGTGCGCACGTCACCAGGGAAGGCGGACGCGCCGCCCGACGCCACCCCCGTTGCTGCGTACGGGGAGCGGCGGCGGCCGAGTCCCGCCCGGACGGGTGATCCACTTGCCGCCCCGGGGCGGCGGGTGTGCCCTGGAGGCTGGAAGAGAGGAGCCCGCCATGGCACACGCGGCCCCCACCGCCCCGCGGCGGTACCACCGTCCGACGGCGTCGGCGCAAGCACACGACATCACCAGGGGCGCCCTGGCCCGCCCGCTGCTGGCCGGCCTCGTCTACGGGGTCTGGGCGGCCTTCATCAAGCGCCAGATGGGCCCGGTCGACGCGGGCAACGTCTTCTACGGAATCCTCTGCGGCGTCATCTTCGCGGGGATCATGTTCGCCCTCGCCCGGGTCGGCCCGAGGCTCAAGCGGGAGGTGCACGCCGCCGCCTACGGGGTGTTCATCGGCTGCGCCGTCGGCTATCTGCACAGCCTCACCAACCAGTCCGTGCTCCGCGCGACCGTCGTCGGCCTGTTCTCGGGCATCGGCGTCGGGCTCGTCGCCTTCTACCGGTACTACACGCGGGAGGACTGAAACCCGCGCACCGGGCCGTGGCGCCGGTTGCCGTACCCCGTCGCCGGGGCGCGGCAACCGGCGCCGCCTCATGGCCGGGCCCGGCCGGTTACGCGGCCGGGCCCGCGGTGTGCCGCTGGGGCTCGCCGGCCGGGGCGGTCTCCGGGGCCTCGGCGGCGCTCTCGCGGGCCGGGACCTGTGGTGCGGGCCGGTCCTTGCGGGCCGCCGGGGAGAAGCGGGCCGCCTCCGCGCGGATCATGGCGTTCAGGGCGGCGTACGGGTCGATGGGCATGACGGAACCTCACGGTGGTCCGGGGGCGTGCGGGGGGAGTTCTCGTGCTCGGCCCGCTCAGCAGCGCAGGACCACACTCCGTACCGTCCGCGGGGACACGGCCGCCCCGGCCGGTCCGCCCTGGGCCACACGGGTGGACTCGCCCGCGTGTTTCACGTGAAACGTCCCCGGCAGCCCGCGCGGGGCCGGAGCCCCGCGCACGACCGTCCGTAGGTCCGCCCGGCCGTCGGGATCCGCGGCCGGATCCGACTGCCCCTCGGCGGGGTCGGCCGGGGCGGAGGAGGCGGCACGGGGATCTGCCCCGGCGGTGGCGGCTGCCGCCGGGCCGGCGCCGAACAGGCACAGCAGGGCGACGCAGGCCACCGTCAGGGCCCGCGCCGGCACCGTCCGCGCGTACCGCGCACCGCTCATGGGGTCTTCCCTGCCCCGCCGTCCCCGGCGGCTCCCCGGCCGCCGCCGAGAAGCCCCCGACCGGGGGACGGGAACACCCCCCTCGGCTGACGGGCGGCGGCCGCGCGCACCGGGTTCAGCCGGTGCGCAGGGGGCCGGTCAGTCGTGCGAGGACGGAGGTCTCGCCGCTGACCAGCCGCAGCCGTGCCCGTCCGCCCCGGTCGGGCGAGGTCACCCCGTACGGGGAGACCCGCTCGACGGTGAACACGGCCGTACGGTGGTCCGCGCGCGGGATCTCGATGATGCGGCCCCGCCGGAGTTGGGAGAGCGGGAGCCCGTTGCCGGTGACCACGGCGGTCCCGGCCGAGCCGGGGGCCGGGCCGGCGCTGTCCCAGCCGGCCGTGTCCTCACCGGCGGGTGTGCCCTCGGCCAGCGGGAGGTCCACCCCCAGGCTGGGGATGCGCAGCCGCAGAGGCCGTGAGGGGCGCAGTGGTCCGGCCGCTCCGGTACGGCTCCTGCGGGCCGGGGCGTGGCCGTGGGTGCCGGAGTGCTCCAGCTCGCGCACGAGGCGGCGGTGGCCGGACAGGCCGAGCGCGCGGGAGGGCAGGGCGTCGGCGATGGTCGAGGTTCCCGGATCCCGGCCCGCTCCGTCTGCGCCGTCCGCGCCGCGCAACAGGGCGATGCCGGTACAGAGCAGAGTGACCGTCAGTGCGGCGGCCGCCCATCGGGCGCGGGACATGGCATTCCTCCTGGGCCGGCTCGGGCGGCCGGTTCCTCGGAGCGTGGCCCACGTGCGGGGGGTCGGCGCGTCGGTGACGTACCCGAGTTGACGGGGTGTCATCGGTGTGTCGGGGGGTGTGCGGGGAGTCTTCGCAGCTGGCGGTGGGGGGTGGGGGGTGGCTGCGAAACCGGGGGCCGGTGCCGCCGAACGGGTGAGGGGCGCCTCGAACGCCGGCGGGGCCGGAGGCAGCGGGCTGGAGCTACGGGAGGGGGTCCGCGGGCCAGTTCAGGAGGCGGGCACCGAGGGTGGCGGTCTGGAGGGTGTACCGGTGGGCGGGGTCGGCGGGGTTGTGGCCCGTCAGGCTGTGGATGCGTTCCAGGCGGTACGTCAGGGCCCGCACGCTCAGGTCCAGCCGCCGCGCCGCCTCCGCCGACACGCAGCCCGCGTCGAAGAAGGCGGTCAGCGTCTCCAGCAGGGGTACGGCTCCGCCGCGGCCGCCCCGCAGGGGGCCGAGCACGGTCAGGACCAGGTCGGCCAGGGCTCCCTGGTCCCGGGTCAGCACGGGGTAGACCAGCAGGTCGGCGGCGCGCAGCACGGGGCCGTCGAGCCCGAGCCGGTCCGCGAGGCCGAGGGCGCGCAGGGCCTCCGCGTACGAGGCGGCCACTCCGCCCACGCCGGGGTGCGGGCGCCCGGTCGCGACGAGCCCGCCGGGGCCGGAGCCCGCGTGGGCCAGCCGGGCGAAGCGGGCCGGTACCGCGTCGTCGTCGCCGGGGGCCACGCAGATCAGCCGGCCCTCCCTGACGGCGAGCAGGGCCGTCCCGGCCAGGGCCCGCTCCAGCCGCCGCACCTCCGGGCCGCCGTCCGCATACGGGGCCCGCGCCCGGGCGACGGCCACCGTGTACGACGCGGCCATACGAAGGCCAAACCGCCCGGCGTGCGACGCGAGGCGGTCCGGGGTGGTGTGGCCGAGGAGGAGGGCGTTGAGGAAGTCGTGGCGGGTCGCTTCCTCCTGGCGCAGTGCCAGCCGTGTGGCGCGGCCGTGGCCCTCGGCGACGGCGTCCACGGCCTGTTCCACGACGGCGGCCCGGTCGCCGAGCGCGGCGCGGGCGGCGGTCAGCTGGGCGCCGAGCAGGGCGCCGAGGCCGTACCCGGCCTCGGCGGCGTGCTCCCCGAGGTCGCGGAGGGCGTCCAGTTCCTCGTCCGCGGGCCGCCGGCCGGTGGCCGAGACCTCCCCGAGCATGCGTACGTACCCGGTCAGGTACTCCTCGGGTATGTCCCGCCCCGCCGCCGTCACACCAGTCCCCGCTCCGCTCGAAAAGCCCCATTCTTCCTCGTCGGGCGGGAAGTTCGGTGGAGGGGAGGACGGGGGCCGGGCAGCCGGCGGGCTCAGAACACCACGAAAACCACCGCCGCCGCCCCCATGAGGGCGGCGGCGAGGTGCATCGCGGGGTGGCCGTAGTCCCCGTACCAGAGCTGGCGGGCGAGCCCGCCGAGGGCGGCCAGGGCGGCGATGACGCCGATCTGGGCTAAGAGGGGGACCGCCGTGAACGGGGCCAGGCTCAGCAGCACCGAGTTCAGCCAGAACGGTGCGGCGCCGGTCCAGCCCCGCCATTCCCGGATCGCGGACTGCATGCCCGGTTCCACCCCTTCGCACCGGCACGTCCGCAACCGGAGTGCCGTCCTCAACTCGTCGGCTGTACAGCCTCCTTGGGGGCGGCGGCCGGGGCAATAGCGCGTTCGGCTAGAAAACCGAAGGCCAGGCCGAAAGTCGTCCACACCACTGCCTGGATCGCCAGCGAGGAGAGCCGGAACTGCCAGATCAGCGCCGCCGGGAAGTCCGCCGGCACCTCGTTGATCCCCGGCAGCAGCGCATACGCGATGCCGACCGCCGCCACGAAGGCGAGCGAGGCGACGACCGAGGCGTTCCAGTTCCCCAGGCGCGGCGCGAGCCGGCGCCCCAGGATCAGGGCGGCCGAGGCCAGCAGCACGCTCAGGGCGATCATCAGCAGGAACAGGGCGGTCCGCCGGACGACCGTGTCCGGGTCGCCGACCGCGGGGGGATTGGCGGGGTACTTCAGGAAGGGCACCAGGCCGACCGTGAGGAAGAGCCCGCCGCTGACCAGGGCGGCCGTGGCCCGGGGGCCGAAGCGGCCGATGCGGCCCAAGGCGAAGCAGAAGACGAGCGCGGCGATGCCGCCGAGCGCGACCCCGTAGAGCAGGGTGCCGGTGCCGAGGCCGGCCGTCGCCTGGAGGGCCCGGCTGACCGGGGCGGCCTCGGCGTGGTCGTGCCCGGCCGCGCCGGCCTCCTCGATGGCGATCGCCGCGTCCACCTTGGACTCGCCGAGCAGGTACGCGACGAGGAAGGCGGCGACGCCCGCGAGCAGGCCGGCCAGCATGCCCCGGACCAGGAGGACGCGGGGGGAAATCGTGTTCACGTGAAAGCTCCTTGCGTGATCAGCGGGGGATCAGCAGGAGATTCAGTGGCAGGGGAAGCCGAGCAGGTGGCGGCCGTCGTGCATCCACTCGTGGACGGTCTCGCCCTGGAAGATCGCGGCGGCACCCTGCTCGACGCCGACGAGGTAGAGCAGGAAGAGGGTCACGACGGCGGCGAAGGCGGCCCAGGGGGCCAGTGCGGAAAGGGAGATGGGGGCTACGGCGACAGGGGCCGAAGCGGGCACGGCGGAGTGGGCCATGGCGGAACCTCCAGGGGAACACGCGTCCCGGTCAGTGGTGCTCTCGTCGAAGGCGGGCGGGTCTGACTTCCCTCCCCCGTCGCCGCGGGAGGATTCACAGTGGCGCGACCGTGCCGGATTCTCACCGGTACTTCCGTCATACCTTCTACATGTCGTCCGAGACGGTAGCGTGCTCCTGGCTTGAACACCACGGCGTGTGGCCGCCGTCTCACGCCCCGGGCGCGCGCTTTACGCTCTTTTTTATGCCCCTGCCTCCTCCGGTGCGCCTGCACCTGACCACGCCCCCGCTCGACGAGGGCGCCCGCCAGGGACGTTTCGGGTACGCGGAACCCTGTCCGGGGCACGAGGGCCTGGCCGCGCCGGACATGGGCGCGTGGGCCGGCCGCACCCTGGACGAGGTCGCCGCCGAGGACCCGGACGCGGTCCGGCGCTGGCTCACCGACCCGGAGTTCGCCCCGCCCGGCGGCGGGGAGTCCGTGGCCGCGCTGATCACCCGCACGGGGGAGCACCTGGCGCGCCTGGAGCCCGGCCGGCACCACGCGGTGGTCGCGCAGGCCGTCGTACGGGCGGCGGTGGTGTCCGCCCTGGAGCTGCCGGCGGCCGCGTTCTGGCGGCTCGACGTCCGCCCGGAGACCGTGACCGCCCTCAGCGGGCGCGCGGGCCGCTGGAACCTGCTGCTCGGGCGGCCCCGGGAATGACCGCCGGCCCGGACCCCGCGACGCGGTCCGGGCCGGAACGGGCCGGGCGGAAGCGGCGTTACGCCACGATCCAGTCGGAAGTGGCGATCACCGGCTGGACGCCGTCACGGTGGACGGTGCCCTCGATCAGGCCGTACATCCGGTCCGCCGCGAAGTAGACCTCGTTGTCGTTCTTGAGGCCGAAGGGCTCCAGGTCGACGAGGAAGTGGTGCTTGTTGGGCAGGTTGAGGCGCACCTCGTTGACCTTGGGGCAGTTGTCGAGCACCCGCTCGGCCATCTGGTTCAGGGTCTGCTGGAGCGAGTAGGAGTACGTCTCCGCGAAGGCCTCGAGCATGTGCTTGCGGACCTTCTTGTACGACCGGTCCCAGTCGTACCCGGCGTCTTCGGCGGCCGGCGCCGAGTGCGCCCAGCGGGAGGTGACCTTGGTGGCCAGGATGCGGTCGTACGCCTCCTGGAGGGTCGTGTACTTGTCCTTGATGTAGCCGTGGAACTCGGAGTTGGTCGAGTTCATCACGGTCAGGTCCTTCAGGCCCGAGATGACCTGGAGGCCGGTGGTCTCGCTGTAGGTGACCTGCGCGGTGCGCACCTCCTGGCCCTTGCGGACGAAGGAGTGCTGCTCCTTGCGCGTGGGGACGGGGATCCGCTCCCAGGCGTACTCCTCGATGCGGATCTGCGCCTCGCGGATCGGGGCCTGGGAGGAGACGAAGTGCTTGGCGAGCAGGATGCCGAAGGCCTCGGGGGAGGAGATGCCGTGTTCCTTGCCGAAGGCGTACACCGTGTTCTTGGTGGTGTCGGTCGGCAGGCAGTTGGCGTTGTCGCCGGTGAGGTGGACGTCGCGGAACTCGCCGCGCAGCGCGACCGAGACGTTGAGGTCCCGGATCTCGTGCCAGGAGCCGTCGCCGCCCTTGCGGGTCACCACGACGATGCGGTTCTCGGCCTTGCCGTACTGGTTCTGGCCCAGGACGTGCTTGCTCATGCTGTCTTCCTTCGGGTACTCGGGAACACGGAGTCCGTTGTTCTGGATCCCGTACGCCCGGCGTCCAGCGCCCGCCCCCCGAAGGGACGTCCCGCTCCCCGCCGTTCGGCCCCGGAGGGACCGCCCCGGGACTGACGTGCATCCCGGTCCGTAGGTGCTGAGTCGTAACTGTTGTACGGAAGTACTGACGGGATTGCACCATGTGTGCGGTGGGTTGACCACCGCACGGAACCTCCGAACACCCGCCCCGCCGGATTGGGCGACCCGACAAGGGGCGCCCGGCGCTCCGGATCCGGCCCGCGGCCCAGGCCGAGGCTCAGGCCGACGGCTCACGCACACGGCTCAGGCACGCGGCTCAGGCACGCGGCTCAGGCCATGTGCGCGTCCGTGACGGCGAGCGCTTCGTCCAGGACCGCCAGCCCCTCGGCCACGTCCTCGGCCGGGATGTTGCAGGGCGGCGCGACGTGCATCCGGTTCCCGGCGAGCAGGGGCCACAGGCCGCCCTTCTTCAGGGCCGCGCCGAAGGCCGCCATGGGCGCGTTCTCGGCGCCCGAGGCGTTGTACGGGACGAGCGGCTCGCGCGTACGGGCGTCCCGTACGAGTTCCAGGGCCCAGAAGGTGCCCAGACCGCGGACCTCGCCCACCGACGGGTGCCGCTCGGCGAGTGCGCGCAGGCCGGGGCCCAGCAGCTCGGCGCCGGTGCGGGCCGACTGCTCCACGACGCCCTCCTCCTCCATCACGTTGATCGTGGCGACGGCGGCGGCGCAGGCCAGGACGTGCCCGGAGTAGGTCAGACCGCCCGGGTAGGGGCGGCGGGCGAAGGTCTCGGCGATCGCGGCGGAGATGGCGACGCCGCCGAGCGGTACGTAGCCGCTGGTGACGCCCTTGGCGAAGCAGAGGAGGTCGGGGGTGACGTCCCAGTTCTCGGCGGCGAACCACCTGCCGGTGCGGCCGAAGCCGACCATCACCTCGTCCAGGATGAACACGATGCCGTAGCGGTCGCAGATCTCGCGGACCCCCGCCAGGTACCCGGCCGGGGGCACGAGCACGCCGGGGGCGCCGCCGACCGTCTCCAGGATGATCGCCGCGATGGACTGCGGGCCTTCGAAGACGACCGTGTCCTCCAGATGGCGCAGCGCGCGCTCGCACTCCGCGGCCTCGGTGCCGGAGTAGAAGGGGGAGCGGTAGGGGAAGGGGCCCCAGAAGTGCACGACGCCGGCGGTCGCGGTGTCGTTGCCGAAGCGGCGGGCGTCCCCGGTGAGGTTGATCGCGGTGGTCGTGGCGCCGTGGTACGAGCGGTACGCGGACATCACCTTGGGCCGGCCGGTGTGCAGCCGGGCCATGCGGACGGCGTTCTCCACGGCCTCGGCGCCGGCATTGGTGAAGAAGATCTTGTCGAGGTCGCCGGGGGTGCGCTCGGCGATCAGGCGGGCCGCTTCGGAGCGGACGTCCACGGCGAAACCGGGCGCGACGGTACAGAGCTTTGCTGCCTGCTCCGCGATGGCGGCGGCCACCTTGGGGTGCTGGTAGCCGATGTTGGTGTAGACGAGCGCGCTGGAGAAGTCGAGATAGCGGTTGCCCTCGTAGTCCCAGAAGTACGAGCCCTCGGCCCCGGCGACGGCGAGGGGGTCGATGAGCTCCTGGGCCGACCAGGAATGGAAGACGTGCTTCCGGTCGGCGTCTTTCACGGTGCGGAGGGCGTCGGCATCTGTGTTCATATACCGAGGGTAGTTGTCCAGGATGTGGACAGGGGGGTGCCCGGAAGGCGTGGCGGGACCGGGGTGGCGGCGGGGGGACTTGACGGATCGGTCCGGCCTTCCTCGACGGTGTGGCCGTGGCCGGATTAGCGTCGCCCGGGCCGGCCGCTCCACGGGGGAGAGTGGCCGAAAGCCCCTGGTGGGGGCCTTTCGCGTGCCTTCGGGACCCCGCTCGGAAGGCGGCGGGAGGCCCCCGCCGGGACCCTTCCCTGCGCGGCGGGGCGCACTCCGGCGGGGTTCCGGCGCCGCTGTGGTGCCGCTGTGGGACGGCTGTGGTGTCCTGGTGGCCGAAACCGTGGGATTTGTCCCCCCTGGTCGGGGGTAGGTGCGGCGCCGAGGGGGCGGGTGAGGCCATAGACGGGAGTGCGCCGGTGGCGGAACAGACGCGGAGGCTGGTCCTGGGCGGAGCCACGGCGGGCGTCGTCACCCGGTGCCGGGACTTCACCCGGCACGCCCTCGCCGACTGGCGCTGGGCGCCGGGGACCGAGGCCGAGGAGGACGTGCTGCTGCTGGTGTCGGAGCTCGTCACCAACGCCTGTCTGCACGCGGGGGGACCGCGGGAGCTGGTGCTGCGCTACGGGCCGGGCGGCCGGCTGCGGGTGGAGGTGACCGACGACAGCCCCGAACCACCCAGGGCCCGGGCCACGCAGGACCGTTCCCGGCCCGGGGGGCACGGGCTGGTCCTGCTGAACCACCTGGCGCAGAGCTGGGGGTCCTCGCCGCTGTCCGATGCCGCCCGGCCGGGCAAGACGGTCTGGCTGGAACTGCCGTCCCCCGTTCCGGAGGGTTAGCCGACGCCGACGCCGACGCCGACGCCGACGCCGACGCCGACGCCGACGCCGGCGGGCGCCGTCAGGGTGCCCCCAGGCCGAGGCGGACGAGGCGGTCGCGGTCGGTGAGGATGTCCAGGGCGGTGATGAGGCCGTCCCGGACGGTGAAGGCCATGAGGGACACCGGCCGCCCCTCCGCGTCGAGGGCGAGCACCCCCGGGGTGCCGTTGACCAGCACCGGGCGGCCGTCCTGCGCGAACCGGGCGTAGGCGATCGCCTGGGAGGCCACCTTCCGGGCCCCCCGCAGCAGGGTGCCAGGCAGGAGCGTGCCGCCGTCGGAGCGTGCGGTGATCTCCGGGTGGAGCACGCTGACCAGGGCCTCCAGGTCCCCGCCCCGGGCGGCAGACAGGAAGGCGTCGACGACCTGCCGCACCCGGACCGGGTCGCGGTCCGGGGCGGGCGCCGCGCCCTGGACGCGGCGCCGGGCGCGGCTGGCGAGCTGGCGGGTCGCGGCCGAGGACTTCTCCACCAGCGGGGCGATGTCCTCGAACGGCACGGCGAACATGTCGTGCAGGACGAAGGCCAGCCGTTCGGCCGGGGCCAGGGTCTCCAGGACGACCATCAGCGCGATGCCGACCGAGTCGGCCAGCAGGACCTCCTGCTCGGGGTCGATCCGGCCGGGATCGCCGACCACCGGGTCGGGCAGCCGCAGCGGCCCGTCCGGCCCGTCGAGGGAGTCCTCGCGCCGGGTGGCGCGCGAGCGGAGCATGTCCAGGCACACCCGGCCCACGACGGTCGTCAGCCAGCCGCCCAGGTTCTCCACCGCGCTCACGTCGGAGCGGCTCAGCTTGAACCACGCCTCCTGCACGGCGTCGTCGGCGTCGCCGAGCGAGCCCAGCATCCGGTAGGCGACCGCCCGCAGGTGGGGCCGGTGTGCGTCGAACCGCCGCGCCAGATCGTCCTTCTCGTTCACCGTCACGTCCCCCGGTGCTGATCGTCTGCTCCGGCGATCTTCCGATCCCCCGGGGAACGCTAACCAGCGGTGCGCGCACGTCCCACCGGTACGGCCGAGTTCGTCAGGTCAGATCCACTCGCGCTGGGCCGCGCGCAGGCCCGCCTCGAAGCGGCTGCCCGCGCCGAGACGTTTCATCAGCTCCGCCGTCATCCGCCGCACCGTGCGCAGGGACAGCCCCAGCCGGCGGCCGGCGGCCTCGTCGGTGAGCCCGCTGCCCAGCAGTCCCAGATCTGGTCGAACAGCCCGGCCAGGCCGACGACCACGCCAGATTCGGTCAACTGGACGGCGCCCTTGCGGGTGTTCTCCGGGTCGGCCGGGACGATGACCGTCTTCCGGTCGAAAACGAGCATGCGCAGCGGCAGCGGCAGCGTCGGCACGGTGCGGACCTCGCCGCCCAGGTCGGTGAGCCATTCCGCGTACTCGGTGGTGACCGCGTCGTTGCGGACGCTGTCCAGGTGGACCGTGCGCATCCGGACACCACGGTCCAGGGAGTCGCGGTCGAGGGGTTCGCTCGCCTAGAGGCTCGCTCGTTCGCGGCCGAGCTCTACCTGGCGGCCGGGGCTGGATCTGAGGCACCGCCGGCCCCGTCCCGGGCGGCGGACGGCGAAGGCGCGCCCGGGAGCCCCGGGCGCGCCTTCGCCGTCGCAGGTTTCCGGCCACCCCGTCGGGGCGGCCGGGCGGGGGGTCAGGCCTTGCGGCCCGCCCGGATCCCGGAGAACGCGGTACCCGCCCACAGCACGGCCGCGCAGCCCAGGCCCGGCACGTAGCGCCAGGCCTCCTTGTCCGCACCCAGCACCAGGACGGCGAGGGCGGCGAGGCCGACGGTGGCCAGCATCGCGGCGCCCACCCAGCGCAGCATCGGGGCGCGCAGGGTCCGGGCGAGCGGGAAGAAGTGCGCGCCGACGACCAGGGCCGACCAGCTGAGCATCATCTCGGGGCGGTCCAGGGTGGTGCGTATGTAGTTGTTGCCCGCACCCAGGACGGCGACCTCGATCAGCAGCACGGTGAGGAACTTCGGGCCGCCGCCGCCCGGGGCCGGGGGCGCGCCCTTCACGCTCGCGGGGGTGCGCCGGGCCAGGAGCAAGAGGCGCACGACCGTGGCGGCGCTCGCGGCGAACAGGAGGGCCCCGGCCGCGAGGACGAACGGGCGGGCGGCCCCGTGGACCGCGGGCTGTCCCAGGGCGAACCACATCACGCCGAAGGCGGTGCCGATGAGCGATGCCCGGCCACCGTTCTTGAGCTGGTCCCGTCGGGTCCGGATGACGGGGCGGACGGCGGTCTTTTCCACGGGTGTTGCCTCCTGAGTGGGTGGGTCTTACATCTTCTCGTAGCGGGTGCACCGGCCCTCCCACCCAGACCGGTCGAGGCGGTCTACCGGAAGAATCCGGCCAGTTCGGCCTTCAGGATCTTCCCTGTGGGGCCCACGGGAAAGGCCTCGGTGAAAAGACGATCCGGCGCGGGTACTCGTACCGCGCCAGCCGTTCCCCGCTCCAGCGGGCGATCTCCTCCGCCAGCCGCGGAGCCGGCCGCCCCGCGCTCCCCGGCCGGCAGCAGCCGGATCCGCCGCGGCTCGTCCGCCGCCGCGATGCCGACCCTCGACGCCGGGGATCGGCAGACCGACCGTCCCCGCGCGGCGCTCGTGGCCCGGCTGGTGGTAACTGACGCTGGGCGAGGTCTCGGTGAGCCCGCACCCCTCGTATACGGGCGCGCCCAGCACCTCCTCGACCCGCCGCAGCACTGCCGGGGGCAGCGAGGAGCCGCCGGAGTAGGCCCGTTCCAGCGGGGGGCGCGGATCGCGCCCGGCCGCGTCCAGCAGGGCGAGGTACATGGTCGGGGCGCCCATGACGACCGTGCAGCCGTGGGCGTTCATCAGCTCCAGCGCGCATGGGGCGCCAACCAGCGCTCCTCCTCGGTGGCCGCGGGCCTCGCCGCCCTGCGCGCGCAGCAGCAGCCGGGCCCGGAGGCCTTCCGTGCCGACGCCCCGGAACGCGGCCCCGAAGGCCTCCCGCTAGGGCTGCTGCGGGGCGGTGCCCTCCGGGACGGTGAAGATCCGGTCCAGGTGGTGGCGGAGCACGGCGACGGCCGACTCGGGACCGCGCTGGCCCACCAGGATGCTCGTGCCCAGGGTCGCCGCCATGGCCAGCAGGCTGACCGCCTCCGTCCGCGCGTCCGCTCCGGGGTCGGCCAGGCCCGCCTCCTGCGCGCCCGCGATCAGCCCGGCCAGGGCGTCCTCGGCGGCGTCCGGGTCGGCGATGAACGGCTGGGCGGCCAGTGCCTCGTCGGTCACGGAGAGGATCGCGTACGAGGAGTAGAGGAGGTGGAAGGTGCGGCTCTCCTCGTCGGTGGGCAGCGAGGCCAGGATCAGGGCCTCGGCGGTCGCCCGCGGGCCCGGGGCCGGGCCGGCGGCGGCGAGGCGGGCGCCGACGCGGGCGGTGAACCGCTCGGTGAGGTGCCGGAGCCCGTAGAGGAGCAGCTTCTCCTTGGTCTCGAAGTAGTACTGCACCAGCCGCAGTGAGACCCCGGCCTCGGCGGCCACGTCCCGCATGCCGACGGCGTGCAGCCCGTGCCGCCCGGCGACCCGGACGAGCGCTTCGGCGATCTGCCCGCGCCGTTCCTCGTGGTCCACGCGCTTGGGCATGTCCTGGTACCTCCACCGTCGTCGCCGTCCTCTTCATGGTACCGCTGTACCAACAATATGGTACGGTCGTATCACGAAGAACGGAACTGCAACGGAGGTGCCGCCGTGCCCGAGAACAGGACCCGCGTACGCCGTGACGTCGGCCGCTACGTCAACGACGAGCTCCGCGACCGCTACTTCGCCGCGGCCGACGCGCTCTACGCGATGGGCGCCCCCATCCGCTCCGAGACGGACGTCGAGACCAGCTTCGGCACCACGCACGTGTACCGGTACGGACCCGCCGATCCGGCGGCCGAGTCCCGCACGCCGGTCGTCCTGATCCACGGCTCCGGAGGCAGCTCCGCCCAGTGGTACCCCAACACCCGCGCCCTCAGTGCCGAACGCCCCGTCTACGCCCTCGACACCCCCGGCGATCCGGGGCGCAGCGTCCAGCGCGAGCCCATGTGGCAGCCCGAGCGCGCGGCCCAGTGGATGGACGAGGCCCTTGACGCGCTCGGCCTGGACCGGGTGCACCTGGTCGGCAGCTCCTACGGGGGCTGGCTCGTCATCAACCAGGCGCACCTGCGGCCGGGGCGGCTCGCCTCGGTCACCGCGCTCGACCCGGGGGGCCTGGAGAAGGTGGGCCTGCGCTTCTTCGTCTGGATCTTCGCCAGCCTCTTCGCCACCTTCGCCCCGAAGGCCCTGCGCCCGGCCCTCGCCAGATGGCTGGAGCAGCCGGTCCTGGTGGTCCCGGAGCTGCGCACGTGGATCCGGGCCGGGGTGCGGGCCTTCCGGATCCGCCGTCCCGCGCCGCTGCCGCTGTCGGACGCGGAACTGGGCTCCATCCGTACGCCGTTCTACCTGATCATGGGCAAGCGCAGCCTCCTGGTCCACCCGAAGCGGCAGCTGGAACGCGTCCCGCGGGTCATTCCCGGCGCCCGCGCCGAGATCGTCGCGGCCACGGGCCACGGCCCCCAGATCGACCACCCGGACGTCATCAACGCGCGGATGCTGTCGTTCATGGACGACGTGGACACCCTGCAGCACTCGGCCGCCTGACGCGGCCTGCCCGGAGCGCCGCGCGGAACCTCAACCTCCGCTGTTTTCAAGCGGATTGGTGCACTCCGGGAGTGCACCTGTGTACGCCCATGGTTGTATGGCCGAGGCGGTGATCCACTTCCTAGGGTGGCGCCCGTGATCAATCTCAGTGGGCAAGTGATCGTCGCCAGGCCGGTGCGGGTCCTGGACGTCCGTTGGCACTCCCTCGCGGACACCGTCCGCCTCTGCTGGGAGGAAGCCCGTCCCGTTGTCCAGGTCGCGTTCCTGCTGCGGTTCGCGGTCGGCGTGGTGTCCGCGGGGCAGCTGCCGCAGTCGCTGGGGCGGCCCGTGCTCGGCACGGCCTCCCTGTGGTGCGCGGTGGTCTGCGCCTACCTGCTGAACGGTGTCACCGACGTCCACGAGGACCGGGTCAACGGCTCGCGGCGCCCGATCGCCCGCGGGGACCTCCCCGAGCGGACCGCCGCCCGGGGCACCGTCCTGCTGGCCTGCGCCGCCCTCCTCCTCGGCGGGCTCGCGGGGCCCGCGGTGGTCGCCTGGACGGCCGCCTTCCTGGTGCTGGGCTGGGCCTACTCGGCCGACCCGGTGAAGGCGAAGTGCTCCAGCGGGCGCTGCGCGGCGGTGGTGTTCGGGCTGGGCGCGACCGCCTACGGGGCCGGGGTCGCGGCGTCCGGCGGGGCGTGGACCGTGACGGGCGTGCTGGTCGCCGGGGTGATGTCGGCGTGGATGGCGCTGGTCGGCGCCGTGACCAAGGACCTGGGCGACGTCAGCGGTGATGCCGCAGGCGGCCGCCGCACGGTCGCGGTCGTCCGAGGTCCGGCCGCCGCCCGGGCCCTGGCCGTGGCCGGCGCCCTCGCCGTCGGCGCGGCCGCCCCGGCGCTGGCCCTGCTGTGGGCCCGGCCCGCCCTCACGGTGGCGGTGCCGCTGGCCCTGGGGTCGCTCTGGGTGGTCGTCCGGGTGTTGCGCGGGGCCCGCCGGGAGGGCGTGGGCCGCGCGGAACGGCGCGGTGCCTACCGGGCGTTCATGGTCACCCAGTACGCCGCGAACCTGACCGCGCTGGCCGGTCTGACCCTGGCGGGGTCCCTGGGGTGAACCCGCGGGTCCCTGGGGTGAACCCGCCCGCCCGACGATCATCGACCGCGCCGCACCAGCGGCGCGGTCGCCCGTTTTCTCAGCGCCCCTCCGGGAACATCTTGTTCAGCGCCTGCACCCGGGAGCTGATGCCCAGCTTGCGGTACGCGTTGTGCAGGTGCCGCTTGACGGTCGCCTCGGTGATCTCGAAACGCCGGCTGATCTGCCGGTTCGTCAGTCCCTCCCGGACCGCCTCCAGGATCTCCCGCTCGCGCAGGGTGAGCACTTCCAGGGCCTGCGGTTCGAGATCGGCCTGCTCCTTCAGCCCGGACGGCCCCGGCGGGCGTCCGGCGGGGCCCTCCGGCCGTGCGGCCTCCTCGTAGCCCCGGATCCCCTGGTAGAGCCGGGCCCCGGTGACCGTGCGGAACGTGGTGCTGATCTCCTGCTGCACCGAGTGCCGTTGCTCGGCCGGCAGCTGTTCCGCCGCCCGGGCGACCGCCTCCCGCATGGCCTCCCAGAGCACTTCCGCCGCCCGGACCGACTCGGACACCGGGATCCGCTGCGTGACGCGGTGCGCCCCGAGCAGCCGGGAGTACTCCCCGACCCCGCTCACCTCCGCCGGCCGGCCGGTCTCCAGCGACTGCGCGCACTCGGCCACGATGTTCTGCGCCTGGTAACGGCACTGCTGCCAGGCGTCGTCGCGGGTCGCCAGCGGGCTGCCGAGCCGCTGGAGCTCCGCCCGGTACGCCTCGATGACCGCGGGCGCGGCGGTCCGGAGCTGCTGCGCGGCTGCCTGACGACTCAACTCTCGCCCACCTTCCCCCGGAACTGCGGCAGGGCCTTCCGGTTCGGCCCGCCGCGTGAACCCGGTGAAACTAACACCCTGGGGATCCGAGGGGAACGACCGTCCGAAGAATGAGAAAGCATCGGTCCGGCGCCCCCACCGCCACGGATTTCGTGGTTCGAGGAGTGCCGGACCGATGCATTTCGTCGTTACGGACTGGCCTGGACGGTGGCCCGGTCCGCTCAGGACGTCCTGGCCCGCTGGGTGACGACGATGCAGGCCAGGACGATGCACGCGGTCAGCGGCACGGCCGCGCCGATCTGCTCGCCCATCAGCAGCACGGCCCACAGCAGGGTCAGCAGCGGCTGCGCCAGCTGGAGTTGGCTCGCCCGGGCCACGCCGATGAGCCCCATGCCCTTGTACCAGACGACGAACCCGCCGAACTGGGAGACGGCCGCGATGTACGCCATGCCGACCAGGGCCTTCGCCGTCAGGTGTACCGGCTCGTGCGGCAGCGCCCAGGCGGACACGGCGATGTTGACCGGCGCCGCCAGCACCACGCCCCAGGCGATGACCCGCCAGCCGGGCATGCGGGCCGAGAGCCGCCCGCCGAAGGCGTACCCGGCCGCGCAGACGACGAGGGCGCCGAAGAGGTAGAGCTCGGCGACCGTCGGCTTGCCGTGGCTCTGCGTGAGGGTGAAGGCGATCACGGTCGCCCCGCCGGTCAGCGCCGCGGCCCAGAACACCTTCGAGGGCCGGCGCCGCGTGAGGACCGCGGAGAACGCCGCCGTGGCCATCGGCAGCGCGCCGATGACGATCGCCGAGTTCGCCGTCGAGGAAGTCTGCAGGGCCAGCGTGGTGAGCAGCGGGAAGCCGACGGCGCAGCCGCCCGCCACCACGGCGAGCGCGGCCCAGTCGCCCCGGGCGGGCAGCGGTGCCCGCGTCACCAGCAGCGCCGTGCCCGCGATCAGGGCGGCGAGCACGCCGCGCACCCCGATGGCGCTCCACGGACCGAACCCGTCGAGGGCCCATACGGTGCCGGGGAAGCTGAACGAGAAGCTCAGCACGCCGAGGGCGGCGTAGAGGGTGCCGCGCGCCCCGACCGGGGCGGCTGCGGCGGCTGCGGCTCCGGCCGGGGCCTTGGCCTGCGCCTGTGCCCGGGCCGGGGTCTGTGCCCCGGCTGCCTCGGCCGCCGAGGGCTGTTCTGTCGTTGCCATGGTGGTCATCCGTTCTTGCGTTCTCGGGTGATGTCTTCCAGCCGTGCGGCGATGGCCCGCGCGAACCGGTCGGCGGAGCCCTCCGCGAAGGGCATGCTCAGCGACGGCTCACACACTTCGAGTTCGAGCAGGACCGGCCTGCCCTCGCCGTCGCGGATGAGGTCGACGCGGCCGTAGAGCAGCGGCCGTTCCAGGTCGAGCCGGGCCACCACCGCCTTGAGCGCGGCCGAGGCCACCGCCCGTTCGTCCGGGGCGGCGTCCCGCGCGGTGCGGGCGTCCTGCGTGGGCACGTCGACCGTGCCGTCGGGCAGGAGCAGCGCCCGCTTGCGGATGGCGTGACTGTACTCGCCGTCGAAATAGATCAGGTCGGTCTCGCCGTCCCGGTCGATGGCGTCCATGTAGGGCTGGATCAGCGCGTCGCAGCCCTGCTCCAGCAGCTTGGCGACGTGCCGGGTCGCCTCCGGCTCCTGCGCGCGGGAGAACCGCTGCACGTCGCGCGAGTAGGCGCCGACGGTCGGCTTCACCACGAACTCGGCCGCATCGGGATACCGTTCGAGGAAGGCCCGCAGGGCGGCGGCCGGCTCGGCCTCCGGTGCCACGAAACTGCTCGGCACGACGGGCACCCCGGCCGCGTCCAGATCGCCCAGGTAGCTCTTGTCGAGGTTCCAGCGGACCACCGGGAGCGGGTTGAGCAGGTGCGTCACGGCGGTGACGCGCTCGCACCACTGCAGGAAGCGCGGCAGCTGCTCGACGTAACTCCAGGGGGACCGCAGCAGCACGGCGTCGAAGGCCCCCCAGTCGATGTCCGGGTCCTCCCAGCTGCATATCTCCGCCCGTACTCCGGCCTTCCGGCAGGCCTCCAGCAGCAGCGGCATGTCGTAGTCGATCGGAAGGCTGGTCATGTCGGTGGCCAGGGCCACGTGGTTGCCCATAGATGTGCTCCATTGATGTACCGGGGGTTACCAGGGGACGGTTTCGCCGCGGTGCGTGTACGTGCCGGTGGGGCCGTCGTCGCCGAGCAGCGCCATCGCCACGCCCGTCCGCGCGCCGTCCGGGGCGGCGAGGTCGCCCTCGCCGTCGTTGAGGCCGGTCCGGGTGTAGCCGGGGTGCACGGCGTTCACCTTGACCGGGGTGTCGCGCAGTTCGTAGGCGAGGTGCACCGTCCAGGAGTTGAGTGCGCTCTTGGAGGCGCTGTAGGCGGGCAGCGACTTGAACATGTCGCTGTAGGCGTAGGAGGAGGGATCGCCGTGCGTGCCGACGGACCCCAGCAGGCTGGACAGGTTGACGATGCGGCCGGCCGGGGAGCGCAGCAGCAGCGGCAGGAAGGCCCGGGTCACCTCGACGACGGCGAACACGTTGGTGTCGAAGGTCCGGCGCCACTGGGCGAGCGGCTGCTCCGAGGGCTTCCTGCCGTACTCCTCGACGCGGATGGCCGCGTTGTTGACGAGGATGTCGAGCCGGCCGTACGCGCGCTCCACCTCGGCGGCCGCGGCCCGGACGCTGTCGCCGTCGGTCACGTCGAGGACCAGGGGCTCCACCGGGAGGCCGTCGGCGCGCAGTTCCTTCACCGCAGCGGCGACAGCCTCACCGTCGCGCCCGGAGAGCAGCACGCGGACGCCGGCGGCGGCGAGCTGGCGCGCCGTCTCGAAGCCGATGCCGCGGTTCGCGCCGGTGACCAGCGCCAGTCGGTAGGGGTGGGGGGACATGTGTTGCCTCCGGAGTGCCAGAGCGTGCTGAGGAACGTCGCGACGGGCGGGCCGAAGCGGTCGATGTCGATGAGGAAGGCGTCGTGGCCCTCGTCGCAGTCCAGGACCAGGAACTCGGCGTCGGTACCGCCGGCGCGCAGGCCGTCGGCGATCTGCCGCTGCTGTCCCGGCGGGAAGAGGATGTCGGTCTCCACGCCGATGACCAGCGCCCGCTCCAGGCGGATCCCGGCCAGCGCCTCGTCGGTCGCGCAGCCACAGGACTCGCCCAGCTCGAAGCGGTCCATGCAGCGGCTGAGGTGCAGGTAGCTGTTGGGGTCGAACCGGCCGGAGAACTTCCGGGCATGGCTTTCGAGGTACGCCTCGACCTCGAACTCGGGGCCGAAGGGCACGTCCGGCGCGAGGCGCTCCCCGGCGATGCGGCCGCGGCCGAACCGGCGGTCCCATTCCCGCGCCGAACGGTAGGTCGTCATGCCCAGCTTGCGCGCCGTGAGCATGCCGCGGTGCGGGTAGTTCTCCGCGTCGTACCGGCCCCCGTTCCACTGCGGGTCGAAGCGGATCGCCTCGCGCTGCAGCGAGCGGACCGCCGTCGCGAACGGCAGTGAGCCCGCCGCCCCGCAGACGTTCAGGTGGGCACGGGCCAGACCCGGATGCCGGGCCAGCAGGGACAGCGCGCTCATCCCGCCCATGGAGGTGCCGATGACGCAGGCCAGCCGCTCGACGCCCAGGGCGCGCACGGTGTGCGCGGCGGCGTCGGCGATGTCCTCCATCGACAGTTCCGGGAAGCCGGGCCCGTAGGGCTCGCCCGTGGCGGGATCGACGGAGGCGGGCCCGGTCGAGCCCTTGCAGCTGCCCAGCGCGTTGACGCAGATCACGTACCAGCGGTCGGTGTCGACCGGCTTGCCCGGCCCGACCATGGCCTCCCACCAGCCCGGCGAAGGGTCACCGGGGTGGGAGGCGACGTGGCTGTCGGGGGAGAGGCCGGGGAGGACCAGGACCGCGTTGTCGCGTTCGGGGGTGAGCCGGCCGAGCGTCTCGTACGCCACCCGGGCACCGTTCAGGGTGCCGCCGCGCAGCAGGGGGAAGCCGTCGGGCAGAGCGGTGAACCGGGCGCCCGGGGGGACGAATTCCTGACTCACGTCAGTTCCCGGCGTCCAGCGAGGCGAGCCACTCGTCGTCCGAGCCCTCGTTGACGCCCTCCATGAGGAAGGTGGACAGGTACCGCTCCCCGGTGTCCGGCAGCATGGCGAGCAGCACCGACCCCTCGGGGGCGGTCTCCGCGACGCGCAGCGCGGTGGCCAGGGTGGCGCCGGCGGAGATGCCGGCGAAGATGCCCTCCTCCGCGGCGAGCCGGCGGGAGGTGTCCCGTCCCACCGTCTCGTCGACGGTCACCAGTTCGTCGATGACCGAGTCGTCCAGCACGCTGGGCACGAAGTTCGGGGACCAGCCCTGGATCCGGTGGACGTTCCACTCCTGCTTGCCCAGGATGGCGGCGTTCTCCGGCTCGGTGGCGACCACCCGGACACCGGGGCGGGCCGTCTTCAGCATCTGCCCGACGCCGGTGAGGGTGCCGCTGGTGCCGAAGCCGGTGACGAAGTAGTCCAGCCGCTTGCCCGCGAAGTCGGCGAGGATCTCCGAGGCCGTGGTCTCCCGGTGGTAGGCCGGGTTGGCCGGGTTGTCGAACTGCCGGGCCCGGAACCAGCCGTGCTTCTCGGCCAGTTCGTCCGCGATCCGGTTGCCTCCGCTGCTGCCGAGCGCACCGGGGAAGAGGATCACCTTGCCGCCGTACGCCCGGATCAGCTGGCGCCGCTCCAGCGAATAGGTGTCGCCCATGACGGCGACGAAGTGGTAGCCGCGCGCCGCCGCCACCATCGCCAGGGCGATGCCGACGTTGCCGGAGGTGCACTCCACGATCGTGTCACCGGGCTTGAGGAGCCCCTTGGCCTCGGCGTCGAGGACCACGGAGAGCGCGAGCCGGTCCTTCACGGAGCCGCCGGGGTTGAACGCCTCCACCTTCACGTACACCGTGGTGTGCGCGGGGGCGAGCCGGTTCAGCCGGACGATGGGCGTACGGCCGACGGTGTCGAGGATGCTGTCGTACAAGGGCATGGGGATCTCTCCAGGGCTGGCGAGGGGGAGGGGGGACGGCGGAGGGCGGGAGGCGGCCGGACTACCGGGCGGCGAGGGCGCGTTCGCCGGCCGGGCGGGTACTCCCGGCGGCGGCGTCCTCGAAGACGGGGGCGACCATGTCGAGGACCACGGCGACGGCCCGTTCGTTGACCGCCTCGTCGGTGGTGGCGTCGAACTCGGCGAGCTCGACGCCGAGCAGCCGGCCGGCGGGGATCGTCTCGAAGACCATCCGGATCTGCTCGGGCAGCAGACCGTCCGGGACGGTGTAGTCGGCGGGCACGTGGCCCGGTTCGAGGACGTCCCAGTCGATGTGCACCCAGACGGGGCGGTCGCCGATGGCGTCCAGGATGTTCTCCGGCGTCGTCTCGGCGGGCGGGATCACCCGGACTCCCGCCTGCGCGATCAGCTCGGCCTCGCCCTCGTCGATGTCCCGGGTGCCGACCAGCACGGCCTGCGCGGTGGGCAGCCCGCCTCCGTGGCCGCTCTCCCACAGGCCGCACGCGGCGGAGAGGACCATTCCGCCCAGGTAGCCGCTGCTGGTGGCCGGGGTGTTGAAGTCGCCGTGACCGTCGATGTAGAGCACCACGGCGTCCGGCAGCTCGCGGGCCACCACCGGCAGCGTGCCGATGCTCGCGGGGCAGGTGTTGGAGACCAGGACGGTCCGGCGGCCGGCCCGGATGGCGTCCCCGACGGCGCGGCCGAGCGCGGTCAGCTGCCCTTCGGCCTGCGGGAGGCTGTCGGTCCAGTCGTCGTCGGCGGCCGGCGAGGGCTCCCCGATCCAGCGGCCGGCCAGCCCGTAGCGCTGTTCGAGGGCGCGGGCGATCCGGGCGGCGCCCTCGATCATCCGGGGCTTTCGGTCGGCCACCCGGCCCTGGGAGACGATGAGCTCGATCATGGTCAGGACGTCCTCTGCGTGTCGTTGCCGTCGTCGGTACGGGGTGAGAAGGGGCAGACGTCGGTCCGCCCGGCGTTCTCCTCGATCAGCCCGTACTGGTGCCATTCGAGGGCGCCTATGCCGTAGGAACCCAATTGCGGGGAGTGTGGGACGCCGTCGTAGCGGTGTATCCGGCCGCGAATGTTGGCGCGCACCTTCCGGCCGCTCGGGGTGTCTCCGGCGAATACGTCGAAGCGTTCCCGGGGATTGATGACGAGAACGAACGACCCGCCGAGGTTGCGGCTCCGGCGGACCCGGTGCCCGGGATTGCTCATATTGCAGAAGAGCGGCATTCCGTTGAAGCACATGGACCACGCCTCGGAGCCGGGGTCCCGGGCGACGCCGGCCGGCCAGGGCGCGGGGTCGACGCGGTGCAGCTCCTGCAGCACGTGCCAGCCGAAGGCGTGGTGCTCCTCGACCGAGTCCCCGGCCACGGCGTCCGGCGAGAACACCACGACCAGCGGATACGCGGTGTCCAGCTGCCCATCCCAGTCCCTCGCCTCCTCGACGTACTCCGTCAGGGCCGCCGCCAGGTGCCGGATGCCGTCGCTCCCGCCGTCGGGCACGAAGACGAACCGGAGGAGCTGCTTGCGGAAGGCGTTCCGCGAGAACACACAAGGGAATTCCGAGTCGGTCAGGCGCCCGGTGATCTCCTCGACCGCTGTGCGCTGCCAGCTCTTTTCGAATTCGTTTGTCTGCGCCTGGGGGACAATTGCTGTGGTGTGCTGCGACGTGTGCACCTAGCCATCCGTTTCTGCGGTTACGGGCTGTGGCGATGGCCATCGTGACCTGCGGAAGCGGAGGGCCGCAACGGATTGAAACGAAGGGTTGAGGAAGCCGCCGACCCCGCTACAACGAAAGTTGTAGAGGGCTGCCCGGAGCCCCGCACCGGTAAATGGATGGCCCCCCTGACGGGGTGGGGTTAGGGTCGTGCGATGAACGACTCACAACTGGTCCGCCCTCTACCGGTGAGCGGATTTCCCGAATGGCTGCCGGAAATTCGCATGGTCGAGCAGAAGTGGCTCGATATCGTCCGTTCCGGATTCGAGAGGTACGGATTCTGTTCGGTCGAGACGCCGTCGGTCGAGCCCCTCTCCGTGCTCACCGCCAAGGGGGAGACCTCGAACGAGGTGTACGCGCTGCGCCGGCTCCAGGAGGACGCCGACGACCCGAGCGATTCCCGCATCGGCCTGCACTTCGACCTGACCGTGCCGTTCGCGCGGTACACGGCCCAGCACTTCAACGAGCTGGTCTTCCCGTTCAAGCGCTATCAGATACAGCGCGTCTGGCGCGGTGAACGGGCCCAGGAGGGCCGTTTCCGGGAATTCACCCAGTGCGACATCGACGTCATCAACGTCGACCGGCTCCCGCTCCACTTCGACGCCGAGCTGCCGCGCATGATCCACGAGGTCATGACCGGGCTGGACCTGCCCGCCTGGACGCTCAGCGTCAACAACCGGAAGGTCCTGGAGGGGTTCTACGAAGGGCTGGGCATCGCCGATCCGACGGCGGTGATCCGGGCCGTCGACAAACTGGACAAGGTCGGGGCGGAGGGCGTCGCCCGGATCCTGTCCGACGGACTCGGCCTGCCCGCGCGGACCGTCGACTCCTGCCTGGCCCTCGCCCGGCTGCGCGGCGAGGGCGCGGCCGTCGTGGACGCGGTCAAGGGCCTCGGCGTCGCGTCGGACCTGCTCGACGAAGGGCTCGGCGAACTGGCCCAGGTCCTGGACTCCCTCGGCGACCTGCCGGCGGGCAGCGTCGTCGCGGACCTCTCGGTCGCCCGAGGCCTCGACTACTACACGGGGACCGTCTACGAGGGGAAGTTCACCGACTGGCCGGACTACGGGAGCATCTGCTCGGGCGGCCGCTACGAGAACCTGACCGGCTCCTTCATCCGGCGGAGCCTGCCCGGCGTCGGCATGTCGATCGGACTGACCCGCATCTTCGCCAAGCTCCTGGCGGAGGGCCTTCTCGACTCCGGCCCCAAGTGCCCCAGCCAGGTCCTCGTGGCCGTCCCGCGCGACGAGCTCCGCGGCGCGGCCGGGGCCACGGCGGCGGGCCTGCGCGCGCGGGGGATGAACGTCGAGCTCTACCACCAGGCCGACAAGGTGGCCAAGCAGCTCCGCTACGCCTCCCGCAAGGGCATCCCGTTCGTCTGGTTCCCGCCGTCCGAGGAGGGCGGGAACCACGAGGTCAAGAACCTGGCGACGGGCGAGCAGACCCCGGCCGACCCCATGGCCTGGTTCCCGTCCCCGCGTTAGACGAGGCCGCGGCCCCAGGCCGGTGACCTGGGGCCGCGTCGTCACCCGGGGCGGCGGGACACGGCCGTGTCGCCCCCCCGGGTGGCGGGGGCGCGGCGGGGCCCGGTTCAGCCGGTTGCCGGAGGGCGGGGTTCGCCCGCTGCGCGGCGGTACTCGGCGTTGATGCGCTGGGCTTCCACGAGCTGGTCCTCGAGCGCGATGATGCGGCAGGCGGCCTCGATGGGGGTGCCCTGGTCGACGAGTTCGCGGGCGCGGGCGGCGATGCGCAGCTGGTAGCGGGAGTAGCGGCGGTGGCCGCCCTCGGAGCGGAGCGGGGCGATCAGCCGGGCTTCTCCCAGGGCGCGGAGGAAGCCGGGCGTCGTACCGATCATCTCGGCGGCCCGGCCCATCGTGTAGGCGGGGTAGTCGTCGTCGTCAAGACGGCCGAGCGGATCGTCTGCTGTCATTCTCACCTCTCCGTCGAACCTTCCGGTGCGCGGGCCGGCGGTCCGGCACTCACCGAGGGTAACGCTGCCGTCCGCGACGCCGGTATCGGCGCTCTTGACGGCTGGAGGGGTGGACGAGGGGAATCGCCCCCGTGCGGGGGACGGACGGACGAGCGGACGGGCGGGGCAGCCGCCCCGCCGCCGGCTCCTGTGCCGTCAGGCCGCGGGGGGTGCGCCCAGGAGGGCGGACGCCTTCCGGACCGGGTCGGCGGCGGCCGAGGGGGAGGCGACCGGGCGGATGCCGCACGTGAAGCCGAGCCGGGTCATGGCCCGCAGGACCTCGTTGACGCCGAAGTCGCGGCGGTCCTGGCGCGTGACGACCGCGCCGACCTGCTTGGCGGGGTAGTCACGGCGTCCGATGGTCACGAACGCGCCGGCCACGGGTTCGGGCTTGATGCCCTTCATCGAGGCCTGGACACCGCTCTTCGTCAGCTCGAACGGGAAACGGGCGATCACGCAGCGCATGGGGCCTCACAGGGGGAGAGGAAGGGAAGGGAAGGAAGGGAAGGGGTGCGGCGGGCGGTCGTTCCCGGCGCGGTGGTCAGGGGCGGGGCGCGGCCTGTGCGGGGGAGAGTTCGCTCAGGCGGGCCCGGTCGGTGTACGCGGGACTGGCGCGGAAGCCGGTGAGCTGGGTCCGGGTGACGAGGCCGGTGCGCCGGCCGTCGGCGTCGAGGATGATCAGGCGCGCGGTACGGGCCCCGTGCATGACCGCCAGGGCGACCTCGACGGTCATGTCCGCCCAGACGTGCGGGTCGGCCGTGGGCGGGGTGGACGGGTGGTCGGATCGTGTCTGTACCGGTGTCACAAGCGGCTCCTGGTGGGGAAGGGGACGGGGAAGGGGCGGGGACGGGGATGGCACGGTGCCGGCCCGGGCGGGTGGCGTCCGCCTGAGGGCTACGTACCGGGGACGGGGACGCCCGAGGGGGTGCGCGCGCCGGTGATGCGGTGCAGTTCCGCCTCGCCGGGGCGGACCCGGGTGATCCGGGGCTGGACGCCCGCTCCGGACATGAGGCGGGCGGTGGCACGGCGCTGGTTCGGCGTGACCAGGGTGACGACGCTGCCGTGGTTCCCGGCCCTGGCGGTGCGGCCGCTGCGGTGCAGGTAGTCCTTGGGGTCGGCCGGCGGATCGACGTTGACGACGAGGTCGAGGCCGTCGACGTGGATGCCGCGGGCGGCGACGCTCGTGGCGACGAGCACCGGCACCTGTCCGCTCCTGAACCGGGCGAGTGCGCGGGTGCGCTGCGGCTGGGACTTGCCGCCGTGCAGCGCGGCGGCGAGCACCCCGCGGGCCAGCAGGTCCCGGGTCAGCAGGTCGACGGCTTCCTTGGTGCCGAGGAACATGATCACGCGCCCCGTGCGGGCGGCGATCTCGGCGGTCGCGGCCTGTTTGTCGTCGGCGTGGACGTGCAGGACGTGGTGCTCCATCGTGGTCACGGCCCCGGCCGCGGGGTCGACGGAGTGCACGACGGGGTCCGACAGGTAGCGGCCGACGAGCCGGTCGACGCTGTGGTCGAGGGTGGCGGAGAAGAGCAGCCGCTGGCCTTCGGCGGGCACCTGGTCGAGGAGTTCGGCGATCTGGGGCGCGAAGCCCAGGTCGGTCATCTGGTCCGCCTCGTCCAGGACGGTGACGCAGACCCGGTCCAGCAGGCAGTCGCCCCGGGCGATGAGGTCCGTGAGCCGGCCCGGGGTGGCGACGACGATCTCGGCGCCCTTCCGGAGGGCGTAGGTCTGCCTGCCGAGGGGCGTTCCGCCGACGACCGTGGCCAGCCGCGATCCGACGGCGCGGGCGTACGGCGTGAGCGCGTCGGTCACCTGCTGCGCCAGCTCGCGGGTGGGGACGAGGACGAGGGCGAGGGGCCGTCTGGGCGCGGCCCGCGTTCCGGCCGTACGGGCCACCAGGGCGAGGCCGAAGGCCAGCGTCTTGCCGGAGCCGGTGCGGCCGCGTCCCAGGACGTCCCGGCCCGCGAGGGCGTTCGGCAGGGTCGCGCCCTGGATGGGGAAGGGCACGGTGACGCCTTCGGCGGCGAGCACGGCGAGCAGACCGTCCGGCAGGTCCAGGTCGGCGAACGCCCCGACCGCCGGCAACGGGGGAGCGGACGGCGAGGGGAGGGTGATCTCATGCCGCCCGAGGACGGGGTCCCCGTCGTCCCGGACGGAACGACGACCGGGCGGGTGCGTGCTGTTCATGCGGGACCTTCCTCGGTGCGAGACGCGTCAAGGAATGTCCGCGGCGAAGGAGCGGAACGCAGTATTTCCCGACGGCTTCGAATGGGGCATGAAAGCTGAACCGCCGGAAAAGGGGCCCGAAAAGCCCGCTCGGCGGAGGGTGGTGGCGCGACTCGGAGGTGATGTCCGGCCGCCGGCCACGACGGGTCCGGGAGCGGATCCGTTCGGCAGGATTTCGGTGGGGCGTACGCAGCTGGGGCCCGCACCCCGAAGGATGCGGGCCCCAGCTGCGGCGTGCGTGTCAGGCTCAGACGGAGACGATGTTCTCGGCCGTCGGGCCCTTCTGGCCCTGCGCGATGTCGAAGCTGACCTTCTGGCCTTCCTGCAGCTCACGGAAGCCCTGGGAGGCGATGTTCGAGTAGTGGGCGAAGACGTCGGGACCGCCGCCGTCCTGCTCGATGAAGCCGAAGCCCTTTTCCGCGTTGAACCACTTCACGGTACCAGTGCTCATGTTGTATCTCCTTCGAGGATCATCGGCGTCCGCACTGTGCGGAAACCATGTCGCCGTGATGATTGCCCCGCCGGATAATCCGGAGATGAAAAAAGCACTCCCGCCGCCTTTGGGGGCGGCTGAGGACACCTGAAGTTTCGGGAACAGAACCACAACTGCAACTGAAATCGAGACTAGCACGACACCGTCCCGAAAGCCGGTCGAAAATCTCCGCTCCTTTTGCGCGGCAGTAATCCTTGTCGCGCCGTCTGTCGAATTCTCCTACCGCGGGGGTAGATATGGGCTCCGCCTGCGCATGCCGTCCGTCACCTCCGCCTCCGTGCTCTCCGCGGACATGACCACTCCGGTGTCGTGGACGTTGCCGGGGGTGGACGCGGCGGCCATCAGCCGCGCGGCGGAGGCGGGTTCGGCCTCGGGCGGGACCACGAGCAGGTCGCAGCGGCGGAGGCTGTACGAGAACAGGATCATCGTGTCGCGGTCCTGCTCGGAGAACCAGCCGACGTTCAGGCTGCGGCCGTGGACGGCGACCGTGTAAGGGAGGGCGGGCCACGGGTCGGGGTTCGCCGTGATACGTGTGATGCGCCCCCAGTGTTCCTCCAACGCATCCACCAGAGCCGGGAGTTCGGCGGCGAGATCGCGCGAGTACGGCCACCAGGCCCCGTCCAGCAGGCCGGCGAGGGAGGTCTTCGGGGTCAGCGCCAGGCGCACCTGGCGGGCGGGATCGGTCGTGCTGGTCATGGGGCGCGGACCCGTCCCCGGTACGCCCGTGAGCGGCCCGGCGTAACGATCTCCGGGAACGACGTCCGCGTGGAGGCGGGTGTACGGGGTGCTCCCGGTACTTCCAACGTACTCCGCGCCGGGAGCGGACGCGGGCGCCGGGCTGAACGGGCCGCACCGGGCCGCACCGGGAGGCGAAGGGTTCCCGCGCCGGCCGCCCCCTCGCGAATGCGCGCCCCCGCCCCGGGTAGGCGCCCGGCATGTCCGGTCACCACATAGACAGCACCCTGTCCCTGCTGGCCCACGGCTACGCATGGGCGCCGGACCTGCGCCGCGCCCACGACGGCGCGCCCCTCGTGCACACCCGCCTGATGGGGCGGCCGGCGGCCCTGCTGCACGGTCCCGAGGCCGTGTCCCTCTTCTACGACGAGAGCCGCGTCGAGCGGCACGGCGCGCTGCCGTCACCCGTGCTCGACACCCTCTTCGGCAGGGGAGCGGTGCACACCCTGGACGGAGCCCGCCACCGGGAGCGCAAGGAACTGCTGGCGTCCCTGCTGATGTCACCCGAGGCCGTCGGCGGACTGGCCGCGCGGGTGGAGAGCGGCTGGCGCGAGGCCGTGACCGGCTGGGAGGGCCGCGCGGTGGTGCTGTTCGACGAGGTGGCGACCCTGCTCGCGGGGGCGGTCTGCGACTGGGTGGGTCTGCCGGCCCCGGGCGACGCGGCCCGTGGGATCGCCGAGGACTGCGTGGCCATGGTCGACGGGTTCGCCACCGCCGGGCCCCGCCACGTACGGGCCCGCCGCGCCAGGCACCGCCAGGAGCACGACCTCATGGCCGCCGTGAACCGCGTCCGCGCACAGGACCCGCACCTGGTCCCCGGCACCGTGCTGGAGACGGTCGCCCTGCACCGCGGCCCGGACTCCGCCCTGCTCGATCCGCACACGGCAGCCGTCGAACTCCTCAACATCATCCGGCCGACCATCGCCGTCGCCTGGTACGTCACCTTCGCCGCGCACGCCCTCCACCGCCACCCGGACCAGCGTGACCACCTGCGCACCGGCGGTCCCGCCCACGCCCGCGCCTTCGCCCACGAGGTCCGCCGCTTCTACCCCTTCGTGCCCTTCGTCGCAGGGCTGGCCGCCCGGGACGTCACCTTCGCCGGTGACCAGATCCCGGCCGGGACGCTCCTCCTGCTCGACGTGTACGGGCACCAGCACGACCCCGCCCTGTGGGAGCGGCCCTACCACTTCGCCCCGGAGCGCTTCCTGCACCGCGAACCCGGCCCCGGCGAGCTGATCCCCCAGGGCGGCGGCGACGCGCGGACCGGCCACCGGTGCCCCGGTGAGGACATCACCCTCGCCCTGCTCTCCGCCCTCGCGTCGGCCCTCGCCCGCACCGACCCCGCCGTACCGCAACAAGACCTGTCCATTCCGCTGAAGCGGATCCCCACCCGGCCCCGCAGCGGATTCGTCATCGAGATCGCATCGCAGACAAGGAGTCACCATGCCCCGCGGTTCCAGCCCCAAGCGTGAACGCCAGTACGAACACATCAAGGAGAGTGCCGAACAGCGCGGTGAAAGCACCGAGCGGGCCAAGGAGATCGCCGCCCGGACCGTCAACAAGGAACGCGCCCGCGCGGGCGAATCGAAGACGGCCAGCCGCTCCTCCCTCGACGACATGTCCTCCTCCAAGCGGGGCGGGCAGCGCTCCCACAGCGGTGCCCAGGGCCCGACGAAGGAGCAGCTCTACAACGAGGCCAGGCAGCGCAACATCAAGGGCCGTTCCCAGATGGACAAGGCGGAACTCAAGCGGGCCCTCGGCCACTGAAGGAGGCGGACGTCGTGCGCATCGCGTTCCTGACAGCGCCCGAGGGCGTGGAGGAGACCGAACTGACCGCACCCTGGAAGGCGGTGGAAGCCCAGCACTGGATCCCCCAGCTGGTCTGCACCGCCCCCGGACGGGTCCAGGCGTTCAGGCACCTCGACAAGGCGGGTACCTACCCCGTCGATCACGTACTCGCCGGTGACACCGCGGACGCCTTCGACGCGCTCGTCCTGCCCGGCGGGGTCGCCAACCCCGACGCCCTGCGCATGGACGAGCGGGCGGTCGGATTCGTGCGGGCCTTCTTCGAAGCCGGCAAACCGGTCGCGGCGATCTGCCACGCGCCCTGGACCCTCGTGGAAGCCGACGTCGTACGGGGCCGGACGCTGACCTCGTGGCCGAGCCTGGCCACCGACATCCGCAACGCGGGCGGTACCTGGGTGGACGAGGAGGTGCAGGTCTGCCACGCGGCGCCCGCGGTACTGGTCACCAGCCGCAAACCCGCGGACCTGGACGCGTTCTGCGCCGCCCTCGTGAGGGAGTTCGCCGACACCCGCCACTCCGCGGCCGCTCACACCTGACACCGGCGCCCCGTCTGCGGCCGTTCATCCGAATGGCCGCACGCACCGGGGCATCCGGTGGGCTGACGGGGTTACCTGGTCGGAGGAACGATCCCCTCGATCCAGGGAGGCGGCATGTACCAGATGTGCGCAGGCCCTACGGCAGCGGACCCCGGCCCGGTGTGGCACGTCCTGTCCAAGAACGGCACCGACACCACCCTGTGCGGAGCGCCGGTTCCCGCTGTTGCGGAGGAAACGATCACGGAACGGCACTGCCTGTCCTGCCTGGACGTCCTCCGCGACCTGATGCGGCCCCAGGCCGCCTGACGGGGAGGACGACGGCAGGGGCGGCCCGGCCGGGGGGGGGCGGCTCAGGTACGGACGCGGCTGTTGGGGCCGTCCTGGCCGTCAGCCGACTCGTCGTTGAACCAGTAGTCGCCGGCGGCCAGGTACCGGAAGGAGTGGTTCGTCTCCCGCGGCAGGGCGACCGTCACCGCCCGCGTCATCCCCTGCCTGTCCTGGAGGGGATGGGCGTAGGGGTCCCAGCCGTTGAAGTCGCCCACGACGCTGACCGGCCCGGGCGGGGTGTCCGCGGGGAGCACGAAGGTGATCTCGGTGCGGTCCTCGCTCTGCTTGCGTTCGAGCACGACGGCGTTCTCCTGTCGGAAGGTGAGGGGGCGCGTTCATCCTGCTCCGGCTCCGGTCCGGCCGCACGCCGACACGGCCGAAACGGTCATACGACCCGAGCCCGGCGTGGCGCCGCGCGGGTCCCTTCCCGTCGGCTGCACCGGCCGTCGGCCCCGAGCATGACCGCAGGCACGCGGGTACCCTGGGAAACACGGCGGTATCTCGTCGGCCATGAGGTGTCGGCGGCGCCGCGCAGTCAGGCGAACCCACCATGGCCGAATCAGACGCCCCCACCCCTCCGAGGCTCCTTCCGGACGAGATCCACCGAGCGGTGAAACCCGGCACGGCCCTGCTCAGGCTGCAGACGACGCACTCCCGCGAAGGCGTCCTCGACGGCGCTTGGTGGCCGCGCTCCCGGAACGTGGCGGCCGAGCTGCCCGACCTGATCCAGGCGCTCACCGCCCACCTCGGCCCCATCACCCGGGTCGGCCTGGACAGGGACGCCTGGGAGGAGGTCCCGACCCGGGTGGTCGTCGACGACCGTCTCGTGCACCTCGACTCCTTCCCCGTGGGCGACGACACCGTTCTGATCACCCGAGGCGACAACGACCACTTCGCCCTGATGGTGGTGCCGCCGGACACGACGCCCGAGGCGGCGCGTGACGCCATGGCCCGCGCGGTCCGAGCCGACAACGTCACCCAGGCCGCGGAGATCCTCGTCGCCTCGCTTCCCGAACCCGCGACCGGCCGCGAGGAGTCGACATGATCCGGATGGCGGACATCCGTGAGTGGCGGACCCACGACGTGCTGGACCACCGGGGCCACAGGATCGGAGCGCTGGAGGCGATCTACGTCGACACCGGCACCGACGAGCCGGCCATGGCCACGGTCCGGGTAGGCCTGCCGACCCGGCAGCGTCTGGTGTTCGTCCCGTTGGAAGGGGCGATGGTGGGGCCGGGCTATGTGCAGGTCGTTCACGACAAGGCGCTGGTGAAGCAGTGCCCGTCGATCGGTACCGACGACGTACTGCCCGCCGAGGACGAGGAAGCGGTCTTCCAGCACTACGGCCTCCCCTACGAGCCCGGGGCGAAGGGCGAACGGCAGCTGGCCCGCCGCTGAGCCCCCCGACCGACCGAGGGAGCATCCCCCATGACGCTCTTCCTGGCTCTGATCATCGTCGCGTTCGTGCTGGGCATCATCGGTGCCACCGTGCACGGACTGCTCTTCCTGCTGTTCATCGGCATCGCGGTACTCGTGGCAGCCGTCCTCTACATGGCCCTGCGCACCCGCCACTCCGCCCGCCACCGCCCGCTCAGGTGAAACGTCCGCAACGCACCGGTCAGGCCGGGCCCGGGTCCGTCCCTTCCTCCTCGGCCTCCATGCGCCGGATCCCCTCGTGGGTGAGGGTGACCATCGCGGGGGTGTTGCCGGGATCCCAGTCGACGGTGACCAGCCCTTCGCCCACCAGGTAGGTGCAGGCGGCGGCCAGGTCCTGTTCCGGCACGTTCAGGTCGCGCCGCAGCTGTGCTCCGGTGATGCCGAGGAGGCGGTTGCCTTCGACGGCTCCGTACAGGACCTGGAGCACCTGATCGCGGTAGGTCTTGCGTTCGCGCAACGTGGCCATGACCGCGTCCTTTCGTGTGCGGGGCTCCGGGCTCCGCAACCGGTCCGGCTTCTCAGGTCTCGTCGGAGTGGGCACCGCGGTCGACGGGTCGGGGCGCCGAGGCGACCCGACCGCTGCCCCCGGCCGGAGGAAGGTGTGTTCCTCGCCGGCGGGCATCCGTGCGGTGGGCTCGACGTCCGGTGTCGTCCGGCAGGCCAGGAGGCCTCGGCAGGGGGTCGCTGAAGTGGTAGACCGCGATCCGGGCGTCGTGCTGGGCGTTCAGCAGGTGGATCCAGCGCGCTCCGACGGCAATCGCGAGGATGATCACCCCGACGAGGACGAGGGTCTCCACGAAGCTCACCTCCAGCCGTTTCCGGGCAGCGGCAGGGCGGATCTGTCCATGCGGTTCCCGAAGGGGGACATGCAGGCCCCGCCTTCGCTCTCCCAGAGGGCCTCGCGGCGGCGGGCGTCACGGACGCCGCGCCCGATGACGGTCTCGTTGGCCATGAGGACACCCGCGGTGAGGACGCTGCCCGGGATCGCGGCGGCGGACATCAGCCGGGCCGCGGCCGCGGGCTCGCTTTCGGGCGGGATGACCAGGAGGTCCCAGCGGCCGACGGTGTAAGAGAGCAGGATCAGCTTGTCGGGGTCCTGTTCGGTGAACCAGCCCACGTGCAGCGTGCGCCCGTCCCATGCGACCTTGTGCGGGATGACGGGCCAGCGGGTGGGGTTGACGGTGACGCGGGTGACGCGTCCCCAGGGTTCCTCCAGGGCGGTGACGAGCGGTGGGAGCTCGGCCTCGAGGTCGCGGGAGCGGGGCCACCAGGCCCCGTCCAGCTGGCCGGCGAGCGTGGTCTTCGGGGTGAGGGACAAGCGGACCGGGAACTCTGCGGCGAGGTCGCGGGACGCGGTCCGGTCGAGGATGGTGGTCATGATGCGGACCTGCCCCCGGGCTGCCCGTCGGCAGCCCGGTCTTTAGGCGATCGCCGGAAACGACACCCGCGTGAAAGCCGGTGTGCGAAGTACTCCCGGTGCTTTAACTGTACTCCTGTTCGACGGACTCTGACCGGCGTGACCAGGTGATTTCCCGTGGGCGGCGGAGCGGCCGGGCTCTGGGCCTGCGGGCGAGCGGTGCTCTGGTCAGAGCCCTTCGTCGTGCAGGTCCTCTTCGCGCAGCAGGTCGTTCTCGCTGCGGCGCGGGGTCTCCTTCCGGCCGGGCTTCTGTCCCCTCTCACGGGACTGCCTGCCCGGCTGGGGCTGCGCGGGGTCCCCGGGGCGACGGTGTTCCTGCGCCTCGCTGCCCTTGCCCGGCTCCTGACGCTTGTCCTGCCTACCGTCCATGACGGCGTCTCCTCTCTCTGCGGGGTACGGATATCCCTCTCTGATCACGCTGACACGCACAGCGACGGTCTGCATCACGTCGACGGCGAAGCGAGGCCCGGTCGACGTCGACGCCGGCATCACACGGCGGCTCCGGGGCGGTGATCCTGCAGGGAACCGTGGTCATCCCGGAGACGGGCGGCGTGGCCCTCGCCCTCACCGTGCACGACACGCCGTCAAAGCGGATTCTCTCGATCCGACCGTGTCAATCTGCTCGACTGTGCATGGTTTTCGAGCGGAGGTAAGCGTCCCGTGGGCGTCACGGTCAATCCCACCGTCAGCAGGCGCCGGCTGGGGGCGGAGCTCCGCAGGCTCCGGGAGAGCAGCGGCATGACGACACAGCAGGTGGCGGAGCAACTGCTGATCTCCCAGCCCAAGATCAGCCTGCTGGAGAACGGCCGCCGCCTCGTCAAGCCGCGCGATGTGCGCGATCTCTGCCGCCTGTACGGAGTCCAGGACCAGCGGAGTGTGGACCGACTGCTGCGGCTGGCCCGGGAATCGGGTCAGCAGGGTTGGTGGAACGCCTACGGCGACATCCCCTACGGCCCCTACATCGGCCTGGAGGCCGAGGCGGCCGCCATCCGGCTCTACGAGCCGCTGGTGATCCCCGGCCTGCTGCAGACCCCCGCCTATGCCCGGGCGGTCATCGCAGGAACGATCCCTCATGCCACGGCCGAACAGGCCGCCGCACGCCTCCAGGTGCGACTGCGGCGCCAGGACCGGCTTGGCGCCCCCTGCGACCCACTGCGCTTATGGGCCGTACTGGACGAATCCGCACTACGGCGCGTCGTAGGCAGCCGTGAGGTCATGCGCGAGCAGCTGGACCATCTGAACCGCCTCGGTGGCCGGCCGCACATCACCGTGCAGGTCCTCCCCCACGCTGTAGGCGCGCACCCGGGTGTCTTGGGGCAGTTCTCGCTGCTCGAGTTCTCCGACGCCACCGATGTGAGTGTGGTGTATCTGGAACGGTTCACCAGCGACCTGTATCTGGAGAAACCTTCCGACGTGCTGCTCTACAGGGAGATGTATGCGCACTTGCAGGCCCAGGCACTGAGTCCGGACGGTACCCGGCGTCTCATCGACGAAGCCGTCAAGGCGTACGCCGGCCCGGAACCTCCCGCTCTTCGCCGACCGGAACCATGACGCCGTCGGCCAGTGCGCCGGTGAACCCGGACGCTCGTCGCGTGAGCACGCGATGACGACGACGGTGACGTCGATGACGCGAGTGCCGTGGGCGGAGCTGATCACTCGCGAGCGCGCCGGGCTCCTGGACGAGGTGTCCAGGAGCCCGGCGGCCGAACGGCGAACGGGACGTCCTACGTGCTGGATTGGGCTTCGGCCCCTGCCGCCGATGCGTACCCGGCCGTCGGTGACGGGAGGGTGGAACACGCGCCGGTCCCCCGAGTGGCCGGGACCGAAGGGTCAGGGGCGTGAGGACGCCACGTCCGCGACGGGGCTAGCCCTGTCGAGGTGTCGTACCTCGCCGGATTCTCTTCCTGGCGAAGCGGAGCGTGCCTCCGACGAATGCCAGCACTGCCGCAGAGGCGGCCATGATGCCGGTCCCGTCGGTTGAGCCGGCCGCCGTAGGCTGCTGGCCGGTGGCGGCGCTCACGGGGGCGAAGTTGACCTTTTTGGCCGCCTGGCCGGGACCACCGTCGGGGTGGTTCGGCATGACGTCGGCCCACGGTGGTTTGCCCTCGTCGCGGCCGTCCTGACCGTCCTCGCCCTTGTCGTGGTCGTGGTTGCCGTCCTGGTCGTGGTCGTGGTCCTGGTCGTGGCCGCCGTCGTGGCCGCCGTCGTGGTCGTGGTCGTGGCCGTGGTCGTGGTGGCCCTTCTCGCCCTTGTCACCGCGAGGCCCCTTGGGTCCTGCGGGCCCGGTGGGTCCGGTCGGTCCGACAGGTCCTGCAGGCCCTGCAGGACCGGTGGGTCCGGGGGCACCGGGGCTGCCCGTGGGTCCGGGGCTGCCCGTGGGTCCGGGGCTGCCCGTGGGTCCGGGGCTGCCCGTGGGTCCGGGGCTGCCCGTGGGTCCGGGGGAGCCGGTGGCGCCGGGGCTGCCCGTGGGTCCGGGGCTGCCCGTGGGTCCGGGGCTGCCGGTGGGTCCGGGGGAGCCCGTGGGTCCGGGAGCACCGGGGCTGCCGGTGGGTCCGGGGGAGCCGGTGGGTCCGGGGCTGCCGGTGGGTCCGGGGGAGCCCGTGGGTCCGGGAGCACCGGGGCTGCCGGTGGGTCCGGGGGAGCCGGTGGGTCCGGGGCTGCCGGTGGGTCCGGGGGAGCCCGTGGGTCCGGGAGCGCCGGGGGAGCCGGTGGGTCCGGGGGAGCCGGTGGGTCCGGGGCTGCCGGTGGGTCCGGGGGAGCCCGTGGGTCCGGGAGCGCCGGGGGAGCCGGTGGGTCCGGGGGAGCCGGTGGGGCCGGGGGAGCCGGTGGGTCCGGGGGAGCCCGTGGGTCCGGGAGCGCCGGTCGGGCCGGTGGCGCCGGTCGGGCCGGTGGCGCCGGTCGGGCCGGTCGGGCCGGGGCTGCCGGTGGGGCCGGGAGGTCCGGGTGGGCCAACGGCGCAGTCCGGCCTCGTAATGGTGTTGTTGTCCATCGTGACCGCGCCATTACGCGCCAGGGCGCGGCCTTCGATCACGGCGCTGTTGTTCAGCGTGATGGATTCCAGGGCCAGGATGTTGCCCT
Source organism: Streptomyces katrae (assembly GCF_002028425.1). Lineage (GTDB taxonomy): Bacteria > Actinomycetota > Actinomycetes > Streptomycetales > Streptomycetaceae > Streptomyces > Streptomyces katrae_A. The sequence goes on along the minus strand of NZ_CP020042.1, from coordinate 3,756,304 downwards.
TGAACTGGGTGGTCGTGTCGATGGTGGCGGAACTGCCCACCTGCCAGAACACGTTGCAGGGACTTGCTCCGTTGATCAAGCTGACGACACTTGCCGGAGCCGTGGTCAGGGTCGAGGGGATCCGGAAGATGAAGACGGAGTTGGGGTCGTTCTGGCCGTCGAGCGTGACCGTCCCGGTGAGCTGAATGAACGACGGGGCCGTATAGACGCCGGGTGCCAGCGTCAGTCCGCCGATTTCGGCCGAAGCGAGCACGGTTCCGGGCCCCCGGCCCGCCGCGTCGTCGTAGGCGACGACGAGGTCGGACTTCGCCTGACCGGCGGCGGCGTTGGGGAATACGCGCTTGACCCCGTTGATGATGCCGGGGGGGAAGCCGGTCACCGATGTGCCCGGGTAAAGCCCCAGGTCGCCATTGATGACGGTGGGGTTCGTGTTGGTGATCGTCGAACCGGCCAGGACCGCGTAACTGGTGGCGGTCCCCAGTCCCACGGTGGATTCCGCGGCGTGGGCGACGTTCGGGACCAGGACGGCCGATGCCAGGAGCGCTGCGGGGAGCAGGGCAAAGGCTCCCTGTCTGAGCAGACTGCGATAAGGGCTTGTGTCGGGTGGATCCGACCGGATGACATCCAACGCCATAGCAGGACCTTTCTTGTTGCTTCGATGCCTGGTCCTCCGGAAGGAGGATCCCGAGAGCCCGCGACGATGACTGCTCAGGGCTGCACGTTCCTGCCTGCTCCGGCGCCGCCGGGCTCGCCCTGGGCGAGGAGGAGGCGACTCCCCGCCGGAGGTGATGATGCACCGTCACCCCACATGACTCACGCATATTTCACAGCAATAGCTAATAAACCGGAAAAAAGGGACTATGCGAGTGACGCCCCGCCAGAGAAGCCCATGGGTTGCCCGCGCTGCGATCCGGGGGCTGTGCGCCATCGTTCTGTTCGCCGGCTCCCTGCCGGCCGTGCGGTAGCGGCTCGCGTGCTTGCGGCCGCAAGAGCCCATGGCTCTGAGAATGTTGACGTGGGCGGGCACAAGACCGAGAGCGTGTACCGCGTGTCGCCTTCGTCGACTGGGAGAGAAGTATGACCATCAAGGACATCGGGCCGGAACCGCACAGCTTCGACCTTGAGGAGGCGACGCTCGAGAACACGGACTACCGCGTGGTCGCCTGGTCCGGGAAGTACCTTCAGCTGACCCTGATGTCGATCCCGGTGGGTGAGGACATCGGCTTGGAGGCGCACCCGGAGACCGACCAGTTCCTCCGGCTCGACGCAGGCCGGGGCCGCGTCCAGATGGGCAGCACGAAGGACCGGCTCGACTACGACCGGGAGGTCGAGGACGGCTGGGCGGTCTTCGTACCCGCAGGCACGTGGCACAACGTCACCAATATCGGTGACGAGCCCCTCCGGCTCTACGCCGTCTACGCGCCGGTCCACCACGCGTCGGGCAAGGTCCAGGCCACGGCCGCCGACGCGGAGCGCGACGAGGAGGCGGGCAACGACGAGCCGCCGAGCTGGTCGGTCCAGCCTGCCCGGCAGCCTTCGGACGAGCACGCCTGACCGGCGGGGGCCCACCGCGACACCGCGCGGGCCGGCCCCGACGGCACCACCGAGGCCGCCTCACGCACCCGGCAGCCGCAGCCGTCACCCCGCGGCGGGGGGTTCGGCTGCCTGGGTTGCCTGGCTGGTGCGGCGGTATTCGGCGTTGATGCGCTGGGCTTCCGCGAGCTGGTCCTCGAGGATGATGATGCGGCAGGCGGCTTCGATGGGGGTGCCCTGGTCGACGAGCTCCCGGGCGCGGGCCGCGATGCGCAGCTGGTAGCGGGAGTAGCGCCGGTGTCCGCCCTCGGAGCGCAGCGGGGTGATGAGGCGGGCTTCGCCGATGGCACGGAGGAAGCCCTGCGTGGTGCCGAGCATGGCGGCGGCCCGGCCCATCGTGTAGGCGGGGTAGTCGTCGTCGTCGAGACGATCGCCGAACGATTCGCGTGCTGTCATCTGCACCTCTCTCTGGAACGCGTGGAGGGGCCCTGGTGCCGTACGGCACCAGGGCCCCGAAGGAACTGCTTCACCATCTGCCGACCCTAGTACCGCGTCGGCCTTCTGTTGCCGCGGACCTGGCCTGTACTCGGCCGGGGGCGCGGGGATCGCGGTTGCTTGACCGGAGACCACCTCACTATCGATGTCCTGCGGTACCCGGGTTCGGTCTTTCGCCCCGGGCGATCCTGATGGCGGTCAACTCCTCCGTTCTTCCCTCTGAACCGATGTCGTACCAAGCGGGGGACTGCGTACTGCCTACTACTGCTACTGCGTGTACTGATGCCCGGTAGTTCGTCCCTCCGGGCCTTGCTCGATCTCTCGGCTACGAGAGAAACCATAGCCACCCCATCACCGAATGTCTACTTCGGCCGCCATAGATTTTCGTGTGTTCGATGAGGAGGTAATCGGATTCGAACGCGGCCTGATCGGTGTGTGGGCCTCGGCGGGCCATAGAATCGGCTCCCATGTCGAAGCCTGACGAGCTGCTCGTGAACGTCGCTGCCCTGGTGGAGTCCGGGCAGAGCAACCAGATGTCCCTGACCGTGGTCACCGGCGGTGCTGTGATCACCGGCCGGCTGGCTCCCGAAGCCGTGTGGCGGCAGCGGGTGTCGGAGGTGCTGGCGGATTCGGACCGGCTGGGGGAGTTCTCCGGCGTCTTCACCGCCGCCACGCGCAAGGAGGGGCCGCCCACGCACCTGCACTTCCATGTGGCACGGATCCTGCAGGGAACCATGGGCATCCCGGAGACGGGTGGCATGTACCGCGTAGCGATCGAGGACGTCACCGCCTGGACCGTGGGCGACTTCAGCTACTCCGACCACTGATCCACCCCTACGACCAGAACCTGCCGGCAGGGGTGAGCACCCGGTCCGCCCGGGCGCTCACCCCTGCCGTCGGGGTTTCCTAGACCGATTTCGCGGCGGTCCGGATCGTGTCGAGGACGGAAGTCCACCCCGGCAACGGCCGGGGCGCACCTCCGGTAACCCGACCGGGCTCCCGAGCCGCGCCCGTCGCCGTCCTGACCCGGGACTACGTTGAAGAGCGGACGCCCGGAACCGCTTCCGCAATCGGCCTCAGGGCGAGGACGATCAGCAGGGCGAACGCGATGAGGGCGGTGAGCGTGCGCAGGTTGTTGAAGAGTTCCCAGCGCCGCAGGATCTCCGCGTGATCGGCCGGGGCCGAGGTGACCGCCCATTCCTTGATCCGGCCGTTGATCGGCACGTTGCCGAGCCGGGTTATCAGGAAGGACCCGAGCGTCAGAAGACCTGCAGAACCCGCGATCAGCCGGGCGCGGCCGCGTGTCAGGGCCGCGAGAGCGAGGGAGCTCAGCGTCGACGCGGCCATGGTCGCCTGCATGGTGATGCCGTTCATCTTCATCAACTCGGCGTGGAACGACAGCCGCATGTCGAGCGGTACGGCGTTGAAGGTGGGGACGAGGTTGGCCGCGCCGTAGCCGAACGCGCCGGCGAGGAGGCCGGTGGCGAGCAGGGCGAGCCCCTGGACGAGTCGGATGGCCGCCGGCTCCCGGCGTTCGGCTGCGATCGCGGCTTGGATGTCCGCCGCTGGTCTCCGGTGTGTCATGTTCCCCATGACCTCAAGGCTTTCGGCAGCCCCGCCATAAGTCCAAGACTTTGTACATCTCGCAACTAGAACGATCGGTTATGGACCTCCGGCAGCCCGAAAGGCAACTCGGGCTCCGTCCAGGGTCCCCCTCGGAAGAGGTCGAGGTGCTCGTGGAGGAAGGTTTCGAGGGCCCGGGGCGGCCGGCCGAGTATGCGGGTGACGGTGTCGTTGGGCTCTTCGGGGTGGGTGGTGGCCATGTGCTGGATCTCGACGATGTGGGAGGCCAGCCAGCCGGGCATGCGGGCTGTGCCGGTGAGGTGGCGGTGCAGGTCCGTGCCCGGCAGGTCGACGTACTGGACGTCGCGTTCCAGCAGGCTGCCGAGCAGGTCGGCGAGCTGGGGGTGGCTGTAGGTCCGGTCGCCGGTGAGGGTGTACGTGTGCCCGGCGATTTCGGGGCGGGTCAGCGCGGCTGCCGCCACGTCGGCGATGTCGCGGCAGTCGATGTAGTTGCAGGCCGCGTCCGCCATGGCGCCGTGGATGACGCCGCCCGCAGCGACCCCGGGTGCGAGGAGGAGCAGTTTCTGCATGAACGCGTAAGGGCGCAGGACGGTGCAGGTGGGCCCCGAGCTCCGGAGGGCCACCTCGATGGTGTGGTGTCCGCGGGCGATGGCTACGGGAGAGTCGGGACCGGCGCCGGGGGCGGAGAGTTTGACGATGTGCCCGATGCCGCTCCCGGCGGCTGCTGCGATCACATCGGTCTCCAGGGCGACCTGGGCGGGGCTGTTGGCCATGGTGAGGAAGAGCTGGGTCGCGCCGGTGAACGCGGCCCGCAGGGACGCGGGGGCGGCGGCGTCGGCGGCCAGGACTTCGGTCTGCGAGAGGGTGGTGCTGTCGAGTCGGGTGCGCAGCCGGCCGGGGTTGCGGCTCAGTGCCCGCGTGGGTATCCCGAGTTCGGTCAGGCGGTGCAGGAGGGCGCTTCCGGTCGCTCCGGTGGCGCCCATGACGACGATCATTCCGTGTCCTTCCTTTGGGGCCCGCGTGCGCATCAGGCACGGCCCCACCGATGTGGCGGATGCGGTGAAGGAGTTCAGTGGGTGACGCGGGGGACGGGGGTGGCCCCGCGCCAGCGCCAGGTGGTGATGGCGGCGGCGAGTGCCGCGGACAGCGGCAGGTCCAGGGGGAGGCGTCCGGGCCACGGCGTGCCGGACAGGAACGGCGCCGGCCATACGGCCAGGCCCTTGAGGGCGAGGTGCGCGGCCCCTGCCGCGACGGCCGCCGCCACCAGCCCTGCCCCTGCCGCCAGTACGGCCTTCGGCAGGGAGGCGGCCCAGCGGGGACGGATGCCGGAATGCTGGAGCCGGGCGCCGGTGAGGGCGGCGACGAGCGCCGAGGTGCCCGCGATGGTGGTGAGCGCGGCGACGGCCAGGTCCTGCTGCCCCGAGACGAGTCCCCCGGCGCCGGCGGTCAGAGCGGGAGCGGCGTAGGCCACCAGTACTTCGCGCCACAGGGTGAAGCGCGGCGGGGTGCGTTCCTCGGCGGTCGGGATGCTTCTTCGTCTACCCACGATGGCCTCTCGCTTGGCTGTTGCTTGGATCACTAATAATTAGGCACCTAACTACATGACCATGCGATGCTGCGCATCCTTTGAACTCCTTGAACCCCTTGAGTTCCTTGAACCTGTGGGGCTTTGGGCGGCGCGGGCGACGCGGGCTACTGGTCGGTCAGTGCGCCGATGCCCCGCGTGACCCGGGAGAGCAGGTCGAGGAAGACGGTCCGCTCCTCGACGCTCAGGTCGGCCACCATGGCCTGAAGGCGGCGGAAGTGGTCGGGGGCCAGGTCGCGCAGCTTCCGTGCGCCGCGAGCGGTGAGGACGACCACCGAGGCGCGCCCGTCCTGCGCGGACGGACGCCGAAGAACCAGTCCGTCCTTCTCCAGGGAGTCGATGAGCCCGCTGACCGTCGCGCGGGAGACGCCGAGGCTGGCGGCCAGGAGCGAGGGCGACTTCTCGCCCTCGCTGTCCTCCAGGTCCGCGAGAAGGCGGTAGCGGCCGGTGGACAGCCCGAACCGGGAGAAATGAACCTCGCTCGCCTGGCCGAGCCGGGCCCCCGCGGCCATCAGGCGCACCGCGACCAGTACGGCCTGCGGGTCGGAGTCGAGGCCGTAGCGCCGGATCTGGCGCCTGGCCTGATCCAGCGTCGGGGCCTCCTCGGCCGGGGCCTTCTGTGTGTCCATGTAGATAATATGGAGCCTAACTAACTGGGGTGTCAAGCGTGTTGGCTGCTCGGCGCCTGCCGCGGGGCAGGGCCGGGAGTGGCCGGTGGCGGGGGGCCAGGACAACGGAGCCTCCCGACCCCTGCGTGATCCAGTGCACATCGCCAGGAGCGATGACCTCGCCCCTTGCCGTCGGTCATACGAGCGACACCAAGACAAGGAAGGCCTCGACATGACCCACTCGCTCACCGCACCCCGCGACGCTGTCTCCGCCGAGCCCACGCCGCGACCGGCCGCGCGGTGGGCGGTGGTCGGCGGCATGGTGGCGGGCCCGCTGTTCCTGGGTGCCGGACTCGCTCAGGGCTTCGCGCGGGAAGGCTTCGACTTCACCCGGAACGCCATCAGCCAGCTCGCAGTCGGGGAATCGGGCTGGATCCAGACGGTGAACTTCGTGCTCACGGGAGCGCTGTTGATGGCCGGTGCGACGGGACTGCGGCGCATGCTGCGCGGCACACCGGGTGGGACCTGGGGCCCGGCCCTGGTCGGCGTCTTCGCCGTCTCCTTCTGGGCCGCCGCGGTCTTCCCCGCCGACGCCGGCGCGGGCTTCCCCGCCGGCGCGCCCGAGACGACCGTGATGAGCGGGCACGGCGCCGTCCACATGTTCGGCGGCATGGTCGGTTACCTCACCCTGTGCGCCGCGTTCGTCGTCCTGGCCCGTCCGCTCGCCGTCCGGGGCCTGCGGGGCTGGGCCGTGGCTTCCCGCGTCATGCCGGTGGTCGTCCTCGCGGGGTTCATGGCCTCGGCCGCCTCCGTGCTGGCTTTCACCGCCGGCGCCGGTCTCGGCCTTCTGTGGCTGGCGGCGGTCACGGCCCGTCTGGCCGCCACCCCGGCCGAACGGCGCGCCAACGACCTCGTCGCTCACACCCTCGCCGAGGACAGCGGCAAGTGATCAGGCCGGAACACCGAGGCCGGCGTCCTCGCCCAGGCGGTCCGGCAGGTTGAAGAGAGGGAAGAGGTACGCGGTGTCGCGGAAGGCGGTGATGCTGACGATGCGGTCGCCGGAGAACTCGACGACCTGCAGCGCCCAGGGCTCGTAGCCGGTTCCGTCCGGACGGAGGCGGTACTGGCCGAAGGCGGGGGAGCCGTTCGCCACGACGGGCAGCAGACGGGACCCACGGCAGCCGACGGCCGGACCGGTGAGCCACGCCTGGATGTCGGAGATCCCGCGCATCCACTTCGCGTACGGCGGCAGGCACAGGGTGGCGTCGACGTGGAGCAGCATGTTCAGCTCGTCCATGTCGTAGCGGGAGAACGCCGTGGCATACCGCGCGGCCAGTACCTGGCGGACGCCGTCGGACACCCCGCCGGCCTCCCCACGCCGGGCGGCCAGCGTGGCGCGGGCCCGCTGCAGGGCGCTGTTGACGGAGACGACGGTCGATCCGTGCAGGTCGGCGACCTCGCGGGCGGAGAAGCCCAGAACGTCGCGGAGGATGAGCGTTGCCCGCTGCTTGGGCGGCAGGTGCTGGAGCGCGGCGACGAAGGCCAGGTGCACCGACTCGCCGGCCGCCACCGCGTCCCCCGGGTCACCGCCCGGACAGGGCTCGATCCACAGGGCCCCCTCCGCCGGAGCCCCCGGCGGTGTGGCGCCGTCGGCCGGGCTTGAGAGGTCCATCGGCAGAGCCCGCCGTTTGCCTGTGGCGAGCGCGTCCAGGCACACGTTGGTGGCAATGCGGTACACCCACGACCGCAGGGACGACCGTCCCTCGAACCGCTCGACGTTCCGCCATGCGCGGAGCAGGGTCTCCTGCACCGCGTCCTCCGCCTCGGAGAACGAGCCGAGCATGCGATAGCAGTAGCCGTTCAGCTCCCCCCGGAACTCTTCGAGCCGCTCCGCCACAGCCCCACCGCCACCCACGGCACATCCCCCTTCGTCCCCGTCCCTGACGGCCTCACCTTAGGCGGAGGCCCGTCATCAGGCAGGCCGGCGACTGACGCCGGACCGGCCGGAGTCGGGGCACGAGTGCGGACGGCCGGCCGCGACCCCGACACAGCCCACCGCACGGGCGCGACCCCGCCCGGTCCGTGTCCCGACCGCGGAGACGACACCGCGGGGTCGGCGCGCGGCGACGTGTGACCGTGCCCGGTGGGCGATCTGGCGGACCGCGGCCGGGGTCTTGTCGACGGCCTCCGCGATCTCGTCGTACCCGAGGCCGAACACCTCGCGCAGTACGAACACCGCCCGCTCGGTCGGCGCGAGCGTCTCCATGACCAGCGTCATCGCCATCGACATGCTGTCGGCCAGTTCTACGTCCACGGCTACGTCCGGCACGGTGAGCAGCGGCGCGTTGCTCCCGCACCGTGTCGAGATCGACGCCCGCCCAGCGCAGCCAGGTTTCCCGGAGCACATCCTCCGCGTCGGCCGCCGAGCCGAGTATCTCGTAGGCGATGGTGAAGAGCGGGTTGCGGTGGGTGACGAACGCCTCGGGGGCGGGGTCGGGACGGGAGACGCCCTGTGACGCGCGCCACGTCGAAGGGGTGTCACAGGATTCGGCCCGCCGGCATCTCATGTCCGACCAGTCACACCGACAGGAGGCCGACATGAAGGTTGTAGTGGTGGGCGCCGGATACGCGGGCCTGCTCGCGGCGAACCGGCTCGCCAAGAAGGTGAAGGCCGCCGAGATCGCGGTGATCAACCCGCGCCCCCACTTCGTGGAGCGGGTACGGCTGCACCAGCAGGTTGCGGGGACCGCCGTCGCCGCGGCTCCCCTCACTTCGATGCTGCGCGACGGGATCACCTCGCGGGTGGCTGCCGTCGACAAGATCGGCGACGGCAGCGTCGCGCTCGACGACGGCACGAGCCTCGACTTCGACTACGCGTTCCTCGCCGTGGGCAGCACGGTGCAGCCGATGCCGGGATCGGTCCCGGTGGGCACCTGGGAGGGGGCAGAACAGGCGCGCGCGGCGCTCGCCGCACTTCCCGCGGGCAACACGGTCACGGTGATCGGGGGCGGCGCGACGGGTATCGAGACAGCGGCCGAGGTGGCCGAGGCGCGGCCCGACTTGCGGGTGCGGATCGTCGGTTCGGCGGTCGCCGGGGGCTTCTCACACCGGGCGTACCAGCGGGTCCGGTCCGGACTGGTACGGCTGAAGGTCGATGTCGTGGACGACGGCGTCACCGAGGTCGTCGGCGGCATCGTGCACCTTCGGTCGGGAGCGGCGTTCGCCTCCGACCTCACCCTGTGGGCGATCGTGTCGGGCGTCCCCGACCTTGCGGCACGCAGTGGTCTCAAGGTCGACTCGGAAGGCCGTGCGCTCGTGGACGAGTACCTGCGCAGCGTCGACGACGAACGGATCTTCGTCGTGGGCGACTGCGCGGCAGTACCCGGAGCCCGATTCGCCTGCGCGCTCGCCACGCCGCAGGCCGCTCACGCGGCCAACACCCTGGCCCGCCTGAGCGAGGGCCGCAAGCCCGAGCCGTACGCCCTTCGTTACGTCGCTCGGGCGGTCACGCTCGGACGAAAGAACGCGGTGGGCCAGTTCACCCGCCCCGACGACACCCTCCGGCGGGCCTACGTCACCGGGCGCACCGCGGTCGTGATCAAGGAGCTGGCGTCCCGCGGCGGGAAGTACGGCGCCCGCACGGGCACCGGCGCCTGAACACAGGGCCCGGGCGGGCCCGGACATCATCCCCTCTCAAACCCAGGAGAAGTCGCATGCCGACATCCCAGGCAACAACCAACAGAGCGGCGTTCAGCCGCTTCCACGACACCTTGAACACCGGCGATGTGGAGCTCATCTCGAAGACGATCGACGAGGTCGTCGAACCGGACGTGCTGTTCCACGCGCCGGTGCCGGTGGGTGTGACGGGGGTGCAGGCACTCAAGCAAGTGTGGACAGTGCTCCTTCGCGCGTTCCCCGACCTTCATGTCGCGGTCGAGGACGTGATCGCCGAAGGGGACAAGGTCGTGTTCAGGAACACGGTCACCGGGACCCACCAGGGCGAGTACAGGGGCCTCCCGCCAACCGGAAAGGCCGTCACCTACAGCGAGATCTTCATCTTCCGCTACACGGAAGGCCGGATCGCCGAGATCTGGGGGGTCGTCGACGTCTTCTCGCAGATGCGGCAGCTCGGCGTGATTCCCGGTGGCCCTTCATGACCGAAGTAACGTGGCCCGTGTTGGCGCCCGACGTGGCCGCTGACTGGCACGTGAGGGGTGCAGAGGTCTAGGCAACACAAAAGCCCACGCCGCTGACCTGGGGCTTTGTCGTGGAGCGGATGACGGGAATCGAACCCGCGCTATAAGCTTGGGAATCGCCCGGCACTTGGGCACACGCATAGCGTCTGACCTGCGGGAACGTGCGCCGATGACGTCGTCCTGACTGCTTCGCCGGACCCCTTGTCGACCGCTGTTTACCGCCCCTACTGGCCCGTTGTGGCACGGTCGCCGTCGCCTCCGGGCGCCGGGCGCCGGGTGAACGTGACGCGATACGCGCTGGGCGTCAGCCCGGTGTGCCGGGACAGGTGGTGGCGCAGGGAATCGGTGGTGGCGAGACCACTGAGGTGGGCGACCCGGTCCATCGGCAGATCGGTTGTCTCCAGAAGTTCTTGGGCCCGGATCACGCGCTGGTGGAGCAGCCACTGCAGCGGGCTGAGACCGGTTTCCGCGTGGAACCTGCGGGTCAGGGTTCTGACACTGATGCGGGCATGGGCCGCGAGGTCGGCCCGGGCCAGCGGCTCGTGCAGCCGCTCCAGTGCCCAACTGCGGGTCCCGGCCAGTGACGTTCCGGTCTCCGGCGGCAGTGGCGCCTCGATGAACTGAGCCTGACCGCCGGGCCGCACCGGCGCCGCCACGACCAGGCGGGCGACGGCATTGGCCGTCGCGGCCCCGTAGTCGGCGCGTACCAGGTGCAGGCACAGGTCGATGCCGGCGGAGAGGCCCGCGGAGCTGAAGATGTCGCCGTCCTGGACGTACAGCACGTCGGGGTGGAGCTCGACGGCGGGGAAGCGGCGAGAGAACTCCTCCGACTTGGCCCAGTAGGTGGTGGCGCGGCGCCCGTCGAGCAGCCCGGCTCGGGCGAGCACGAAGGCTCCGGTGCAGATGGATGCGATGCGCTTGCCACCGGCCGCCGCGCGGCGCAGCGCGGCGAGGACGCGTGGGTCGACGTCGTCGCGGGCAGCGGTACCGGTGACGATGACGGTGTCGGCGTCGTCGACGGCTTCCAGCCCGTGGGAGACCGTGATGCCCAGGCTGCCGCTGGTGGCGACGGCTCCTGGCCGGGCGGTGCAGATGCGCACCTGGTAGCCGGGGGCGCCGTCGACCGCAGTCTCACCGAGCACCAGCTCCGGAATGGACAGGTCGAAGGTGGTCGCCGGCGGGACGACGACGACTGCGACGCGGTGCATGGCCCGAACCTCCGGAGGGTTGGCATTCGGGCCACTACCTTACGGATCACGCGGGGCCGAAGGTAGGGAGCACGTCGCCGCGGCCTCCGGCCGACGGCTGTTTCCACCACCACCGAGGAGCCACCCGTGTCCTTGCATGTCATTGTCGGAGCCGGAGCCACCGGATCGGCCGCCGCTCGCCTGCTGGCCGCCGCAGGTGAGCGGGTCCGGCTCGTCACCCGCCGCGGCAGCGGCCCGGAGCATGAGCGGATCGAACGAGTTGCCGCCGACGCCTCCGACACGGCGCGGCTCGTCGAGCTGACCCGTGGCGCGGCGGTGGTGTTCAACTGCGCGATGCCGCCGTACGACCGTTGGCCCGCTGAATTCCCGCTGTTGGGCGCCGCTGTGCTGGCTGCGGCCGAAGGCGTCGGTGCGGACTACGTCATGCTCGGCAACACGTACGGCTACGGGCCCGTCGACGGGCCTGTCACCGAAGGCCTTCCCATGGCTCCGACCAGTATCAAGGGCGTGATCCGGGCCCGGATGTGGGAGGAGGCTCTCGCCGCCCACGACGCCGGCCGGGTCCGGGTGACGGAGGTCCGCGCCAGCGACTACCTTGGCGCAGGCGCTCTCTCGCCGTTCACGCTCATGGTCGGGGCGCAGGTCCTGGCCGGCTCGCCCGCCGCCTACCCGGGTGACCTGGACGCCCCGCACAGCTGGACCTACACCGGCGACGCGGCACGCGCCCTCGTCGCCGCGGCAGGCAGCGAGCAGTCCTGGGGCCGGGCCTGGCACGTCCCCTCCACTTCCGAGGTGCCGGTACGCGAACTGGCCGCGCGCCTGGCCACGGCGGCCGGCGCGCCCGAGCCGAGGCTGATCCGCATGACGCGCGAGGAGCTGGAGCAGATCGGGCGGACCGATTCGGTCATGGCGGAGTTCCCGGAGATGCTCTACCTGTACGACCGGCCCAGCATCCTGGACGCCTCGTACACGACGCAGGCTCTGGGCGTCACCCCCTGCCCGGTCGGCGAGGTTCTCGCCGAAATGGCCGCGGAGCACGCGGCAGCTCTGTGACAGCCTGATGCGGTGGGGGCAACGACGAAGCCTGACACCGGCTCGGTAAGGGTAGGCAGGGCCGCACCTGACCCCTGGGCGCCGCCCGGCGCCCGCGCGCTTCAGGGTTCGGCTTCCACCCATGTTCATGGTGCGTCGCTTCTCTCGGCTTGGTCCTCCAGCGGGAGAGTCTCATAGAGTCAAGTCATGGTGACGGTTTATGCTCGGGTTGTGCGAGCCGCCAGTGAACCCCTGACCGACGTCGAGAAGGCCGACCTGGACGACGCCCTCCAGGCCGTCCGCCGGGCCGAGCAGGCCCTTGCGCGGGCGCAGGCGCACCTCAATCGCACGGTGGGCCGGATCGGCTCCGCCGACCGCTATGGGCAGAAAGCTGCGGCAGGCCGCCGCGTCGGCTGGTCCCGCCAGCACGTCACCACCCTTGTCAACGCCTACCGTGCGGGCGAACTTGGCCACGAGGAGGGGACCGAAGCCGCATGAGCACCGCGCCCCAGCCGTCCGCTGTCCCGCAGCCGCCCGTCCAGCCCGAGGCGGTCCGCGCCGCCCTCGCCCAGGTGGCCCCGCAGCTGCTTGCCGACTTCGACCGCGACCGCGCGGCCAGCACCGCCCGCGCGCGCCGAGGTTTCCGCCATTTCCCTCCGCACCTTCACGGAGGCGTGGGCCGTTGAGGTGGCCATTGCCCGACACCCGGAGACCGCCGCCCGACTCCACGCGCTTGAGGCCCGCGCCGGAGAGGTCACCGACCTCGGCGAGGCCCGAGACATCGTCGGCGAGATCAGCCGCATCCGCACCGCCGCCGCCGCCGAGGCCGGGCTCCGAACCGCCGACGAGGCCGCCCGGTGACCGACGACCGTTGGGTGGGAGTACGCCTTCCACGCCGAGGACGAGGCCGGCTACCCGAAAGTTGTGCGTGACGAGGTGAAGGCCGTCGCCGACCAGATCGTCGAACTGGCCAGCCTCGGCATTGACCCGTTCGAACTCGGCGACCCCACCCCCGGTACGGCTCGCCGTCACATGCTCCCCTCCGGTGGATGGTTCGAGGCCCAGGCGCTCCCCCGGATGAGGCCACGCCTCCTCGCAGTGGTCTTGGTCGTGCCGCCACCGCACCTGCTGTGACACTCGTTCGTTGGCGGAGGGCGAGCTAGCGCGGATCGACCAACGGAGCTCGCGGGCGATCGACCCGGGCATGCCGGGTCGCGCCGCCGGCCTTGTCCTCTCCACAGCGACCATGCCGCTCAGCACCTTCCTGGTGGGCCCCTCCGCCTCGTTCATCACTGGGCAATCCGTCCACGTCGACGGCGGCTGGCTGCTGCACTGAGACCGTCAACAGGCAAGGAGACAGAACGAAATGAAGGAACGAGTCCGCGCCGTCCTCGTCACCGCCGACGACACGATGCTGGTCATCCGCCGAACCAAGCCCGACATCCCCCCGTACTGGGTGCTCCCGGGCGGCGGAGTCGAGCCCGGCGACGAGTCCCGGGAGGCCGCTCTCCACCGGGAGATCCACGAGGAGATCGCGGGGAAGGCCGACATCGTCCGACTCCTCCACACGATGGAGACCGACGACGAGCGCCAGCTCTTCTACCTCGCCCGCATCGCGACCTGGTCCTTCGAGGACCGTACCGGCCCCGAGTTCAGCGCCGAAGGCCGGGGCGAGTACGCACTGGAGGAGATCCCGCTGACCGTCGAAGGCCTCGACGGCATCGACCTCAAGCCCGAGGAAATGGCCCACGTCCTGCGGGGCGCCATCAGCGTCGGGACTCTCGCCCTGCTCAGTCACTGAACGACCCGGGTGTGCTTCCGGGGCACACCTGCTTGCTCCGGGAGGGACATGGCCGCCGCGCTGATGGCGGCGGCCATCGAGCTGCCGTCCGATTCGGCGAGCGCTTGCGTCGGGGTGCGGACTTCTCCTCGGCTGCGATCCGCCCTCGGTCGCTGTCTGGCGGACCGGTGCCCCCTGGCTCCGGTCCGCTCTCGCCACCCCTGGGGCGGGTCTTAGCCGATAACTTGCTCCAGCTGGAGCGGGGTGAGCGGTTCCGGCTGCTGCCGGTCGTTGGCGACGAGGGTGTGCTGCTCGTGCATCGTGCGGGCCTTCGGAAGCGGGCGGTGCGGTAGGGCGACGACCGCGGGGAGGACGAGCGGCCCGCCCCTTGGTGTGTTCCGTGGGGCGAGCAGCGGTGGTGGGAGTTAGGCGGCGTCCGCTTGGGCGGCATCGCGTTCGGCCTGGAGGTCTTTCTCGGCTCTTTCGAGGAGGCCCTTGCCGGCGCCCAGGCCATGGGCGCGAACGGCTTCCTCCATGCGGCGGCGGGAGACCCTGCCTCCACCAGCGGGGCCGTGCGCCCGATCTCGACCACCTGCTCGTAGGTGGCGCCGGGCTGCTGCTCGGAGCGTTCGATGGCCCGCTTCACAGGCTCAGCCACTTGCTCGGGTTGTGGCTGAGCCACCTCTGCAGCGGGCTGCGGTTCGGGCGTGGCAGCGGAGCCATGTCCGGGCCGGGGGCGCACTCCGCGACTTTCGCCGAGCCGAAGATCGTGTCGACCTCGTCCACCAGCAGGGTCGGCGGATCCGACTCGCCGATCGACCGGAAGATCGCCGCAGCCGAGGCGTTCACCGTGATCAGCGGGTCGTGGACGGTCTCGGTGATCACGTCCAGGAGACGGGACTTGCCGCACCGCTTCGCAGGCCCCACCACCGCCAGGCGCGGTGCGTGCTGCCACACCCTCTGCAGGTGCGTGGCTGCTACCCACAAGGTCACCGCCGTGAGCGCCTCGGGGCTGGGCAGCACCACGTACCGCTCGATCTGCGCGGCCAGGTCGACCAGCGCCTGGTCCCCTTGCGTGAGGGGGCCGATTGGGGCCGAGCGGCGCTGCGAGGGGGTGGTCTTCGGCTCGGCTACTGCGTCCTCCGGGGCGGTGCGGTCGGGATCAGGCTGGCCGGGGACTGCCACCGGCGGCCAGAGCGCCTTCGTGGGCGCGGCGGCGGGGTCGGGGGTGTTGGGCATCAAGGGGGCGGCTCCTTTGCCGGCGGCCGGGTTGGCGGCCACCTCTCGGAAATGGGGCGGGAAATCCGGCGGGACCGGAGTGCGTGGACAAGACAGCCACACCCCAGGCCTAGAAGTCCAGAGATAGCTCTAACACTCCTGAAGACTTTTTCGACCCCATGACCGTAGACCCGGAATCTCGGTCGACGAAATCACCGCATACGGTCGGTGCATCGCTCACGGCAGACAGGGAAAGGGTTCCCAAAGGTCCGCAGCGGAGCTACAACACACCAATGCCACCGCGATCTCTTGAAATCGGACCCGCAGGCCGCGCCGCCGCCCAGGCCATAGAGCGCACTCGTGTCGCCCGCGGCTACTCCCAGCGACAGCTCGCCGCTCGCGTCCGCGCCCTGGGCCGGCCCATGACCTCCACCGCGCTCTCGCGTCTGGAGCGCACCGTCCGCCGCTGCGATGTCGACGACCTCGTCGCCATCGCCGCCGCCCTCGGAACGCCGCCCCAGACCCTCCTCGGGAACCCGTCGGCGGCTGGAGCGGGCGAAATATAGCCGACGATCCCCGGTTTCCCAAACCGGGGATTCTCCAGACCATTGGTGTTCCCGGTGCACCTGCCCGGACCATTCCTTGCCACACTCCTGTCCATTTCCTGAGAGGAAACTCTTGCACCGATCGCCGATAACCCCTGCCCGGAAAACCCTGCCCGCCGGTCGAGTAGGAGAGAAGGGCGGAAAGGAAATCGCAGGGAAGCCTCGCACCGCGAAGGAGATGAATTCCGGCGATCGCCTGCTCACGGTCGACGAAGTAGCAGAACGCCTCGGCACGGGCGTCCGCTTCATCCGGCGGCTGATCCAAGAACGCCGGATCCGTTACGTCAAGCTCGGCAAGCACGTCCGCATCGCCGAGAGCGTGCTGGCCGCGTACATCGACGCGAGTACCGTCCCCACCCTCCGCGAAGCGCGCTCCCGCTTCGGGAAGGCGGCCTGATGGCGGCCCGCAAGCCGCAGCGGCGGCGTGAATTCGGCACCACCCGCCAGCTTCCGTCCGGTCGTTGGCAGGCACGCTACTGGGCGCCCGACGGCAGTCGCCGTACGGCCCCGGAGACCTTCGCGACGAAGACCGACGCGCAGGACTGGCTCACCCTCACCAAGGCGGACATCCAGCGCAACCACTGGACCGACCCCGACGTCGGCAAGGTCAACTTCGAGGAGTACGCCCTCAAGTGGGTCGACGAGCGGGGCCTCGCCGCCACCACGGACGAGCTGTACCGCCGGCTCCTGCGTCTTCACGTCCTCCCCGGCTTCGGCGACCTCGACCTGGACGAGATCACCCCGCAGGCCGTACGCACCTGGCGGGCCGAGCGCCTGACCGCCACCGGCGCAACGACGGTCGCCAAGTGCTACCGGCTGCTGAAGGCCGCCATGGAGACGGCGACCGACGACGAGCTGATCCGCCGCAACCCGTGCCGCATCAGGGGCGCGGGTAGCGAGCAGGCCAAGGAGCGTCCGACCGCGACCGTCGCCCAGGTCGACGCCCTCGCCGAAGCGATGGGCCCGCGCTGGCGGCTGATGGTCTACTTCTGCGCCTACGGCCCGATGCGCCCGGAGGAGCAGGCGGCCCTGCGCCGGACCTCGGTCACCCTGGACCCCCTCGCCGTACGGATCACGGAGGCTGCACCGGAGCTGAACACCGGCCGCCGCGTCGAGGGCGAAACCAAGTCGGCGGCGAGCGTCCGCACCGTCTACCTGCCGGCCTTCCTCTACATGGAGGTTAAGCGGCACCTCGACTGGTTCGCGGAGAAGCAGCCCGACGGGCTGCTGTTCGTGGGGGAGAAGGGAGCGCCGTTTCGGCGCACGTCCTTCGGCCGGAAGTGGGCCAAGGCCCGAGCGAAGGTCGGCCTGCCGAAGGACTTCCGCTTCTACGACCTGCGCCACACCGGGCACACCCTCTCCACGCAGTCCGGCGCGACACTCAAGGACACGATGGTCCGCGCCGGCCAGTCCTCGGAGAAGGCCGCGATGATCTACCAGCACTCCGACGACGAACGTCAGCAGGAGGTCGCCGGAGGCATCGATGCCAGGGTCCGCGCAGCCCGTCAGAAGGCGGCGGCCGAGCCGCGGCTTGCGCGTCAAGCATGAAGGCTGGTGGTGCCAAAGTGAAGGAGGCCCAGGTCACCGACCTGGGCTTCCTTCGTGGCACGGATGCAAGGGTCGCGACCGCGCAGCTGTCGGGCCGGCTCGTGTCGCCGAGGCCGCATCGAGTTCGTCCGTCACCTGTGGCAGCGTCTCGGAGAAGTCGGGGCTCGTGCCGACCGGACGGCAGAATTCCGCCCGGTGCGCGTCCTACTGGGCGGGCTGGAACAGATAGCCCGCTGGGTTGTCGTAGCGGCGCGAGCCCGGCACGTCCACATGCCCACTGCGTAGGCCGTCGCGCAGTGTGAGCAGCGTGCACAGCGCCCAGTACTGCCGGTACGCGATGGCATCGCCGTTCGCCGCCGGGGCGGCCTCTGTGAGACCGCCCCTGACCACTCCACAGACCGCTACACCCCGGCCGCCCAGCGAAACCCACAGATCAAACAGCGAAATCCTGCTGGAGTACTAGCGCAGCCAGCCGTGTTGGGCTGCCTTCAATCCGGCCTCGAAGCGGCTCGACGCATCGAGGCGTTCCATGAGGCCGGCCATCTGCCGGCGCACGCTACGGGCGGAGATGCCGAGGCGTCGCCCCGCGACCTCGTCGGTGAGGCCGGACGCCAGGAGCCTGAGCAGCTCCTGCTCGGAGGCGGTGAGACCGCTCTGGGCGTCCTTGGAACGGTCGGCGCCCAGCGGGACGGCGGAGTTCCACGTCTGCTCGAACAGTGCGACCAGTGAGGCAACGATCCCCGCCTCGCGGGTGCACAGCGCGCCCCGCTTCGTGTCGGCCGGATCGATGGGGACCATGGCGACCTTGCGGTCGAAGACGAGCATGCGCGGAGGAAGCGTCGGACAGGTGCGCACCCCGCCGCCCCGTTCCGTCATCCACCGCGCGTAGGCGAGGGTCGCCGGGTCGTGGCGCACGCTGTCCTGGTAGAGCGTCATAAGGGTGATTCCCCTACTCATGGCCGCGTCGTCCAACGGTCTGGACGCGTCGAGGCTGGCCTGTGACTGTGCCCCGCCCGGCATGACGGACAGGCACTCGCCGGACACTTCCCGCGCGAGGACTTCCAGGGTCGTCTGGATGGCGTCGAGACCGACCAGGCGCTGGGTGTGAGCGGCCGGGGAGGCCGGCGTAGCGGGGCGCAGGTCGGCGTATTCGGCGATGGCCAGCGCCGCGGCGGCCCTGCTCAGTTCGAGCTCCTGCCGTCGGCGCAGGAGTTCCTCCTCCTGTCGTCGCAGGAGCATCTCCAGGCCGAGCTCCGGGCTGACCGGCCGCATGACACCGAGTGCCTCCCGGGAGGCACGCAGGAGCCGGAGGTCGGCGAGCCTGTCGAGGGCGTCGCGCACGGTGCTCTCGGGTACGCCCAGTTGCTCGCAGAGGTCCTGCACGCTGCCCTCGGGATCGGAGAGCATGGCCCGGTACACCGCTTCTGATGCGCCATCCAGCCCCAGCATGTCCAACATCCGCCAGCCCCCCGGCCTACAAGACGATTAAAATCGCCGCGAGTCTATGGTTCGACCTGTGATTGATCAACTGGGTCGTGGACCAACTGCCGTCCAGTGCCCGCCCTGGAAGGGGGGTTGCCTGAGTCCCCGTCGGCTTGAGCGGCGTGTGCTGCGGCGACTAAAATCGTCACCTCGTGTGGGGGGTATGTTGATCGTCGACTGATCGGAGCTGACCGGAATGGACGCAGAAGCAGTTGGTGACCGCCACCATCCGCCTTCGCCGCCCGACCGTGCCCACAAGATCTCCGAAAAACTCGCCAGGCTGATCGCCCAGGAGGCTGCCCGAACCGGAGGGAGGGCGCCCACGTACCGGGAGCTGGCCGATCGGGCCAATCGGATCGCCGGACGCAACGTCATCTCCAAGGACACGATCCGCAATCTGCACCAGGCGACCACGCAGAAGGGGCAAGCCCCCAACCCGACAGTCGAGACACTGGACTGGCTCGGCCTGGCGTTCGGCATCCGCTCCGGTGCGACGTACTTCCTCGACGACGCCAAGGCCGCCGCCGTGGACGAGCAACTGCTTGCCCTGGAGAAGTTGGCGGGCATTCAGGCGGCTGTGGGGAACGCCGGGGTCATCGGCCTGGCGCAGCGCGCCTCAGGGCTGTCCGACAACAGTCTCCACATGCTGGTCGCGCTCGCCGACCGCCTGAGCGCGCTTGAGGCAGAGGCTGCGGGAGAGGCAGGCAGCGGCGCGTGGTAGCCGCCACGTAGGGTGGGCAGCGCACTGACTGCTGACCGAAGGATCCCTCTCCACATGCCCGTACCGCGGGGCCTGCGCAGGCGTTGCGAGAGCATCTTGGCTGAGTTCGAGCTGCCCGATCCATTCACGGTCGACTCCTTCCGCGACGCCCTGGCCCGGCACCGGGGGCGCCCCATCGTGATGGAGCCGCTTCCCGAGACCGGCCTCGCCTCCCCGTGCGGGGCGTGGATCACGCTGCCCAGCGTGGACGTCATCCTCTACGAGCAGCGAACCAGTCCGGCCCACCAAGACCTGATTAAGCTCCACGAGCTCGGTCACGTACTGTGCGGCCACACCCCCACGGTCGAACTGGCCCAGCTCGCCCGGGCCCTCACCGAGCTGACCCCGGAACTGCTCACCCACACACTCGGCAAGGCCCGCAGCGATTTCGAGGCGGTCGAGGAGCAGGAAGCCGAGATGATCGCCGTGCTCCTGGCTGACCTGGCCGGCGCCGACCGGGTCGGCACCCCGTCCTCGCGCCGACTGGCAAGCAGCCTCGCACATCCCATACGCCGCCTGCGGTCCTGGCGAGGTGAGTGATGAACCCGATCTACGCGTTCACCATTCCCGCTGTGCTGTGGACGGTGGTGATCTGGCGGGCTCCCTCCGCCTTCAACGGCTCACGTCCGTCGAGGTACCTGTGGGGCTGCCTCACCGCGATCACCATGGCGATGACCACCAGACCGCCTGCCGTGGAGAACCTCATCCGGGTCGCCACGGGCTCACCCGACCTGTCCGTCCTCATCAAGCACCTGGCCGGCCTGGCGTCGAATTACTTCATCCTGGAATACGTGATCACGGTCCACGGCCGCAGACCACGACGAGCCGCCACCGTACGTCTGCGGATCGCCTCGGTACTGACGGCCGCGATCGCCCTCACCGTTCTGTTCGTCTTCTCCTTCGAGCACGACCCCACCCTTCCGGCGACCCAGGTGACCGACTCCCACCTCGGCGACCCGGCGGTGCGCCTGTACGAAGGCATCGTCTACGCCTACCTCGGCACCTCGACCCTGCTGTCGGCGAGGCTCTTCTGGTCGAACCGGCGCAGCGTGCCCCGAGGCCTCCTGCGAGCGGGGGTCGTGTGCCTGACCGCCGGCTGCGCGCTGGGCTTCGTCTATACCGCCTACCGGGTGGTCTTCCTCGCCCGCGCACAGAGCCGGACGCCTGCCCCCGGGCCCTCGACCGGGGAACCCCTCTCCGAGTTCCTGCCGGCCGTCACCCTCCTCCTTCTCGTGGTCGGCCTGGCCCTGCCGCCCCTGAGAACGCTGGGCCGATACCTCCACGACCAGTACGCGCTGTGGCGGTTGCATCCGCTGTGGTCCGAGCTGCTCCATGCCGCACCGACCGTGGTGTTCGGCCCACGTGTGGGCCGCACGCGCGACCTGTTCGTCCTCGGCGACCGGACCCTGGATGTGGCCCACCGTGCCTTCGAGATCCGCGACGCCTGTCTCGTACTGCGCGATCGGTCCGTGGCAACTCGCCCCGAAGGACCGGGGGCCGATTCCGACTCGCCGCTGGGAGGCGGTGAGACCGACGCCCGCACGGAGGCCGCGTGGCTGTTCGCCGCGCTCCACGGGGACCCCGATTCCGGCCACCCGCCCCTCCCGTCGCATGCGAGAACTCCCAGCGAGGAGATCGCGTGGCTGCTCAAGGTGGCCGCCGCCTACCGGCAGTTGTCAGGCGCGCAGGGTGCTGCCGCAAGGGGCTGTCAAGGCAGGTCGGCGGAGCTCGCGTCCTGATGCGGCCAGGCCGCATGCTGACGGGCTCATTGCCTTCCCGGGGATGGCCGGTGTCGGCAGGATGGTGATCACCGGAACGGCGGAGGACACCGAGTCCCAGCCGGCCCGGGGGACCAACCACCTGATCACGGGGTCCCTGTCATCCGCACCCACGCCACCAGTTAGGGGTACCGCCATGTCCAGAACCGCCCGCCTGCTGACCACCGCCTTCCTCACCTCCGTCCTGACCGGCGTGGCGGCGCCCCTCGCCTCGACCTCCTACGCCGCGGCGGGCCCGACCGGTATCGGCTGGGACGTGGCCCCGGTGAACGGGACGATGTCCGCGAGCGGTTCGCCGACCAACGGCATCGGCTGGGACTGACCACGATGGTGCCCGTCCATCTCACCCTGACGCAGACCGGGGGCGGAACACCCGACGAGAGCCAGGCCCACGCCCTTGTGGACATTCTCTGGGCCCACGCCACACCCGAATGCGGCATGGAACACATCCGGGCACGCACCACCCCGGCCGGCATCGGGATCATCCTCTTCATCCGGGCCGCGAGCACCGACATCGCGCACGCCAAGGCTGGGCGGTTGATGACCGGGGCGCTCGCCTCGGGTGCCACCTGCGCCCGCGGATACTCCGTCACGCTCCACCACTGAGCGAGGACCGGCCCACAGCGGAGTCCCGCCGCCTCTTCTCCGCATGAGCGCAACTCCTCTGCGCGTCGCCGGCGATGTGACCTGCCGACGCGGGGTGTGTCCATCCCCCCTGCTTCGGAACCACCTTCCGTCATGCCCTTCACCACCCCAGGAGTCGTCATGTCCATGCCAAAGCCCCGATTGACGTTCAGCGCCGTCTCGGTGGCCCTGGCCGTCTGCGCGGCGGCTGTGGCGACGGCCGGCTGCGGCCGGGCCGACACCGGCTCCGCGCCGGCCGCAGCCGCTCACGAATCCCCGGCCACAGTGCAGGCGCCCGATTCCCTGACGAGCGCTCCTCCGCCGGACAAGAAGTCCGCCGATCCGACGACGGGGCCTCAGTCCTCGACTCCGTCGGCACCCCGGTCACGGGCCGGAAAGGCCACGCAGGGGAAGGGGGATCCGGGCGGCGCAGCGCGCACGGTGGCCGTCAAGCCGGAGGGCCTGGCGAAGCTGCCCGTCGAGAAGAGCCTCGGCTGGAAGCCGGACGGGCCGCTGAGCAGCCAGGAACTGCGCGGGCAGAAGATCACGCTGAACGAGTGCGCGACCGTCGCCGGCGCCACCCTCTGGCAGCAGCAGGGATACCTGAGTTCGGCCAGGAACGCCGCCGGTCAGCAGCTTTTCTCTTTCCCCGACGCCGCGTCCGCCAAGGGAGCCTACGACCAGCTCGTCGCCGACATGAACAACTGCCAGGCCACGTCCCGCGGACTCCAGGCCCGCGAGGGAGTACCGCAGGACGCCGTCGTGTCCACGACCGCCACCAGCAAGGACGGCACCGCCTGGTCGCGCCATTGGACGGGCACCGCCCGCGACGTGCAGACAAACCACCTCTACGCCGTCCACCAGGGCGACCACCTCACGCTCTTCCAGTTCGACGAGCTGGCCGAGCGCCCCGCACCGCCGCACGACACCGGCACCGACGCCGCCGTACTCGGCGCGCTGGCCGACCTCGGCGCCCAGAACTGAGTGCGCCAACAGACCTCGTACGACCCCGCAGGATCCCAGCCGTTTCCCTCTCTTCATCAGGAGTCACGTTGTCCGTCAAGACCTCGGCCTTCCGCGCCGCGAGCATCGTCACCGCCGCCTGCGCCGCCTCGCTCGTCCTGTCCGTCATGCCCGCCCACGCCGACAGCATCCAGGCCACCTACTCTTCCGTCACCTCGACCGGATCGCTGGGCAACAACGCCGCCCCCGGCGGCAAGGTCTCCCGCAGCCAGGCCATAGCCCGGGCCCAGGTATGGGTGGACGAGCAGGTCCCGTACAGCGCCAACGGCCTCACGGCCCCCTACAGCTGGTGGTCCGACGCCCGTACCGGCGGCCGCTACCGGCAGGACTGCTCCGGCTTGGTCTCGATGGCCTGGCAGCTCGACTCCAGCCGCACCACCTACTCCCTGCCCGACGTCTCCACACAGATCAACAAGTGGGATCTGCAGCCCGGCGATGTCCTCAACAGCAACGACCACGTCGTTCTCTTCGCTGGCTGGCGGGACAAGAGCGCGGGCACCTTCAACTACTACCAGGAGAGCAGCCGCAGCCGGCCGACGAACTACAACACCGACGGCAACCTGTACGCCTCGACCCTGGCCAGCCACCCCACGAGCAGCTACTCGGCACTGCGCTACGACAACATTGTCAACAACATCACCGTGCGCCCGACCCAGGTCGGCGTGTATCACGGGTCGACGCAGACGTTCTACGAGGGCGACAACGCGGGCAACACCCTGGGCTCGGCGAAGTACGGCAATCCCGGCTGGGTTCCGCTGGCGGGTGACTGGAACGGCGACAAGGTGGCCAGCATCGGCGCCTATGACCCGGCCACCGCGACCTTCTACCTGTCCGACGACAACAGCACCACCGTCGGCTCCATGAAGTTCGGCAACCCGAACTGGGTTCCGGTGGTCGGTGACTGGAACGGTGACGGCAAGGACACCATCGGCGCCTTCGACCCGACGACGGCCACTTTCTACCTGTCCAACGACAACGGGTCGACGGCCACGAGCTTCGTCTACGGCAGCCCGGGCGACATTCCTTTGGCCGGTGACTGGGACGGCGACGGCAAGGACGCGGTAGCCGTCTACCACCCCGACAACCAGACCTTCTACGAAGGCGACCTTGCGGGCCACACCATCGGCCAGGCGATGTACGGAAACGCCGGCTGGACCCCGCTGATCGGCGACTGGAACGCCGACGGCATCAGCAGCATCGGCGCCTACGATCCCGCCACGCAGAAGTTCTACCTCTCCAACGACAACAGCACCACGGCGGCAAGCTTTGTCTACGGCAGCCCCGGCGACACCCCCATCACCGGCACCTGGTAGGTCGGGCGACCCAAGGTGCGATATCTCAGTCGGTAGGCGCCGGCACCCAGCCGGCGCCCACCCGGTACACGCACCCGAGCCCGCCACAACCTTGAGCAGTCTGCTCAACGGCCAGGCCGGTCGCTGCGGCTGTCGACCTCCGCAGCGTGCTCCCACCAGGCAGTGACCCCTCACCCGATCGCGGCCTCGCCGCCATCCACGCATGCCATGCCCCCGTTTTCCTTTCACAGAAGGAGCCCATCACCCATGCGCCGCCCCACGTCGACCGCCGCCCGTACGGCTGGTTCGCTCGCTCTGGCCCTTGCCACGGCCTGCCTCACGGCTGTCGCCGCCCAGCCTGCCCAGGCGGCCTCGGTGGCCACCTGGGACAAGGTCGCCCAGTGCGAGTCCACCGGGAACTGGAGCGTCAACACCGGCAACGGTTACTACGGCGGGCTTCAGTTCAGCCTGAGCACGTGGAAGGCATACGGCGGCAGCCAGTACGCCGCCTACCCGCACCAGGCCACCAAGCAGCAGCAGATCCTGATAGGCGAGAAGGTCCTGGCCGGCCAAGGTCAGGGTGCCTGGCCCAGCTGCGGCCCGGCGGCCGGTCTCGGTGCGGACGACGCCGATCCGTATCCGGCGCCCAGCCCCCGTAAGACCTATGCAGGCGTGTATCACGGGTCGACGCAGACGTTCTACGAGGGCGACAACGCGGGCAACACCCTGGGCTCGGCGAAGTACGGCAATCCCGGCTGGGTTCCGCTGGCGGGTGACTGGAACGGCGACAAGGTGGCCAGCATCGGCGCCTATGACCCGGCCACCGCGACCTTCTACCTGTCCGACGACAACAGCACCACCGTCGGCTCCATGAAGTTCGGCAACCCGAACTGGGTTCCGGTGGTCGGTGACTGGAACGGTGACGGCAAGGACACCATCGGCGCCTTCGACCCGACGACGGCCACTTTCTACCTGTCCAACGACAACGGGTCGACGGCCACGAGCTTCGTCTACGGCAGCCCGGGCGACATTCCTTTGGCCGGTGACTGGGACGGCGACGGCAAGGACGCGGTAGCCGTCTACCACCCCGACAACCAGACCTTCTACGAAGGCGACCTTGCGGGCCACACCATCGGCCAGGCGATGTACGGAAACGCCGGCTGGACCCCGCTGATCGGCGACTGGAACGCCGACGGCATCAGCAGCATCGGCGCCTACGATCCCGCCACGCAGAAGTTCTACCTCTCCAACGACAACAGCACCACGGCGGCAAGCTTCGTCTACGGCAGCCCCGGCGACACCCCCATCACCGGCACCTGGTAGCTGGCCCAGGATCCCGCTTCTGGCATAGTCCGGGCGACTCAGAGCCTCAGGTCGCCGACCTGGGGCTCTGCCATGAAGCGCATGCGTCGAACTCGCGCTACATGCTTCGGAATCCCCCAAGGTGGCTGTTGCTCTATCGATCTTGATGGGCGTGAGTTCGAGGCCGCCGAATCGGTTGGGTGATTTCCTGGCTAGCCGAGCACGGGGGTTCTGAGCGTTGCTCGGTATCCGGGTGGGATGGGTTCCAAAGTCGGTCGGCTTCGCCGCGGGCGACATGGTCCTCGTAGATCCGCACCTTGTTCCGCATCACGTCCAGGGTCCCCTGCAGCTCCCGGATCTGCGCCTCCACGTGGTTTTGGTGTCGGCGCAGCAGCTCAAGCCGCTCGTGTTCGTTGCCCGGGCCCTGGCGGACCAGTTCGATGTACTGCCGGATCACCGCCAGGGACATGCCGGAGGAACGCAGCTTTGTGCAGATCGCCAGCCACTCCAGATCTTCCTCGTGATAGATGCGGCGGCCGTTGGACAGGCGGCGTACCGGGTTGACGAACAGGCCCTCCCGCTCGTAAAACCGCAACGCGTGCACGCTGAGTCCACTGCGCTGCGCCACCTCACCGATGCTCAGGTCCATGAGTGCCCGCCCTCACACAGCTGTTGATCTAGACAGGACTCTAGGTTCTAGCGTCGAGCCGTCGGCCCATCGGAACAGGGGAGAACATGAGTATCTGGCTTATCACCGGGGCATCGCGGGGGCTCGGCGCGGCGATCACCCGGGAGGCGCTGGACCGAGGGCACAGCGTGATCGCTGCGGCGAGGGACGTATCGGCAGTGCTCAAGGCGTACCCGCACAAGCCGGATGAACTGTTGGCGGTGAATGGGGACGCGACCGAACCGGAGCAGCTGACGGCCGCTGTGGAGGCCGGGCTGGCCCGGTTCGGCCGGATCGACATCGTGGCCAACAACGCCGGTTACGGCCTCGTCGGTGCAATCGAGGAGACCTCCGACAAGGCCGCTCGGGCACTGTTCGACGTCAACGTGTTCGGCGTGCTCAACACGTTGCGGGCGACCCTGCCGACCCTGCGGGCCCAGCGATCCGGGCATGTCCTGAACATCGGCTCCGTGGGCGGTTTCGCCACCGCACCAGCGACGGGCCTGTACGGCGCATCCAAATTCGCCCTCGAAGGCATCTCCGAAGCACTGCACGGCGAACTGGCCCCCTCGGAGTCCGCGTCACGGTCATCGAGCCGGGCGGCTTCCGCACGGACTTCCTGAGCAGCTCCAGCTTTCAAGTCGAGCCGGCCGCCATCGCCGACTACACCGAGGGCGCGGGACCGGTGCGCGAAGCGCTGGCTTACTACGACGGCCGCCAGCCGGGCGACCCGGTGAAGGCTGCCAAAGCCATCGTCGACGTCACCGAGACTGCCGAGCCTCCGCTGCGCCTCCAGCTGGGCGCAGACGCGGTCGAGCGCGTCGAGGCGAAACTGGATCTGGTACGGCGTGAACTCGACCAATGGCGCCACGTAGCACTCTCTACCTCCATCTGATAGGCGAGCGGGCGCCCCCACCGCCGCCCGCTCGCGCTCTGCTGTACGACCTGGGGTATGAGGACCTGGACTCCCTCGGCAACCGGCTCGTCGATGCGATCGTGGCCCACGGCACCGCCGAGGACATCGCCCGCCGCGTCCGTGAGCACCTCGACGCCGCGGCCGATCACGTCAGCCTGCACCTCCTCACCACCACACCCCGACGCCTCGCCCATCCAGCAGGAGCATGAGCTCGCCACACACCTACTGCCCTGAATGGATAAAGCGGGCGAGGGATGGCGATCGTCCCTGTGAGGTGCGTTCGCGTCTGTGTCGTCCGCATCGGATCAACCGCCTCTTTGGGAACGTGAATTCGCGCAGATGCCTACAGCTCGTGGCGCAGGTCACATAAAAGCCGTCTCGCGGTGCGAGACGGCGGTGCGCTCGGGTGGTGCGAGTGGCGTGGGAAAGACCCTCTGGGCAGGGGTTTCCTGAGGGTTGGGGCACGCGGAGGGCACGGCAAGGGCTGACAGGTCTAGACAACGAAGAAGGCCCAGGTCGCTGACCTGGGCCTTCTTGCGAGAGCGGATGACGGGAATCGAACCCGCGCTATAAGCTTGGGAAGCTCATGTTCTACCA
This sequence comes from Streptomyces katrae, assembly GCF_002028425.1. Classification (GTDB taxonomy): domain Bacteria; phylum Actinomycetota; class Actinomycetes; order Streptomycetales; family Streptomycetaceae; genus Streptomyces; species Streptomyces katrae_A. Next base: position 3,728,471 of record NZ_CP020042.1, on the reverse strand, counting down.
TTAAACTACATCCGCGCAGAGGGCCCAGTTGCCTGGATCCCTACCGTTGCACACTGTACCCCATGATCGACCCCCGGTGAATCCGCCCGCGGGGTCGCCGTCTTTCGTGTGGGGCACCAGGCGTCACGCGGGCGGGAGTTGGGGCGTACCTTTGGGGTGCGGAGCGGCGGCTGGAGTGGGTCTCGTTCATCCCCTAATGTGGCGATTCATCGCAGTACGGCTCGTTGGGGAAAGGGACTCGATGGAGCGCACAGTCGTCCGTTGTGCCGAAGGGCACGTTTTCAGCACCGCCTCCTTCCCGCTGCAGCACCTCGGTGCCGGCCGGATCGGACCGGGGCGGCTGCTGCGGTGTCCGCGGTGCGCGCGGCTGAGGCACGCGGTGCCCGTGGGCGGCGTCAAGCGGTAGGGCCGTCACGCACGGCTTCCGGGCGCGCGGGCCCGCTCTCGATTGGGGGCGGCCCGCGCGCTCTGCGTATCCTCGGGACGTGCTTCTCTCCGACAAAGACATCCGGGCCGAGATCGACAGCGGACGGGTTCGCATTGACCCGTTCGACGAGTCGATGGTGCAGCCCTCCAGCATCGACGTACGCCTCGACCGGTTCTTCCGGGTCTTCGAGAATCACCGCTACGCGCACATCGACCCCGCCATCGAGCAGCCCGACCTGACCCGCATGGTCGAGCCGGAGGGGGACGAGGCCTTCATCCTGCACCCGGGTGAGTTCGTCCTCGCCTCGACGTACGAGGTCATCTCGCTGCCCGAGGACATCGCCTCCAGACTGGAGGGGAAGTCCAGCCTGGGCCGCCTGGGTCTGGTGACGCATTCGACGGCCGGGTTCATCGACCCCGGGTTCTCGGGCCACGTGACCCTGGAGCTGTCGAACCTCGCCACCCTGCCGATCAAGCTCTGGCCGGGCATGAAGATCGGGCAGCTGTGCATGTTCCGCCTCAGCTCGCCCGCGGAGTTCCCGTACGGCAGCGAGCGGTACGGCTCCCGGTACCAGGGGCAGCGCGGGCCGACCGCCTCGCGCTCCTTCCAGAACTTCCACCGCACCCAGGTGAGGCACGAGGCATGAGCGAAGTACGCGAGACCCTGACCTACGAGGCGTTCGGCAACGCCATCCGCGAGCTGGCGCAGGCCGTCGCCGCCGACGGCTACGAGCCGGACATCATCCTCAGCATCGCCCGGGGCGGGGTGTTCGTCGCCGGGGGTCTGGCCTACGCGCTGGACTGCAAGAACATCCACCTCGTGAACGTCGAGTTCTACACCGGCGTGGGCACCACGCTGGAGATGCCGGTCATGCTGGCGCCCGTGCCCGAGGCCATCGACTTCACCGACAAGAAGGTCCTCATCGCAGATGACGTGGCCGACACCGGGAAGACGCTCAAGCTCGTCCACGACTTCTGCCTGGGCCATGTCGCCGAGGTCCGCTCCGCGGTGATCTACGAGAAGTCGCACTCGCTCGTGAAGTGCGAGTACGTGTGGAAGAAGACCGACGACTGGATCGAGTTCCCGTGGTCCACGGAGCCGCCGGTGGTCAAGCGCGAGGGGCAGATCCTCGACGCCTGAGCCGGGTGGGCAAGGGGAAGGGCCCGCCGCGCTGGTGCGCGGCGGGCCCTTCCGTGTGTGCGGGGCGCTCCGTCAGAGCGTGCCGAGCTTGATCATCGACAGCAGGGCGACCAGCTGGATCGCGGACGCGCCCAGCGCCTTCTGCCAGGGCAGGTCGTGCGACTTGCTGACCATCGAGGTGAAGAGCGCCCCGGCAGCCAGCCAGGTCACCCACCCCAGGACCTGGACGACCATGTTGTCGCCGCTGAGGAACACCGCCACCAGCAGGCGCGGAGCGTCCGTGATGGACATGACCAGCATCGACAGGCCCACGGTCGGCTGCCACGCCCCGTCGCCGCCCAGCTGGCGCGCCAGGGTGTGCGTGACGGCGCCCAGGATGAGGCCGCAGAGGACGAAGGCCACGCCGGTGCTCAGGACGATCGGGATCAGCTGGGTGAGGGTCGCCTTGATCGCGTCCTCGCGGGCCTTGTCGAAGCCGAAGACGGCGAGCATGCCGTAGACGAAGGTCACGGTGAGGGCCGGACCCCAGACGGCGTAGTCGCGCATCTGCAGGAACGTCGGCCCGGGCCGCAGCACGATGCCGCGCAGCAGGTCCTTCCAGTGCAGGCGCGGCCCGGCCGGGGCGGGGGTCGCGGTGCCCGCGTGGTAGGTCGCCGCCTGGCTGTACGGGTCCTCGCCGACGGAGAAGGCCTGGGTGTGGCCCGGGTTGTCCGCGTACGAGGGCTCGTGCGGGGCGGCGTGGTGCGGGTGCTGCGGGTGCTGGCCGTGGTGGCCGCCGTGGGCGCCGCCGCCGTACGGGTCGAAGTACTCCGGCTCCCCGTGGCCGCCGGTGCTCCCGCCCGGCTGCGGCCAGTGCTGCTGGGGTGGCGGGCCGCCGGCGGGCGGGTACGGCTGATGGCCGTACGGTGCCTGCGCCTGCGCCTGGGGCGCCTGCTGCTGACCGTACGGCTGCTGCCGCGGGGCGTGCGGGGGTTGTTGCGGGGGGCGGTTGTCGTCCCGGCCCCGTCCGATCCTGAATCCAGCCACGTGATCGAAAGTACCTGCTCGCGGGAGCGGCCGGGGCCGGGCCGGTGGAAACGGGGCCTTTGCGGCTGAGCTGTGACATCCCCTAGGGGCCCCTAGGGGGGAGTGCGGGTGGGTGGTTTACGGGGCCGTGCGGTGTTTTGGTAGCGTTCGTTACATTGCCTACGGATTGCGTATGGGTGGGGCTCGTAGGTTCGAAGTGTCCTCGAGCGCTGAGAGCCGTGTCTCCGAGCAAGGAAAGAGCCCCCCGCCATGCGTCGCACCACTGTTTCCACCTCCACCCCCCTCCGTACCGCCGTCGTCCTGACCGGCGCCGCCGCCGTGCTGGCGCTGCCCGTGGGGTCCGCCTTCGCCGACTCGCCGGAGGGGCCGGAGCCGCAGGTGCTGCCGGGGGTGGAGCGGCCGGCTGTGGATCCGACGCCTTCGGTGGATCCGAAGCCGCAGGTCGATCCGACGGTGGAGCCGAAGCCCTCCACTTCGCCTGGGCCGGCGGCCGGGAAGCGGGTGTACGTCACCACCGTGAAGCTGGCCGACGGGTCGGTGGCGAAGGTCTACAAGGTCGGCGGCGGTCACTTCGAGGCGGACGTCCTCGTGGGTGGCACCAAGCTGGACACCCTGGTCAGCAAGGGCGGCAAGCCGGCGTACGGGCAGAACAACGGCCTGCACGTCGTCCTGCACCCGAACGGCACCGTGACCTCGTGGATCGAGGGCGGCGATCCGAAGCCGAAGCCGAAGCCCAAGCCCAAGCCGAAGCCGACGGACGAGGTGCGCAAGGGCGAGGTCCGCAAGGGCGCTCCGGTACGGATCACCATGCCGGACGGGCGGATCGCGAAGCTGATCGACCACGGCCCCATGGACAAGCGCGTCGAGATCTCCATGCCGAACGGGAACGTCCTCGGCAGCATCGACCTGAAGGACCCGAGCGTCGTGAACGACGGCTGGACGTACAAGCTCGTCCGGGACGGGGACCGGGTGAAGTTCGTCGTCATCGACGGCAAGGGCGGCGGGGACAGCTGGGTGTACGACTTCGCCACCGGGAAGCTGATCGAGCGGTACGAGGCCGAGAAGCGCGGGCGGGTCGTCCCGAAGGGCGGGGTGAAGGCGGGGGCCGAGGGGGTTGCGAAGCCGGAGGCGGACACGCCGGTGCTGCTGGCCGCGGGTGGGGGGATGGCCGCGATCGGCGCGGCCGGGCTGGGCTTCGCGGTCCTCCGCGACCGCCCGCGCGGCTGACCGCCCCGCGCTCCTGGGTGAACGGCGACGGCCGGCCCCCGAGAAGGGGACCGGCCGTCTCTTCGGTCGTACCGGCGGTCGGTGCTACTTGGCGCCGTCGGCCTTCGCCGCGGACTCCGGCGCGGATTCCGGCGCGGCGTCCTCGGCCTTCACGTCCGCCTTGGTGTCGGCCTCGGCCGTCACCTTCGCGTCGGTGTCCGCCTCGGCCTGACCCTCGGCCTTGGCGTCGGCCTCGGCGTCGGGCTGACCCTCGGCCTTGGCGTCGGCATCGGTCGCGGGCTCTGCCTCCGGCTGTGCGGCCGCCGACTCGTCCTTGACCTCGGTGGGCTCCGCCGGAGCCTCGGCCTTCGCGTCCGCCGCCGCGGGGGCCTCGGCCTCGGGCTTCGTGTCCGCCGCCTCGGCGGCTTCCGCCTTCTCCTCCGCTGCGGGAGCGTTCTCGGCGTCCTCGGTCGCGGCGTCGGCGTCCGGGGTCGTCTCAGCCTCAGCCTCGGCCACAGCCTTAGCCTCCGGCTCGGCCTCCGCCTTGGCGTCGGCGTCTGCGTCGGCCGCAGCCTCCGGGTCGGCCTTGGCCTCCGCCGGGGTGTCTGCGTCGGCCGCGGCCTTTGCCTCCGGCTCGGCCGCAGCCTCGGTCTCGGCCTCCGCGTCCGCCGTCGCCTCGGCCTCCGCCTTGGCCTTCGCGTCAGCCGCGGCCTTTGCCTCAGCCTCCGCCTTGGCCTTCGCCTCCGCCTCCGCCTCGGCCTTCGCCTCCGCCTCTGCGGCGGCCTCCGCCTCCGCGGCTGCGGCGGCCAGTTCTTCCTCCGTCGGTTCCGGGGTCTTCACCGACTCCAGCAGGAGCTGGGCGACGTCGACGACCTGGACGGATTCCTTCGCCTGGCCGTCGTTCTTCTTGCCGTTGACGGAGTCGGTGAGCATGACCAGGCAGAACGGGCAGGCGGTCGAGACGATGTCCGGGTTGAGGGACAGGGCCTCGTCGACGCGCTCGTTGTTGATGCGCTTGCCGATCCGCTCTTCCATCCACATCCGCGCGCCGCCCGCGCCGCAGCAGAAGCCGCGTTCCTTGTGGCGGTGCATCTCCTGCTGGCGCAGGCCCGGGACCGCGGACATGATCTCGCGCGGCGGGGTGTAGACCTTGTTGTGGCGGCCCAGGTAGCAGGGGTCGTGGTAGGTGATCAGGCCCTCGACCGGGGTGACCGGGGTGAGGCGGCCCTCGTCGATGAGGTGCTGGAGCAGCTGGGTGTGGTGGATGACCTCGTACTCGCCGCCCAGCTGCGGGTACTCGTTGGCGATGGTGTTGAAGCAGTGTGGGCAGGTCGAGACGATCCGCTTGGCCGACTTCGGCTTCTTCGTCGCCGGGTCCTCGTCGTCCTCGCCGAAGGCCATGTTGAGCATGGCGACGTTCTCCTGGCCCAGCTGCTGGAACAGCGGCTCGTTGCCCAGGCGGCGCGGGGAGTCACCGGTGCACTTCTCCTCGCCGCCCATGATCGCGAACTTCACGCCCGCGATGTTCAGGAGCTCGGCGAAGGCCTTCGTGGTCTTCTTCGCGCGGTCTTCGAGGGCGCCGGCGCAGCCGACCCAGTACAGGTAGTCGAACTCCGAGAGGTCCTCGGCGTCCTTGCCGATGATCGGGACCTCGAAGTCGACCTCCTTGGTCCATTCCACCCGCTGCTTCTTGGCCAGGCCCCAGGGGTTGCCCTTCTTCTCCAGGTTCTTGAGCATCGTGCCCGCCTCGGACGGGAACGCGGACTCGATCATCACCTGGTAGCGGCGCATGTCGACGATGTGGTCGATGTGCTCGATGTCTACGGGGCACTGCTCCACGCACGCGCCGCAGGTGGTGCAGGACCACAGCACGTCGGGGTCGATGACGCCGTTCTCGTCGGCGGTGCCGATCAGCGGCCGCTCGGCCTCCGCGAGGGCGGTGGCGGGGACACCGGCGAGCTGCTCGGCGGTGGCCTTCTCCTCGCCCTCCATGGTCTTGCCGCCGCCCGCGAGCAGGTACGGGGCCTTGGCGTGCGCGTGGTCGCGCAGCGACATGATCAGCAGCTTGGGGGAGAGGGGCTTGCCGGTGTTCCAGGCCGGGCACTGCGACTGGCAGCGGCCGCACTCGGTGCAGGTGGAGAAGTCGAGGATGCCCTTCCAGGAGAACTGCTCGACCTGGGAGACGCCGAAGACGTCGTCCTCGCCCGGGTCCTCGAAGTCGATCTCCTTGCCGCCGCTCGTCATCGGCTGGAGGGCGCCGAGCGCCGTCGCGCCGTCGGCGTTCCGCTTGAACCAGATGTTCGGGAACGCGAGGAAGCGGTGCCAGGCCACACCCATGTTGGTGTTGAGGCCGATGGTGATCGCCCACGTCATGGTCACGCCGAGCTTGACCATCGCGAAGAAGTACACGAGGTTCTGGAGCGTGCCCAGGCTCAGCCCCTTGAAGGCCAGCACCAGCGGGTACGAGGCCCAGTACGACGCCTCGTAGCCCTCCACGTGGTGGATGGCGCCCTCGAGACCGCGCAGGGACATGATGCAGATGCCGATGACGAGGATGACGTACTCGACGAAGTACGCCTGCCATGCCTTCGAGCCGGCGAAGCGCGACTTGCGACCGGCCCTCGAGGGAAGGTTCAGCAGCCGGATCACGATCAGGACGGCGATGCCGAGCGTCGTCCCCAGCGCGATGAACTCGGTGTAGAGCTCGTACGGCAGGAAGCCGCCGAGCACCGGCAGCACCCAGTCGGCCTTGAACAGCTGGCCGTAGGCGGTGACGATCGTCAGGCCGAGGGTGAGGAAGCCGAAGGCGACGAACCAGTGCGCGACGCCGACGACGCCCCAGCGGTTCATACGGGTGTGGCCGACGAACTCCTTGGCCAGGGTGACGCTCCGGGCGGCCGGATCGTCGGTGCGGCTGCCCGCCGGTACGGGTTGGCCGAGCTTCACGAACCGGTAGATCTGCGCCACGGCTCGGGCGAGCAGCGCGACGCCGACCACGGTCAGGACCAGCGACACGATGATCGCGGCGAGTTGCATGGGAGGGCTCCTCGGGCGGGACTTACTAAGCGGTAACTTATTGAGTCAAGGCTTGAGGTTACCCATTTCCCGCGCCGCACTGTAGGTGAGTGAGCGGTGATCTGTGTCGCTCAGGCACGCCTCTGTTCGTAGGCGGCCCGAGGGGTCTTCGCGAGGATCGCGAGGTCCATCCCCAGCCAGTGGCTCTCCACATAGTGCCGGTCCAGCAGGGGCATCTCCTCCCAGGGGAGGTCGGAACGTGCGCTGACCTGCCACAATCCGGTCATTCCGGGGCGTACGAGCAGGCGTTCGGGGTGGTCCGTACGGGTCTCGGGGCGCGGCCCGACCAGCGACATCTCGCCACGCAGCACGTTCAGCAGCTGGGGCAGCCCGTCCAGGGCGCACCGCCGTACCCAGGCCCCGGGGCGGCCGGCCCCCTCGGTGCGCAGCCGCCAGGTGCGGAAGGGGCGGCCGGCCAGACCGAGCGCGGGCTCCCGTACGAGGACGCCCGCGCGGGTGGCCCCGTACAGGGCGGCTGCCGCCAGGAGGAGCGGGGCCGCGCACAGCAGGGTCAGGGGGACCGCGCCGATCAGGTCGCACACCCGCTTGGCCGGGGGCCTGGCCGGCCAGTGCATCCGGATCCGGCTCCGGAGCGACCACAGCCGGGCGGGCCGGGCGGGCCGGGCGGCCCAGCCGGACCAGGGAGCCCGGGCGGGCCGGGCGTACCGGGCGAGCCGGGCGGCCCGGGCGGGCAGGGGCGGCATCAGAGGCATGCCAGGCACGCTGCCGGACGCCCGCCGCGAGCCGGGCGCGCCGCGCGGCCGGGCCCCGCACCGGGACCCGTTCGGGTGCCGCGCCGCGGCCGGGGGCTCTGCCCCGGAACCCCCGCGCCTCAAACGCCGGCGGGGCTGGATTCTGCAGCGCCGGGTCGCGCGTGCGCGACGCCGTCCCGCGGATTTCAGCCCCGCCGGCGCTTGAGGCGACGGGCGCGCAGCGCCCCGTAAGCGGGGAACCTGAGCGTAAGCTCCGCCTAAAGGTTGAGCCCCCTCGACTCACCTCTGTTGACGCAGGCGCGGCGGTGCGGCATCCTTGAGTCTGTTCCACTCAAGTCAGCTGGAGGAATCGAAATGGCACGTGCGGTCGGCATCGACCTGGGCACCACTAACTCCGTCGTCAGCGTTCTCGAAGGCGGCGAGCCCACCGTCATCACCAACGCCGAGGGTGCCAGGACCACGCCGTCCGTCGTCGCCTTCGCCAAGAACGGCGAGGTCCTCGTCGGCGAGGTGGCCAAGCGCCAGGCGGTCACGAACGTGGACCGGACCATCCGCTCCGTCAAGCGCCACATGGGCACTGACTGGAAGATCAACCTGGATGGCAAGGACTTCAACCCGCAGCAGATGAGCGCCTTCATCCTGCAGAAGCTGAAGCGCGACGCCGAGGCGTACCTGGGCGAGAAGGTCACGGACGCGGTCATCACCGTCCCGGCCTACTTCAACGACTCCGAGCGCCAGGCGACGAAGGAGGCCGGCGAGATCGCCGGTCTGAACGTCCTGCGCATCGTCAACGAGCCGACGGCCGCCGCCCTGGCCTACGGTCTCGACAAGGACGACCAGACCATTCTCGTCTTCGACCTCGGCGGCGGCACCTTCGACGTGTCCCTCCTCGAGATCGGCGACGGTGTCGTCGAGGTCAAGGCCACCAACGGTGACAACCACCTCGGTGGCGACGACTGGGACCAGCGCGTCGTCGACTACCTCGTGAAGCAGTTCCAGAACGGCCACGGCGTCGACCTGTCCAAGGACAAGATGGCGCTCCAGCGTCTGCGCGAGGCCGCCGAGAAGGCGAAGATCGAGCTGTCGTCCTCCACCGAGACGACCATCAACCTGCCGTACATCACGGCCTCCGCCGAGGGCCCGCTGCACCTGGACGAGAAGCTCACGCGCTCGCAGTTCCAGCAGCTCACCGCGGACCTGCTCGACCGCTGCAAGACCCCGTTCCACAACGTCATCAAGGACGCCGGCATCAGCCTGTCCGAGATCGACCACGTGGTCCTGGTCGGCGGCTCCACCCGCATGCCGGCCGTCGCCGAGCTCGTCAAGGAGCTCACCGGCGGTCAGGACGCCAACAAGGGCGTCAACCCGGACGAGGTCGTCGCCATCGGCGCCACCCTCCAGGCCGGTGTCCTCAAGGGTGAGGTCAAGGACGTCCTGCTCCTCGACGTGACCCCGCTGTCCCTCGGCATCGAGACCAAGGGCGGCATCATGACCAAGCTCATCGAGCGCAACACGACCATCCCGACCAAGCGGTCGGAGATCTTCACGACGGCCGAGGACAACCAGCCGTCCGTGCAGATCCAGGTCTACCAGGGCGAGCGCGAGATCGCGGCGTACAACAAGAAGCTCGGCATGTTCGAGCTGACGGGTCTGCCGCCGGCGCCGCGCGGCGTCCCGCAGATCGAGGTCTCCTTCGACATCGACGCGAACGGCATCATGCACGTCACGGCCAAGGACCTCGGCACGGGCAAGGAGCAGAAGATGACCGTCACCGGCGGCTCCTCGCTCGGCAAGGACGAGGTCGACCGCATGCGCCAGGAGGCCGAGCAGTACGCGGAGGAGGACCACCGCCGCCGCGAGGCCGCCGAGTCCCGCAACCAGGGCGAGCAGCTCGTCTACCAGACGGAGAAGTTCCTCGCGGACAACGCGGAGAAGGTCCCGGCCGAGGTCAAGACCGAGGTCGAGACGGCCGTCACCGAGCTGAAGGAGAAGCTCAAGGGCGACGACACCGCCGAGATCCGCACCGCCACGGAGAAGCTCGCCGCGGTCAGCCAGAAGCTGGGCCAGGCCATCTACGCCGACGCGCAGGCCGCCCAGGCCGCCGGCGGTGCCGGTGACGCGGGCCACGCCAAGGCCGACGACGACGTCGTGGACGCCGAGATCGTCGACGAGGACAAGCCGAAGGGCGGCCAGGCCTGATGTCGGAGGAGACCCCGGGCTTCGACGAGAAGCCCGAAGTCCCCACCGGCGCCGACGACGCCGAGCCGAAGGCCGCCGACTCCTCCAAGGAGAAGGAGGCGGCCCCGGCCGGGGACGCAGCTCAAGGTCCTGGGCAGGAAACGGCCCTCCTGGCGCAGCTGGACCAGGCCCGTACCGCACTCAGCGAGCGCACCGCGGACCTCCAGCGGCTCCAGGCCGAGTACCAGAACTACCGCCGCCGCGTGGAGCGGGACCGGGTCGCCGTCAAGGAGATCGCGGTCGCGAACCTGCTGTCGGAGCTCCTTCCCACCCTGGACGACATCGGCCGGGCCCGGGAACACGGCGAGGTGGTGGGCGGTTTCAAGTCCGTCGCCGAGTCGCTGGAGACGGCCGCCGCCAAGATGGGGCTGCAGCAGTTCGGCAAGGAGGGCGAGCCCTTCGACCCGACGATCCACGAGGCCCTGATGCACTCGTACGCGCCGGACGTCACCGAGACGACCTGCGTGGCGATCCTGCAGCCGGGGTACCGGATCGGCGAGCGTACGATCCGCCCCGCGCGGGTGGCGGTGGCCGAACCCCAGCCGGGCGCGGCTCCCGCCGGGAAGTCCGAGTCCGCCGACGGCGACACGCCGTCCGACAAGGACACGGATGCCCCCGACAAGGGCTGACGCACACCATGTAGGCAGGCGGGAGGAGGGACACCGGGGATGAGCACGAAGGACTTCGTCGAGAAGGACTACTACAAGGTCCTCGGTGTCCCGAAGGACGCCACCGAGGCCGAGATCAAGAAGGCGTACCGGAAGCTCGCCCGCGAGTTCCACCCGGACGCCAACAAGGGCGACGCCTCGGCCGAGGCGCGCTTCAAGGAGATCTCCGAGGCGAACGACGTCCTCGGCGACGCCAAGAAGCGCAAGGAGTACGACGAGGCCCGCGCCCTGTTCGGCAACGGGGGCTTCCGCCCCGGTCCGGGCGGGGGCGGCTCGTTCAACTTCGACCTGGGCGACCTCTTCGGGGGCACCCAGGGCGCCGGCCAGGGCGGCTTCGGCGGTGGCCTGGGCGACGTCTTCGGCGGCCTGTTCAACCGCGGCGCCGGCGCCGGTGCGGGCACCCGCACCCAGCCGCGCCGCGGCCAGGACATCGAGTCCGAGGTCACGCTCTCCTTCACGGAGGCCGTGGACGGGGCGACGGTCCCGCTGCGGATGTCCTCGCAGGCCCCCTGCAAGGCCTGCTCGGGCACCGGCGACAAGAACGGCACGCCCCGGGTGTGCCCGACCTGCGTCGGCACCGGACAGGTCTCGCGCGGCAGCGGCGGCGGCTTCTCGCTGACCGACCCCTGCGCGGACTGCAAGGGCCGCGGCCTGATCGCGGAGAACCCCTGCGAGGTCTGCAAGGGCAGCGGGCGCGCCAAGTCCTCCCGGACCATGCAGGTCCGGATCCCGGCGGGCGTCTCCGACGGCCAGCGGATCCGGCTGCGCGGCAAGGGAGCCCCGGGCGAGCGCGGCGGCCCGGCGGGCGACCTCTACGTCGTCGTGCACGTGGGCACGCACCCGGTCTTCGGCCGCAAGGGCGACAACCTCACGGTGACCGTGCCCGTCACGATCGCCGAGGCGGCACTCGGCGCCGACATCAAGGTCCCGACCCTGGGCGGCCCGGCGGTGACGCTGAAGCTGCCCCCGGGCACCCCGACCGGCCGCACGATGCGGGCCCGCGGCAAGGGCGCGGTCCGCAAGGACGGCACCCGCGGCGACCTGCTCGTCACGGTCGAGGTCGCGGTACCGGTGGAACTGTCCGACAAGGCCCGCGAGGCCCTGGAGATGTTCCGGGACGCCACCGGGTCGGAGGACCCGCGTGCCCTGCTGTTCGAGTCCGCGAAGGGAGCTTGACATGGAAGGCCGCCGACGACAGTCCCGTTTCGGTGACGGGGCGTACCAGTTGACCGACGAGACCCCGGTCTACGTGATCTCGGTGGCCGCCCAGCTCTCGGGACTCCACCCGCAGACCCTCCGCCAGTACGACCGCCTCGGCCTGGTCTCCCCGGACCGCACGGCCGGGCGCGGCCGGCGCTACTCGGCCCGGGACATCGAACTGCTCCGCACGGTGCAGCAGCTGTCCCAGGACGAGGGCATCAACCTGGCGGGCATCAAGCGGATCATCGAGCTGGAGAACCAGGTGGCCGCGCTCCAGCAGCGCGTCGCCGAGCTGTCCGCCGCGGTGGACGGCGCTGCCGCCGCCCTCCAGGCCCGTGAGGCCGCGGTTCACGCCTCGTACCGCCGCGACCTGGTGCCGTACCAGCCGCCGCAGCCGGGCAGCGCCCTGGTCGTCTGGCGTCCCAAGCGCCCGATGGACTGACGCCGGGCCCGCACCGGCCGGCGCGGTCGGTGCGACTCGCCGAAGGCCCCGTCCAGGCCCCTCAGGGGCCCGGACGGGGCCTTCGGCATATTCCCCCGCCCATTCCCCTCAGCCGGGCCCCGCAAGGCCCTCGGTGGGCCCCTGGCAGCCCGGGGCGGGCGCCGTCCCGCCCTCGTCGTGGAGGATGCCGGAGCGGGCGATGAGGTAGCCCAGCTGGGCCCTGCTGCCGCTGCCGAGGGCGGTGGCCAGCTTCGCGATGTGCGCGCGGCAGGTGCGTACGTTCATCCCCAGCCGGCGGGCGATCGCCTCGTCCACGTGCCCCTCGATGAGGAGCTGGGCGATGGAACGCTGGACGCCCGATATGCCGTCGGGCATGTGCGTGTAGGTGACCTCGTCGCTCAGCGGCACGGCCCGCCGCCACAGCTGCTCGAACACCTTGATCAGGTAGTCGACGAGCCCGGGGTGGCGCAGCTCCAGCGCCACGCGGCGGTCGTCGCTGGCCGGGATGAAGGCCACGGTCCGGTCGAACACTATGAGCCGTTCGATCAGCTCCTCGAGGGTGCGGATCTCCACCTTGCCCGTCGAGATGCGGTCCACGTAGGCGAGCGTTCCCTGGCTGTGCCGGGCCGTGTGCTGGTAGAGCGTGCGGATGCTCACCCCCCGGTCGATCAGCGGGGCGTCGCGCTCCAGGGCCTCGCTGAGGGCGTAGGAGGGCCGTGCGCCGCCGGGCTGGACCGTCAGCATCTCCGTGTGGCACTCGGCCGTGGCCAGGTCGAGGGCGGCGTTGATCTGGTCGAAGCCCTCCAGCACCGTGATGGCGTGGGTGTTGGCGGGGTTCTGCGCGCTGATGGTGAGGAACGGCTCGAATGCATCGGTGAGATCGACGGCGGTGCGCCGCCGTTCCTGGATTTCGCGCTCCAGCGGCTGCAGCCGCTGGGCGAGGGCGACGGACGGTGGAACTGCGCGGAGCTGGTTCGCGTCATCCGGGTCGGGCCGCAGGAGTGCGAATTCGAGCAGGCAGGGGGCGTTTGCCACTTCGCTGCGGGGGATGCGGCCGGTGCTGAGCGCCGCCGCGTACAGTCGTGCACCTTCGTCGCACAGTGATGTGACGGGGTGGGGATGTGTCGGGTTTGTGTCGCTTATGGGCAAATCTCCACCCCCCAGGGTCCTGAACATGCAAGAACATGATGCATCGTCCCTGTGGCCGTAACGTGCCTGAATGAGCCATGGTCTGACGTGCGGGGGAGAGGATTCCATCAAGTGAGGACGAAGCCGACCATGTACAAGAGAATGCTTCGCTCGGCGCTTGCCGTTGTTTTCTCCGCTGTTGCGGTCTTTGGGGCAGTCAGCGCCGTCAATGGCGATGCGGGGAGCGCTCGGGCCGACAGCGGTTGGAACACCGCGCCCGCAGGCAAGGAAGACAGCGGCTGGAACAACATGGCGTCCGGCGACAGCGGCTGGAACATCGCCCCGACGGGCGCCGGCCCGGTCGCCACGACGAACGGCGAGCCCGACAGCGGTTGGAACTCGACACCCGAGACGGTCGCCTGATGACCCCCGACGACCGCGACTTCCGGCGCGAGATGGCTTCGGCGTACCGCTCTGGCTGGCAGTTCATCGACCTCGCCACGGCGATCCCCTACGCCGGCGACTCGCTGATGGTCACCCTGTTCGGCCAGCCGATCGTCATCGTGCGCGAGGAGGACGAGGACGTCCGTGCCTACCGCTGCCTGCGCCGCCCCCGGGGCGCACCGCAGCCCGTCCGCTGTGAAGTGCGGTACGGCATGGTCTTCGTCAACCTCGATCAGCGTGATCACCAGCTCTTCGAACCCGATATCACCACCGCCACCCCCCGCAGTGCCTGAGGCGATTCCCCCGTCGTTGCAGATCGCTCCAGGTGCTTCCCCCACACAACGGCGCCATCGTGGACCTGACCACGATGGCGCCGTTGTGCTGTCCGCGTCCAGTGTCCGAACCGGACATCCGGGTGAGGATCCGCTGAGAAACGGTCCAGGACCGCTTGAGGACCGCTCGAATCCGGCCGTTTTTCTCAGGCGCGCCCCATGGCCCGGTCCAGCGTGATCTCCAGGACCACCCGGTCGGGGTTGGGCGAGGGCGTCCGCCCGTACCGCTGCGCGTAGCGCGCCACCGCCTCGGCGACCGACGCCTCGTCGCTGCGGACCACCGCGCGGCCCTCCAGCGTCGCCCAGCGCCGGCCCTCCATCTGGCACACCGCCACCCGTGCCGCTCCGCCGGGTGCCTCCAGGACGTTGCGCACCTTCTTGCTGTGCTTGCTGCTGATCACCCGCGCGAGCCCGGCCTCCGGGTCGTACGTCACCCCCACCGGGACCACGTGCGGGGTGCCGTCGGGCCGCGGGGTGGTCAGGGTGCAGACGTGCCGCTCCCGCCAGAAGGCGAGGTAGTCGGGCGTCGGGTTGAGTACGTCGTGGACCGGCTTCGAAACAGACATGGCCCGAAGCATATGTCCGGGCCGAATCCGGCCTTGAGTGGAATAGACTCAACTTTGCAGACGCTGAACCTGTCAGAGTTGTGAAAGTCCCGCCGGAGAGGAGAAACCGAGAGTGGACGCCGAGCTGACCAACAAGAGCCGTGACGCGCTGAACGCGGCCACCAGCAGGGCCGTCAAGGACGGCCACGCCGACCTGACCCCCGCGCACCTGCTGCTGGCCCTGCTCGCCGGCGAGGACAACGAGAACATCACCGATCTGCTCGCCGCGACCGAGGCCGACCAGGCCGCCGTCCGCGCCGGCGCGGAGCGGCTGCTCGCCGCCCTGCCCAGCGTCACCGGCTCCACCGTCGCGCCCCCGCAGCCCAGCCGCGACCTGCTCGCCGTACTCGCCGAGGCCGACTCGCAGGCGAAGGCCCTCGGCGACGACTACCTCTCCACCGAACACCTCCTCATCGCCGTCGCCGCCAAGGGCGGCCAGGCCGGTGAGGTCCTTTCCGCCCAGGGCGCGACCGCGAAGAAGCTGCTGGCCGCCTTCGAGAACGCACGAGGAGGACGGCGGGTGACCACCCCCGACCCCGAGGGCCAGTACAAGGCCCTGGAGAAGTTCGGCACCGACTTCACGGCGGCGGCCCGCGAGGGCAAGCTCGACCCCGTCATCGGCCGCGACCACGAGATCCGGCGCGTCGTCCAGGTCCTCTCGCGCCGCACGAAGAACAACCCGGTGCTCATCGGCGAGCCCGGCGTCGGCAAGACCGCCGTCGTCGAGGGCCTCGCCCAGCGCATCGTCAAGGGCGACGTCCCCGAGTCCCTGAAGAACAAGCGGCTCGTCGCCCTCGACCTCGGCGCCATGGTCGCCGGCGCCAAGTACCGGGGCGAGTTCGAGGAACGCCTCAAGACCGTCCTCGCCGAGATCAAGTCCAGCGACGGCCAGATCATCACCTTCATCGACGAGCTGCACACCGTCGTCGGCGCCGGAGCCGGCGGGGACTCCGCCATGGACGCGGGCAACATGCTCAAGCCCATGCTGGCCCGCGGCGAGCTGCGCATGGTCGGCGCCACCACCCTGGACGAGTACCGCGAGCGCATCGAGAAGGACCCGGCACTGGAGCGCCGCTTCCAGCAGGTGCTGGTCGCCGAGCCCACCGTCGAGGACACCATCGCGATCCTGCGCGGCCTCAAGGGCCGCTACGAGGCCCACCACAAGGTGGTCATCAACGACAGCGCCCTCGTCGCCGCCGCCACCCTCTCCGACCGCTACATCACCTCCCGCTTCCTCCCCGACAAGGCCATCGACCTCGTCGACGAGTCCGCCTCCCGGCTGCGCATGGAGATCGACTCCTCCCCGCTGGAGATCGACGAGCTCCAGCGCTCCGTCGACCGGCTGCGCATGGAGGAGCTGGCGCTGAAGAACGAGTCCGACCCGGCCTCGATCGAGCGCCTGGACAAGCTCCGCAAGGACCTCGCCGACAAGGAGGAGGAGCTGCGCGGCCTCACCGCCCGCTGGGAGAAGGAGAAGCAGTCCCTCAACCGGGTCGGCGAGCTCAAGGAGCGCCTGGACGACCTGCGCGGCCAGGCCGAGCGCGCCCAGCGCGACGGTGACTTCGACTCCGCCTCCAAGCTCCTCTACGGGGAGATCCCGGCGCTGGAGCGCGAGCTGGCCGAGGCCACCGAGGAGGAGGCCAAGGCCGGTCCCGTGAAGGACAGCATGGTCAAGGACGAGGTCGGACCCGACGACATCGCGGACGTGGTCGCCGCCTGGACCGGCATCCCCGCCGGCCGCCTCCTGGAGGGCGAGACCCAGAAGCTCCTGCGCATGGAGGAGGAGCTGGGCCGCCGCCTGATCGGCCAGACCGAGGCCGTACGGGCCGTCGCGGACGCCGTGCGCCGCACCCGCGCCGGCATCGCCGACCCGGACCGGCCGACCGGCTCGTTCCTTTTCCTGGGCCCCACCGGCGTGGGCAAGACCGAGCTGGCCAAGGCCCTCGCGGACTTCCTCTTCGACGACGAGCGGGCCATGGTCCGCATCGACATGTCCGAGTACTCCGAGAAGCACAGCGTGGCCCGGCTCGTCGGCGCCCCGCCCGGGTACGTGGGCTACGAGGAGGGCGGCCAGCTCACCGAGGCCGTCCGGCGCCGCCCGTACAGCGTGGTGCTGCTGGACGAGGTGGAGAAGGCCCACCCCGAGGTCTTCGACATCCTGCTCCAGGTCCTCGACGACGGCCGCCTCACCGACGGCCAGGGCCGCACGGTCGACTTCCGCAACACCATCCTGATCCTGACCTCCAACCTCGGCAGCCAGTTCCTGGTGGACCCGCTCCCCTCCGCCGAGGACAAGAAGGCCCGGGTCCTGGAGGTGGTCCGGGCGAGCTTCAAGCCGGAGTTCCTCAACCGCCTGGACGACCTCGTGGTCTTCGCGGCCCTCACCCGCGACGAGCTGGCGCACATCGCCGAGCTGCAGATCGGCCGCCTGGCCAAGCGCCTCGCCGACCGCCGCCTGGCCCTGGACGTCACGCCCGAGGCCCTGGCCTGGCTGGCCGACAAGGGCAACGACCCGGCGTACGGTGCCCGCCCGCTGCGCCGCCTGATCCAGACGGCCGTCGGGGACCGGCTGGCCAAGGAGATCCTGTCCGGCGAGGTCAAGGACGGCGACACGGTCCGCGTCGACGTGGCCGGCGAGGACCTGCTGGTGGGCCGGGCCCTGTAGCCCCCCGCGCCCGTAAGGACCGCCGCGCGTCCGTGTCCGCCCGGAGCGGATCGGGCGTGCGGGGGTGGACAGGGGGTGGGCGCGATGGTGGAGGATGGCTGTATCCGCACGAAGGGAAGTACACGGTGAGCATCGACCCGGCCTCGATTCCGAACTTCGGGGGTCAGCCCGAACCGCAGGCGACAGGACCGGCGGGCCCCGTCGTCCCCGACCAGGACCTGGTCAAGCAGCTCCTGGAGCAGATGGAACTCAAGTACGTCGTCGACGACGAGGGCGACCTCGCGGCGCCGTGGGAGGACTTCCGCACGTACTTCATGTTCCGCGGTGAGGGCGAGCAGCAGGTCTTCTCCGTCCGCACCTTCTACGACCGCCCCCACGCGATCGACGACAAGCCGCAGCTGCTCGAGTCGATCGACGACTGGAACCGCCGCACCCTGTGGCCCAAGGTCTACAGCCACACGCACGACGACGGCTCGGTCCGTCTGATCGGCGAGGCGCAGATGCTGATCGGCACCGGCGTCAGCCTGGAGCACTTCGTGTCCTCCACGGTCAGCTGGGTCCGCGCGTCGATCGAGTTCGACAAGTGGCTCGTGGAGCAGCTCGGCCTGGAGAAGGAGATCGACTCCGCCGAGGGCGACTCCGACTCCGAGGACGGGGACGACGCCTAGCCGTCCCCGCCCCCCGGCCCGCTACAGGGGCACCTTCGCCAGGAGCAGGAGGTACGCCCCGTAGCCGAACGACAGCCCGGCCATGCCGGCGGTCACCGCGACCGCCGTGCGCGGCCGGGCTTTCGCCGTGGCGGCGGCCAGCGGGATCAGCAGCGGGAACGCCGGCAGCAGGAACCGCGGCTTCGACTCGAAGAACCCCGCCCCGCCGAGGGTGATCACCAGCAGGACCGCGGTGTACACCAGCAGCGGCAGCGGCGCCCGGTCCAGCAGCAGGAGCACGGCCGACAGCCCGGCCACGGCCAGGGTGGCCACCGTGACGGCCACCGGGAGCGTCACGCGCCCGCCGGTCAGGACCTCGCCCACGGCGGCGACCGTGCCCGCGCCGAAGTCGAAGCGCGAGCCCCACTGCCGCTGCACGGTGAAGTAGCCGAGCAGCTCGTGCCGGCGCGCCCCGACGGCCAGTACGTACGCGACCCAGCCCGCGGGCGCCAGCAGCCCGGCCGCCCACACCTCGGGCGTCCGGTTGCCCCGCAGCAGCTCCCGCAGGGCCGGCAGGCTCACGGCGGCGGCCACGGCGATCCCGGTCGGCCTGGTCAGCCCCGCGAGCACCGCCAGGGAGGCCGCCCACATCCAGCGCCCGCGCAGCAGCGCGTACAGCGCCCAGGCGGCCAGTGCGCACAGCAGCGGCTCGGTGTAGCCGAGGTTCAGCACCACGGCGTGCGGCAGCGAGGCCCACAGCGCGACGAGCAGCACCCCGGCCCGCGCCCCGAGCAGCCGCTCCCCGACCCGGTACACGCCCGCGGCGGCCACCGCGGCGGCCGCCCAGGCCACCGCGAGCCCGGCGACGGGGCCGCCGCCGAAGAGGTGCACCAAGACGGGGTACAGCGGGAAGAAGGCGGCGTCGCTCTGGATGGAGTCGGAGGCGGGCCACATCTGGGTGCGGCCGTAGCCGTGGGCGGCGATGGAGAGGTACCAGTAGGAGTCCCAGGAGCCGCCGAGCACCTTGACCGGGTCGCGCCCGGCCCACCAGGCCCCGAGGGCGACCACCAGCACCCCGGCCCCGCGCACGCCGGCGAACACGGCGAGCGCCGCCCCGGCCGGCGCGGCCGGACCGGGGCTTCGGACGGTCCGCGCGGGGGCGGGCGGGGTCCGCTGCGTCGATACGCCCACGGCGGGGCCTAGAGCGCCCTCAGCCGGTCCACGGCTTCGCTCAGGACCTCCGTCTTCTTGCAGAAGGCCCAGCGGACCTGGGTGGAGCCGGCCTCCTGGTCGTCGTAGAAGACCTGGTTGGGGATGGCGACGACCCCGCAGCGCTCGGGCAGGGCGCGGCAGAAGGCCAGGCCGTCCTTCTCCCCGAGGGGGGAGATGTCGGTGGTGATGAAGTACGTGCCCTGCGGGCGGAAGACCCGCAGGCCGGCGGCGGTGAGGCCGTCGCTGAGCAGGTCGCGCTTGGCGGCGAGGTCGGCGCGGAAGGCGTCGTAGTAGGTGTCGGGGAGGGCGAGGGCCTCGGCGACGGCGTACTGGAAGGGGCCGGAGGAGACGTAGGTGAGGAACTGCTTCGCCGAGCGGACGGCCGAGACCAGCGCGGGCGGGGCGGTGATCCAGCCGACCTTCCAGCCGGTGAAGGAGAAGGTCTTGCCGGCGGAGGAGATGGTGACGGTGCGTTCGCGCATCCCGGGCAGGGAGGCCAGGGGGGTGTGGCCGCCTTCGAAGACCAGGTGCTCGTAGACCTCGTCGGTGACGACGAGCAGGTCGCGCTCGACGGCCAGCTCGGCGATGGCGGCGAGTTCCCCGGGGGTGAGGACGGTGCCGGTCGGGTTGTGGGGGGTGTTGAGCAGGAGCAGGCGGGTGCGCGGGGTGACGGCGTCGCGCAGGGCGTCGAGGTCGGGGCGGAAGCCGGGGGCGCGCAGGGTGAGCGGGACGCGGACGGCGCCGGCCATGGCGATGCAGGCGGCGTAGGAGTCGTAGAACGGCTCCAGGGCGATGACCTCGTCGCCCGGTTCGAGGAGGGCGAGGAGGGCGGCGGCGATGGCCTCGGTGGCGCCCGCCGTGACCAGGACCTCCGTGTCGGGGTCGTAGCCGAGGCCGTAGAAGCGCTGCTGGTGGGCGGCGATCGCCTCGCGGAGCTCGGGGACGCCCGGGCCGGGCGGGTACTGGTTGCCCCGGCCGTCGCGGATCGCCCGGACGGCCGCCTCGGCGATCTCGGCGGGGCCGTCGGTGTCGGGGAAACCCTGGCCCAGGTTGATCGACCCGGTGCGGGCGGCCAGGGCCGACATCTCCGCGAAGATCGTGGTGCCGAAGGCCGCCAGGCGGCGGTTGAGGAAGGGGCGGTCGCTGCTCACGAGTGCGCTCATGGGCGCCATCCTGCGGGGAACCTCTGGACTTGCTCAAGTGCGCTTTGGCGGGTTCGGCCCGCGGGCATCCCCCCTGCACACGGGACACGGGGATCCCGTCCCCCGGGGGACCGGGGGTGTCAGGAAGGGGGCGGTGGCCATGGTCGTCGTCGTACTGGTCGCAGGGGCGATCGCCGCAGTGGTCGTCTGGGTCGCGAGGAAGCTGTCCGGCGGGGGCGGATCCGGCAGCGGCGGGAGCTCCGGCGGCAGCTGGTGGGCGGGCGGCGGGGGGTCTTCCTCCTCCTGCGGTTCGTCGTCCTCCTGCGGATCGTCCTGCGGTTCCTCCTGCGGTGGCGGCGGGTGCGGGGGGAGCTGACACTGGAGCGGGGCGGCGGGGGCCGCGTGGACAGGGCGCCCGGCGGGGACAACTTCCTTCGGGCGTCTTCTTGTTCGGGTGCGTACGAAGGCGTACGGACGGCCTGGTGTTGAACACGTGAACCGGGTAGCCCCCGAGGGGATGTAAACCCCTTCAAGTTGGGTAAAAACGCTGTGAGTGCCGTGCCTTTCATGATTCCCTCGGTTGAGTAGACCAGTCCTCGGAGGACCTCCCTGGACTTCTCCCCCAGCTACCGCTGGGGGGACCCCCAGTGGACCCGTGCCGGTATTCCCCCACCCGTTCTGTTGCCGCCGGCGGGCCCCGGCCCCTCTCCCTCGCGCGTTTGCGGAGCCGACTCATGCTCACGACCCTCCAGACCACCTACACCGACACGCGTGCCGCCGATCTCGCCTGGGCCCTGGGACGGGACCGGCTGCCCGCCCTGGCCGTACTGAACCTCCAGCTCCAGGACGCGAAGGTGGAGTTGCGCCTGCTCGGGGCCTCCCATCAGGTGCTCCTGGAGGAGGGCGAGGTGCTCTGTTCGGAGACGGTCGCCTGTATGCCCGGCAGCCGGACGCCGCTGCCGCTGGGCGTGGCCAAGCGGGTGGGGGACTGGGAGTACGAGTTCGCCGCGCGCGTCGAGACCCTTTCGCGCGGTTCGTTCGCGGGACGGGCGCAGGAGCTGCTGGCCCTGGTCGCGGATCACCCGAACGGACTGGCGGGCACCTTCCCGGGCGACCCGCACGCCTTCACCGCCATGCTGGCCCAGCACCACGAGGGGCAGGTGCGCTGGCGGACCTGGCACGCGTACCCGCAGGAGGGTCAGCTGGTGGCCACCCGGACCCGGGTGGGCGTGCGGATGGGGGCGCCGGTCTAGCCGCCGTTCCGTACGGCCGGGTTGTGTACGCATTAGGCCAACTGGCGGGATCAATGGGGCACTTGCACCCATGTGGGTGACAGGGTGTCCGTGGGTGGTGACGTACGGTTCGCTGCATGATCGACCGTTCCGCCCCCCGCGGGGTGCTCCCGGCGGCGGAGCCGCGGGGCGTGCAGACCGTTCCGGCCGCCCTGCCCGTACAGCCCCGGACCGGCCGACTCCTCGTCCTGGCCACGGTGTTCGTCTGTGCCGCCTGCGGACTCGTGTACGAGCTGGAGCTGCTCGCCCTCGGCTCGTACCTCATCGGGGACTCCGTCACCCAGGCGTCCGTCGTGCTGTCCGTCATGGTCTTCGCGATGGGCGTCGGTTCCCTCCTCGCCAAACGGCTCCGCACCCACCCCGCCGTCGGCTTCGCCGCCATCGAGGCCGGGCTCGCCCTGCTGGGCGGGTTCTCCGCCATGGCCCTCTACGCGAGCTTCGCCTGGCTGGGCGAGTCCCGGCCCGCGCTCGTCGCGTTCTCCTTCGCCATCGGGGTGCTCATCGGCGCCGAGATCCCGCTGCTGATGGTCCTCATCCAGCGCATCCGCAGACAGGACGCCGGCGGGGCCGTCGCCGACCTGTTCGCCGCCGACTACGTGGGGGCCCTGGTCGGCGGACTCGCCTTCCCCTTCCTGCTGCTGCCCGTCCTCGGCCAGCTCACCGGGGCGATGCTCACCGGCACCGTCAACGCCGTGGTCGGCGGCGGCCTGGTCCTGTGGCTGTTCCGCCGCGACCTCAGCCGGCGCTGCCGCTGGCTGATCCTCGCCGTCAACGCCGCGGTGCTGGCCGGTCTGGCCTGCGCGACCCTGCTCGCCGACGACTTCGAGCGCGTCGCGCGCACCGCCGTCTACGGCGAGGAGGTGCGCGTCGCGGTGCAGACCGGGGTGCAGGAGCTGGTGCTGACCGGCCCCTCCACCGGCTCCCCACGCTCCCTCGACCTCTACCTCGACGGGCGGCTGCGGGTCAGCGGCTACGACGAGTACCGCTACCACGAGGCCCTGGTGCACCCCGCGATGACCGGTCCGCACGCCCGGGTCCTGGTCCTCGGCGGCGGCGACGGGCTCGCCGCCCGTGAGGTCCTGCGCTACCCGGACGTCGTGTCCGTCACCGTCGTCGAGCTCGACCCGGGGGTGGTCCAGCTCGCCCGCACCGACCCGATGCTCTGCGCCCTCAACGGCCGGGCCTACGAGGACCCGCGCCTGGACGTGGTCTCCCAGGACGCCTTCCGCTGGCTGCGCGGACCCGCCGCCCGCGCCCGGTTCGACGTGATCGTCTCCGACCTCCCCGACCCGGGCATCACCCCGAGCACCAAGCTGTACTCGCAGGAGTTCTACGGGCTGGCCGCGCGGGCCCTGAACCCGGGCGGCCGCATCGCCGTCCACGCGGGACCGCTGAGCACGAGACCCCGTACCTACTGGACCGTCGAGTCCACCCTGCGCGCCGCCGGCCTGCGCACCACCCCCTACAGCGCGGGCGGCCGCCTCTCCGGCTTCGCCGCGGGGCCCGACCGCACCCTCGGCGCCGCCGACGCCCCGCCGCAGGACTGGGGCTTCGTCCTCGCCGCCCGGGACCGGGTCCCCGAGCTGCGGGTGGACCGCGACACGCCCGCCCTGCGCGCGGTGTCCACCCGCGGCCTCCAGGACGCCGCCCGCGACGCGGCCCGCCTCCGGCTGTCCGGCCTGCCGCCCTCCACGCTCCCGCACCCGCGCTACTCCTAAGACCACGGGCCCCGTCGCGTCCGTGTGCAGGGGCGGCTCTCGTCGGTAGGCTCGACCGCATGGAGCATCAGGTGTTCGTACCGGTACCGGCAGACGATCTGCGCGCCGTGCTGCGCGACCCCGCCCGGGTGGCCCGCTGCGTGCCCGGACTCCAGCAGGACGCCGACGCCGACGCGGCCGCCGGGGCCGTGACCGGGCGGCTCAGGCTGCGCGTCGGCTCCAGCACCGTCACCTACCGGGGGACGCTGGCGCTCGCCGAGCGGGACCCGGAGCACTTCACCGCGGACTGCGAGGGCGCCGAGGTGCGCGGCCACGGCACCGTCAAGCTGTCCGCCGTGCTGCGGCTGATCCCCCACGACGGTGGGACCCGGCTGGAGTTCACCGGGGAGGCCGGCGCCGACGGACGCACCGCCGCCTTCGACCCGGAAGCCCTGACCACCGCCGTCCGGCGGCTGCTCGACCGGCTCTGCGCCAACCTGGCCGAGGAGGCCGGCCCCCGGGAGCCCGGGGTGCAGGGGGAGCCCGGGACCGGTGCGTCCTCCGTGTTCGACGCCGAGGTGCCGCCGCCGTCCCTCGACCCCTTCCTGGACGAGGGCTTCCCCGACCTGCCCGACTTCGCCGGGCTGCCCGAGCTGGGCGAACTCCCGCAGACCGCCGGGCCCGGGGACGCCGCCGACGACCCCACCGCACCCCCTCACCCGCCGGCCGAGGCCGCCCACGCCCGCCGCACGATGATCGGCCGCAGCGCGGAGGAGGTCGACCACGCACCCCCGCGCGGCCGTTACGCCCCCGTCCCGGCCCCCTCCTCCGGCGGGAGCTCCCCCGCCCTGCGCTGGATCGCCCCGGCCGCGGCCCTGGCCCTGGCCTCGGCGGTGGTCGTGGGACGGGCCCTGCGCCGACGTCGCTGAACGGCAGCCGGGGCACTGCCGAGTCACCACTGAACCGTCGCCGAGCCGCCGTTGAGCGGCAGCCGACCCCGATCGCCGTAGGGTCGGCCGTATGAGTACGCAACTGAGCTCCGGCGGCGCCGACATCACCATCGACCAGGAGAACGGCTGCCGCATCGCCGGCCTGCGCGTCGACGGCATCGAGCTGCTGCGCCAGGGCCCGCGCTACGGGGCCTTCCCGATGGTCCCCTGGTGCGGCCGCACCGCGAACGGGGAGTTCCGCGACGGCGGCACCGTCCACCGGATGCCCCTCAACCACCCCCCGCACGCCATCCACGGCCTGGGCCGCGACCTGCCCTGGCGGACCGCCTCCGTGACCGGCACCGGGGCGGCCTTCTACTTCGACCTCGCCGACCCCTGGCCCTACGCCGGCCGGGTGACGCAGACCTTCGAGCTGGGCGGGGACTCCCTCAAGATCAGCATGGGTGTGGAGACGTACCAGGACTCCTTCCCGGCGCAGGCGGGCTGGCACCCCTGGTTCAACCGCACCCTGACGGACGGGGGTGCCGAGGCGCAGATCGCCTTCGAGCCGGCCTGGCAGGAGGAGCGCGGTGCGGACCACCTGCCGACCGGCCGCCGGATCGACCCCGCGCCCGGCCCCTGGGACGACTGCTTCGGGATGCCCTACGGGGTCGACGTCACCCTCACCTGGCCGGGGGAGCTGGAGCTGAAGGTCACCAGCCCGGCCGAATGGGTGGTCGTGTACGACGAGCAGCCCGAGGCCGTCTGCGTCGAGCCGCAGTCCGGTCCGCCGAACGGACTGAACACCCTCCCGCGCCTGGTCACCCCGGTGGACCCGCTGGAGGTCTCCACGACCTGGACCTGGCGCCGCCTCGGCTAGAGCCCCCTTAAGCTCGACGGCATGACTGACGTACGCGATGCGCTTCTGCAGCAGATCAAGGACAAGGCCGTCGTGCACGGCAAGGTGACCCTCTCCTCCGGCAAGGAGGCCGACTACTACATCGACCTCCGCCGCATCACCCTCGACGGCGAGGCCGCCCCGCTGGTCGGTCAGGTCATGCTCGACCTGACCGCCGACCTCGAATTCGACTGCGTCGGCGGCCTGACCCTGGGCGCCGACCCGGTCGCCACCTCGATGCTGCACGCCTCCGCCGCGCGCGGGCAGCGCCTGGACGCCTTCGTCGTCCGCAAGGCGCAGAAGGCGCACGGCATGCAGCGCCGCATCGAGGGCACCGACGTCAAGGGCAAGCGCTGCCTGGTCGTCGAGGACACCTCCACCACCGGCGGCTCCCCGCTGACCGCCGTCGAGGCGGTCCGCGAGGCCGGCGGTGAGGTCGTCGCCGTCGCCACCATCGTGGACCGCGGCGCGGCCGAGGCCATCGCCGGAGCGGGCCTGCCGTACCTCACCGGCTACCAGCTCGGCGACCTGGGCCTGGCCTGACCCTCCCCGGCGGCCCCTGCGCGGCCCGGGCCGTCTCGGAGTGTGGTCGCGAAGGGGTGGTGAGGGGGTCTCGGAGCGGGCCCGCCGCAACGGGTGACGAAGGTCCCCGGAAGCTCTCGCTCCACTCCTGACCTGCACCTTTTCGGAAGGGCGGGGTGTTTCACGTGAAACACCCCGCCCTTCTCGCCGTGCGAGGGCCGTCACGCGGGGTGGAGTGTCGCGCCGAGTCTGGAAAGATAGGCGCGACGTCTGACGTCGCCCCCAGGTCAGGGCCCGCAATAAGCACACTCCCCGCACATCCAAGGAGCGGACAGATGCCCATCGCAACCCCCGAGGTCTACAACGAGATGCTCGACCGGGCGAAGGCAGGCAAGTTCGCCTACCCGGCGATCAACGTGACCTCGACCCAGACCCTGCACGCTGCGCTGCGCGGCTTCGCGGAGGCCGAGAGCGACGGCATCATCCAGATCTCCACCGGCGGTGCCGAGTTCCTGGGTGGCCAGTACAACAAGGACATGGTCACCGGCGCGGTCGCCCTGGCCGAGTTCGCGCACGTCGTGGCCGCCAAGTACGACATCACGGTCGCCCTGCACACCGACCACTGCCCCAAGGACAAGCTGGACGGCTACGTCCGCCCGCTGCTCGACATCTCCGCCGAGCGCGTGGCCAAGGGCCTGAACCCGCTCTTCCAGTCGCACATGTGGGACGGCTCCGCCGAGACCCTGGCCGACAACCTGGCCATCGGCCAGGAGCTGCTCGCCAAGGCCGCCGCCGCGAAGATCATCCTCGAGGTCGAGATCACCCCGACCGGCGGCGAGGAGGACGGCGTCAGCCACGAGATCAACGACGAGCTGTACACCACCGTCGAGGACGCCATCCGCACCGCCGAGGCCCTGGGCCTGGGCGAGAAGGGCCGTTACCTGCTGGCCGCCTCCTTCGGCAACGTCCACGGCGTCTACAAGCCGGGCAACGTCGTGCTCCGCCCCGAGCTGCTCAAGGACCTCCAGCAGGGCGTCGGCGAGAAGTACGGCAAGAGCAGCCCGTTCGACTTCGTCTTCCACGGCGGCTCCGGCTCCACCGAGCAGGAGATCGCCACCGCGCTGGAGAACGGCGTCGTGAAGATGAACCTGGACACCGACACCCAGTACGCCTTCACCCGCCCGGTCGCGGACCACATGTTCCGCAACTACGACGGTGTCCTGAAGGTCGACGGCGAGGTCGGCAAGAAGTCCACCTACGACCCGCGCACCTGGGGCAAGCTGGCCGAGGCGAGCATGGCCAAGCGCGTCGTCCAGGCCTGCGGCGACCTGCGCTCCACGGGCACCAAGCTGAAGTAGTCCCCGGCGCCCACCGCGCCCGGGACCCGCAGAGGGGTCCGCCCGTCCGGAAACGGACGGGCGGACCCCTCTTTCGTGTGCGCGAGGTGACAGGGCCGGTGGACGTCCACCCGCGCGATGGTGTGGAATACCGGAAAACGTACCCGTGGGAATGTGAAGCCGGCGGGCCAGGAGAGGCGACGCCACCGATGAAGACCGAGAGACCCCAGGTGAAGCAGGACCGGGCGGTGCGCACCCGCCACGCCATCCTGCAGGCGGCGGCCGTGGTGTTCGAGGAGCACGGCTACGACGCGGCCAAGCTCTCGGACATCGTCAACATCGCCAAGGTCACCAAGGGTGCCCTCTACTTCCACTTCGAGTCGAAGGAAGGCCTGGCCCAGGCCGTCATCGACGCGCAGAACCAGGGCCAGCCGCAGGCCCTGCCCCAGCCGTACAAGGCGCAGGAGTTCGTCGACATCGGCATGGTCTTCTCGCACCGGATGCGGCACGAGGTGCTGATCCGGGCGAGCGCCCGGCTCACGCTGGACCAGACGGGCCGCGACCTCGACCGGGCGACGCCCTACGAGACCTGGATAGAGCTGTGCACCGGCCTGCTCTCCGAGGCCCGCGACCGCGGGGAGCTGCTGCCCGGCGTGGAACCGGTCGTGCCCGCCCGGCTGATCGTCGGCGCGTACGCGGGGCTGAACACCATGTCCCACACCCTCGGCCTCGACCTGGACGCGCAGGTCGCCGAGCTCTACACGCACGTGATGCCGAACGTGGTGGTCCCGGCCGTGGCGATCCGCCTGGACACCGCCCCCGGGCGCGGAGCCCGGGCCCTCCACGGGCCGCTGGGCGCGCACACCTGCCGGGTCGGCTGCGCCGGAGGGGTCGCCCCGGCCGGGGAGTTCGGGGATCAGGACGACCCCGCCGCCTGAACTGCCCCACCAGCCCCGCCCCTTCCCAAAAAGATCCCCCCGGGTATTATTTTTTTGCTCGCCTGCCCAGGGAGAACACTGTGGACATTGAGGTACTCGGCGCACCACGGGTCACCGAGAACGGTGTGCCCATCACCGCCCCCACACCGGAGTCCCGGCACGTCCTGGCGGCCCTCGCGGCCTGCCCCGACCGGGTCGTCCCGGTCTGCGTGCTCGCCGACGAGCTGACCCGCCACACCTCGCCCGAACACTCGCGCGCCGTCCTGCACACCGCCGTACGCCGGCTGCGCGAGCGGTTCGCGGAGGCCCTGGGGGCCGGCTCGGTGCGTACCCCCGAGAGCGTCCTGGCCGCGCGTCCCGGCGGATACCTCCTCGACACCGGCGGCGGCCGCTGCGACGTCCGCGAGTTCGAACGCGAGGCCGGCGCCGGCTACCGGGCCATGGGCCGGGGGGACTTCGCCCAGGCCGCCTCCCGGCTGCGCCGCGCCCTCGACCTGTGGACCGGCCCCGCACTCGACGGCATCGACGCCGGGACCTGGCTGCGCGGCCGCACCGCCTCCCTCGACGCCGACCGGCTGTCCGTACTCGGCCAGTGGGTCGAAGCCGAGCTCGCCCTCGGTCACCACCGCGAACTGCTCCTGGAACTCGCGGGCCTGCGCGGTGCCGAGGGCCGCCACCACGACGGCACCTACCTCGCCGCCCTGCGCCGGGCCGAGACCCGCGTGGCCGCCCTGCGCGCCGCCCTCCCCGGCCCCGGCCTCACCCTGGCGGGCGCGGTACGCCGCTGACGGGGCGCGGAGCCCACGGCCCGGCCGGAGGCGACTCCCCGGCCGGAGCCCGCGTACCGCCAGGCCGGAGCCCACCGCCCGGCCAGCCTTTGACCCCTGCTTGACCCTTCGCCGCCCGGAACCTAGGTTCGGGACGGGAAGCGGGGAAAACAGCTGGTCGGAGGGGGTCGGCAGGATGCGCGGGGACGAGGCGGGCGCACTGGCCGTACTGGAACTGCTCGCGGCGGACGCCCCGCCGGGCCGGTACGAGGCGCTCCTCACCGACGCCCGCGCGGCCGGCGCCGACGACGCCACCCTCGACGGGCTCATCCGCGCCCTGGAACTGGCCCGCTCGGTCCAGGCCCGCGCCAGCCGCAGCCGGCAGCGCGAAGCCGCCCTCACCGCGCTCGTCGACACCGCGCACGACCTGACCTCCCCCTACGACATCGACGGCCTGCTCCGCCTGATCACCCGACGCGCCCGGCGCCTCCTCGGCTTCGACATGGCCTGGCTGTCCCTGAGCCGCCCCGACGGCACGGCGTACGTACGCACCTCCGAGGGCGAGACCACCGCCTTCAACGTCGGACTCGAACTCGGCACCGGCCGGGGCCTCGGCAGCATCGCCCAGGCCCGCCGCTCCCCGGTGTGGACCGCGGACTACCTCGCCGACCCCGCCATCGCGCACGCCCCCGGCATCGACGCCGTCGTCGAGGCCGAAGGCCTCCACGCGATCATCGCCGTCCCGCTGCGCCGCGGGGACTCCACCCTCGGCGCCCTCTACGGCTCCGACCGCGCCGTACGGCAGTTCAGCCCGGACGAGATCGGCATCATGCTCTCCCTCGCCGACCTGGCCGCCGTCGCCATCGAGAAGGCCCGCCTGCTGGAGCAGACCCGCGACCAGGTCACCGAGCTGGAGGCCTTCGGCTCCCGCACCCACACCGCCCTCACCCGCGTCCGCCACCTGTGGGAGTGCCACGCCCGCCTCGCCGGACTCGTCCTGGACGGCGCCGGCCTGCCCACCCTCGCCCGGGCCACCGCCGACGCGCTGGACGGCGTCCTCCAGGTACGGGACCCGGGCGGACGGCCGCTGACCGCCACCGGGGAACTGCCGGACCTGGACGAGGAGGCCGTCACCAAGGGGGCCCTCCACGCGCTGACCCTCCGGCGCCCCGTCCGGCTGCCCGGCGGCCTGTGGCTGGCCCCCGTCCTCGCCGGAGCCGAGGACCTCGGGGTGCTCCTGCTCAGCCCCTCCGCCCCGCTCGCCGACGAGGACGTACGGCTGCTCCAGCTGGCCGCCCAGTCCGTGGCCTCCCTGATGCTCATCCAGCGGGGCACCGCCGCCGCCGAGGGCCCCGTCCACGACGAACTCCTCGCCGACCTCCTCGACCGGCCGCACTCCGTCGACCCGCACCTGCTGGAACGCACCCGCCGGCTCGGCATCGACCTCGACCGCCCGCACGTGGTGGTCGTCGCCCGCCCGGAGGGCGGCGAACTGGGCAAGGCCGTCGCCTGGGCCTCCTCGTACGCCTACCGGATGGGCGGCCTCAAGGGCGTCCGCCGGGGCTGCATCGTCCTCGTGCTGCCCGGCACCGACGCCTCGGCCGCGGCCCACCGCGCCTCCGGCGAGCTGTCGCCGCTGCTCGGCCACGCGGTGTCCACCGGCGCCGCCGGTCCCACCGCGGCCCCCGGCGACGTGGCCCGTACCTACGCCGAGGCGGTGCGCTGCCTCGACGCGCTGACCGCCCTCGACGGGGTCGGCGGCACCGCCTCCCTGCGGGAACTGGGCTTCCTCGGCCTGCTGCTGTCCGCCGACCACGACGTGGAGGCGTACATCACCGGCACCATCGGCCCCGTCCTGGAGTACGACTCCGGCCGCCCGGCGGAGCTGACCCGCACCCTGGAGGCGTACTTCGCCTCCGGCGCCAGTCCCACCCACGCCGCCGAGGCCCTGCACGTCCACCCCAACACCGTCTCCCGCCGCCTGGAGCGCATCGCCGAACTGCTCGGCCCCGACTGGCAGAAGCCCGGCCGGGCGCTGGAGATCCAGATGGCGCTGCGGCTGCGCAAGACCCGTGCCGTCCTGCACGACCGCCGCACCGCCGCCAACCGCTCGGGCGCCGCCCCCTACGCGGCCCCGTACGAGAGCCCGTAGCCCTCCGTCGCCGTCAGCGCCCGCGCGGCGTGTGCCACCGAGGCCAGCGTCACGTGCCGGTGCCAGCCCGGCAGCGCCCGCCCCGCGAAGTCGCGCAGCCCCGCCTCCTGACCGCTGTGCTCGGCGGCGAACGCCACCCGCCGGCCCTGCTTCGTCAGCCGCAGCAGCGGGCCCACCGGCAGCCGCACCAGGTCCGTCACCCACAGCTGTGACGGGGCGCGCCGCGGATCCGTCCACTCCCCGACCAGCAGCAGGTGGCGGCGGCGGGCCGGCGAGGGGTCGGGCATCATCACCCGCACCGCGACCGCGAGGGTGCTGCGGTGCCGGCCGGGCCCGGCCGCCGGATCGGGGTCGGTCCACTCCACCGGCGTGCTGAGCCCCTTCACCGCCTGCAGGACGTCCCGTGCGCAGCGGGCCCCCGCCCCGTGCCCGGGCAGCGCCGGATCGGTGACGAGCAGGGGGGTGGACGGGCTGATCCGGGCGATGACGGGCAGCCCCGCCTCCGCGAAACGGTTCATCGTGGAGCGCGTCCCGATCTGCCGGATGTCCAGCACCACGGGCCGCACCGGGCTCCCGCTGCGCCGCACCGTGGAGATCACGGCGGCCGCCGCGGCCTCCTCGTAAGCGGCCCGCGCGGCGTGCTCCCCCGACGGCTCCGCCGCGTATCCCTTCGGCCGCCCCGGCTCCCGCCCCCGCCCCCGCTCGGGGTCCTGCTCCGGGTCCGTCTCCGTCTCCGGAAGGAACATCTCCCAGCCCACCGGCGTCGCCAGCGCGGCCGAGGCGAACCAGGTCCCGAACGCCTGCTGCCCCCGGAACATCTGGCCCTGGTGGGGGTCGAACCGGTTGGCCACGCCCACCGAGTGCTCCCCGCCCTTCGGGATGGCCATCGGCTGCGCCACCCACGCCGTCAGCGGGCTCGCGGCCTCCAGGAACCGGGAGAGGTTGGCCCGGATCGGCTGCCAGTCCCAGGTGGAGCTGGAGATGAAGTGGTGCATGCTCTGCTCGGCCGCCCCGCCGCCGACCTGCCCCGCGATCCCGCGCATCGACTTGCGTCCCGGGAGGGCGAGCAGCCCCTGTACGTACCGCCTGCCCTTCTCCCGCTGGTCCTTGCGGCGCAGGGAGGACAGGACGGCGGCGCACAGGTCGTCGGCCGCCTGCCGGGCCGGATCCGGCCGCCCGCTCCCCTCGCCGGCCCCCGCCCCCGCGGATGCCCCCGTGTTCCTCCCCGTGCCCGTGACGGTGTTGCTGCTGCCCATGACCGCTTCCACGACATGCCCCCTCGGCGTGCGTCCACTGCCCCTCTACCGTCCGACGAGGACACCCCGTTGGGGGAGGTGTGCCGGTCACCGCGATCACCCCGGAGGTGGTGGGATCCCCACCACCTCCGCGACTTGACGGACTGTCGGGCCGGAACTGGCCGGATCACCGCAGATCGGGCACGGTCGGGACCCGCGACGGCGGCACGGGGGCGTGGGAAGGCGGGAGCAGCGGCGTGCAGTTCGGCATCTTCTCGGTCGGTGAGCTCGCGCCCGACCCCCGGGCCGGCCGCATGCCGACCGAGCACGAACGCATCCGGGCCATGACCGCCCTCGCCGTCCGCGCGGAGGAGGCCGGCCTCGACGTCTTCGCCACCGGCGAGCACCACAGCCCGCCCTACGTGTGCTCCGCGCCGTCCACCCTGCTCGCGTACGTGGCCGCCCGCACCCGGCGGCTGATCCTCTCCACCGCCACCACCCTGATCACCACCAACGACCCGGTGCGCGTCGCCGAGGAGTACGCGCTGCTCCAGCACCTGGCGGGCGGCCGGCTCGACCTGATCGCCGGCCGCGGCAACACCCCCGACGTCTACCCGTGGTTCGGCCAGGACCTGCGCGAGGCCCTGGCCCTCGCCCGCGAGAACTACGCCCTGCTGCACCGCCTCTGGCGCGAGACCGACGTCGACTGGCGGGGCCGCTCCCGCGCCCGCCTGGACGGCTTCACCTCCACGCCCCGCCCGCTGGACGGCGTACCGCCCTTCGTCTGGCACGCGTCGGTGCGCTCCCCGGAGACCGCCGAGCGGGCCGCGTACTACGGCGACGGGTTCTTCGCCGACAACCTCCTCGCCCCCGTCGGGCACTACGCCCGCCTGATCGAGCTCTACCGCACCCGTTACGCCGAGCACGGCCACGGCGCCCCCGAACAGGCCATCGTCGGCCTCGGCGGCCAGCTGTTCGTACGGGCCCGCTCGCAGGACGCGCTGAGCGGGTTCCGTCCCTACTTCGACCGCTCCCCGGCCCGCTCCCGGCACTGGTCCCTGGAGGAGGCGGCGGCACGCACCCCGCTGACCGTGGGCAGCCCCGACGAGGCCATCGAGAAGATCCTCGGTTTCCGGGAGGTCTACGGGCACTACCAGCGCCAGCTGTTCACCGTGGACCACGCCGGGATCCCGCTGGAGACCGCGCTGGAGCAGATCGACATCCTGGGCGAGCACATCGTCCCGGTCCTGCGCCGCGAACTGGCCGCCACCCGCCCGCCCACGATCCCCCCGGCCCCCCGCCACCCGGCGACGGAGCCCGGGGCGGCAGCCCACCCGTCGACGGACCCCCGGGCGGCAGCCCACCCGTCGACGGCCCACCGGGCGGCGGACCCCCGGGCGGCAGCCCACCTGTCGACGGTCCGGGCGGCGGCAGACCCCCCACCGCCCTCCGCCCCCGCCACCACCCGGACGGCCGAGCCCGCCCCGGCCGCACCGCCGAAGCAGCTCACCGGGGCGGCCGCCCGGCCGCCCGGCCGCATCGGACACACCGATCCGACACACTGAACGCATGTCGATTCACCAGAACCTGCTCGGGGGCCCCGCCCCCACCCACCTGCCCGACGAGCCCGCGCCTCGCGAGGCCCTCGCCGCCGGCACCGCCCCCGCCGAGGTGGCCGCCGCCCACCCGACCTCCTCCCTCGCCTGGGCCGCCCTCGCCGACGAGGCCTACGCCGCCGGCCGGACCGTCGAGTCCTACGCGTACGCCCGCACCGGCTACCACCGCGGCCTGGACGCCCTGCGCCGCGCCGGCTGGAAGGGCCACGGCCCGGTGCCGTGGGAGCACGAGCCGAACCGCGGCTTCCTGCGCGCCCTGCACGCCCTGGCCCGCGCCGCCGGCGCCATCGGCGAGAAGGACGAGTACGAGCGCTGCTCGACCTTCCTGCGCGACTCCTCCCCGACCGCGGCGGACACGCTCGCGTAACGGCCGGGCCGAGTGCCCTAGAGGCGCCCCGGATCTCCTGTTTATGATGCGATGCAGGGGACCGGGGCTCCACTCACCCAATCGGAAGGAGCGGACCGCTACCCGGAAGCACGTGTCGAGGAGACAGCGATGTCGCACGCCCTTGATGCCTCCGGAGCCGGTTCGGACACCCCGAACCTCGACTTCGCCGGCACCACCCCGTACGAGGACTACGTCCAGGCGGACGTCCTCACCCACCTCCAGCACCCTCGCTCGGACGACCCCGGCGAGATGGTCTTCCTGGTCACCACCCAGGTCATGGAGCTGTGGTTCACCGTCATCGTCCACGAGTGGGAGACCGCCGCCCGTGCCCTGCGCGAGGACGACATCCCGGTCGCGACGGACGCGCTGAAACGATCCCTCCGGGAACTGGAAGCGCTCAACCACTCCTGGCGGCCGATCGCCCACCTCACCCCCGCGCAGTTCAACGCCTACCGCGCGGCCCTCGGCGAGGGTTCCGGTTTCCAGTCCGCGATGTACCGCCGGATGGAGTTCCTCCTCGGCGAGAAGTCCGCGTCCATGCTGGTCCCGCACCGCGGCGCCCCCCGCGTCCACGCCGAGCTGGAGAAGGCCCTCCACGAGCCGAGCCTCTACGACGAGACCCTGCGCCTGCTCGCCCGCCGCGGTCTGCCCGTCCCGCAGTCGGTCCTCGACCGGGACCTCTCCCAGCGCTACGAGCCCTCCGCCGCGGTCGAGGCCGTCTGGACGGACCTCTACGCCGACCCCGCCGGCGCCCACGCCGACCTGCACCGGCTCGGCGAGATCCTCACCGACGTGGCCGAACTGGTCTGGCGCTGGCGCAACGACCACCTGGTCGCCACCCGCCGCGCGATGGGCGCCAAGACCGGCACGGGCGGCTCCGCAGGGGTGACCTGGCTGGAGAAGCGCGCGTCCAAGAACGTCTTCCCCGAGCTCTGGACGGCCCGCAGCCATGTCTGACGCGATGCTCAACGACCTCCAGGCCCGCGCCGCCCGCCTCGACGCCGAGGACCCCCTCGGCAAGCACCGCGAGCGCTTCACCCTTCCCGAGGGCGTGGTCTACCTCGACGGCAACTCCCTCGGCGCCCTCCCCGCGGGCGTCCCCGGCGCGGTGGCCGACGTGGTCGGCCGCCAGTGGGGCGAGCTGCTGATCCGCTCCTGGGACGAGAGCGGCTGGTGGACCGCCCCCGAGCGGATCGGCGACCGCATCGCCCCCCTCGTCGGCGCCGCCCCCGGCCAGGTCACCGTCGGCGACTCCACCAGCGTCAACCTCTTCAAGGCCCTGGTCGGCGCCGCCCGCCTGGCCGCGCCCGGCCGCACCACGATGCTGGTCGACGCCACCACCTTCCCCACCGACGGCTACATCGCCGCCTCCGCCGCCCGGATGACCGGCCTGGACCTCGTCCCGGTCGACCCCTCCGACGCGGCGGGCGCGATGGACGAGCGCACGGCCGTGGTCCTCCTCAACCACGTCGACTACCGCACCGGCCGGCTCCACGACCTGCCCGCCCTCACCGGGGCCGCGCACGCCGCGGGCGCGCTGATCGTCTGGGACCTCTGCCACAGCGCCGGCGCCCTCCCCGTCGGCCTCGACGCGCACGCCGTCGACCTCGCGGTCGGCTGCACGTACAAGTACCTCAACGGCGGCCCCGGCTCCCCGGCGTACCTGTACGTGGCCCAGCGCCACCAGGGCGCCTTCGACTCCCCGCTCCCCGGCTGGAACAGCCACGCCGAGCCCTTCGCGATGACCCCGCAGTACACGCCCGCCCAGGGTGCGGCCCGGGCCCGCGTCGGGACCCCGGACATCCTGTCCATGCTGGCCCTGGAGTCGGCCCTGGACGCCTGGGAGGACGTGGACGTCGAGGCCGTCCGCGCCAAGTCCCTCGCGCTGACCGACTTCTTCCTCGACTGCGTGGCGGCGTACGTCCCGCCGGGCACGGTCGAGGTGGTCACCCCGCAGGAGCACGCCCACCGCGGCAGCCAGGTCTCCCTGCGCACCGACGGCGCCCGCGAGGTGATGGCGGAGCTCATCTCCCGCGGCATCGTGGGCGACTTCCGCGCCCCCGACGTGCTGCGCTTCGGCTTCACCCCGCTCTACGTCGGTTTCGCCGACGCCGAGCGCGCGGCGCGCACGCTGGGTCACATTTTCGGGTGACGCGGTAGCGAAACGTCACACCACCGGGCGGGCGGGGCTGCGGCTCCGCCCGCCTCCGTGCGGACTCGTCCCGACGGCTAGGGGCACGTGGCAGCCTGATACGGTCCCGCTCTGCCGGAACACCGGAACATCTGTCCCCGCTGTCACACGCGTTACCGAGAGGCCGAGCCGATGACGGACCCCGCAGTCGAACGGGACGCCGCCGAGGCCGCCGCGGCCTTCGCGCACCCCCCGGTCGCGCCGGACGCGAGCGCCGCGTACGGGGAACACCCCGACCAGGTCATCGACTTCTACGCCCCGCGCGGGGACTCCGCGGGCACGGCACCGCTCGTCGTCGTCCTGCACGGGGGCGCCTGGCGCGCCCCGTACGACCGCGAGCACATCACCCCGTTCGCCGACTTCCTCGCCCGGCGCGGCTTCGCCGTGGCCAACGTCGAGTACCGGCGCGGGAGTTCCCTGCCCCACCAGGGTTCCGAGGGCCCGGTCGCGGGCCGCTGGCCGGAGACCTTCGACGACGTCGCCGCCGCCATGGACGCCCTGCCCGGCCTCCTCGCGTCCGCCCTCCCGGCCGCCGACCCGCGCAGGACGGTGGTCACGGGCCACTCCGCGGGCGGGCAGCTGGCCCTGTGGGCCGCCGCCCGGCACGTCCTGCCGCCCGGCTCCCCGTGGCGGCTGCCTTCCCCGCCGCAGCTGCGCGGCGTGGTGGCGCTGGCCCCCATCGCGGACTTCGAGGTCGCGGAGAAGCTCGGCGTGTGCGGCGGGGCCTCGGCCCAGCTGCTGGGCGGCCCGGCCCACTGGGACGCCCGCCGCCCGTCGGCGGACCCCGCCTCGCTCCTGCCGACGGGCATCGCGACGACGGTGGTCCAGGGCCGCGAGGACATCGTGGTCCCGCCGGCGGTGGCGGAGTCGTACGCGGCCGCGGCGGCGAAGGCGGGCGAGATCGTGGGCCTGACCCTGGTCGAGGGGGTCGGTCACTTCCCGCTGATCGACCCGGCGGCGGACGCCTGCGCGGTGGTGGCGGAGGAGATCTCGCAGCTGGCCTGGTAGAGCCCGGCGGCACGGTGCAGCAGCAGCGCGTGCACGAACCGGTCCTCGGCCCTCGGCGGACACCGCCAGGCCAGCGGCCAGGCCCCGTCGAGCGCGGGCACGGGGATGTACGTGGTCCGGCGCGGCCCGGCCGTGAGCCGCCGGAACCCGGGGGGCCACATGCGGTACTGGGCGCTGCCGACGGGGATCAGGAAGTAGACGGGCCGGCGCCCGTTGGCCTGCACGACGATGGGGCCGGGGTCACCGCCCGTGAGCGTCACGAGCAGATCGGCGAGGTCCCGTCCCATGTCACCGTCCACGCGTAGGGCGTCAAACTGCACGCCGGCCTTGCGGAACGCGATGCCGGCGGGCGGGAGCCAGGTGGGGGTGGGCGTGAGGGGGCTGTCACTTTCAGTGTTCATGGAACAAGCGTGATGGCTCAGGTCTACCGTTTTCCATAGCCCGGACTTGAAGGCCTGAGAGTCATGGGATTGCGTCGAACTGCGCTTGAGACCGTTTGAGTTCGTTTGAGTTCGGGGGTGTTCGCTATGCCGAAGCCGGAAGGCAGCAGGGGCGGGGGACCGGACGCGGAGGAGGAACGCCCGGCGACACAGCTGATGGCCGAGATCGCCCGAATCCTGCGCCTGGAGAAGGGCCTGACCCAGGAGGCCGTGGGGCGGCTCACCAACTACACGGGGTCGGCGATCAGCGCCATGGAGACGGGCGCCCAGCCGGTCAGCGACAAGATGCTGGAACGCCTGGAGGGGGCCATCGGCGACAACAGGGGCATCTTCGAGGCGGGGCGCAAGTACGTGCTGATGGAGAAGTACCCGGTGCGGTTCCGGGGGTTCTCGCAGATGGAGGCGTCGGCGCACATGATCTCGTCCTACGAGACGATGGTTCTGGACGGACTGTTCCAGACCGAGGCGTATGCGCATGCGCTCATCGCCGGTAGCTACCCACAGGTCTCCCCGGCCAAGGTGCATGAACTGGTGGATGCTCGGCTCGCCCGCAGGGCGCTGTTTGACCGTGACCCGACGGCGATGATCGAACTGATCGTGGAGGAGTCGGTGTTGCGTCGCCCCTTCGGCAGCTGGGACATCATGCGACAGCAGCTGCACTCGTTGGCGGATGACGCCCAGCGCCACAACGTAACGGTCCAGGTCCTACCCCTCGACCGGGGCCTCAAGGGGACTTACGCCGGGGATCGTGGCCCGATGAAACTGGTCGAGACGAAGGACCACGAACACGTGGTCTACATGGAGATCGAGGACGAGAGCATCCTGATCAGCAACCCGGCCAAGGTCTCTCGGCTGATCCAGCGGTATGCGAAGATCCGCGCACAGGCGCTCAGCCCTGACGAATCCCTGGGACTCATCAAGCAGTTGGCGGGAGAACGGAAATGAACACCAGCACCCTGCGGTGGTTCAAGTCGAGCTACAGCGACAGTGGTGGCGGCAACTGCGTCGAAGTGGCCTTCGACTGGCGCAAGTCGAGCTACAGCGACGGCGGCGGCGGTAACTGCGTCGAGGTGGCGGGGTGCCCCCATGCCATCCACGTCCGGGA
The DNA here is from genome assembly GCF_002028425.1 of Streptomyces katrae. Taxonomy (GTDB): domain Bacteria; phylum Actinomycetota; class Actinomycetes; order Streptomycetales; family Streptomycetaceae; genus Streptomyces; species Streptomyces katrae_A. The sequence continues at coordinate 3,689,646 of NZ_CP020042.1, read as the reverse complement.
CTCCAAGAACCTCGGCCCCACCCTCACCCTGGCACCCACGGCCTGGGCCGACTTCGCCAACTGGGCGGCCGGACGGGCGTAGTGACGACCTGGGCGCTCCTCATGGAGCAGAACATCCCCAAAGGCCACGGGTTGGCCTGGTCGGTCACTGTCCTGGGACACGTGGACGGGACCAGGGAAGAGGCCCTGACCGCCCTCCGTGCACGGGCGGACGCGTTCGACCCCGCGCTCTTCACCAAGGTGAACCGACGGCGGCTCTACGGCGACGGCGACGGTTTCATGCTGCTCATGGAGGGCCGCTTCGCACGCGCGTGGCACTACCGGTTCAAACTCGCCGAGCTACTCGAGGACAGCGCCCCGCCACCCCCACCGCCGGAGCCGAAGCCGGAACCAAAGCCGAAGCCGAAGCCCGTGGAGCAGCGGAAGCCCCGGAGCCCCCGCCCGCCCAGGCCCCCACAACCACGGGCCGCGCCAAGGGAGGCCGACATCCCCGAGCGCCCCAGCTGGATCGGACGGGACGACCTGGCCTGACCCGCTCGGGCGGTCTCAGAGAGGGGCTGGGGGCTTCCCGTCAGTCCCACTGTCCTTCCGATCCGGGCCGCCCTGTCAAGGGCGCTCCTTCGTCGCGTCGCTTCGCGATCGCCTGCGGCGACCCTTGACAGGGCGTCCCGGACCGAAAAGACAAGGACTGTCGGGAAGCCCCCAGAGGAACGGTCCGGTCCAGAGTCGGACATTCGGCGGGATCAGCGCCCAGGCGGGGAGGTCGGGGGCCGCCTCGCCGGGCATCCGGGCCCTCGGCCCAAGCGCCGGGGCCGGTGCCCGGCCGTCCCGCCGCAGATCGCTACGCGCTCCTCCCGTTTCGGCGTCCGCCGCCCGTCTGGGGTCACTGCCCGCAGCAAAGGACGACAGATTCGGCATCCGCGGCCGGTGGGCGCGGCAAATCGCTACGCGCTGCCGAGATCTCGGCGTCCGGCGGCCGTCTTGGGTCGCTGCCCGCACGCAAGGGCGACGGGTTCGGCATCGGAGCCCGCCAGGCGCGGCAAATCGCTACGCGCTCCTCCCGTCTCAGCGTCCGCTGCCCGTCTGGGGTCGCTGCCTGCACCAAATGCCGATGAGAGGCTCATCCGGGCACCCCAGACGCCCGAGATCGCTACGCGCTCCTGTTTCCTCGGCGTCCGGCGGCCGTCTTGGGCCGGGATGCTCTCCCGGTCGTCTTCTGGTGCGGGCAATAGCCCCCGACGACCGGCAGCCGCCGAGATCCGAGGAGCGCGTAGCGATCTGGCGCGCCCGACGGCCCGGATGCCCATCCGGTCGTCATTTGGTGCGGGTATCAGCCCCAGGCGGCCGCCGGACGCCGGATTTCGAGGAGCGCGTAGCGATCTGGGGCGCCTGCCGGGCCCCGATGCCGATCCCGTCGCCCTTGCGTGCGGGCAGCGACCCAAGACGGCCGCCGGACGCCGAAACGGGAGGAGCGCGTAGCGATTTGTGGCGCCCCCCGGCCCCGGATGCCGAATCTGTCGTCCTTTCCTGCGGGCAGCGGCCGCAGGCGGTCGGCGGACGCTGAGACGAGAGGAGCGCGTAGCGATCTGTCGCGAATCGCGGCCCCGTTTGACTCTCCTGTCGGCCCGGATGCTTGGCGAGGCGGCCCCCGACGACCCCGAAGGGTCGCTGATCCCGCCGTATGTCCAATGAACGTCCGTCCCGTTCCTTTGGGGGTTTCCCGGCAGTCTTCGTTTTTCCGTGGCGGGACGGCCTATCAAGGGTCGCCGTAGGCGATCGCGAAGCGACGCGACGAAGGAGCGCCCTTGACAGGGTGGCCCGACGCGGAAGGACGATGAGACTGACGGGAAAGCCCCAACCCCTCTCTGAGACCGCCCAGCTGGAACCCCGGTCATCCCCGGTACCGGGCCGTTGTCCCGTTCCGTCCCGCTCGGATCCCGCCGTGAGGCGGGTGGGCAAACACCGCCCGGCCCCTACCCCTCGAGGGGGAGATGGCGGCCCCCGCCCCTCAGCCCCACTGCTGCGCGGCCAGCGTTTCCACCGGCTGCGGCTTGCCGATGACGGCCAGGGCGATGAAGAAGTTGATCTGGCCGATCGCGATCGTCAGGGTGGCCAGCGCCTTCTCGTCGTAGTGCTTCGCCACCTCCGCGTACAGCTCGTCCGAGACGCGCTCCTTGCCCGGTGCCGGCGGCTGGAGGGTGGCCTCCACCAAGGCGAGGGCGGCGCGTTCCGCCGGGCTGAAGTACGGGGAGTCCTGCCACGAGGCGACCGAGGTGATCTGTTCCTCGGACACCCCGGCCTTCCGCAGGAAACCCGTGTTCAGGATGGTCAGGTAGGTGTTGTTGACGATCTGCCCCGCACGCAGGTGCACGAGGCTCATCGTGCTGCGGGGGACCGACCGGTTGCCGGTGGCGCGGAAGAGGGCGGCGCCGATGTCGGCCAGTTCCGGCACGAACTCGCCCGGGTTCGGCATGCGGGAGATCGAGGTGGTCGCGGTGGTCGGGTTGTCCGTCATGGCTGCCCGTCTCCTCGGGTGGTGGCCGTCGCCGTGTGCGTCGGCCCTCACCCCACTGACGTGCGGGCGGGCCGTGATGTGACAGCCCGGCGGGAGGAACCTCAGGCCGTCCCGTCCGGATCCTCCGTCTCCGTCTCCGCCTCCGCACCCGCCTCCGGCTTCGTGTGGAGGATCTCGCGGGCCTGTTCCGCCGCTCGGGCGATGCTCTCGGAGACGAAGTCGACGAACCGGGCGATGTTCTCCAGGCGGACGCCCGCCGGGGTCTGGGAGCCGAAGACGCCCACGCCCTGACGCGCGGTCTCGGCGAGGTGGGCGGTGCCCTTGGCGCTGGCGATCATCGACTGGTACCAGACGTCGTTGTCGGCGACGTACCGCTCGCGGCGGCGTTCGTCGCGTTCCCGGCGGACGAGGCCCTGGGTCTCCAGGAAGGCGATCGCCTTGGAGATCGACGCCGGGCTGACCTGGAGCCGCTGGACGAGTTCCGCCGCGGTGAGGCTGCCGGAGTCGCTGGTGTACAGGCAGGTCATCACCCGGGCCATCATCTTGGGCGTGCCCGTCGCGATCAGGACCGTCGTGAAGGTCTCCTCGTACGCGGCCACCGCCTCGGGGTCGCGTCCGTGGGCCAGCGGTGGGGCCTCCGGGCCCCGGGGCGCGGCCTGCTTGCGGCGGTGGGCGCGGTGTTCGGTGGCGCGGTGGGCCAGGTCGGCGCGGTAGGAGGCGGGGCCGCCGTTGCGCATGACCTCGCGGGTGACCGTGGAGGTCGGACGGTCGAGCCGTCTGGCGATCTCGGCGTAGGCGAGTCCGTCGGCCAGTCCCAGCGCGATCTGCTGGCGTTCGGACTGGGTGAGTCTGCCTCCCGGCATTGCGTCCTCCTCGGTGGTGCGCGGTGAGGCGGCCAGCATAGCGTTCAGTTGCAGTCCATTGCAATGATCGGCCAGGTTTCGTTGCGTTAGATTTCGAGCCGATGCAACGATTTCAATGGTGTGATCTGCGAAAATGAGAATCCGACGCAACGACAGTGTTGCCACTCCAACAAACGCAACTTAGCGTTTCTCCTGTCAGAAACAACGCCGAGCGCAGGAGACCACAATGCAGACCTTCGCCACCACCGCCGCCGTCTCGACCGTCCTCGACATCCCCGCCGGACGCATCCGGCTCGTCGCCGCCGACCGCTCCGACGCCACCGTCGAGGTCCGCCCGGCCGACGCGTCCCGGAGCCGGGACGTAAAGGCGGCCGAGGAGACCACGGTCGAGTTCCGCGACGGGGTCCTGCGGATCGCCGCCGCACCCGGCGGCAGCCGGATCATGGGCAACTCCGGCCACGTGGAGGTGACCGTGCAGCTGCCCGCCGGCTCCCACGTCACCGCGACCGTGGCCGCCGCCGAGTTCCGCACCGCCGGGCCGCTCGGCGAGGTCGTCTTCGAGGGCGCGCAGGCGGAGGTCAAGGTCGAGGAGGCCGCCTCCGCGCGGGTGACGGTCCAGGCCGGTGACGTCGTACTGGGCCGGCTGAACGGGCCCGCGGAGATCGGCACCCAGAAGGGCGACATCACCATCGCCGAGGCCGCCAAGGGCGAGCTCACCCTCACCACCCAGCACGGCGCCATCACGGTCGGCGCCGCCCGCGGGGTCAGCGCCACCCTCGACGCCGGAACCGGCTACGGCCGCATCCACAACGCCCTGAACAACACCGACGGCCCCGCGGCCGCCCTCACCATCCGCGCGACCACCTCCTACGGCGACATCACCGCCCGCAGCATCTGACCGGCCTCCCCCCCCCCCCCGCATGGACGGCGGCAGAAGAAGCCTCCGCGACCGCACCTCCCGCCCCGCCTCACCACCTCCCCACCACACCCAAGGAGCGCACCACCATGACCGACGACCACCGCCCCGAGCTCCAGCAGGCCATCCAGGACATCGTCGACTCCGGCTGGGCCGGGATGCAGCTGCGGGTGAACGACCCGCGCGGAGAGTGGGTCGGCACCGCCGGGGTGGCCGAGCCGGGCCGGAGCGCCGCGCCGCCGGCCGACGGGCACTTCCGGATCGGCAGCAACACCAAGGTCTTCACCGCGACCCTCGTGCTCCTCCTGGTGGCCGACGGCCGGCTGGAGCTCGACGGCCCGGTCGCCGACCACCTCCCGGAGTACGGCCTGGACCCGCGGATCACCCTGCGGATGGTCCTCCAGCACACCAGCGGGCTGTTCAACTTCACCGGCGAGTACTACGAGGACGGGACGACCGCCCCGGGCATTGCCTGGGAAGGCCGGGAATGGGTGGACAACCTGCTGCGCACCTACCGGCCCGAGGAACTGGTCCGGCTGGCCCTGTCCAAGCCCGCGCGGTTCGAGCCGGGGGCGGACTGGAGCTACTCCAACACCAACTACGTCCTGCTCCGCCTGCTGGTCGAGAAGGTCACCGGCCGCCCGTACGCCGAGGAGATGCGGCGCCGGATCCTCACCCCGCTGGGCCTGACGGGCACCGTGGCGCCGGAGGACTCGCCGGAGATCCCCGAGCCGCACGCCCACGCGATGTACACCTACCAGGACGGGGAGGAGTGGAAGACGCTCGACGTCACCCGCTCGAACCCCTCCTGGATCTCCGCCGCCGGTGACATGATCTCGACCACCCGCGACCTGCACGTCTTCTTCTCCGCCCTCATGGGCGGCCGGATCCTCCCGGCCGGACTGCTGGAGGAGATGCGCACGCCGCACCCCAAGCTGGGCTACGGCCTCGGGCTGTTCGTGCAGCAGACGGAGGACGGCCGCACCGTCTACACCCACAACGGCGGCATGTGGGGCTGGGGCGCGCTGATGTTCAGCTCGCCCGACGGCGCCACCACCTTCACCGCCTCGCTGACCTGCGGGGACGCCCGGCTCGACATGATGCGGGTGGGGGAGCTGTTCGGGGAGGCCCAGAAGCGGCTCGTCGCCGAGGTGTTCTGAGCAGGGAGGGGCCGGGGTACGACGGAGGGGCGGGGCACGCATCGCGTGCCCCGCCCCTCAGCGCCGTACCGCCGTATGCCGTACCGCCGTCCTGCTTACAGGAACGAGTTGATCTCGATCGTCTCGGTGCGGCCGGGGCCGACGCCGATCGCGGAGATCGGGGCGCCCGACATCTCCTCCAGCGCCTTCACGTAGTTCTGCGCGTTCTTCGGCAGGTCGGCGAAGGTCTTGGCCTTGGTGATGTCCTCGGACCAGCCCGGCAGGGTTTCGTAGATCGGCTTCGCGTGGTGGAAGTCGGTCTGCGAGTAGGGCAGCTCCTCGACGCGCTTGCCGTCGATCTCGTACGCGACGCAGACCGGGATCTCCTCCCAGCCGGTCAGCACGTCGAGCTTGGTGAGGAAGAAGTCCGTCAGGCCGTTGACGCGGGTGGCGTAGCGGGCGATCGGGGCGTCGAACCAGCCGCAGCGGCGGTCGCGGCCGGTGGTCACGCCGCGCTCGCCGCCGATGCGGCGCAGCGCCTCGCCGTCCTCGTCGAACAGCTCGGTCGGGAACGGACCGGCGCCGACGCGCGTGGTGTAGGCCTTGAGGATGCCGATGACGCGGCTGATCTTCGTCGGGCCCACGCCGGTGCCGGTGCAGGCGCCGCCGGCGGTCGGGTTCGAGGAGGTGACGAAGGGGTACGTGCCGTGGTCGACGTCGAGCAGGGTGCCCTGGCCGCCCTCGAAGAGCACGACCTTGTCCTCGTCCAGCGCGTTGTTGAGGATCAGGGTGGTGTCGGCGACGTACGGCTTGATCTGCTCCGCGTACTGGAGCATCTCCTCGACGATCGCGTCGACCTCGATGGCGCGGCGGTTGTAGAGCTTGGCGAGCAGCTGGTTCTTGTTCTCCAGCGCCGCCTCGACCTTCTGGCTGAGGATCGACTCGTCGTACAGGTCCTGGACGCGGATGCCGACGCGGTTGATCTTGTCCGCGTAGGTCGGGCCGATGCCGCGGCCGGTCGTACCGATCTTGCGCTTGCCGAGGAAGCGCTCGCCGACCTTGTCGAGGGTGACGTTGTACGGCGTGATGAGGTGCGCGTTGCCGCTGATGAGCAGCTTGGAGGTGTCGATGCCGCGCTCGTTCAGGCCGCGCAGCTCGGAGAGCAGGACGGCCGGGTCGACGACGACACCGTTGCCGATGACCGGCGTGCATCCGGGGGAGAGGATGCCGGAGGGGAGGAGGTGCAGCGCGTACTTCTGGTCACCTACGACCACCGTGTGGCCGGCGTTGTTGCCGCCCTGGTAGCGCACCACATAGTCGACGGAACCACCGAGCAGGTCGGTGGCCTTTCCCTTGCCCTCGTCACCCCACTGAGCTCCGAGCAGCACAAGAGCGGGCACAGGCGTACACCTCTTCCGGATGGGGCATGTCCAAGGTCAGGGGGCGTACGACGATGTACACCGCAGGCTGAGCCGTCGGACCGGTGCCCCGGAATAGACGAAGGCCCTGGCGCAATAGCGCAAGGGCCTCTTGCACAAAGATGCTACCCGAGGAAGGACCGAGGTGTCGGCTCCAGAGCCCACCATGAGCCATGCGGGCGCGCCGGTAGGCGGTCTGCTCGTGCTCGTCGACCCGGTCGCCCGCCGTCTTGACGGCGAGTCCGTGCGAATCGCGAAGGATGTGTTGTCAGCGGGGGCTGCGGCGAAAATCTGCCTCCCGGATTCGCAGGAGGAATTTGCGCGGGCGCTCGCCCGCCGGGGTCATCGGCGGCCGGTGGTGGTCGGCGACGACCGGGCGCTGGTGCGGGCCGTGGGGCTGCTGCACGGGGAGCCGGGACCCGGGGACGCCGCCGTCTCCCTCGTGCCGGTGGGGCCGGCGGGGTCGCTGGCGCTGGCGCGTTCGCTGGGGGTGCCGCTGTCGGCGGTGTTCGCGGCGCGGGCCGCGCTGGACGGGGTCCCGCGGCCGCGGGACCTGCTGGTGGACGACTGCGGCGGGGTGGTGCTGGGCGGTCTGCGGATCACCGGCCCGCCCCCGGCGCAGGCCGCGCGGCGGGCCGGGGGGTACCGGTCGTTGCTGCGGACGCTGCTGCCGGCTCCGGCGGCGGCGCCCGGGGCGGGGCGGCCGGTGCAGTCGCTGCGGGTGGAGGTGGACGGGGTGGTGCTGGTGGGCGAGGACCGGCCGGTGGAGGACGTCGCGGTACGGACCCGGGAGGACGGCGGGCCGGCCCGGGTGGTGGTCCGGGTCCGGGGCGGGGCGCCGCTGACGGGGCACGGGGAGGCGGTGACGGTGTCCGTGACGGGCCCCGCTGCGGCGTTCCACTACCGCGCCGACCACGCCCAGCCCGGCGCCCCGACCCGCCGCCGCACCTGGACCCGCCACCCGTCGGCCTGGTCCCTGACGCTGCCCCGCCCCTGAGGCCGCGCCGCCCCTGAGGCCGCGCCGCCCGGGGCGGCCCGCCCCGGGAGCCGCCGCTCAGAACTCGACCGGCAGCTCCCGCAGGCCCCGGATGACGTAGCCCTCCTGCCACTGCGGCTCCCGGACGAGCCGCATCGGCGGGACCTTCTCGTCCAGCAGCGCGCCGAACGAGGAGACCAGCTCCAGGCGGGCCAGCGGGGCGCCCAGGCAGTAGTGGATGCCGGCGCCGAACGTCAGGTGCGGGTTGTCGGCCCGGGCGAGGTCCAGCGTGTCCGGGTCCTCGAAGCGCGCGGGGTCCCGGTTGGCGGACCCGAAGAGCAGGGCGACCTCGGCACCGCGCGGGATCACGGTGTCCCCCACCTCGATGTCGTCGAGCACCCAGCGCTCGAACATTTGTAGGGGTGTGTCGTAGCGCATGAGTTCATCCACAGCTGTGGACAACTTTTCGGGACTGGGGGATCCGGGGAGCGCGCGCAGCCCGGCGAGCTGTGCGGGATTGCGGAAAAGGGCCCACCAGCCGTTGACGGTGGTGTTGACCGTCGCCTCGTGCCCGGCGTTCAGCAGGAGGACACAGGTGGAGATCATCTCCTGCTCGCTGAGCCGGCCCCCCTCATCGTGGGCGGCGATCAGCGCGGAGATCAAATCCGGGCCGGGCCGCCGGCGCCGCTCGGCGATCAGCTCCCGCAGATAGGCGCTGAACTCCACACTGGCCGTCACCGCCCGCCGCGCGGTCTCCGCGTCCGGCCGGAGCTCGAACATCCCGCAGATGTCCGCCGACCAGGGCCGCAGCAGCCCGCGGTCCGCCTCCGGGATCCCCAGCAGCTCCGCGATCACCGCCACCGGCAGCGGCTCGGCGACGGCCGTCAGCAGGTCCCCGCCGCCCTCGGCCAGCAGCCCGGCCACCAGCTCCCGCGCCAGCCGCTCCACGGCGGGCGCGAGCCGCTCGACCGTGCGCGGGGTGAACGCCTTCGACACCAGCCGTCGCACCCGCCCGTGCGCGGGATCCTCCAGATCCAGCAGCCCGTTGCCGTTGAGCACGTGGAAGGGCTCGTGCTCCGGGGGCGGGGCCTCGCGCCCGAACTCCTCGTGGCTGAACCGGTGCAGGTAGGTCCGCCCCAGCCTGCGGTCCCGCAGCAGCGCGCTCACATCGGCGTAGTGCGACACCAGCCACTGCCCGGTCGCCTGCGACCACTCGGCCCGCCCCCGTTCCCGCAACTCCCGGTAGGCGGGGTACGGATCGGCGACGAAGCCGGCGTCCCACGGATCAAAGCCCATCCCCGCAGCCTAAGCCGGTGTCACCAGCCGTGTCTCGTAGGCGTACACCGCCGCCTGCGTACGGTCCCGCAGCCCCAGCTTCACCAGGACGCGGCTCACATGCGTCTTGATCGTGGACTCCGCGACCAGCAGCCGGTCGGCTATCTCCGCGTTGGACAGCCCCTGGGCGATCAGCACCAGCACCTCCGTCTCCCGCTCCGTCAACTCCCCCACCCCCGCCGGATCCGGGGCCCGGGCGACCTCCGACAGCTTCGAGAACTCCAGGATCAGCCGCTTCGTCACCGAAGGGGCCAGCAGCGCCTCCCCGGCCGCCACCACCCGCACCCCCTCCGCCAGCTGCCGCGCGGACGCGTCCTTCAGCAGGAACCCCGAAGCCCCCGCCCGCAGCGCCTGGTACACGTACTCGTCGAGGTCGAACGTCGTCAGGACCAGCACCTTCGCGTCCGTGTCGGCCGCCACGATGTGCCGGGTCGCCTCCAGCCCGTTCATCTCCGGCATCCGGATGTCCATCAGCACCACGTCCGGCCGCAGCGCCGCCACCTGCGCGATCGCCTGCCGACCGTCGACCGCCTCACCGACGACCTCGATGCCCTCCATCGCGTTCAGCAGGACGGAGAACCCCTCGCGGACCATCATCTGGTCGTCGACGATCAACACCCTGATCGTCATACCGGCGACTCCTCCGGCTGCGGCCGGCTGCGCACCGGAAGGAACACGGCCACCTCGTACCCGCCGCCCGCGCTCTCCCCGGCCGTCATCTCCCCCTCCAGCATGGCCACCCGCTCCCGCATCCCCGTGATCCCGTGCCCGGCGCCCGGCGAGGGCCGGACGTCCCCGACCGCCGGGCCGTTGACCACCCGTATCCCCAAGCCCCCCAGCACGTACGAGAGCTCCACCCCGGCCGACGCCCCCGGCGCGTGCCGCAGGCTGTTGCTCAGCGCCTCCTGCACGATCCGGTACGCCGACAGCTCCACGCCCTGCGGCAGTTCGCGCACCGCCCCCGTGACCGTCTTGTCCACGCTCAGCCCGGCCTCCCGCACATTGGCCAGCAGCCCGTCCAGCGAGGCGAGCGTCGGCTGCGGGGCCTGGGGGGCCTCGTAGTCCGCGGACCGGACCACACCCAGCACCCGGCGCAGCTCCGTCAGCGCCGCCACCGCGTTCTCCCGGATGGTGGCGAAGGCCGCCTCCAGCTCCGGCGGCGGGTTCTTCACCCGGTACGGGGCCGCCTCCGCCTGGATCGCCACCACCGACATGTGGTGCGCCACCACGTCATGCAGCTCGCGCGCGATGGTCGTCCGCTCCTCCAGCAGGGTCCGCCGGTCCCGCTCGACGGCCGTCACCTCCTGCTGCGCCGTCACCTCCTGCCTCGCCTCCCGCCGGGTGTTGCGCACGGTCACCGCCAGCAGCAGCACCGCCGAGGCGACCACCATCGGCGCCGGCTGCACCGAACCGGCGGAGCCCACGAGGACCGGCAGGGCCGTCCCGAACACCAGGGTGATGACCCACATCCATCCGGCCACCCGGGGCCGGGTCCGCATCGCCACGAACGCCATCACCGCGAGCTGCCCGACGAAGGTGGCCGGCGACCACGGCCAGACCATGATCCGGTCCTGGAGCATGGACAGCACCGCGGTGACGGCCAGGGCCGCCCAGAACGCGCCCACCGGCCGCACCAGGGTCATCAGCACCGGAACCGCCGCCAGCACGCCGATCACCAGGGCCTGGACCGGCGGCACCCCGTCGAAGCTGTCGGTGTTCCCCAGCAGGAACACGAAGAACGCCATCGCCGCCACCGCCGCATGCGGCAGGTAGGCGGCCTTCGGCCGTATCCGCCGCGGCAGCAGCCGGGGCAGCCGCCCGTCGGTCCGCATCGGGGCGAGCGGCCGGTAGGCGAAGGCATCGGTGAGCAGGTCGTCACGCAGGCTCTGGATCAAGCCTGAAGCCAGCCGCAGTTCGGGAGGCCGGGGGGTCGCCCCGGTGGTCGTCTCGGTCATGCCTTCACCGTAGGCCGGGGCCCGGTTCGTCCGCGTCGCCGCTGAAGGGGATTTCCCGGGGTCCCTCTCAGGTACTACACGGGCCCGTCAGTAGCCCGTCGGACGGATCAGACCCGTCTCGTACGCGAACACCGCCGCCTGCGTGCGGTCCCGCAGGCCCAGCTTCACCAGGATCCGGCCCACATGCGTCTTCACCGTCTGCTCCGCCAGCACCAGATGCTCCGCGATCTCCGCGTTGGACAGCCCCTGGGCGATCAGCGACAGCACCTCCGTCTCCCGCTCCGTCAGGTCCCGCAGCCGCGCCTTCGACGGCGCGCGCGGGGCACCCAGCCGGGAGAACTCGGTGATCAGCCGCTTGGTGATGTTCGGCGACAGCAGGGCCTCCCCGGCCGCCACCACCCGTACCGCCTCGGCCAGCTGATCGGCCGAGGCGTCCTTCAGCAGGAACCCGGAGGCACCGGCGCGCAGCGCCTCGTACACGTACTCGTCCAGGTCGAAGGTGGTCAGCACGAGGACCTTCACCGCGCAGTCCGGGACGGCGGTGATGACCGAGGTGGCCTCGATGCCACCCATCCCGGGCATGCGGATGTCCATCAGGACCACGTCCGGCCCGAGTTCGGCGGCCTTCGCCACCGCGTCCGACCCGTCGACGGCCTGGCCGACCACCTCGATGTCGGGCTGGGCGTTGAGCAGAACGGTGAAGCCCTGCCGGACCATCATCTGATCGTCGGCGATCATCACCCTGATCGGAGTGCTCATGCGTCCTTCTTCGTCTCGTGGGAGGACCGGCCCGGCGGGTCCACGGGGAGGACGGCGCTCACCTCGTACCCGCCGTCGGGGCGCGGCCCGGCGGCCAGTTCGCCCCCCAGCATGCCCGCCCGCTCCCGCATCCCGAGCAGCCCGTGCCCGGCGCCCGGCGAGGGGGGCACGGGCCGGGTCGGAGCGGAGTTCGCCACGCACAGGTGCAGGTCACGCGGCCCGTAGGCGATGCCGACCTCCACCCGGGAACCGGGGGCGTGCCGCAGGCAGTTGCTGAGCGCCTCCTGCACGATCCGGTACGCGGTCAGCTCCACGCCCGGGGTCAGGGGCCGCCGGATCCCCGCCACCTCCTGGGTGACCTCCAGCCCGGCGCCGCGCACGTTGTCCACGAGCCCGTCCAGTTCGGCGAGGGTGGGCTGCGGATGGTGCGGGCCGGCCGGATCCCCGGGCTGCTCGGACCGCAGCACGCCCAGCACCCGGCGCAGCTCCGTCAGGGCCTCCAGGGCGTTCTCGCGGATGCCCGCCAGGTTCTCCCTGAGCTCCTCGGAAGGGTTCTCCACCAGGTGCGGGGCGACCTGCGCCTGGATGGAGATCACCGACATGTGGTGGGCGACCACGTCGTGCAGCTCGCGGGCGATGCGGCTGCGCTCCTCCAGCAGGGTCCGCCGGGCCCGCTCCTCCTCGGTCAAGGTCTCTTGTGCGACGAGCTGGCTGCGGGCCAGCCGGGTGGCGCGCAGGGCGTACCCGAGGAGCCCGGCGAAGCCGAAGACGAGGAGTGCGCCGATCGCGCTGCTCTGGCTGTGCTCGGGCTTGAACGCCCCCTCGGCCACGCCGGTGGCGGCGATGGAGACCCCGATGACCGCGGCCGTGACCTTCGGTGGCACGCGCAGGGCCACGAGCAGGACCAGCGGCGCGAAGGCGAAGGGCCCGATCGGCGTCCAGGGCCAGCTCTGGCCCGGTCCGACGTGGCCGTGGATCGTGGAGGCGATGAACCCGGCCGTCACCAGCCCGAGCCACCAGGCGGCGATCGGACGGAACATCGCGGCCACGATCGAGAAGCCGGTGAACAAGGAGAGGACGACGATGCGCGGATCGTGCACGCCGTAGTGGTCCTGGAGCTGAAGGGACGTCATGAACCCGAAGAAGACGGCCGCGTACACGATGAGCCCGTGCGGCAGCCGGGCCAGCCACCGGGGCCGCTTCATGGGCGGCAGCGGGTCCCGCCGGAGGGTGAACAACTGCCCGGCCACCCCGTGCTGGGCGCGGCCGTCCCGCTCGGGGGAGGTCACCGGTGCCGGGGGTACGCTCTGCTCGTTCACGCCGCCCAGCGTAGGCAGTGTCTTGGGGAGCAGGCCGGGCCCGGGTCGACCCGAAAGGGACCGCCTAGGCACGGAAGCCTCCCGGGGCCGCTGCCGGACGCCGGTCACGGCTGGTACGGGTGGTGTCCGCGGCGGTGTCCGCAGCGCCCGCGACACGGCCGGCCGCCCGCGGCCGGGGCCGCTCGTGGACCCGGAACGCGGCCCAGCAGACGGCCAGGACCCCGGCGAACACCGGCAGCCACAGCAGCCGGGCGGCGATCCAGCCCACCGAGACGGGCACCGTGTGCAGCCCGGGCAGATCGGTGGAGACCAGCAGTCCGAGCGCGGTGACGGCCATCATCGAGGTCTGGTGCCACAGGAACACGGTCATCGCCGACAGGTTCAGCAACGCCACCTTCGCCCAGGTCCGGGGCCGGCGCATCGCCCTGGCCAGCGGCTCGCGCACCAGCAGGGCCAGCCCGCACTGGGCCAGACCGAACGCGACGGCGGCCAGCGTCGGCGGGTTCAGGTTCGATATCGCCGCCCCGGGCACCCCCACCATCGACGCCGGATACCCGCCCCACAGGACCAGCGCGGCGGTGGCGGCCGCCCCACCGCCCAGCAGCAACAGGGCCGGACGCCGCCGGGCGAACGCCCCCCGGGCCCAGGCGGCCCCCAGGGTGTAGGGGACGAGCCAGCCGGCGGCCACGTTGACCCAGCCGGCCCACTGCGGCCCGCCGAGCCCGAACCGCCACACGTCGACCCCCGCCACCACGGCCAGCGGCCACACCGGGCTGAGCCGGGCCACCAGCGGAGTCGCGGCGGTGAGCGCGGCGAACACCAGCAGGAACCACAGCGGCGACCACGCCAGCGTGAGCAGCGTCTCCACGGTCTCCCCTCCGGCCCCGCCCAGCAGCAGTCCGCCCGCCACGACCACCCACAGGGCGACCACCGCCGCCACCGGACGGAACAGCCGCCCCAGCCGCTGCCGGACCCAGTCCCCGTACGCGACCCCGCGCGCCCGCGCCGACGCGTACCCCTGGGCCGCGACATGGCCGCCGACCAGGAAGAACACGGCCAGGGTCTGGAACACCCAGGACACCGGGGCCAGCCAGGGCATGCGCACCAGCGGGCTCGTGCCCTGCAGGGCGCCGTCGCCCGTGGTCAGGGCGGTGACCAGCCAGTGCCCGAGCACCACCCCGAGGATCGCGAAGGCCCGCAGGGCGTCCACGGCCCGGTCCCTCCCGGCCGGGGTCGCACGGTCCACCCGCTCCGCGAGCGTGGCCCACCGGTCGCGCACCTCAGACATGCGGGACCACCTCCGCGCCGAGGACGATGCGGGCCAGGCTGTCGAGGGAGGCGGTGCCGGGCTTGAGGTAGTCGCTGTGCCCGGCGGTGCCCGCCGCGAAGACCCGGGCGCCGAAGGCGGGGTCCACGGGATCGGGGCCGAACCCGACCCCGTGGACCCGGACATGCGGCACGCCCCCGATCCAGTCCTCACTGCCCCGCCCGGCCCACACCCGGGCCCGGGTCGGCAGTCCGGCCGCGGAAGCGCCCCCCGTACCCGGGCTGCCGAACAAGGCGATGTCCGTCACCCCGGGGCCGGTCTCCGTGCGGGCGCAGACCACCGAGCCGTAGGAGTGGCACAGCAGCGATATCCGGGCGCCGGCCGGGGCGAGACCCGGCAGCCGGGTCAGGAACGGTCCGAGCTGGGCGGCGGCCTCGTCGGCGCGGTCGGCGGTCAGCACGGTGGTGCTGACCGTGCCCGGGGTGTCGTACCCGAGCCAGGCGATCACCGCGGAGCGCGGGTGTTCCTCCGTCAGCCGCCGCTGAAGGCTGAGCGCGCCGTCGCGGAAGCGCCGGTAGGTGTCCAGGGTCGTGTCGGAGCCGGGCACCAGCACCGCTATCCGGTCGGCGGCGCCCAGATCGCCGAAGACCTCTATGGCCCGGCCCCTGCCCCGCCCGTCAAAGGTGAGGAACCGCGCGTCCCCCTCTCCCGCCGACGCCATCTCCCGCAGCTTCGCCGCCCGCTCGACCCGGCCCGCCTCCTCGGCCATCCGGGCCGATTCGGCGAGGTTGGCGAGGTTGGCGGCATAACGGTCGCGCGGAGCGGCGGACTCGGCGAACACGGCCGGCGCCGGCGCCGGTACCCGGGGGGAAGCGGCGGCGGACACGGGGACGACCACGGCCGCGGCGACGATCCCCGCCAGCAGCGTGCGCCGCAGCCGGCCCCCACGGCCGCGGAACCGGCCGCCGCGGCCGTTGTCGCCGTCGACGTCGTTGCCGTTGCCGTTGCCGTTGCCGTTGCCGTTGCAGTCCTCGCTGTTCAGCCGGCTGTTCATGGCGGTGCCCCCGTACTTCGCTCCCGATCGGGCACTCGCCCGCTCCGGTACCGAAGTTAGGAATCCGGACCCCTGGTCGGCATCACACTGCGGAGCCGCCTTCAAACTGGCTCTCAGGTATGACGCGCCCTACCTGAGAGCCAGCGCCGCGGCTAGGGTCCGGGAATGATCGACATCGGCAACGACTGGCGGCAGGACCGCATCGGCAGCGCCCACCGGGGGCAGAACCCCACCGTCCTGCGCCGCCTGGAGGCAGGATTCGCGGCGATCGGGGACCGGCAGTTCCTCCCCGGCTACTCCGTCCTGCTCACCGACGACCCCGCTGTGACCCGCCTCTCCGACCTCACGCCGGCCCGCCGCACCGCCTACCTCGCCGACCTGGACCGGTTCGCCGAGGCCGTCGAGCGCGCCTGCGCCCGCCTCGACCCGGCCTTCCGCCGCGTCAACATCGAGATCCTGGGCAACACCGACCCGTACCTGCACGCCCACATCTGGCCGCGTTACGACTGGGAGCCCGCCGACCTCGTCCGGATGCCGGTCTGGCTCTACCGGGACGAGGAGTACTGGCGCGGCGACCGCCACGCCCTGGCACCCCGCCACGACGCGGTACGCACCGCCATCACGGAGGAACTGGACCGGCTCACCGGATGACGCAATCCGCCCGGACCCCCCTCCAGTCCTAGGGCCTGTGTGATGTTGTGATCAGTCGGCGGTCTTCAGGAGGTCGTCGATCCAGATCATTGTGGCGCGGAGGTGGAGGCCGGCGAGGTAGCTCTGGGGCGCCTTGTCGTAGCGGGTGGCGATGCCTCGCCAGGCCTTCAGCTTGTTGATCAGGCGTTCGACGGTGTTCCGCTCTTTGTAGAGGCCGGCGTCGTGGCTGACGGGCCGGCCGCCCCTTGCGCCCTTCTTCTTCCGGTTGGCGGCCTGGTCCTTCTTCTCCGGGATGACTGCCTTGATGTTGCGTTTGCGCAGGTAGGTGCGGTTGCCGCGGGATGAGTAGGCCTTGTCCGCGGCGACCGCGCCGGGTCTGGTGCGGGGGCGGCCGACGGGCAGCCGGACCCGCACCTTGCCCAGCACAGGGATGAACTGAGGGCTGTCGGCGGCCTGTCCGACGGTCAGGACGAACGCGAGCGGACGGCATTGCCGGTCCGCGGCGAGATGAATCTTGGTCGTCAGTCCACCGCGGGACCTGCCGAGCAGGGCTTCCTTCATGCGGAGCTTGCGTCTGAGCCGGACGCGCCGGCGCTCGGCCTGTCCGTTCTGTTCCTCCGGTCCGCCCCTTTTTTCCGGGCCTCCTCCTGCTCGCGCGCAGCCTCTTCCAGGGCCTCCATGAGGTCCTCGCCGATACGCATCCCGGCGGCGTCGTGGTGGGCGCGGACCGTGGTGGAGTCCACGCTGACCAGCGACAAGTCCGTTCTCCCGGTGCGGGCCGCTGCGGCGATCAGGCCTTCCAGCAGGGCGGAGAAGACGCCGGCGTCCCGCCAGACGCGGAAGCGCCCGTAGACGGTGGCCCAGGGCCCGAACTCAGCGGGCATCTCCCGCCACTGGGCACTGGACCGGAACCGCCAGATCACCCCTTCGAACTGTTCCCGCAGTCGCTCGGGGTACGGTCCGTACCTGCCGATCGGCAGGTACGGCTCGATGAACTTCCACTGGGCATCGGTCAGTTGCCTACGCGTCACGGCCACAGTCCTACCGGGTTCCGCTCCACGAAGAGGGCAGAACCCAGCAACTGATCACGACATCACACAGGCCCTAGTCCCGGTCATACGTGAGAGGGGCGCTGTCCGACCCGTCCAGCTCGAGGCGCCGGACCCGGCCTGCACAGCCGCCGGGTTCCGACGCCAGCGTGGCCAGGGCCTGGGACAGGCGTTCCAGTGCCGCCGCCGTCTCCGCGAAGGCCGTTTCGCCCAGGAGGGCCGCCAGCCGGGCCGCCAGTTCCGCGTGGGCCGGCCCGATGCGGGCGATCGCCGCGCGCCCCTCCTCCGTCGGACGGAGCAGTTTGGCCCGGCGGTGCGCGGGGTTCGGCACGTACTCGGCGAGCCCCCTGGCGGCCAGCAGGTCTGCCACGCGCTGCACGCTCTGCCGGGTGATCCCCATCTTCCGGGCGATCCCGGCGACGGGCAGCGGATCCGTCAGTACCGCGCCGAGCACCTGCCCCCACGCGGCCGTCAGCCCCGCCGGCCGGGCCAGTTCCTCGGAGACGGCGAGGAACTGGCCGTTCAGCTGGAAGACGCCGAGCGCGGTCCGGCTGAGCAGGTCCTGCCGCTCCCGCCCGGACAGGGGCTCTGCGGGATCCCGCGGCACCGGCTCAGGCATCGCCGGCTTCCGCCGCCGCCATCAGGACCGGGAAGGCGCCGGCGTCGGAGTCGTGGAAGAGCCGGTACCAGGCGTCCAGTACGTCCGGCTTGTACACCCCCAGCCGGGCGAACACCTCCCGGGCGAAGGCCACCGGTTCCGTCGGCCCAGCCGTGATCAGGTCGCCCGCGGTGACCGCGTCGGCCTCCACGTACCGGGCGGCGCCCCCGTACCCCGGCTGCGCGGCGAGGTAGGCGGCGGCCCCGCTGGTGTGCGGGCGGTCGTCCAGCAGGCCTTCCCGGGCGAGGCCCGCCGTGGCCCCGCAAATCGCCGCGACCGGTACCCCGGCCGCAAGGAACTCGCGGGCCTTGGCCGCGAACGGGGCCAGTTCGTCGCCGGTGTCCCACAGCCGCGCGCCCGTCAGGATCAGCAGCGAGGAGTCCTCGGGGCGCAGGTCGGCCAGGGAGAGGTCGGGCTGGACGCGCAGGCCGCCCATGGTGGTGACCGGCACCCCGGCCGCCGGGCCGACTGTGCGGATCCGGTGGCCGCGCTGCGTGAGGTGCGCGGTGGTGTGGCCGGTCTCCCAGTCCGCGTACGTGTCGTAGACCGCGAGGTGCACGGGCCGCGTGGTCGCGGGGGCCGCCGCAGTGACCGGGGTCGCCGCAGCGACGGGGGCGGCCGCGGCAGCGACTGGGGTGGCCGCAGCGACGGGGGTGGCCGCGGCGACTGGGGTGGCCGCAGCGACGGGGGTGGCCGCGGCGACCGGGTGGGCCGCGGCGACGGGGGTGGCCGCAGCGATCGGGGTGTTCATGGGACGCCTCCGGGATACGAGCGGACGGAGCGCGGGAGGGACACCACCACGCTCCCCTCATGACAGCATGCTGTCAATACCGCTCCGGGCCGACAGACTGCCGAGGGCGGCCCCCCACCCCCATACAGTCCGCCGATATCCCTTCCCACCTGCGCACTTCTAGCGTGACGCCATGACCCCTCATGTCACCGGCGCGACCGTCAAGGCCGCCGACCGCGCTCACGTCTTCCACTCGTGGTCCGCCCAGGCCCTGATCGACCCGCTGGCCGTCGCCGGGGCCGAGGGCTCCTACTTCTGGGACTACGACGGGAACCGCTTCCTCGACTTCGCCTCCCAGCTGGTCAACACCAACATCGGCCACCAGCACCCCAAGGTGGTCGCGGCCGTGCAGGAGCAGGCCGCCAAGCTGTGCACCCTGGCGCCCGGTTTCGCCGTGGACGTCCGCTCCGAGGCCGCGCGCCTGATCGCGGAGCGCACCCCCGGCGACCTCGACAAGATCTTCTTCACCAACGGCGGCGCCGAGGCCGTGGAGAACGCCGTCCGCATGGCCCGGCTGCACACCGGCCGCCAGAAGGTGCTGTCCACCTACCGCTCGTACCACGGTGCCACCGCCGCCGCGATCAACCTCACCGGCGACCCGCGCCGCTGGCCCTCCGACACCGCCTCCGCCGGTGTCGTGCACTTCTGGGGCCCCTTCCTCTACCGCTCGCCCTTCCACGCCACCACCGAGGCCGAGGAGTGCGAGCGCGCCCTCGCCCACCTCGCCGACACCCTCGCCTTCGAGGGCCCGCAGTCCGTCGCCGCGATCATCCTGGAGTCGGTGCCCGGCACCGCCGGCATCATGACCCCGCCGCCCGGCTACCTGGCCGGCGTCCGCGAGCTCTGCGACCGCTACGGCATCGTCTTCATCCTGGATGAGGTCATGTCCGGCTTCGGCCGCACCGGCAAGTGGTTCGCCGCCGACCACTGGGACGTCACCCCCGACCTGATCACCTTCGCCAAGGGCGTGAACAGCGGATACGTGCCGCTCGGCGGCGTCGCCATCTCCGGTGCCATCGCCGAGACCTTCGCCACCCGCCCCTACCCGGGCGGACTGACCTACTCCGGCCACCCCCTGGCCTGCGCCGCCGCCGTCGCCACGATCAACACGATGGCGCAAGAGGGCATCGTCGAGAACGCCGCCCGTGTCGGCGCCGAGGTCATCGGCCCCGGGCTCGCCGAGCTCGCCGAGCGCCACCCGTCCGTCGGCGAGGTCCGCGGGCTCGGCACCTTCTGGGCGGTGGAGCTCGTACGGGACAAGGAGACGCGCGAGCCGCTCGTCCCGTACAACGCCGCCGGCGCCGACAACGCTCCCATGGCCGAGTTCACGGCGGCCTGCAAGGCGTCCGGACTGTGGCCGTTCGTCAACATGAACCGGACGCACGTCGTCCCCCCGTGCAACGTCACGGACGCCGAGGCCAAGGAGGGCCTGGCGCTCCTCGACGCGGCCCTCACCGTCGCCGACCGCCACACCACGGGGGCCTGATCGTCCGCATAGCGGTCGGTATCTCCGGATAACGGCGGGGAACCGATCGGTTTCGGCCGCGCTGTCTGGCCTAAGGTGTCCGAAGTTCTACCGAGGAGACGGGCCCCTATGTCAGGCAGCGGCGGAGGTGTCACCCGCAGCACCCTGCGACAGCAGATCGCGGACGCGCTGCGTGACGAGGTGCTCGCGGGCCGTCTGCCCCCGGGCACCGAGTTCACGGTCAAGCAGATCGCCGAGCAGTATGAGGTCTCCGCGACCCCGGTCCGCGAGGCGCTCGTCGACCTCTCCGCACAGGGGCTGCTGGAATCGGTGCAGCACCGGGGCTTCCGGGTCCGCGTCTACTCCGTGGACGACTACCGGGGCATGATCGAGGCCCGGATGCTGATACTGGACGGGATCTTCCGCCGGCTCGTCGAGTGCGGGACCGCGCCCGGTTCGGCCGAGCGGCTGGTGTCCGTGCGCCGCCGCGCGGAGGAGGCGCGGCGGGCCGCGCGCAGCGGTTCGCTCGAAGTGCTGATCGGCTACGACCTGCGGTTCTGGCGGGAGCTCAGCGGGCTGGTCGGCAACACGTACATCACCGAGTTCCTGCACCGGATCCGCGTGCAGTGCTGGGTCTTCTCCGTGCCGCACCTCCAGGAGGCCCCGGAGCTGGGGACCGCCCTGTGGGACGGGCACGGCGAGCTGGTCGACGCGGTGACGCTGGCCGACGCCGAGGAGGTGCGCCGCATCGTGCGCGCCTACAACCAGCACGGGCTGGACTGGGCCGCCACCCTCTGAGGCGCGGGCCCGGCGTCAGCCCGTCGCGCCAGGTTCTGCGCACCCCTTCGCGGAGCGTGTCCGGCGCATTACGCTGACCGGATCGGCGGCAACGACTGATCGGAGCCCGCGTGGCCTGTGACCTGTGGCTGGTCCCCCTTGTCGACGTGCTGTGCCACAGCCCCGACAACCCCTTCGCGGAGGAGATCGCCGCGTACGACAAGGCGCTGGGCGAGGCGGGTCTGCCGTCGGTGCCCGTGTTCGCCTACATGCCGGGCCTGAGCGGGGACGTGGCCCCGGTGGCCGGTTTCGACTACGACGCCCTGCACTTCCTGCGGCGGGCGTACCTGCTGCAGGTCTGCGGACTGCCGGTGACGCCGGTGGACGAGCTGGGCGGGGACTACGAGCAGCTGCTGGAGATGTTCGAGCCCACCGCGCAGCAGTCGCACCTGGTGTGGCACTACGACCACGCCGGGGCCTACGTCCCGGTGGACTTCCCCGCGCCGCTGGCCAACGAGGAGCTGCTGGCCGGGGGCGGTCCGCTGGGGTCGGCGCAGGGGCTGCTGCGGGAGCTGGCCTTCGTCGCCCCCGCGATCGGGATAAACCCCGTGAATCCCCCCGCCGCGCCGGCGCCGCCGGGCGGACCGACGGCGCTGGAGGAGCCGGCGGGGCCGATCCCGTACGATGCGAGCCCCTTCGCGCGGGAGCGGCACGTCTGGCTGGGCCTGCACGCGGCGGCCACCCGGAGCCTGGGCCAGGGCTCCATGATCATCTTTAGCTGAGGGGGCCCGCCCCGCTCAGCGGGGCTGCTCCGGGGGCCGCTGGCGCGGCATGTTCGGGCGGGTGCCCGGGGGGAGGGGGAAGCGGGCCGGGGGGAGCCCCGGGTCCGGGCGGGCCGGGGCGGCGGCCAGGGACTGCATGGCCAGCGGCGTCGGCCCTGCCCGGAACTCCACCATCCAGTCGGCCGTCTCGGAGCGCACCAGTTCCGTGACGTCCTCCGAGAACCGTCGCAGCACCGTCAGACAGCGCTCGGCGGCCTCGCTCGCCGTCCCCTCCGTCGGCCCCAGCACCTCGCGCACGTTCTCCGAGGCCCAGTCGAACTGGAGCGTCTGGAGCCTGCGCTGCACCGCCTGGGCGGTCGCCACGTCGCGCATCCACCCCGACGTCAGCCCGAAGAACCGGTCGCAGGCCAGGCAGGCCGCGGCCAGCAGCAGCGAGAGGTAGCCGTACGGGGCCACCCCGGGAGCCGAGCCGGTCAGCTCCAGCAGCGGCATCGCCGCCCCCGTGACGGCGCCCACGGCCGCGCCCGCCCGCAGGGTCCGCGCGCCCCGCCGCTTCCAGGCCCGGTCCGACAGGTACCACTCGGCGGTGCGCAGGGCGTCGGCCTCCACCCGCCGGTAGAGCTCGTCGAGCCGCTCGGCGGGCTCGCCCCAGTCGCCGAGGGGGAACGGCCGGCCGGTCAGGTCGCCGTCCTCTGCGGGATCCCGGGGTGGCCCCTCGGGCTGCATCTCCGGCTGACTCACCCGGGCACTCCCTCTGCCTGCACTGACGTGTCGTGGTGCGCGTGTGCGCAATGGTGCGCATGCTCTTCCTACCTTCGAATGACACGCGATGGACAACGAATCCCCGGTTTTCCGCCCGCAAGGAGGGCTCCCTCAGGGACGCGCACGCCCCCTCTCTCACCCGAAAGAGTTGGTCCTCCCGGCGTAGGGCGCGGCGCGCGGGGAGCACGTAGGCTCGGATTGACCGAGCGTTCCCGACGGCCGAAGCCAGGCCGATGCGCAGATGGAGTGAGTACCCGTGATTCCCGGTGGTGGCCAGCCCAACATGCAGCAGCTCCTCCAGCAGGCCCAGAAGATGCAGCGCGACCTTGCGACGGCCCAGGAGGAGCTGGCCCGGACCGAGGTCGAGGGGCAGGCCGGCGGCGGCCTGGTGAAGGCCACCGTCACAGGTTCCGGTGAGCTGCGGGCCCTGGTCATCGACCCGAAGGCCGTGGACCCGGAGGACACCGAGACCCTTGCCGACCTGGTCGTCGCGGCGGTCCAGGCGGCCAACGAGAACGCGCAGGCGCTCCAGCAGCAGAAGCTGGGCCCGCTGGCCCAGGGCCTGGGCGGCGCCGGCAGCGGCATCCCCGGCCTCCCCTTCTAGCCCGCCCCTTTCGTTCCCGTCCCTTCCCTTTCCCTCCCCGTTCCCTGTAGAACACGGCACCAGAACCGAAAGAAGGCATTCCGTTGTACGAAGGCGTGGTCCAGGACCTGATCGACGAGCTGGGCAGGCTGCCCGGCGTCGGGCCCAAGAGCGCGCAGCGGATCGCCTTCCACATCCTGCAGGCCGAGCCCACCGACGTCCGCCGCCTCGCGCACGCGCTGCTCGAGGTCAAGGAGAAGGTCCGGTTCTGCGCGGTCTGCGGGAACGTGGCGCAGGAGGAGCGATGCGGCATCTGCCGCGACCCGCGCCGCGACGCCACGGTGATCTGCGTGGTCGAGGAGCCGAAGGACGTGGTCGCGATCGAGCGGACCCGCGAGTTCCGGGGCAAGTACCACGTCCTGGGCGGCGCGATCAGCCCGATCGAGGGCGTCGGCCCCGACGACCTGCGCATCCGCGAGCTGCTGGCGCGCCTCGCGGACGGGACGGTCACCGAGCTGATCCTCGCGACCGACCCGAACCTGGAGGGCGAGGCGACCGCCACCTACCTCGCCCGCATGATCAAGCCCATGGGCCTGAAGGTCACCCGCCTGGCCAGCGGGCTCCCCGTCGGGGGAGACCTGGAGTACGCGGACGAGGTCACGCTCGGGCGGGCCTTTGAAGGAAGGCGACTTCTCGATGTCTGACGCAACGCTGCACGCCCTGGGACAGGATCCGGACGACTTCGCCGCCTCGATCGCGGACCAGATCGAGTCCTTCCTCGTCGCGGTCACCGAGGTGGCCAAGGGCGAGGACCCGGACAGCGCCGTTCCCTTCCTCCTCCTGGAGGTGTCCCAGCTGCTGCTGGCGGGCGGCCGGCTGGGCGCGTACCAGGACGTCCTGCCCGAGGAGCGCTACGAGCCCGACCTGGGCCCGGAGCCGGACGTGGACGAGCTGCGCGAGCGGTTCGCCGTGATGCTGGAGCCGGTCGACGTCTACTCCGAGGTCTTCGACCCGTACGAGCCGCGCAAGGCCCCGGTCGCGCACCGGATCTCCGACGACCTGGCCGACGTGGTCGCCGACCTGCGGCACGGGCTCATCCACCACCAGGCGGGCCGGGTCACCGAGGCGCTGTGGTGGTGGCAGTTCTCGTACTTCACCAACTGGGGGCCGACGGCCTCGGCCACCCTGCGGGCCCTCCAGTCGCTGATCTCGCACGTCCGTCTCGACCAGCCGCTCGCGGCCCTGGACGGCCTGGACACGGACGAGGACCTGACCGAGGAGGACCTCGTGGAGCAGGCCGGCCAGGTCATGGAGCAGGAGCTCGGCCGTCTCGGCCGTAAATAATCCCATCTCATGATGTGGTACGAGGCGGTCGGATCCCGGCCGCTCGTTAGACTGCACCCGCAATGAGACGGACCGAGCGAGGAGCGCACGTGGGCCTTGTCGTGCAGAAGTACGGAGGCTCCTCCGTAGCCGATGCCGAGGGCATCAAGCGCGTCGCCAAGCGGATCGTGGATGCCAAGAAGAACGGCCACCAGGTGGTCGTCGTGGTTTCCGCGATGGGCGACACGACGGACGAGCTGATCGATCTCGCCGAGCAGGTATCGCCGATGCCTGCCGGGCGCGAATTCGACATGCTGCTGACCGCCGGGGAGCGGATCTCCATGGCCCTGCTGGCCATGGCGATCAAAAACCTGGGCCACGAGGCCCAGTCGTTCACCGGCAGCCAGGCAGGCGTGATCACCGACTCGGTCCACAACAAAGCGCGCATCATCGATGTGACGCCGGGCCGTATCCGCACCGCGCTGGACGAGGGCAACATCGCCATCGTGGCCGGCTTCCAGGGCGTGTCCGCGGACTCCAAGGACATCACCACCCTGGGCCGCGGCGGCTCGGACACCACCGCCGTGGCGCTGGCCGCGGCGCTGGACGCCGAGGTCTGTGAGATCTACACCGACGTCGACGGCGTCTTCACCGCGGACCCCCGCGTCGTGAAGAGGGCCCGGAAGATCGACTGGATCTCCTCCGAGGACATGCTGGAGCTCGCGGCCTCCGGCTCCAAGGTGCTGCTGCACCGCTGCGTCGAGTACGCGCGCCGCTACAACATTCCGATCCACGTCCGTTCGTCCTTCTCCGGACTGCCGGGTACCTGGGTCAGCAACGAGAAGCCCGAGTCGCAAGGGGACGAGCAGGTGGAGCACGCCATCATCTCCGGAGTCGCCCACGACGTCTCCGAAGCCAAGATCACCGTCGTCGGCGTCCCGGACAAGCCGGGCGAGGCCGCGGCCATCTTCCGCGCCATCGCGGACGCCGAGATCAACATCGACATGATCGTCCAGAACGTATCGGCGGCCTCCACGGGCCTGACCGACATCTCCTTCACCCTCCCCAAGGCCGAGGGCCACAAGGCCATCGACGCCCTGGAGAAGGCCAAGGGGCAGATCGGCTTCGACTCCCTGCGCTACGACGACCAGATCGGCAAGATCTCCCTGGTCGGCGCGGGCATGAAGACCAACCCCGGCGTCACCGCCTCCTTCTTCCAGGCGCTGTCCGACGCGGGCGTCAACATCGAGCTGATCTCCACCTCCGAGATCCGCATCTCGGTGGTGACCCGCCAGGACGACGTCAACGCGGCCGTCATCGCCGTCCACACGGCCTTCGGCCTCGACTCCGACAGCGACGAGGCGGTCGTCTACGGAGGCACCGGACGATGAGTCCGCACCGGTCGGCCCCGGCCCCGGCGCTCGCCGTGGTCGGGGCGACCGGGGCGGTCGGATCGATCCTGCTCCAGATCCTGTCCCAGCGGGCGGACGTCTGGGGCGCCATACGCCTGATCGCCTCCCCACGCTCGGCCGGCCGCCTGCTGGCCGTCCGCGGCGAGGAGACCGAGGTGCTCGCCCTCACCGAGGACGCCTTCGAGGGCCTTGGCGAGGGCGACGTCGTGCTCTTCCTGACCCCGGCCGAGGTGTCGGCGCGCTGGGCTCCCGTCGCCACCGCGCGCGGGGCCGTGGTGGTGGACCAGTCCGCCGCCTTCCGGGAGGACCCCGAGGTGCCCCTGGTGGTGCCCGAGGTCAACGCCCCCGCCGTACGCAGCCGCCCGCGCGGGATCGTCGCGGGCCCGGACTGCGTGACCGCCGCGATGATCGCCGCCCTGGGCGCGCTGCACGCCGAGTACGGGCTGGCCGAGCTGGCCGTCTCCTCGTACCAGGCCGCCAGCCGTTCGGGCCGGGCCGGCGCGGAGGCGCTGCGCCGCCAGCTGTCGCTGGTCGCCGGGAGCCCGCTGGGGGAGCAGCCCGGGGACGTGCGGCGCGCGGTCGGCGAGGACACCGGGCCGTTCGCGGCCCCGCTCGCGCTGAACGTGGTGCCCTGGTCCGGCGAGCTGCGCGCGGACGGCTGGTCCTCGCACGAGCTGGCCGTACGGGCGGAGACCCGGCGGATCCTGGGCCTGGAGGCCCTTCCGGTCTCCGTGACCTGTGTACAGGTTCCCGTGGTGACCGGGCATTCCCTGACCGTGCGGGCCCGCTTCGAGCGGGAGGTGGCCGCGGCGCACGCCCGGGAGATCCTGGAAGCGGCCCCCGGGGTGGTCCTCGTGGACGATCCGGCGGCGGGGGAGTGGCCGACGCCGGCCGACGCGGCCGGGACGGATCCGGCCTGGGTGGGCCGGCTCAGGGGCTCGCTGGACGACGCCCGGTCCCTGGAGTTCTTCGTGTGCGCGGACAATCTACGCAAAGGCGCCGCGCTGAATGCCGCTCAGATCTCGGAACTGATCGCGGGTGAATTCGCGTAATCCGCTTTGTAGGATCGGTTGTGATCCCTTGGTCAAGGTGATGGCCCGACTGCCGCCTGGATGAATGGGGCAATCGGGAAGAGCGGGTACGCATGAAGGCAATGGGGAAATTGCTGAATACTCTGCCTCGCGCGTACAACCCTGGCGGGGGCACGCGTGTCCAACGGGCGTGGCAGAGGCACTCTTGGACTTCGCCGTCGTACCGGCACGCCCGGGGATCGTTCCCCCGCGCCGGCGCACCGGCGCATACGGCGGCATTCCTGTGATCGTGCCCGTCCCGCCGGCGGGCGTTCCCGCCGCGCCGCCCGTCGGGGCGGCGCCGGGCGTCCGTGTGCCCGCGCCCCGTGACCACGCGGAGCCGGCCGCGGGCCCCGCGGCTGCCGACATGGCCGCCGTCGCCGGAACCGCCGTCGCCGGAACCGCCATCGCCGCCGGGGGAGCCGCCGCCGATGCGCCGCCCGTCGTGGCCGGGACCACCGTTGACCACCTCACCGAGACCTACCAGGCCCACTACCGTTCGCTCCTCGGCCTGGCCGCGCTCCTCCTCGACGACACCGCCTCCTGCGAGGACGTCGTCCAGGAGGCCTTCATCCGCGTCCACTCCGCCCGCAACCGGGTGCGCGACCGCGACAAGACCCTGGCCTACCTCCGCCAGACCGTCGTGAACCTCTCGCGCTCGGCACTGCGCCGCCGCATCCTCGGCCTCAAGCTGCTGTCGAAGCCGATGCCGGACATGGCCAGCGCGGAAGAAGGGGCGTACGACCAGCTCGAGCGCGACGACCTGATCAAGGCCATGCGCGGACTCCAGCGCCGCCAGCGCGAGGTGCTGGTGCTGCGCTACTTCGCGGACATGACGGAGGCCCAGGTCGCCGAGACGCTCGGCATATCGCTCGGCTCGGTCAAGGCGTACGGATCGCGGGGCATTGCCGCGCTGAGGGTGGCGATGGAGGCTGCGCAGTCATGAGGGACGACCACAAGAACCCGCCGGGCCCCGCCACCCCGACCGCCGGTGACGAGCAGGTGCTGCGCAGCCTGTTCGCCGGGGCCGTGCAGGGCCTGGAACCCTCCGAAGGGGCACTGGAGCGGCTGCGCCACGCCGTGCCCGCACGCCGGGCCCGCAAACGGCAGACCCTCGTCGGGGCGGCCGTGGCCGTGCTCCTGGCCGGCACCGGGATCCCCGCCGCACTGCACCTGGGCGAGGAGGACGAGGGCTCCGCCGCCGGGCACTCGGCGATGGCGGGCCACGGCGAGGCACCGGGCGGCCTCCCGGGCGACCCGCACCACGACGGGCCCGAGGGCGGGACGCGGCCGCAGCCGACGAGGCCCGCCGACCGGGGGCAGACGCCGGGCGGCACGGGCGGACGGCCCTCCCCGCGGCCCGGCGGTTCCCCCTCCGGCGGCGTATCGGCGGGCCCCTCCGGCGACGGCCTCCCCACGGCCCCCCTCGGCAACGGCCCGCAGCCCCCGGCCGGAGCGGCCGCCGCGGCCCCCGAATGCACCGCCGACCAGCTCGGAGTGGCGGGCAGCGCCCGCGCCCCCGAGTCCGACGGCAAGGTCTACGGCAGCTTCAAGGTCACCAACGTCTCCCCCCGGGGCTGCACGGTCACCGGCCCCGACACCGTGACGGCCGCCTCCCTGACGCAAGGCCCGCCGCCCGCACAGCCCCGCGGGGTGACGGTCACGGGCCACACGGCGGGGGACCCGGCGAGCGGACTGCCCGACCCCGCCGAGGAGGCGCCGGCTCTGGTGCTCCAGCCGAAGCAGGCGTACGAGGTCCTCTTCGCCTGGGTGCCCTCCGCCCATTCCTGCCCGGCCGGCACCCCCGGCCCCACGACCACGCCCGAGCGGCAGAACGGTACGGCGCAGCGCCCGGCGGGCCAGTCCGACGGCGGTCCGGCCGACACCGCGGCCGGCGGGGCCGCGGGCGTCCCGGCCGGGGCCGGCGACTCGGCCGGCGGAGTGCAGCGGCCGGCCGACCCGGACACGGCCGGAGTGGCGGTCTCGCACGCCCCGGCCACCGCCACGGGCGCCCCGGTCACCCAGACCACCATCCCGCAGGCCTGCGGCGGCACGGTCTACCGGACGGGGCTCATTCCCCAGCCGACGTCGTAGCGGAGGCCGTTCCGGCGGACGCCGCCTTCACCGGGGCCGCGTCGCTGTCCGCGTCGTGCGTGTAGGTGTCCGTGTCCGCTTTGGCGGAGGCGGTGCCGGGCGCGCCGGGCGTGCCCGCCGGGCTTGCGGCGGGCAGCAGCCCCGCCTCGGCGTCGCGCAGGGTCTCCAGCTCGCGCCGGTAGAGCCGCCACCACATGAACAGCACGAAGGCGACGAAGACGAACCACTCGCCGGTGTAACCGAGGTTCTGGAAGGCCTTCAGGTCGAGCCCGGTGTTGCTGGGCGCCTGCGCCGGGACGGGGACCATCCCGTCCGCCGGGGTCTGCACCGTCAGCCAGGCGTCGTACAGCGGGTCCTGCACCAGGTTGACCAGCGTGGCCGACCCGATCACCCCGAGCTGGCCCGGCGGCAGCCCGCCCTGGGCGTGCACGCCCTTGGTGCCGGCGTTCTCCGAGGCCTGCAGGGCCCCCGTCACCTCGACCCGCCCGGCCGGCGGGGCCGGAGCCTTTGCCGCGTCCGCCGTACCCGGCATCCAGCCCCGGACCACCGGGACGGTCTTGCCGGAGTCGGTCCGCAGCAGGGTCAGGACGTAGAAACCGCGCTTGCCGTCGAGGTCCCGGTCGGGGACGAGCAGCTGCTGCCCGTACTCGCCGGACGCGGAGGCCGGCCGCCCGGAGGTCTTCGTGTCCACCGGCAGGAGCGAGTCCAGCGGCGCGGCCGCCTCCTCGGCGGGCCGCTCGGCGCTCGCCTCCCGGTGGCTGCCCACGCGGTCCTCGAACCGGCCGAGCTGCCAGGTCCCCATGAACAGGCAGAACGGGATGGCGAGCGCGACGAAGACGTTGATCCCCCACCAGCGCGGGGTCAGGAGAAACCGGTGCACCCCACCAACGGTACGGGGGGTGCACCCGAAGCCCGGTGCCGGGTCAGCGCGGCGGGCCCTGAGGCAGGTGCTTGAGGGCGAATTCCAGCTCCATCCGGACCTGCTTGATCCGCTCCTCCACCACCAGCGAGCCGTGCCCCGCGTCGTAGCGGTACACCTCGTGGACCGCTCCGCGCGCCACGAGCCGGTCGACGTAGTTGTCGATCTGCCGGATCGGGCAGCGGGGGTCGTTCACGCCCGCCGCGATGTGCACGGGCGCCTTCACCGCGTCCACGTACGTCAGCGGCGAGGAGGCCTCGAAGCGGTCCGGCACCTCCTCCGGAGTGCCGCCGAAGAGGGTGCGGTCCAGGGACTTCAGCGCCTCCATCTCGTCGTGGTACGCCGTCACGTAGTCCGCCACCGGTACGGCGGCCAGCCCGACCGCCCAGTCGTCGGGCCGCGTCCCGATGCCCAGCAGGGTCAGGTAGCCGCCCCAGGAGCCGCCGGACAGCACCAGCCGCGCCGGGTCCGCCAGACCCGAGGAGACGGCCCACTCGCGGACCGCCGAGATGTCCTCCAGCTCGATCAGGCCGACGCGGTGCTTGAGGGCGTCCGTCCACTCCCGGCCGTAGCCGGTCGAGCCCCGGTAGTTGACCCGGACCACCGCGAAGCCGTGGTCCAGCCAGGCCGCCGGGGCGGCCGCGAACGAGTCGGAGTCGTGCCAGGTCGGACCGCCGTGGATCTCGAAGACCGTCGGGAAGGGGCCCTCGCCGTGCCCCTGCGGCCGCTGCGCCAGCGCGTGGATCCGCCCGCCGGGGCCCTCCACCCACACGTCCTCCACCGGCACCGAGCCGGGCGGCCGGAAACCGGGCGGGTCCAGCACCACTGCGCCCGCGGTGGACCGTACGGAGGCCGGTTCGGCCGCGGAGGACCACTGGTACTCGACCGTGCCGTCCGGGCGCGCCGTGGCCCCCGACAGCGACCCCGGGGGAGTGTCCACCCGTACGAGCTCCCGCGCGGCCAGGTCGTAGCGCCACAGCTCGTCGCGCGCCTCGAAGCTGTGCTCGATGAGCAGCGCCCTCCCGTCCGGGTACCACTCGGCGCTCACATCGCCCGGGAGCTCGATCGCAAGGTCCTCCTGGGCGCCGGTGGCCACGTCCCACACCATCGGTTCCCAGCGCCCGCGGCGCTGGTGGCCGACCAGCAGCCGGGTGTCCCCCTCGACCGGGGCGAAGCCCAGCACCTCCAGGCCCAGTTCCTCGGTGCCGCCGCGCGAGTCGTCCAGCTCCGCGACGGTGGCCCCGTCCAGGGTGACCACGCGCAGCGCCGAGTGCATCGCGTCGCCGTGCTCGGTGTGCTCGATCGCGACGAGGGTCCCGTCGCGGGAGAGGTCGCCGACGCCGGCCGACTCGCGGTGCCGGTAGATCACGGCCGGGGCGCTGCCGTCGGGGCGGACGACGTGGATCGTGGTGCCCTCCTCGTCGGTGGACCGCCCGACGACCGCCGTCCCGTCGCGGCCGATGGCCAGCCCGGCGGGGTAGGAGGGCTCCAGGCCGGGGGTGGCGGGCTCGTCGGGGCCGCCCGCGAAGGGCTGGCGGACCCAGGTGCCGAACTCGTCGCCGTCGGTGTCGGAGAACCACCAGATCCACTCCCCGTCGGGGGAGAGGGTGCCGTCGGTGGTGCCGTTGGGGCGGTCGGTGGCCTGGCGCTGCGTGCCGGTGGCGCGGTCCCAGGCGTAGAGCTCGTAGGTCCCGGTGGCGTTCGAGACGAAGAGCGAGCGGTCCGGGGCGTCCTCGGCCCATTCGGGGAGCCCCACGCGCGGGGCCCGGAACCGCTTCTCCCAGTCGGGCATGTCGGAAGCGGGGGTCTCGCCACGGGTCCCGCCGGGGGTCACACCGGCGGTCAGATCGCTGTCGCTGCTGGTCATGCCCTCCATTCTGGCCCGACGGGCCGCCGGGATGCCGTCTGCTCCGAACGGGCGCATGGTGGAGGGCGTACGACGAACGCTTCCCAAGAGGGTGTTGATCATGGCCAAGAAGGCGCATACCGGTCACCACAGCCATCAGGACTCCGAGCGGGCGATGGCGAAGAACACGGCGGCCGAGGCGCGTGCCAAGGCCGCGGGCAGGGATGCCCAGTCCCTCTCGGCGAAGACGCGGGGCATGCACCAGAAGGCCCAGGCCAAGCGCGGCTGAGCCGCGACACCAGACGCAGTATCCGGTCACGGTCCGTGTTTCACGTGAAACACCGACCGTGCCGCCCTAGCCTGACGCCATGCGGATGATCGTCCGGGGCGCCCGGCTGCTGCACGACGAGGGCCTTCACGACGTGGAGGTAGCCGAGGACGGACGCATCGCGCGCGTCCTCCCGTACGACGACCAGAAGGAGCCGCCGGCGACGGGCGTGCTCATCGAGGCCCATGGCGGGCTGCTCAGCGCCCCCTTCGTCGAGCCGCACATCCACCTGGACACCGCCCTGACCGCCGGACAGCCGCGCCCGAACGCCTCCGGCACCCTCTGGGAGGGCATCGCCTGCTGGAGCGAGCGCAAGCGGACCCTGACCCGTGAGGACGTGATCACGCGGGCCACCGAGGTGCTGCGCTGGCAGGCGGCCCAGGGCGTCCTGCACGTCCGCACGCACTGCGACGTCACCGACCCCTCACTGACCGCCCTCGACGCCCTGCTGGAGGTCCGCGACCGGGTACGGGAAGTGATGACCCTTCAGATCACGGCCTTCCCCCAGGAAGGGATCGTCTCCTTCCCCGACGGTGAGGCGCTGCTGCGCGAGGCCGTGGCGCGCGGCGCGGACGTGGTCGGCGCGATCCCGCACTTCGAGGACACCCGCGAGGACGGGATCGCCTCCCTGCGGACCGCGTTCGCGCTGGCCGAGGAGCACGGGCTGCGGCTGGACGCCCACTGCGACGAGATCGACGACGAACAGTCCCGCTTCGTGGAGGTGCTGGCCACCCTCGCGCTGCGCACGGGACTGCGGGAGCGGGCCACCGCCTCCCACACGACGGCCATGGGCTCCTACAACGGCGCCTACGCGTACAAACTCCAGCGCCTCCTGTCCCGTTCGGGCATCAACCTGGTCTCCAACCCCTTCGCCAACCTCAACCTCCAAGGCCGCTTCGACGCCTATCCCAAGCGGCGCGGCCTCTCCCAGGTGAAGGAAATGCTGGCGGCCGGGGTCAACGTGGCCTTCGGCCACGACGACGTGATGGACCCCTGGAACGCGCTCGGCACCGGCAACCCGCTCCAGACCGCCCTCGTCGGCCTGTACGCCGCCCAGCTCACCGGGGCCGACGAGATCCCGCTCGCCTTCTCGATGGTGACGGAGCGCGCGGCACGCGTCCTGGGCCTGGGCCCGGACGAGTACGGGGTGGCCGAGGGCGCCCCCGCCTCCTTCGTCCTCCTCCCGGCCCCCACCCCCGAGGAGGCCGTCCGCCGCCAGGTCCGCCCCCGGTACGTGGTCTCGCGCGGCACCGTCCTCGCCGAGAACCCGCCCGCCCCGGCCCGGCTGTGGTGGCCCGGGCAACAGGGCCCGTCGGAAGTGGACTTCACCCCGCCCCTCTAAGGTGCGGTGCATGACGTGGACCCTTCACCAGCCTGACTCGGACGCGGCCCGCCGCGCCTTCGAGATCGCCTCGGAGTACGCGGACGCCGCACTCCTCAACCACTCCGTCCGCTCCTACGCCTTCGGCGCCGAGTACGCCCGGCAGCACGGCCTCGCCCATGACGCCGAGCTGTTCTACGTCAGCGCCCTGCTCCACGACCTGGGCCTGACCGCGCCGTTCGACAGCCACACCCTGCCCTTCGAGGAGGCCGGCGGCCACGTGGCGCGCGTCTTCACGGCCGGCCTGGGCTGGGAGGCGGCCCGCCGGGCGCGGGCGGAGGAGGTGATCGTGCTGCACATGCGCGACGACGTCACCGCCGCCGAGGACGTCGAGAGCCACCTCCTCCAGGTGGGCACCAGCGCGGACGTCTCGGGCCTGCGCGTCCCCGACTTCGACCCCGCCTTCCGCGCCGCCCTCCTGTCCGCCCACCCCCGTCTCGGCTTCGGCCCCTCCTTCCTGTCCCTGGTCGAGGACCAGGCGGCCCGCAAGCCCGCCTGCGCGGCGGCCGCGTACGTGGCGGGCGGCGCGGCGAAGCGCATCGCGGCGAACCCGCTGGACGCGTGATCCGACTGCGAGACCCATATGCCCCCGCAGTCCTCCGGCCGGGCTCAGGCCCGCTGACCGGCGGGGTGCGCCGGTTCGCGGCGCTTGCGTCCCACCGGCAGGAGCTCGGCGGTGATCAGGGCGGCGACCGTCGCCAGGATGACCACCGGCGTCATCGACGGGCTGCCGGTCAGCAGCAGCGCCATCACCGCACTGCTGACCGGCAGCCCCAGCACGCTGACACCGGCCGCGGCCAGCCCCGCCGCGACGGCCGGCACCACGCCCAGGCCCGGCAGCGGCGCCGCGAGCACCCCGGCCGCGGCCCCCAGGAACAGGGCCGGGAAGATCGGGCCGCCGCGCAGGCTGCCGAGGCACAGCGCGTACGCGGCCGTCTTGCACAGCAGCACCGCCACCAGCACGCCCACCCCCCAGGCGTGCGGGTTCCCGACCAGCGAGGCCATCGTGGCCTGCCCGGACGAGGCGACCTCCGCCGGGGACCGGTCGGTGACCAGGGCGTACACCGCCGCGCATACCCCGGCGCCGAGCGCGCACAGCGCCGTGCGGGCGACGGTCTGCCGGGTCACGAAGGCGGCGACGCCCTGCCCCGCACCCACCGTCAGCCGCAGCACCACCGCCACGGCCACCGCCAGCAGCAGCCCCCAGCCCACGTCCGCCACGTCCAGCCGGGGCGCCGCCTCGGGGATCTTGACGGTCAGCCCGCCGGTCTTCAGCCCGGTCCACCGCCCGAAGCCGGTGAACACCAGCGCCCCCAGCCCGCTGGACAGCAGCGCGGGCAGCATGACGGCGACCAGCTGGGGCCCGCCCACCCCCACCACCTCGATCAGCAGCACCGCCGCGATCAGCGGGCTCCCGAAGATCGCCGAAATGGCCGCGGAGGCCCCCGCCACCCCCATGAGCACACTGGCCTGCGGGGTTCCCGGCCCGCGCGCGAGGTCCCGCAGCAGCAGCGCGAGCCCGCCGCCCAGGGCGATCAGCGGGGCCTCGGGACCCAGTACCGCACCCAGCGGCAGGCTCGCGGTCGCGGCGAGCACCACCCCGGGCAACGCCGTGGTCGAGGCCCCGCCCACGGCCAGCCCGGCCGCCGGAACGTGCCCGCCCGCACCGGGCAGCCGGGCGGCCACCCAGCCCACCACGACCCCCGCGACCAGCAGCAACGGCAGCGGCCACCACCACGGCGCCGTGTCCCAGCCCAGCCCGTGCGGCAGGCTCTCCCACACCAGGTGCTGCAACTCGTGCAGCCCGGCCAGGAACCAGAAGCACACCAGGGACACCGGGATGCCGACCAGGGCGCACAGCGCCAGCGTCTTCCGGTACGGAGGCGTCTTGAGCAGCCCCCGCAGCAGTTCCGCCTCCCCCGCCTGCGTCGCGGTCACGGCCCGCTCCTTTCGGGCTGCCGGGACAGCCCGGTCTGGACCGCGCCGAGGAGCACCTTGGCGACCAGTCCCACCACGATCAGGTCGGCCACCATCTGCACGGTGGTCAGCGCCCGCGCCGTCCCGTCGGCCGGCGCGATGTCCCCGAACCCCACGGTCGCGAACACCGTCACCGCGAAGTACAGGGCGTCGGTCCTGCTCAGAGGCTCCGAGAACGACAGGGGCCGGTCACGCGACAGCAGGAAGTACGTCGACGCGAACAGGACCAGGAACAACGGCACGGCGGTGGCCATCGCCTCCAGGGCCCGCAGCCGCGGACGCGCCGAACGGGCGATGGCGCCGACCTGCCACAGCACCAGACACCCGAAGAGCAACAGCCCCCCGGCCAGCGCCAGGACCGCCACGGCCCCGAAGCCGTAGTCGAGCGGAGCCAGGTAGTACAGCCAGGTGATCAGCACCACCGTCCCGGCGGGCAGCAGCAGGTGCCCCAGCACACCCCCGAGCCGAAAGCCACCACACCCCATACCCACACCTCCTCACACCCGCCACCCCCCTCCGGGCATTCCAACACCCCCCACCCCCACCCGCACCCCACACACCGCCACCAGCGCACAGGCAGAGAACACAGCCAAGCCCGCCAGCACTTGGCGCCACCCCCGAACGGCGTACCCCACCCACCACCCCGCTTGCTCACTCTTCGCGGTGCTTGCGGGCGCTGTGCTTGTGCAGGCCGATGATCCCGACGGTCGACCGTCGCGAAGCAGACCATCACCATGAACGCGGCCAGTGCGGCCAGTGCGGCCATCGGGCTCCAGGAGACGATCGGCCCGAAGGCGATGCCCAGCAGCCACCGGAGACGCAGGAAGGGCCTGATCCACTGAGTGGATCAGGCCCTTGACCTGGTCTTACGAAGTCGGGGTGGCGGGATTTGAACCCACGACCTCTTCGTCCCGAACGAAGCGCGCTGCCAAGCTGCGCTACACCCCGATCGCCGCCCCGGCGTTTCTGCCTGGCGACATCGATTACTTTAGCGGACCCGGCGCCGGAGACGAAATCCGGTTTTCGCGGGGTGCCCGCGGGGGCCCCGCCCGGGTTCTAGGGCTTCGGGGCGAGGGTCAGGAGGGTGGCCTCCGGGGGGCAGGCGAAGCGGACCGGGGTGAAGCGGTTGGTGCCGCAGCCCGCCGAGACGTGGAGGTAGGCGCGCTCGCCCCCGGCCTCGTACGTCGACAGCCCCTTGACCCGCTTCGTGTCGAGGTCGCAGTTGGTGACCAGGGCCCCGTAGAAGGGGATGCACAGCTGGCCGCCGTGCGTGTGCCCGGCCAGGATCAGCGGGTAGTGGTCGGCGGTGAAGGACTCCAGCACCCGCAGGTACGGGGCGTGCACCACGGCGATCGAGAAGTCCGCGTCCGCTTCCGGGCCGCCCGCGACCCGCTCGTAGCGGTCGCGCTTGATGTGCGGGTCGTCCAGGCCGGTGAACGCCAGCTCCATGCCGCCCAGCTTCAGCCGGCCCCGGGTGTTGGTCAGGTTCAGCCAGCCCGCCGCGTCGAAGGCGTCCCGCATCCCCTCCCAGGGGTTGTGGACGGCGCCGACGACCGGCTTGTTGCCGTTCAGGCCGTGCCGGCCCTGGGCCTTCTCGATCAGGTAGCGGCCCGGGTTGCGCAGCCGCGGCCCGTAGTAGTCGTTGGAGCCGAAGACGTACACGCCCGGGAACTCCATCAGCGGACCGAGCGCGTCGAGGAGCTCCGGCACGCCCTCGGTGTCGGAGAGGTTGTCACCGGTGTTGACGACGAAATCGGGGCGCAGCCCGGCGAGGGACTGGAGCCAGGCGCGCTTCTTGCGCTGCCCGCCGACCATGTGGATGTCCGACACCTGCAGGACGCGCAGCGGGCGGGCCCCGGCGGGGAGCACCGGAACGGTGACCCGGCGCAGCCGGAAGGAGCGGGCCTCGAACCCGGCGGCGTAGGCCACTCCCGCGGCCCCCACCGCCGCGACCGAGGCGGTGACCTTCAGGGGTACTCCGTAACGCGCACGCATGGCCCCATGGTCGCAGACGCGGAAAACGGATGGGCGCCACAGCCCCCGCACCTGGCAGACTCAAGGGCATGACCACGCTCAAGGCCAAGCTCCAGGAAGACCTCACCACCGCCATCAAGGCGCGCGACGAACTCGGTTCGTCCACGCTGCGCCTGACCCTCGCCGCCATCACCAAGGAGGAGGTCGCGGGCAAGGAGGCACGCGTGCTCTCCGACGACGAGGTCCTCAAGGTGATCGCGAAGGAGGCGAAGAAGCGCCGCGAGGCCGCGGAGGCCTTCGCCCAGGGCGGCCGCGACGAGCAGGCCGCGCGCGAGACGGCGGAGGGCGAGTTCCTCGACGCCTACCTGCCCAAGCAGCTCGGCGACGACGAGCTCGACGCGATCGTGGCCGCGGCGGTCGAGGAGGCCAGGGCGGCCGGTGCCGAGGGGCCGCGGGCCATGGGCGCTGTCATGAAGATCGTGAACCCGAAGGTGGCGGGTCTGGCGGAGGGCGGCCGCGTCGCCGCCGCCGTCAAGAAGCGGCTTTCGTAAGTCGCGCGGGGAAGACGGGGGAGGGCCCCGGCCGGATGATCCGGCCGGGGCCCTCCCCCGTGCTGCTACTGGGTTTCGTTGCCCCCGATCAGGCCCGGGTCCGCGGGGAGCCCGGGGATCGGGTTGACCGGCGGGTCGGCCGGGGTGCCGGCACCGCCGGCCGTGCCGGGCCGGCTGTCGCCGGGCTTGCCGTCGCCGCCCGGCTTGCCGGGCTTCCCGGGCTTGCGCGGGTTCGTCGGCTGGTTCGGGGTGTTGCCCCGTCCG
Organism: Streptomyces katrae; assembly: GCF_002028425.1. Lineage (GTDB taxonomy): Bacteria > Actinomycetota > Actinomycetes > Streptomycetales > Streptomycetaceae > Streptomyces > Streptomyces katrae_A. The sequence continues at coordinate 3,651,474 of NZ_CP020042.1, read as the reverse complement.
CCGCCGTTGCCGCCGGCCCCGCCGCCGTTGCCGCCGCCGCCCCCGACCACCGGGTCCGGGACGTGGACGTTCGCGAAGGGCGGTGCCTCCCGGCCGGCCAGCGCGCCCGAGACCGCGTCCTTCCAGATCGGGCCGGGCAGGCCGCCGCCGAAGACCTTCGGGTAGTACTGACCGCCGATGGTGATGTCCTCCATCGTGATCTTCTTCGCGCCGCCGGAGCCGACCCACACCGCGCCGGACATGTTCGGGGTGTAGCCCACGAACCAGGCGTTGTAGCGGTTGTCGGTGGTACCGGTCTTGCCCGCGTTGTCGCGGTCGGTCAGGCCGGCCTTCTCACCGGTGCCGGAGTCGACCACTCCGCGCAGCAGGTTGTTGATCGTGTCGGCGGTGTCCTGGGACATGGCCCGATCGCACTTGCTCTTGGGCACCGCGAGCGCCTTGCCGTGGGCGTCGGTGATCGACTCCAGGGCGATCGGGGTGCAGTAGACGCCCCGGTTGGCGAATGCGGCGTACGCGTTGGCCATCGTCAGCGGGGACATCTCGGCCGAGCCGAGCGCGATGGACGGCTCCTCGGGCAGCTTCACCCCGCTGGCCGGGACCACGCCGAGCTTCTGCGTCATCTCCGTCACCGGGCAGAGCCCGATGTCGGAGATCATCTGCACGAAGTAGGTGTTGATGGACTTCTCCATCGCCGTCTTCAGCGCGTACGGGCCCTGCTCGTCCGCCGTCTCGTTCTGGGCGGTCTGCAGCTTGCCGCCGTCCAGCGGCAGGTTCTGCCACGGCGGGGTGCCCTCGCACCGGGAGACCGGGCTCGGGTAGTCCATCTTGTTCGGAGCCGAGTAGACCTTCGTCGGCTCCACTCCCTTCTCTATGGCCGCGGCCGCGATGAAGGGCTTGAACGTGGAGCCGACCTGGAAGCCGAAGTTGGAGCCGCCCATCCGCTTGTCGACGGAGTAGTTGATCTGCGTCTCGTTCTTCCCGAAGCCGTACGGCTTGGACTGGCCCATCGCCAGGATCCGGCCCGTGCCCGGCTGGACCATGGTCACGGCCGTGGCGATCGAGTCGTCCTGGTTGACGTGGTCGCGGATCGAGTTGTTCGCGGCGTCCTGCGACTGCGGGTCCAGGGTGGTGCGGACCGTCAGACCGCCCTGGTTCCAGACCTTCGCCCGCTCCTCGCGGGTCTTGCCGAAGACCGGGTCGGACAGGAAGGTGTTGCGCACGTAGTCGCAGAAGAAGCCGGCACCCTTGACGGCGGTGATGCAGCCGTTCTTCGGGCGGGTCACCTTCAGGGTGACCGGCAGCTTCTTCGCCTCGTCGGCCTCGGCCTGCGAGATGTCCTTCACGTCGGCCATCCGCTGGAGGACGACGTTGCGGCGCTTCATCGCCTCCTGCGCGTCGTTCACCGGGTCGAACCGGCTCGGCGACTGCACGACGCCGGCCAGCAGGGCCGACTCGTCCAGGGTCAGGTCCTTGGCCGGCTTGCTGAAGTAGCGCTGGGCCGCGGACTCGATGCCGTAGGCCGCCTGCCCGAAGTAGGTGATGTTGAGGTAGTTCTCGAGGATCTTCTTCTTCCCGAGCTCCTCCTCGACCTGGATCGAGTACTTCAGCTCGCGGATCTTGCGCCCGAGGCTCTTCTGCTGCGCCTCGGCGACCTTGGCCGGGTCGTCGCCGGCCTCCTCGACGAAGACGTTCTTCACGTACTGCTGCGTCAGCGTGGAGGCGCCCTGCGCGGCGCCGCCCTCCTGCGCGTTGCGGTTGACCGCGCGCAGGATGCCCTTGAGGTCGACGGCGCCGTGCTCGTAGAAACGCGAGTCCTCGATCGCGACGATCGCCTTCTGCATGTACGGCGAGATGGCCGTGAGCGGGACCACCTGCCGGTCCCGCGAATAGACGGTGGCGATCAGGCCACCCTCGGCGTCCAGAATGGTGGTCCGCTGGCTCAGCGGAGGCGTCTTGAGATTGGCCGGGATCTCATCGAAACCCTCGACGGTGCCCTTGGCGGCGAGACCCAGCGCACCGGCGCCCGGGATCGCGATGCCGGCGAGAACGACTCCGGAGAGAACCGACAAACCGAGGAACCTGGTGGCCTGCTGCGGCCCCGTGAGCCCTGCGCCCGAGCGCTTCTTTCCCATGGAGGGCAGCCTACGTTCTCATTCGCCGGACACGCGCGAATGCCTTGGCCTAAGCTGTCCCCAACTGTCACAGGAGTGTGGTGCGACATCAACCCTTCGGCTTGATTTTCACCCTTCCCGAATGGGGTGGACGGATGTCCGAATCTCGCCCTTCGCTCTGACGGCCGCTCACCGGCGCTTCCCTGATTTCACCCGAATCGCCGGAATGGCCGGGCATGTCGCCGGATCACTCCGTCGGGTGATCTGCCGCTTACCCATAGTCCGTTCGGACCATTCAAGATTGGGCCCGTCGGGGGTGTTGCGGCGTCCTCGCCTTCCGTAACGTCCTCAACTGGCAGCGGTGAATATGCCGCTACCGCCGTGGGGGAGCCTCGATTCGGGAGAGGACGGCACCGGGATGGGCTGGGTAACCGACTGGAGTGCGCAGGCAGCCTGCCGCACTACCGATCCGGATGAACTGTTCGTTCAAGGAGCGGCACAGAACAGGGCCAAGGCGGTGTGCACCGGATGCCCGGTGCGGACCGAGTGCCTGGCCGACGCGCTCGACAATCGTGTCGAGTTCGGAGTGTGGGGCGGAATGACCGAGCGGGAACGGCGCGCTTTGTTGCGCAGGCGTCCCACCGTCACCTCGTGGCGACGGCTGCTCGAAACCGCTCGCACGGAGTACGAGCGCAGTACCGGCATCCTCACCGTGGATGTCGGCGCGGAGATCGACGTGGCGTACGAGACCTACGCGGCGGCCGGGTAGCCACCCGGACACCGCGCAGGAAGCACTCGTCACCACGGTCAAGCTCCGGCTGGAACCCCGGCCGCGAGTCGCTCTCCGATGGCCCGCAGCCCGGCGAGGTCGTGCACATCGCCGGGCAGGGCGGCCACTTCGGCCACCGCCACCTCGGGATGCAGCGAGGTGAAGCGATCGCGCGTGCGCTGTTCCCGCGCGATCACCTGCATGCGTTCCGCGTGCAGGCGCAGCAGCCCCGCAGTGATCGCGTCAGCGTCACCGGAGCCGTCCGCGGTGTTCATGTCGTCCACGTCGTCCACGGCGGGGGAGCCGTCGTCGGCGTCACGAAGTCCAGCTTTCCCGGGCTCCTGATCGACAATGCCGCCTTCTTCAAGATTCTCTGCAGCCGCCAGCGCCCGCTCCGCGGACAGCTGCCGCGCGTCGCTGCCGTGCACCCGGTTCAGCACCAGACCCGCCAGCGGCATGCTCTCGGCGGCCAGCCGTTCCACGAAGTACGCCGCCTCGCGCAGCGCGTCCGGCTCGGGCGCCGCGACCACCAGGAAGGCCGTGCCCGGCGCCTGGAGCAGACGGAACGTCGCGTCGGCGCGGGTGCGGAACCCGCCGAACATCGTGTCCATCGCCGCCACGAACGTCTGCACGTCCTTCAGCAGAGAAGCCCCCATCAGCTTGCTCAGCGTGCCGGTCATCATCGACATGCCGACGTTCAGGAACTTCATCCCGGCCCGCCCGCCGACCTTCGCCGGAGCCATCAGCACCCGGATGAACTTCCCGTCCAGGAAGGACCCCAGCCGCTTCGGCGCGTCGAGGAAGTCCAGCGCGGAGCGGCTCGGCGGGGTGTCCACGACGATCAGGTCCCAGTCGTCCTTCGCCCGCAGCTGGCCCAGCTTCTCCATCGCCATGTACTCCTGCGTGCCCGCGAAGCCGGCCGACAGGGACTGGTAGAAGGGGTTCGCTAGGATCGCCCGCGCCCGCTCGCGGTCCGCGTGCGCCTCGACGATCTCGTCGAAGGTCCGCTTCATGTCCAGCATCATGGCGTGCAGTTCACCGCCGTCGCCGTCCACCCCCTCGACCCTGCGCGGGGTGTTGTCCAGCGAGTCGATGCCCATCGACTGCGCCAGCCGGCGCGCCGGGTCGATGGTCAGCACCACCACCTTCCGCCCCCGCTCGGCCGCCCGTACGCCCAGCGCCGCGGCCGTCGTGGTCTTGCCGACCCCGCCCGCGCCGCAGCACACGATGATCCGCGTCGTGGGGTCGTCCAGCAGCGCGTCGACCGCCAGCCGCTGCGGCGTGTCCAGGCCCATGGTGTTCCCGCTCCCGCTCATTGCGCGTCCGCCTGCTTGCGCAGCTCCGTCGCCAGCTCGTACAGCCCGGCCAGCTCCATCCCCGAGCCCAGCAGGGGGAGTTCGTACGTCGGCACCTGAAGCCCCGCCAGCACCGCGCGCTGCTCCCGCTCCAGCTCGACGCGGCTCGCGTGCTCGGCGGCCTGTGCCAGCAGCGGCTCCACCAGCCGCTCGGCCAGCCCGCCCCGCCGGGCCCCGCCGAGACCCGCCCGGGACAGGGCCTTGGCGATTCCGGGGCGCCGGCCCTCGGCGGCCGTGCGCAGGGTGTCCTCGTCCAGGTGGTGCGGGCGCACCATGTTGACGATGACCCGCCCGAACGGAAGTCCGGCCGTGCGCAGTTCCTCGATCCCGTCGGCGGTCTCCTGGACCGGCATCTCCTCCAGCAGGGTCACCAGGTGCACGGCGGTGTCCGGGGACTTGAGCACCTTCATGACGGCCTGCGCCTGGTTGTGGATCGGCCCGAAGCGGGCCAGCCCCGCCACCTCGTCGTTGACGTTCAGGAAGCGGGTGATCCGGCCGGTCGGCGGGGCGTCCATGATCACGTGGTCGTAGACGAACCGCCCGGCCTTGTCTTTCCGCCGCACCGCCTCGCACGCCTTGCCGGTCAGCAGGACGTCCCGCAGACCGGGTGCGATGGTCGTCGCGAAGTCGATGGCCCCGAGCTTCTTCAGGGCGCGTCCCGCCGACCCGAGCTTGTAGAACATCTGGAGGTAGTCCAGCAGCGCCCGCTCCGCGTCGATGGCGAGCGCGTACACCTCTCCGCCGCCCACGCCCGGCGCGACGGCGATCTTCCGCTCCTCGTAGGGGAGCGCTTCCGTGCCGAATAGCTGTGCGATGCCCTGCCTGCCCTCGACCTCCACGAGTAGAGTCCGCCTGCCCTCGCGCGCGAGGGCCAGCGCGAGTGCGGCGGCGACCGTGGTCTTGCCGGTGCCGCCCTTGCCGCTGACCACCTGGAGCCTGCTCACAACCTCCGAGCCTAACCACTCCCGCTCAGGCGTTACGCTCGCCCCCATGACCAAGAAGTTCGAATACGCGACGGTCCCCCTGCTGGTCCACGCCACCAAGCAGATCCTGGACACCTGGGGCGAGGACGGCTGGGAGCTCGTCCAGGTCGTGCCCGGCCCGAACAACCCCGAGCAGCTCGTGGCCTACCTCAAGCGGGAGAAGGCATGAGCGGCGCCGTCGAGGCCCGGCTCGCCGAGCTCGGCCTGACCCTCCCCGAGGTCGTCCCGCCGCTGGCCGCGTACCAGCCGGCGGTGCGCTCGGGCGCGTACGTGTACACCGCGGGGCAGCTCCCGATGGTGCAGGGCAAGCTCCCGCTGACCGGCAAGGTCGGCGCGGAGGTCTCGCCGGAGCAGGCCAAGGAGCTGGCGGCGACGTGTGCGCTGAACGCGCTGGCCGCCGTGAAGTCCGTGGCCGGTGACCTGGACCGGATCGCGCGCGTGGTGAAGGTCGTCGGCTTCGTCGCCTCGGCCCCCGACTTCACGGGGCAGCCGGGCGTGCTGAACGGCGCGAGCGAGCTGCTGGGCGAGGTCCTCGGCGACAAGGGCGTGCACGCCCGCAGCGCGGTCGGCGTGGCGGTCCTCCCGCTGGACGCCCCGGTCGAGGTCGAGATCCAGGTGGAACTCGCCCCGGACGCCTGAGGGCCCTTCTCGGCCTCGCCGTACCGCTCGCGCCGCCCGGTGCCGGGGCGCCTTGCCGGCTCCGCGCCGCTGCGCCGGACTCCGTCCGCCGGTGGCCGGGCGGGGCGGTTCCCCGGGCGCTGCGCGCCCGTCGCCTCCCAGGCCGGCGGGGCTGTGAACGGCCCCGCCGGCATCCGAGGTACAACGGCCGCACCCGCGACGGCCGCACCCCGCGACGGCCGCACCCCGCGACGGCAGCACCCCGCGACGGCTGGGGGCCGCGGCGCAGGACCCGTGACGGCTGGGGCAGCGACGGCAGGACCCGTGACGGCTGGGGCAGCGACGGCTGGGGCAGCGACGGCAGGACCCGTGACGGCAGGACCCGTGACGGCAGGACCCGTGACGGCCGGGGGCCGCGGCGCCGGACCCGCGGCGCCGGACCCGCGGCGCCGGACCCGCGGCGCCGGACCCGCGGCGCCGGACCCGCGGCGCCGGACCCGCGGCGCCGGACCCGCCGTGGCCGGGGCCCCGTCCGGCAGGCCGGCGGACGCCGTCCGGCAGGAGCGGCCCTCGAACATCGGGCCGGATGGTCGTAGCATCCGGCCATGCCGAATGGTCAGCACGGTCAGCCCTCGCCCGAGCCCCCCGCCGGAGGCCAGTGGTACCCCCCGGAGTGGCCCGCCCGCATCCGCGCCCTGGCGGAAGGCGCCTTCACCCCCGCGGAGCCCCGGCGCGCCGCCACGGTGATGCTGCTCCGCGACACCCCCGTCGGCCCGGCCGTGCACATGCTGCGCCGCCGCTCCTCCATGGCGTTCGCCGGCGGCGCCTACGCCTACCCCGGCGGCGGGGTCGACCCCCGCGACGAGGACCACCGCATCGGCTGGGCCGGCCCGGACCAGGAGCAGTGGGCGGCACGCCTCGGTACCGACGCCGCCACCGCCCAGGCGATCGTCTGCGGCGCGGTCCGCGAGACCTTCGAGGAGGCGGGCGTCCTGCTCGCCGGGAAGACCCCGGACACCGTCGTCGGCGACACCACCGGGGACGACTGGGAGGCTGACCGGCAGGCCCTCGTCGGCCGCGAGCTGTCCTTCGCCGAGTTCCTCGACCGCCGCGGCCTGCTGCTGCGCTCCGACCTGCTCGGGGCCTGGGCCCGCTGGATCACCCCCGAGTTCGAGCCCCGCCGCTACGACACGTGGTTCTTCGTCGCCGCCCTCCCGGAGGGCCAGCGCACGCGCAACGCCTCCACCGAGGCCGACCGGACCGTCTGGATCCGCCCGCAGGACGCCGCCGCCGGCTACGACGCGGGCGAGCTGCTGATGATGCCGCCCACCATCTCCACCCTGCGCTCCCTGGAGCCGTACGGGGCCGCCGCCGACGCCCTCGCGGCGTCCGGCGCGCAGGACCTCACCCCGGTGCTGGCCGAGGCCACGCTGGAGGACGGCGTGGTCGTGCTCAGCTGGCCGGGCCACGACGAGTTCACCAAGCGCGTCACCCTCGGAGGAGGCCCCGCATGACCGACGCAGCGGCCCTGCCCGGCCAGCCCCGCGGAACGGTCGTCTCCGGACCGGCCACCGCCCGCGCGGTCAACATCCTGGCCCCCAACCCGTCGGCCATGACCCTGGACGGCACCAACACCTGGCTGGTCTCCGAGCCCGGCTCCGAGCTCGCCGTCGTCATCGACCCGGGCCCCCTCGACGAGGCGCACCTGCGCGCCGTCATCGCCACCGCCGAGCAGGCCGGCAAGCGGGTCGCGCTGACCCTCCTCACCCACGGCCACCCCGACCACGCCGAGGGCGCCGGCCGCTTCGCCGAGCTGACCGGCACCAAGGTGCGCGCCCTGGACCCGGCGCTGCGCCTGGGCGACGAGGGCCTGGCCGCGGGGAACGTGATCCGCACCGGCGGCCTGGAGATGCGGGTCGTGGCCACGCCCGGCCACACCGCCGACTCCCTGTGCTTCCACCTGCCGGCCGACGGGGCCGTGCTGACCGGCGACACCATCCTGGGCCGCGGGACGACCGTCGTCGCGCACCCCGACGGCCGCCTGGGCGACTACCTGGACTCCCTGCGCCGCCTGCGCTCCCTCACCGTCGACGACGGGGTCCACACCGTGCTGCCGGGGCACGGCCCGGTCCTGGAGGACGCGCAGGGCGTCGTGGAGTACTACCTGGCCCACCGCGCCCACCGGCTCGCCCAGGTCGAGACGGCGGTCGAGGACGGTCTGGTCACCCCGGAGGCCGTCGTCGCCCACGTCTACGCGGACGTGGACCGCTCGCTGTGGCCGGCCGCCGAATGGTCCGTGCGCGCGCAGCTCGAGTACCTTCGTGAACACGGACTGATCCCGGGGGGACCTGAATGAACACGCTGTACGTGCTGCTCGCGGTGCTCGCGGCCGCGGGCTGGATCACCTCCACGGTGAGCCTGCGCATGCGCGCCCTGCAGGACCGCGCGGACCGGCTGGAGCGGCGGCTCGGCCTGGTGCTGGAGCACCTGGGCGTCGAGGAGCCGGAGCCGGCCGGGCTGGACGGCGTACGCGCGCTGATGCGCGAGGGCCGGACCGTCTCGGCGATCAAGGCCTACCGGGAGATCACCGGCGCGGGCCTGGCGGAGGCCAAGCAGGCCGTCGAGTCCCTGGACCTGGCGGGCAAGGCCCGGGGCTGACCCTCACGCCCCCGGCCGCGGGGCCTTCGTGCCGTGCCGGGCCCCGTACTCCGCCGCCAGCCACGGACCGAGGTCGTCCAGGTACCGGCGGGCCACGGCCGGGTCCTCGACCGGCTCCAGGGCCACGGCGGCGGCCTCGCGCAGCTGCGCCGCCCGCTCGGGGTAGTAGCGGCCGAAGACCTCCGCGGACTCGGCGAGGTCGCTGGTCCAGCCGCCCCACTCGGGCATGACCAGCGTGAAGGCGGTCCGCACCAGGTGCCGCGAGAAGAACCGGTTCATCCGGCGGAAGTCGGCGGGCTCCGTCGCCGCCTCCCACCGGTCCCGCCACCGGGGCAGCAGGGCGGCCAGGTCGCCGTTGGTCTCCCGCGCGAGCAGGCTGTCGGGCCGGTAGCGGGGCAGGTGCTCGGCCAGGTCGGCGCCGAGCAGCGGGGTGCACAGGCAGGCCAGGAACCAGCCCAGGTCGTAACGTTCCTGCTCGCTCAGCAGCCGGTCCTTGCCGTAGAGCAGGATCCCGACGCCGTCGATCTGCGGGAAGTCCTGGTCGAGCCCGCGGCCCAGTACCTCGGCGGTGTCCCGGTCCTCGTCGGCGGGCTCCCGGTGCAGGGCGATCAGCAGGTCGAGGTCGGAGCTGCCGGGGCGGGCGGTGCCGCGCGGCACGGAACCGTACAGGTAGGCGCTGTGGAGCCGGTTCCCGTACGCCTCCACGAGCCGGCCGCGCGCGGCGGCGACGAGGTCCGCGAACGCGGGCTGGATCCTGCCGAGGGAGCCCTCCCGCTCGAAGTACCCGTCCGCGTCCAGCCCTCTGAGATCCATGATCCCTACTGTGCCCGGCGCACGGCCCGGGCCGCGGGCATTTACGTCCGGCGGCCCGGCCCGCGCCGCCGGACGCGCGCAGGGGCCCCGTCCGACACCCGGACGGGGCCCCTGCGCGAAGCGTGGTCAGCGCGAGCGCTTGGCGAGCCGCTCCACGTCCAGCAGGATCACGGCGCGCGCCTCCAGGCGCAGCCAGCCGCGGCCCGCGAAGTCGGCGAGCGCCTTGTTCACGGTCTCGCGCGAGGCGCCGACGAGCTGGGCGAGCTCCTCCTGCGTGAGGTCGTGGACGACGTGGATGCCCTCCTCCGACTGCACGCCGAAGCGGCGCGACAGGTCGAGGAGCGCGCGGGCCACGCGGCCCGGGACGTCGGAGAAGACCAGGTCGGACATCTGGTCGTTGGTCTTGCGCAGGCGCCGGGCGACGGCGCGCAGCAGGGCGGTCGCGACCTCGGGCCGGGCGTTCAGCCAGGGCTGGAGGTCGCTGTGGCCGAGGCCGAGGAGCTTGACCTCGGTCAGGGCGGTGGCGGTGGCGGTGCGCGGGCCCGGGTCGAACAGCGACAGCTCGCCGATCAGCTCGCCGGGGCCGAGGACGGCCAGCATGTTCTCGCGGCCGTCGGGGGAGGTGCGGTGCAGCTTCACCTTGCCCTCGGTCACGACGTACAGCCGGTCACCGGGGTCGCCCTCGTGGAACAGGGCGTCACCGCGTGCGAGGGTCACCTCGCCCATGGAGGCGCGGAGCTCCGCGGCCTGCTCGTCATCGAGCGCCGCGAAGAGCGGGGCGCGCCGCAGAACGTCGTCCACGAGTCTCTCTCCTATGTCGACCGGCCAGTGGGGACCGTTCCCCATTTTGCCGGACGGCTCAAACAGTGCGATCAATCACAAGGATGCCGGACGGACGGGCGTGCTGTGCGGCGAGAGGCCAATCGGGGTGGTGTTACCTGAGGTCCGGGCGGGGTGTCAGCGTCCGGCCTTAGGCTGGCCGGGTGTCCAATAAGCCGGTGAGAGCACAGGCCAAGGGGTCCGCGGGAGTGACGGCGGCCCAGAATTCAGCCGTGGGCGAACAGGCCCCTGCGGTGGCGTCCGAAACGCCCCGACCTGCCCCCCACGGCAAAGCTTCGGCCAAGAAATCGCAGTCCGTGAAGGCCGCCGGGGCGGCCGGGCCGGCGCAGGCTGCGGAGCCCGCGACGAAGGCCGCCCGGGTCCCGCGGCCGGCCGCCGCGCCCAAGCCCGAGTCCCGCCTGGCCATGGTCCGCCGGGCCCGCCGCATCAACCGCGAGCTCGCCGAGGTGTACCCGTACGCCCATCCGGAGCTGGACTTCCGCAACCCCTTCGAGCTCCTGGTCGCCACCGTCCTCTCCGCGCAGACCACCGACCTGCGGGTGAACCAGACGACCCCGGCCCTGTTCGCCGCCTACCCGACCCCCGAGGACATGGCCGCGGCCGTGCCGGAGGAACTGGAGGAGATCATTCGGCCGACCGGGTTCTTCCGGGCGAAGGCGAAGTCCCTCCTCGGCCTCTCGCAGGCCCTGCGGGACGACTTCGGCGGCGAGGTGCCGGGCCGCATGGAAGACCTGGTCAAGCTGCCGGGAGTCGGCCGCAAAACGGCGAACGTCGTCCTCGGCAACGCCTTCGGGGTCCCCGGGATCACCGTCGACACCCACTTCGGACGGCTGGTGCGCCGGTTCAAGTGGACCGAGCAGGAGGACCCCGAGAAGGTCGAGGCGGAGATCTGCGCGATCTTCCCCAAGAGCGAGTGGACGATGCTCTCGCACCGCGTCGTCTTCCACGGCCGCCGCATCTGCCACGCCCGCCGGCCCGCCTGCGGAGCCTGCCCGATCGCCCCGCTCTGCCCGGCCTACGGGGAGGGCGAGACCGACCCGGAGAAGGCGAAGAAGCTGCTGAAGTACGAGAAGGGCGGCCAGCCGGGCCAGCGGCTCTCGCCGCCCCCGGACTACCCCGGCCTCCCCGCCGCGCCCCTGGGGGCCCGTACGGGGGCCTGAGCGGGGCGCCCGCGCCGCCGGGGGCGTGTGGCGCAGCCGCCGCGCGCCCCCGGCGGAACGAATCGGTACCCGGGCCGCGTTCAGCGGACGAGGAGAACACGGACAGGGGTTGCCCATGACGCGCGGTACGCAGGACGAGACCACGGCCGAGGCCGGGCACCGGGCCGACGGCCTGGAGCTGACGACGGCCGGCCTGCCCGGCTGGCTCGACCCCGTCGTCGAGGCGGCCCGGACGGTCCGGCCCCGCCAGCTCAGCAGCTTCCTGCCCCCCGAGGACGGCCGGGGCCGCCAGTCCGCCGTGCTGATCCTCTTCGGGGAGGGCCCGCGCGGCCCCGAGATCCTCCTCCAGGAGCGCGCCGGCACGCTGCGCTCGCATGCCGGCCAGCCCTCCTTCCCGGGCGGCGCCCTGGACCCGCAGGACGGCGATCCGCACACCACCGGCCCGCTGCGCGCCGCGCTGCGGGAGGCCGAGGAGGAGACCGGGCTGGACCCGGCGGGCGTGCAGCTCTTCGGCGTACTGCCCCGGCTCTACATCCCGGTCAGCGAGTTCGTCGTGACCCCGGTGCTCGGCTGGTGGCGCGAGCCCTCGCCGGTCGGCCCGGTGGACCCGGCGGAGACTGCCCGGGTCTTCACGGTGCCCGTGGCGGATCTCACGGACCCCGCCCACCGGGTCACCGTGGTCCACCCGAGGGGCCATCAGGGGCCCGCCTTCACCGTGGAATCGGCCCTGGTCTGGGGTTTCACCGCCGGGGTCATCGACCGGATCCTGCACTTCGCGGGCTGGGAACGCCCGTGGGACCGCTCACGTCACGTCCCGCTCGACTGGCACGCATGAGACGGTGACCCTCGTGAACGTGCTGGACATCCTGTTGCTGCTCGCGGCCGTGTGGTTCGCGATCGTCGGCTACCGCCAGGGCTTCGTCGTCGGCGTCCTGTCGGTGACCGGCTTCCTGGGCGGTGGCCTCATCGCCGTGTCCCTGCTCCCGCTGATCTGGGACCGGGTGACGGAAAACGGCACCCAGGTGTCCACCACGGTCGTGGTGATCGCCGTCGTGGTCATCATCATCTGCGCCTCGATCGGCCAGGCCCTGACCACCCATCTGGGCAACCGGCTCCGGCGCTACATCACCTGGTCACCGGCCCGCGCGCTCGACGCGACCGGCGGCGCGCTGGTCAACGTCGTCGCGATGCTGCTGGTGGCCTGGCTGATCGGCTCCGCGCTGGCCGGCACCTCACTGCCCACCCTGGGCAAGGAGGTCCGCAACTCCAAGGTGCTGCTGGGCGTGTCGCGGGTGCTGCCCGACCAGGCCAACACCTGGTTCTCGGACTTCAGCTCCACCCTCGCCCGCAACGGCCTCCCCCAGGTCTTCAGCCCCTTCTCGAACGAGCCCATCGCCGAGGTGAAGCCGCCCGACCCGGCGCTGGCCGCCGGCGCCGTCGCCCAGCAGGCCAGGCTCTCGATCGTGAAGGTCGTCGGCACCGCGCCCAGCTGCAGCAAGGTCCTGGAAGGCACCGGCTTCGTCTTCGCGCCCGGCAAGGTGATGACCAACGCCCATGTCGTCGGCGGGGTCATCGAGCCGACCGTGCAGATCGGCGGCGAGGGCAAGCTGTACGACGGCAAGGTGGTGCTCTACGACTGGGAGCGCGACATCGCCGTCCTGGACGTGCCGAAGCTGCGCGCCCCGGCCCTGGAGTTCACCGAGAAGGACGCGACGAGCAGCAGCGACGCGATCGTCGCCGGCTTCCCGGAGAACGGCGGGTACGACGTCCGCGCCGCCCGCGTCCGCGGCAGGATCAACGCCAACGGCCCGGACATCTACCACCGGGGCACCGTCCGCCGCGACGTCTACTCGCTCTACGCGACCGTCCGCCAGGGCAACTCCGGCGGCCCGCTGCTGACGCCCGAGGGCCGGGTGTACGGGGTCGTCTTCGCGAAGTCGCTCGACGACCCAAACACCGGCTACGCCCTGACGGCGGACGAGATCCGGGACGACATCCGCGTCGGCAGGATCGCCGACCGGCGGGTTGACACCCAGGGTTGCGCCCTCTGACCCGCTACACCCGTGGATGGCGCAGCCGCGCCGACACCCAGCGGGCGCGGCGGCGCAGGATGCGCGGAATCCCGAGGCGGGGGTCGTGGCCTTCGCGGCCCGCCCCCCTGTCGTGCGTGCCCGGCACCGTGGCCGAGCGGCGTTCGCGTGCGGTGTCACCGTGGTCGTGCGTCCAGCCCATACAACGAGCTGTGCCCGGCCTCCAAGGTCGGTAACCCCGTCCGCGGCGGCCAATTGGCCTATGCGCCGGGCAATTGAATGACCGTAAGCCAGTCGTACGAATAAACTGCGGATCCGTCAGGAACCGGTCATCGACCCGTCAGGTACAGGCCAAGGCTTCGTCAGGGGCGGTCGGGCTCGGGGTCCTTGAGCCAGTTCACCAGCTCGGCGGAGAAGGCGGCCGGGTCCTCCTCGTGCGGGAAGTGCCCGAGGCCGTCGAAGAGCCGCCAGCGGTAGGGGGCCTCGACGTACTCCCCGGATCCGGCGGCGCTGCGCGTACGCATCACCGGGTCCAGCGATCCGTGCAGGTGCAGCGTCGGCACCCGTACGGGCCGCTTCATCCGGCGGTAGAACTGCAGCCCGTCCGGCCGGGCCATCGAGCGCATCATCCAGCGGTAGGGCTCGATCGAGCAGTGCGCGGTGGACGGGATGCACATCGCCCGCCGGTACACGCCGAGCGCTTCCTCGTCCGAGCCCTCGTCCTGGAGCCGCGGCCCGGACCACTCCCGGATCAGCTGTCCCACGAGAGCCCCGTCGTCGGCGACCAGCTGCCGCTCGGGGATGAACGGCCGCTGGAAGCCCCAGATGTGGGAGCTCGCCCGGGTCTGGCCGACGTCGCCCAGCATGGCCGAGCGCCAGCGGCGCGGGTGCGGCATGGAGGAGACGACCAGTCGGCGCACCAGCTTGGGCCGCATCACGGCCGCCGTCCAGGCCAGGTAGCCGCCCAGGTCGTGTCCGACGAGGGCGGCGTCCGGCTCGCCGAGGGAGCGGATGACGCCGGTGACGTCGAGCGCGAGGTTCGCCGGGTCGTAGCCGCGCGGGGTGCGGTCGCTGCCGCCCACTCCGCGCAGGTCCATCGCCACCGCGCGGTACCCGGCGTCCGCGAGGGCGGTCAGCTGGTGCCGCCAGGTCCACCAGAACTGCGGGAAGCCGTGCAGCAGGAGGACCAGCGGTCCGTCGCCGAGCTCCGCGACGTGGAACCGGGCGCCGTTGGCCGCGACGTCCCGGTGGGTCACCGCCCTGCCGTCCGGCAGGGCGATCCGTACCGCCGTGGCGGCGGTGGGCGGAGTGCTGGAGTCCGGCGAGGGGGCTGTCATGAGGACGAGCGTGCCACACCCACGGCCTGGTCACTCACCGGCCGCGGATGCGGCTTGACGGTTCCCACCACCGCGGCGGTCTGCTTGACGGAGTCCATCGTCTTCACCGGCGGCTTGATCTTCTTGAACTTGGCCACCGCCAGCAGCCCGACCAGCCCCGCCAGCAGCCAGAACGCGCCGCCGACGATGAGGAAGGACCAGGCGAGCCCGAGACCGAGGTTGTGGATGCCGTAGGCCGCGGCGAAACTCAGTACGGGGAGGGAGAAGAGCACGAGCACGCCCGCCGCGATCGCGGCGCCGCTGCCGATGCCCGCGCGCTTGACGTCCTGCTTGATCTCCACCTTGGCGAGCGCGATCTCGTCGTGCACCAGGGCGGACATCTCGGCGGTGGCCGCGGCGACGAGCTGGCCGAGGGTGCGCTCGGCCCCCGGAGCCCCTTGGTCCACTGCGCTCATCTCTGTCTCCCTCTGTCGTCGTCTGCCGGCGGCTGTCCTCCGTCGTCAGTCAGATCATGCCGGACGGTCGGCCCGCGCGCTGGACCCGCCCGTTGCTTCGCCCGCGCCGTCGTCCGGCTCCGGGGACTGCGCCAGGGCGAGCGCGGTGGCCCGCAGGCGGTGTTCGGCCGCCTTCTCCTCGTGGATCCGAGCCATCCGCAGGTGGTACTCCGGGTTGCCCTCTTCGTAGATGTCCGGGATCCCGTCGCGGTCCTCGTCGCGCTCCTCCGCTTCGGTCAGGGAGCGGTACGTGCGGTCGCGGAGCTTGAGCATGACGCAGGCGACGACCGCCGCGATGAGCGAGCCGAGCAGGACGGCGGCCTTGACCTCGTCGGTGAGGACGGGGTCCTCGGCGAAGGCGAGTTCGCCGATCAGGAGGGAGACGGTGAAGCCGATGCCGGCCAGGGAGGCCACGGCGAGCACATCGGGCCAGGCCAGGTCCTCGCTGAGCTCCGCACGGGTGAAGCGGGCGGCCAGCCAGGTGCCGCCGAAGATGCCCACCGTCTTGCCGACGACCAGGCCGAGGACCACGCCCAGGGTCTCGGGGCGGGTGAAGACCTGCGCGATCGCCCCGCCCGAAAGGGAGACCCCGGCGGAGAACAGGGCGAAGAGGGGCACGGCCAGGCCGGCCGACAGGGGCCGGACCAGGTGCTCGATGTGCTCGCCCGGGGAGTGCTCTTCGCCCTCCCGGCGGGTGCAGCGCAGCATCAGGCCCATGGCGACGCCGGCGATGGTGGCGTGGACGCCGCTGTTGTACATCAGGCCCCAGATGACCAGCGCCAGCGGCACGTAGACGTACCAGCCGCGGACCCCGGCGCGCAGCAGGAACCAGAAGAGGACCAGGCCGGCGACGGCCCCGCCCAGCGCGGCGAAGTCGATGCTGCCGGTGAAGAACACCGCGATGATCAGGATGGCGAAGAGGTCGTCGACGACGGCCAGGGTCAGCAGGAAGGCGCGCAGCGCGGAGGGCAGCGAGGTGCCGATGACCGCGAGGACGGCGAGGGCGAAGGCGATGTCGGTGGCGGTGGGGACCGCCCAGCCGTCGGTCGAGCCGCCGCCGAGGGTGTTGACCAGGAAGTAGACCAGCGCGGGTACGGCCATGCCGCAGACGGCGGCGATGACGGGGAGCGCGGCGGCCTTGGCGTCGCGCAGGTCGCCCGCGACGAGTTCCCGCTTGAGCTCGATGCCGGCGACGAAGAAGAAGACCGCGAGCAGGCCGTCGGCCGCCCAGTGCTGGAGCGAGAGGTCCAGGCCGAGGGAGGCGGGGCCGATGTGGAAGGACCGGACGTCGGCGAAGCTGTCCGATATCGCGGGTATGTTCGCCCACAGGAGTGCGGCGATCGCGGCCACCAGCAGCAGGACGCCGCCGACGGTCTCGGTGCGCAGCGCGTCCGCGACGAAGCGGCGCTCGGGGAGGGAGAGCCGTCCGAGGAGCTTGCGGCGGGGTGCGGGCGTGGCCACGGGGGGACCTCCGGTTGGTCGACGGCATGACGCATGCAGTTGCCGACCAGACTTCCCGGCACACCCAGAGACTTCAGTGAGGCTTCGTTGAGGCTTTAGGGCGTCAAATCTTGACGCTTCTCATATTTTACAGGGTCCGTTCCGTCGTATCGGGTGATCTTCACCTTAAACGGACGGAGGGCGTCCGGCGCGCTGTGCGCCGGACGCCCTCGTCGGGTCGTACTCGTCCTGCCGCAGGTCAGTCCTCGTCGGAGGCGCTGGGCAGCTTCGTCTGGATCAGGTCCATCACGGAGGAGTCGGCGAGCGTGGTGACGTCGCCGACCGCGCGGTTCTCGGCCACGTCGCGCAGCAGACGGCGCATGATCTTGCCGGAACGGGTCTTCGGCAGCTCCTGCACCGGCAGGATCCGCTTCGGCTTGGCGATCGGGCCGAGGGTGGCGCCCACGTGGTTGCGCAGCTCCGCGACCAGGCCGTCCGTCTCCGAGGCGCTGCCGCGCAGGATGACGAAGGCCACGATGGCCTGCCCGGTGGTCTCGTCGGCCGCGCCGACGACGGCGGCCTCGGCCACGGCGGGGTGCGAGACGAGCGCCGACTCCACCTCGGTGGTCGAGATGTTGTGGCCCGACACCAGCATCACGTCGTCGACGCGGCCCAGCAGCCAGATGTCGCCGTCGTCGTCCTTCTTGGCGCCGTCGCCCGCGAAGTAGCGGCCCTCGAAGCGGGACCAGTAGGTGTCGATGAAGCGCTGGTCGTCGCCCCAGATGGTGCGCAGCATCGACGGCCACGGTTCGGTGAGGACCAGGTAGCCGCCTCCGCCGTTCGCCACCTCGTGGCCCTCGTCGTCGACGACGGTGGCGCCGATGCCCGGCAGGGCGCGCTGGGCCGAGCCCGGCTTGGTCGCGGTGACACCGGGGAGCGGGGAGATCATCATCGCGCCGGTCTCGGTCTGCCACCAGGTGTCCACGATCGGGCAGCGGTCGCCGCCGATGTGCTTGCGGTACCAGATCCAGGCCTCGGGGTTGATCGGCTCGCCGACCGAGCCGAGCACGCGCAGGCTCGACAGGTCGAACTTCGCGGGGATGTCGTCGCCCCACTTCATGAACGTACGGATCGCGGTGGGCGCGGTGTAGAGGATGGTGACGCGGTACTTCTGCACGACCTCCCAGAACCGGCCCTGGTGCGGGGTGTCCGGGGTGCCCTCGTACATCACCTGCGTGGCGCCGTTGGCCAGCGGGCCGTAGACGATGTAGGAGTGCCCGGTGACCCAGCCGATGTCGGCGGTGCACCAGTAGACGTCGCTCTCCGGCTTCAGGTCGAAGACGGCGTGGTGGGTGTACGAGGCCTGGGTGAGGTAGCCGCCCGAGGTGTGCAGGATGCCCTTCGGCTTACCCGTGGTCCCCGAGGTGTAGAGGATGAAGAGCGGGTGCTCGGCGTCGAAGGCCTGCGGGGTGTGCTCGGTGGACTGGCGGCCGACCAGGTCGTGCCACCACAGGTCGCGGCCCTCGGTGAAGGCGGTGTCCTGGCCGGTGCGGCGGACGACGAGGACGTGCTCGACCTGCGGGCACTTGGCGACGGCCTCGTCGATGGCGGGCTTGAGCGCGCTGGGCTTGCCGCGGCGGTAGCCGCCGTCGGCGGTGATGACCAGCTTGGCGTCGGCGTCCTGGATGCGGGAGGCGACGGCGTCGGCGGAGAAGCCGCCGAAGACCACCGAGTGCGCGGCGCCGACGCGGGCGCACGCGAGCATCGCGACGACGGCCTCGGGGATCATCGGGAGGTAGACGGCGACCCGGTCGCCCGCCTGGACACCGAGCTCGGTGAGGGCGTTCGCGGCCTGCGAGACCTCGTCCTTGAGCTGGGCGTAGGTGATCGAGCGGCTGTCGCCCGGCTCGCCCTCGAAGTGGAGGGCGACGCGGTCGCCGTTGCCGGCCTCCACGTGGCGGTCCACGCAGTTGTACGCGACGTTCAGCTTGCCGTCGGCGAACCACTTCGCGAAGGGCGGGTTGCTCCAGTCGAGCGTCTCGGTGGGCTCGGTCTCCCAGGAAAGCCGTCGGGCCTGCTCGGCCCAGAAGCCCAGCCGGTCCGTGTCGGCCTTCGCGTACGCGGCCTCCTTCACGTTCGCGGCGGCGGCCAGATCGGCGGGCGGTGCGAACCGCCGCTCCTCTTTCAGCAGGTTGGCCAGGCTCTCGTTGCTCACGACATCTCCCTTTCCCAGGGTGTCCGTTGTCCCCGGGCATAGCTGAGTCCCCGGGGACAGCTCATCAGTCAGACGCCCAGGTGACAAGGGGTTGCCGAAAATTGGTTTAGACCTATACCACGACTGGGCCCGTGCCCCGCCTTCGCGCGCGCGGCGTGTCGGCGTGCGGGCGGGGCGGCGCGCCAAGGGCCCTTCCCGCCGCTGGTGCGGGAGGGCCCATGGCTTGCACGGATACGGGAGGGTATCGGTTCGGGAGGGCCTCTGGTCAGGCGTTCTGCCCGACGCTGTCGAAAACCCGACAGTCGAAGAAGTCCTCGCCGGCGGAGAGGAGATAGGCCTGGGCCTCTCCCACGTGGAAGTACATCCCGTGCAGCTCGAGCGTGCCCTCGGCGAGGCGCCGGGCCACCGACTCGTGGGCCCGCAGGTGCTCCAGCTGCTGCACCACGTTGGTCAGGCAGAGCTGCTCCACGGCATCGGCCGGGAGCCGCCCCGCGATCCGCGCCCAGGCGTGGTGCCGGCTGCCCATGCGCTGCAGGCTGGGCAGGCCGTGCCGCAGCCATCGGCTCAGCGGGGTCGCCGGAGCGCCCGGCCGGGAGTTGAGCAGGGCCTGCATGGCCCCGCAGCCCGAGTGCCCGCACACCGTGATGCTGGCGACCTTCAGCACGTCCACGGCGTACTCGATGGCCGCCGCCACCGAATCGTCGCCGGACTCCGCACCGGGCAGCGGGACGAGATTGCCCACGTTGCGCACGGTGAACAGGTCGCCCGGACCGCTGGCGGTGATCATGCTGGTGACCAGACGGGAGTCGGCGCAGGTCAGGAAGAGCTGCGAGGGACGCTGCCCCTCGCGCGCCAGCCGGGCGAGCTCCTCGCGTACGTGCGGGGCGGTGTCCCGCTGGAAGGCGGTGATCCCGCTGGCGAGTTGGCCCGCGCCGGACCGCCGGGGGGCGACCGCCGCAGCGCCGGGAGTCCCGCCCGCGCCCGGACCCGTACGGGCGGGGGCGCTCGCGGGGCCCGCGGCGCCGTGTCCCGCCCGGTCCGCCGGTGCGGGCTGGGCGGACTGCGCGACCGGAGCCGCCCGGTGGTCGCAGTGGTTCTGCCAGGGCGTCCAGGGGCGGCAGCACTGGTGCGCCCCCCGGCCCGCCTCGCCCCGGTGGCCGCCGGCCGGCGCGCCCTCGCGCCCGCCCTCGTCCCCGCCGTCGCCGGCCGCCCAGGAGCCGTCCGGTGTCCCGCCGGAGAACGCCCTGCCGCCCCGGCCGGTCAGTTCGAGCGTCCCGCCGTGCGCCAGGTGTGACTCCTGCCAGTCGTGCAGGGTCTCGTAGGCGGCGTGGTCCATGAACGAACCGTCGAGCTCGACCACCACATGCCCCTCGTGCGGAACCTGGTTCAGCACCCGGCTCAGCCGGGGGACCGCCAGGAAGGTCAACTGACCGCGCACCGTGACCCGGTGGACACCTCCCTCCTCCGCCACGGTGATCCGGGTGCGGGCCAGCCGGCGCAGCGCCAGGGCCACCGCCACCGCGATGCCGACGGCCACGCCCTCCAGTACCCCGCCCAGCACCACGGCCGCGATCGTGGTCGCGTAGACCAGGACCTCGCGGTGCCGGGAGACGGTCCGCAGGTGCGTGATGCTGACCATCTGGATTCCGACGAACATCACCAGCGCGGCCAGGGCCGCGAGCGGGATCAGGTCGAGGACCGGGACCAGCAGACCGGCGGCGAGCACTACCCACAGCCCGTGGAACATGGCTGATTTCCGGCTGACCGCGCCCGCCTTGACGTTCGCCACGCTGCGCACGGCCACGCCCGTGATCGGCAGTCCGCCCAGCAGCCCGGAGACGATGTTCGCAGCGCCCTGGCCGCGCAGTTCGCGGTCGAGGTCGGCCCGGGGCGGGCGGGCGTCCGTCCCGCGCTCGGAGGCGATCAGCTTGTCGGTGGCGACCGAGGAGAGCAGGGACTCCACGCTGCCCACCAGCGTGATCGTCAGGACGGCGGCGATCAGCCCGAGCACCGGCCCCTCGGGCACCCCTGGCAGCGCGTGGCTGCTCCAGGACGGCAGGTCGACCCGGGGCAGGGCGAGCCCGGCCAGGGCCGCGAACGCCGTGGCGGAGGCGACCGCGGCCAGGGCGGCCGGCACCTTGCGCAGGGCGCGGCCCACCCGGCCGGGCAGCCGGTTCCAGCCGAGCAGGACGCACAGCGTCAGCGCGCTCACCGCCAGCGCGGCCGGGTGCGGGTCGGCCAACTGGGCGGGCAGGCCGAGCACGTTGGCCACGGCCGAGCTCTGCGGGGTGCCCCCGAGCACGATGTGCAGCTGGGCCAGTGCGATGGTCACGCCGATGCCCGCGAGCATGCCGTGCACGATGGCCGGACTCACCATGAGCGCCGACCGCGCGGTGCGCAGGAAGGCGAGCCCCAGCTGGCAGCAGCCCGCGAGGACGGTGATCGCGCAGGTGGTCCGCCATCCGTAGCGCTGGATCAACTCGGCGGTCACGACCGTGAGTCCGGCGGCGGGGCCGCTCACCTGGAGGGGCGCGCCGCCGAGCCGTCCGGCAACGATCCCGCCCACCGCCGCGGCCACCAGCCCGGCCTGAAGGGGGGCGCCGGTGGCGAGCGCGATGCCGAGGGAGAGCGGCAGGGCGATCAGGAAGACGGCTGCGGACGCGGACAGATCGGCCGGGAGGTCCTTGCGGAAGGCGCTCCCGCCCGGTGGCGGTCGGAGGGCGGATGGGGCTGGTGCGCTGGCTGTCATGGGTTCCCGTCTCCTCTGGGGAGGGATGAAGCGGCGGGAGTCTCAACACTCGGTAAATGGATGGTAATGGAGAGTAAAGAAAGGCGGGAGGGAATGCGGGCAAACGGCCTAGAAACCCACTCGCAGGAGTGATTAAGCATTTTGTCTGGCTTGTCATACCTTCCTAAAACCGCACCGCATGGGACGTTGCGTCGGGAACGTCCTGCATCGGTACTGCGAGGGAGAGGTGTGCGGATGATGGCCGCCACGAAGAAGATCGCCGGCGGGCTGGTCGCCACGGCCCTGGTCCTGTGCGCCGCCGGGTGCAGCGGCTCGGGGTCCACCGGGCGCGGGGCCCCCGGCGCGCCGAACGGGAGGAAGGGCGCCCCCGCCCCCGAGGCGCCCGGCAGCGTCAACCGGCCCATCGGCGACGGCTCGACCGCCTACACCGGTCCGCAGCCGAACGTGCAGAAGCCGCAGAAGCTGAAGCCCGGTGAGAAGCCGCCGCAGTTCGTGGTGTTCTCGTGGGACGGGGCCGGCGAGGACAGCCAGAAGCTCTTCTCGCACTTCCGCGAGGTCGGCAAGGAGTACAACGCCCGGATGACCTACTTCCTCAGCGGCGTGTACATGCTGCCGGAGGAGAAGCGGTCCCTCTACACCGCGCCGCAGCACTCGCCGGGCCTCTCCGACATCGGGTTCGGTGACCTCCAGGGCATCAAGGACACCGCCACCCAGGTCCGCGCGGCCTGGCTGGAGGGCAACGAGATCGGCACCCACTTCAACGGCCACTTCTGCGGCCCCGACGGCGGTGTCGGCACCTGGTCCGTCGAGGAGTGGAAGAGCGAGATCAACCAGGCCAAGTCCTTCGTCAAGAACTGGAAGACGAACGCCGGCCTGAAGGAGATGGACCCGCTCCCCTTCGACTACGACAAGGAGCTCATCGGCGCCCGCACCCCCTGCCTGGAGGGGCAGAAGAACTTCATGCTGGCGGCCAAGGACATGGGCTTCCGCTACGACTCCAGCGGGATCAGCAAGCAGGTCTGGCCCAAGAAGACGGACGGGCTCTGGGACCTCCCGCTCCAGCTGGTGCCGATGCCCGGCCGGGCCTTCGACACGCTGAGCATGGACTACAACTACATGGTCAACCAGTCCGGGACGACCACCCAGGGCGACCCCTCGCAGCACCAGTACTGGGGCGACCAGATGCGCGACGGCCTCAAGCAGGCCTTCGACCGGGCCTACGAGGGCAACCGCGCACCGCTGATCATCGGCAACCACTTCGAGTCCTGGAACGGCGGCACCTACATGCGCGCCGTGGAGGAGTCCATCAAGAGCATGTGCGGCCAGAAGGAGGTCCGCTGCGTGCCCTTCCGCGAGCTGGCCGACTGGCTGGACGCCCAGGACCCGAAGACCCTGGACTGGCTGCGGACCCTCGAGGTCGGCCAGGCGCCGAAGGAGGGCTGGAACAAGTTCCTCACCGCGGGGCCGCCGGCCGCGCCGGCCGCCCCGGCGGGGAAGGTCAAGCCGGCTGCGGGGCCGGCCGGCGAGCCGGACGAGGGCTGACCAGGCCCTCGTGGAGGACGAAGCCGGGGTCGACCTGTTCTGACAGGTCGGCCCCGGTCCTGGCGTTGCCCCAGCTCTCCGCGTTGCGCAGGTGGAAGTGGACCATCTGCTCGGTGTACCTGGCCCAGTCGCGGGCGGAGTAGGAGTCCTGCGCCGCCTCCTGGAGGGCCCGCAGGGCGAGCCGGTTGGTCGCCTCCAGCAGCTCGAACGCGGCCGGGCGGCCCCGCTCCATGGCCCGCACCCAGTCGGAGTGCCCGAAGGTGACCAGCAGGTCCTCGCCCACCTCGTCCTGGAGGAATTCGATGTCCTCGGGCCCCTGCACCTTGTTCCCGACCACCCGCAGGCGGACCCCGAAGTCCCGGGCGTACTCCTTGTACTGGCGGTAGACCGAGACGCCCTTGCGGGTCGGCTCGGCCACCAGGAAGGTCATGTCGAAGCGGGTGAACATGCCCGAGGCGAAGGAGTCCGAGCCCGCCGTCATGTCGACGACGACGTACTCGTCCGGCCCGTCGACCAGGTGGTTGAGGCAGAGCTCGACGGCTCCGACCTTGGAGTGGTAGCAGGCCACCCCCAGGTCCGACTCGGCGAACGGGCCCGTCGCCATCAGCCGTACGGCGTCCCCGTCGAGCAGCAGCGTGCGCGCGCAGGCCTCGTAGACGGGGTTGTCCTCGTCCACCCGCAGCAGGCGCGAACCCGCACCGGGCGGCGTCGTCTTGATCATGCTGTCGGCCGAGGCGATGCGCGGGTTCGAACCGCGCAGGTACTCCTTGATCAGGGGCAGGTGCGCACCCAGCGCGGGCAGCGCGGCGGCCTCCTCCTCGGTGAGCCCGAGGGCGGCTCCGAGGTGCTGGTTGATGTCGGCGTCCACCGCGACGACGGGGGCTCCACTGGCTGCGAGGTGGCGGATGAAGAGGGAGGACAGCGTCGTCTTCCCACTGCCTCCCTTTCCCACGAAAGCGATCTTCATGTTCACCAAGAGTAGTGGGATGACAGCGCGGTGTGTCCGAGGTGAGTGAAGAAGACCACTCCAAGGAGGGGTCGGTGCTATGGGTCCGCAGTGCGTAGGCTCCCTACTTATGAGTAGCGCTTCCGATCCCCTGGCGGCCCTGGGCGCCCTGCCGGGCGTCGCAGAGTCCGTGGAATCCGTACGCAAGGCCGTGGACCGGGTCTACGGGCACCGGGTCATGCGCCGGCGCGGCGGGGAGATCACCTCGGAGGCCGCGCTGCGCGGCGCCCGGGGGAGCGCGGCGCTGTCGGCGGCCGACTGGGCGCTGGAGGAGGTGCGCCGCCGGACCGACTTCGGCGCGGACCCGGAGGCGCTGACGGTCGGCGCGGCCCTGCGCCTGACGGCGGAGGCGGGCCAGCTGCTGAGCATCTGGCGCCAGTCGCCGATGCGGGTCCTCGCCCGGCTGCACCTGGTGGCGTCCGGTTCGGCCGTGGCGGGGGACGTGGTGGGCCGCCCGCGCCTGGCTGGTGAGCCGGTGGACGAGCCCCTGGTGGACCTCCCGCTTCCGGACGCCGAGGAGGTCGCGGGCCGGCTCGACGGGCTGGCGCGCGTGGTCATCGCGGGCGGGTCGGCTCCGGCTCTGGTCACGGCCGCGGTGGTGCACGGCGAGCTGTTGGCGCTGCGTCCCTTCGCCTCGTACAACGGCCTGGTCGCGCGGGCGGCGGAGCGGATCGTGCTGATCAACAGCGGGCTCGACCCGAAGGCGATCTGCCCGGCGGAGGTCGGCCACGCCGAACAGGGGACGGAGGCCTACCTGGAGGCCTTCAAGGGCTACGCCTCCGGTACGGCGGAGGGGATGGCGGCCTGGATCGCGCACTGCGGCCGCGCGGTCGAGCTCGGTGCGCGCGAGTCGACGGCGGTCTGCGAGGCGCTCCAGCGCGGCGCGGCGTAGGGCCCGCGCGACGGGCGTCCGGGCGGAGGGTCCGGACACAGGGTTGCGGCGACACCATACTGCTCTGGTGTCGCCGCTGGCATTCACGCCCAGTTACCAAGCGTCCTCGATGATGCCCATCAGGCCGGGTACTTTGCCCGTGGCCTGGTGCGGCTGGCCCGTAATCGACGGGTCGACGTCGCGTGGGTGCTCGGCGTTCCTGCTTCGGTCCGTGGGCCTTACTGCGTTTTAAAGATGATCCTCTCGGATGTTCTTTGGTCTCGCGGGCCGTGACTCCTTTGTACCTCGCTTCGGAGCCGAGTGAAACCCCTGGCCGGAGTTCTTTACTTTCCGGGACGATTCTGGGCGATTCGGACGCCCCATATCGCCCCAGGCCGGGGCAGGACTCCGGGTCCGGGAGGGCCTGCGGGGCCTCGGGTCAGGCGGACGCGAGGGCCGCGGCCGCGCGGCGGCGGCTCGCGTACCAGACGAGCCCGGCGGTGGCCGCCGCCGCTCCGACCGCCGCGGCGGCGACGAGCGCGGGCCGGGCGGGCACCGACAGCCCGGGCAGCCGCTGCTTGAGCCGCACCGGCTTGCTGAACACCAGCACCGGCCACTCCCGCGCGACCGCCTCGCGCCTCAAGGCCCGGTCGGGATTGACTGCGTGCGGGTGCCCGACGGCCTCCAGCATCGGTACATCGGTGATGGAGTCGCTGTACGCGTAGCACCGCGCGAGGTCGTAGCCCTCGGATTCGGCGAGCTCCCGCACGGCCTCCGCCTTCGTGGGGCCGTAGGCGTAGTACTCGATCTCCCCGGTGAAGCAGCCGTCCTCGCCGACCACCATGCGGGTGGCCACGACGCGGTCCGCGCCGAGCATCTCGCCGATGGGCTCGACGACTTCGGCGCCCGAGCTGGACACGATCACCACGTCACGGCCCGCCGTGTGGTGGGCCTCGATGAGGGACGCGGCCTCGTCGTAGATGATCGGGTCGATCAGGTCGTGCAGCGCTTCGGCGACGATCTCGCGCACCTGGCGGACGTTCCACCCCTTGCAGAGGGCGGACAGGTACTCGCGCATCCGTTCCATCTGGTCGTGGTCGGCGCCGCCGGCCAGGAAGATGAACTGGGTGTACGCGGTCCGCAGCACGGCCCGCCGGTTGATCAGGCCACCCTGGTAGAAGGACTTGCTGAACGTCAGGGCGCTCGACTTCGCAATGACCGTCTTGTCCAGGTCGAAGAAGGCGGCGGTCCGAGGCGAGGAGTGCGGCAAGGGCTGATTTTCCACGCACCGAGCATATGCGCCCACCATTCGGCGTAAGGTGTGGCGCGTGGGTTTGCCTGAGAAGGCTCTCGGGTACACCATGGAAGTCACGGATCGTTCGCGACCGTGCTAACCCGGTCTGACTCCTCCCCCCCCCGAGTCGGACCGTGGGGACGACCCCCGCTCTCCCCCCCGGCGGGGGTCGTCGCATGTCCGGACGCGGTTCGCGTCCCACTCCTTCGGGTTCCGACGGACATCGTTCCGGCCCTTCCTCTTCGGCGGGCCCGCACGGCGCGGCCCCTCACCCCCTCCGACGCGTAACTCTGCGTAGTTGTTCCGGCGCGCTCCGGAACTCACTCGCGGGGGTGGAGAAGATATTCACAAGCCCCTTCTTGTCCACAGTTTTCCGGCAAGATCCACTTCTTTTTCCGGACCCCTGCACCGTGATTCCAGCCGCGAAGTCCGCGGCGTGTGGATTTGCAGTGAGAAGGGGGCGGAGATCGTGGCTGGATCGAAGTCGTGTGAAGCGCTGGAGACCGGTGCGGCGGGCGGGAGCGGGCCGGGCGCCCGCGCCGGCGGGTCCGGGCCCGGCGGTGGGCGGCCGCTGATCATCACCGAGGACCCGCTGCTCCTCGACGATCTGCTGCGGCTGTGCGCCGCCGCGGGCGCCGAGCCGCATGTGCACCATGCGGTGCCGGAGCAAAGCGGAGCCGCAGGGGACCCCGGCGGCGGTGACGTGGACGCCGCGGCTCCGGGCGGAGGCGCCGGGTGGGAGACGGCCCCGCTGGTCCTGGTCGGGGACGACGCCGCCCGCCGGGTGCGCGGGGCGCCGCGCCGGGAAGGGGTGTTCCTCGTCGGCCGGGACCTCGACGACCCCTTCGTGTGGCAGCGGGCCGTGGAGATCGGCGCCGAGGAGGTGCTGCGGCTGCCCGACGCCGAGAACCGGCTCGTCGACCGTCTCGCCGACGTGGTCGAAGGGGCCGGACGGCCCGCCCTCACGGTCGGCGTCATCGGCGGCAGCGGCGGGGCCGGGGCGTCCACCCTCGCCTGCGCCCTGGCGCTGCGGGCCGCCCGGTCCGGGGAGCGCACCATCCTCATCGACGGTGACCCCCTCGGCGGCGGCATGGACGTCCTGCTCGGCGGTGAGGGCGCCGAGGGGCTGCGCTGGCCGGACTTCGCCGCCTCGCGGGGCCGGGTCGGAGCCGGGGCGCTGGAGGAGTCCCTTCCCGAACTGCACGCGCTGCGGGTGCTGAGCTGGGACCGCGGGGACCGGGTGGTGGTGCCGCCCGCCGCCATGCGGTCGGTGGTGGCCGCCGCCCGGCGGCGCGGCGGGGTGGTCGTGGTCGACCTGCCCCGGCGGGTGGACGAGGCCGTGGCAGAGGTACTGGCCCAGCTGGACCTCGTCCTGCTGGTGGTCCCCGGCGAGCTGCGGTCGGTGGCCGCGGCGGGGCGCGTCGCCGCCGGGGTGCGGATGGTGGCCCGGGACGTCCGCGTGGTCGTACGGGGCCGCTGCCGGCAGGGGCTCGACGCCGAAGCGGTCGCGGGGCTCCTGGGAGCGCCGCTGGCCGGGGAGGTTCCGGTGGAGGTGGGGCTCCCGGGGCGGGTGGCCGAGGGGGAACCGCCCGGCGCGCGGGGTGCGCTGGCCCGCTTCTGCGACGGCTTCTGGCAGCGGGCCCTCGGCCCGGCGCAGGGGGTGCCGGCATGAGCGCGGTCCTGCTGGACGCGGTACGCCGGCGCCTCGCCGAGAGCGGTGCGGAGCCCACGCCGGCCCGGGTCGCGGCGGCCCTGCGGGCGCAGGGCCGGCTGCTCGGGGACGCGGAAGTGCTGGGTGCGGCGGCCGAGTTGCGGTCCGAGCTGGTCGGCGCGGGCCCGCTGGAGCGGCTGCTCGGCGACCCCGGGGTCACCGATGTGCTGGTGGCCGCCCCCGACCGGGTGTGGGTGGACCGGGGCGGCGGCCTGGAGCTGACGGAGGTGACCTTCGCCGACGCCGAGGCCGTGCGCAGGCTGGCCCAGCGGCTGGCCGCCGTCGCGGGGAGGCGGCTGGACGACGCCCGGCCCTGGGTGGACGCCCGGATGCCGGACGGCACCCGGCTGCATGCCGTCCTCCCGCCGGTGGCCGTCGGGTCGGCGTGCCTGTCCCTGCGGGTGGTGCGGCCCAAGGCGTTCACGCTGGAGGAGCTGGTCGCCGCGGGGACCCTCCCGCCGGGCGGGCAGCGGCTGCTGCGGGCGATGGTCGAGGCCCGGCTGTCCTTCCTCGTCTCCGGCGGGACGGGCACGGGCAAGACCACCCTCCTCAGCGCCCTGCTCGGACTGGTCGGGCCGGCCGAACGGATCGTGCTGGCCGAGGACTCCGCCGAACTGCGGCCGGACCATCCCCATGTGGTGCGGCTGGAGACCCGGCCCGCGAACCAGGAGGGTGCGGGCCTGGTCACCCTCGCCGACCTGGTCCGCCAGGCCCTGCGGATGCGCCCCGACCGGCTGGTGGTCGGCGAGGTGCGCGGCGCCGAGGTGGCCGATCTGCTGGCCGCGCTGAACACCGGGCACGAGGGGGGCTGCGGCACGGTCCACGCCAATGCCGCCGAGCACGTCCCCGCCCGGCTGGAGGCGCTCGGTACCGCCGCCGGACTCGACCGGGCCGCCCTGCACAGCCAGCTGGCGGCCGCGCTGACCCTCGTGGTCCATCTGGCCCGCGACCGGGCGGGGCGGCGCCGGGTGGCGGAGGTCCATGTGCTGGAGCGGGATCCGGACGGGCTCGTGGTGACCGTACCCGCGCTGCGCTGGGGTGCCCGCGGGTTCCTGCGGGAGCGGGGCTGGGAGCGGCTCGGTCCGCTGCTGCGGGGTGCGCGGTGAACGCCGGGGCGCTCGGGTCGGTGCCGGTGTTCGCCGGGGTGCTGTGCGCGGGGGCGGCGGCCTGGGGGCTGGCCGGGGGCGACGGGGTGTCCCGCCGGACCCGGCTGGTGCTGGCGGGAGGAGGGCCGGCCGTGCCGCGCGGGCCCTCGCCCGGGTGGCGGCTGGTGGCGGCCGTGCGGGGGCGGGCCGCCTGGTGGCGGGAGGGGGTGGTGCTCGCGGCCGGGCTGCTGGTGGCCGTGCTGGGCGGCTCGGTGATCCCGCTGGTGCTGGGGGCGGCCTCGGTGCCGCTGCTGCGCAGGTGGCTGCGGGCCCGGGAGCGGGAGCGGGCGCGGGACGCCAGGGCCGCCGGGGTGGTGGAGCTGTGCGGGGCCGTGGTCGGGGAGCTGAGGGCGGGTGCCCAGCCCGGGCAGGCCCTGACGGCGGCGATACGGCGTACGTCGGCCGGTCCCGGCGGTCCGGGCCCGGCGGAGGCGGCCGTGCTGGCCGCCGCGGCCTTCGGCGGGGACGTGGCCTGCGCCCTCCATGAGGCGGCGGGGGAGCCGGGCGCGGAGGGGCTGGCCGCGATGGCGGCTTGCTGGCGGGTCTCGGTGGACGGCGGCGCGGGCCTGGCGGCAGGCCTGGACCGGCTGGAGGGCGCCCTGCGGGCCGAGCGGGACCGCAAGGAGTCCCTGCGGGCCCAGCTGGCGGGGGCCAGGTCCACGACGGTGGTGCTCGCCCTGCTGCCGCTGGTGGGGCTGCTGATGGGGACCGCGCTCGGGGCGGATCCGCTGGAGGTGCTGCTGCACTCCCCGGTGGGGTGGGGCTGCCTGGTGGCGGGCGGGGTGCTGGAAGCGCTGGGGCTGCTGTGGTGCGGGCGGATCGTACGGACGGGGGAGCGGTGATGGGCGGACCGGTGGTCCACAGGCTGGGGACGGTCCTGTGCCTGGCTGCGGTGGTGTGGTGCCTGGCCTCGGCGGTGTCGGCGCGGCTGGGGCGGCGGGCGGTGCGGCGCAGGCTCGCGGCGGTCTTCCGGGCCGCCCGGCCCGTGCGGCGCGGGCCGCCGCGGGGCCGCCGGGTGCGGGCGGTGGTGGTGGCGTGGGCGGCGCCGGCCGGGGCGCTGCTGGCCGGCTGGGTGCTGGTCGGCGGGGCGTGGGGGCTGCTCGCCGGGTGCGGCGCCGCCACCGGGGTGCGGTGGTGGTCGGCCCGGCCGCGGCCTCCCGCCGGGGTCGACCCGCAGGAGGCGGAGCGGGAGTTGCCGTTCGCGGCGGATCTGCTGGCCGCCTGTCTGGCGGCGGGTGCGGGGCCGGTGGAGGCGGCCGAGGTGGTGGGGGAGTCGCTGGGCGGTGCGGTGGGCGAGCGGCTGGCGCTCGCGGGGGCGGAGCTGCGGCTGGGCGGTGAACCGGGAGCGGCGTGGGGGAGGTTGGCTGGCATACCCGGGGCCCAGGGGCTGGCGGAATGCCTGGAGCGCGCGGCGCGGACGGGGGCGCCCGCCGCGGAGCCGGTCTCCCGGCTGGCGGCGGCCCTGCGGGCCGACCGCTCCCGGCGGGCGGGCGCCCGGGCCCAGCGGGCCGCGGTGCTCGTCACCGCGCCGGTCGGGCTGTGCTTCCTCCCCGCCTTCCTGGCGGTCGGGGTGGCGCCGGTGGTGATCGGAATGGCCTCCGGTCTGCTGTCGGCCGGCTGAAATCCCGGAGCCCTCCGGAGGCCGGGGCGCTCTCGCCGGGAGTTTCGCAATCAAAACCTGAAATCACATCAAGAAGGTAATCCCACAGGAGGTTGTCATGAGGATCATCTGGTTTCGTCTGCGGGCGGCACTGAGCGGTCGCGGGAGCGACGCCGGAATGTCGACTTCGGAATACGCCATGGGCACGATCGCGGCCTGTGCGTTCGCCGCGGTTCTGTACAAGGTGGTGACGAGTGACGTGGTCGCGACGGCCCTTCAGTCGACCATCGGGAAGGCGCTCGATGCGCCCTTCTGAGCGAAAGCCGCCGGTCGCCCTGGACCGGGGTTATGTGACGGCGGAGGCGGCACTCGTCATTCCGGCCCTGGTGCTGCTGGCGGCCCTGCTGGTGTGGGCGCTGATGGCCGCGGCCGCGCAGATCCGGTGTGTGGACGCCGCCCGGGCGGGCGCCCGGGCGGCGGCCCGGTCCGAACCGGCCGGGGCGGCGCTGGCTGCGGCCAGACAGGCCGCCCCGCCGGGGGCCGAGGTGCAGCTGGAGCGGTCCGGGGACCTGTGGCGGGTGCGGGTGGAGGCGCCCGCCCCGGGGCCGGCAGGGCTGCCGGTACGGATCGGGGCGCGGGCGGTGGCCCTGGCCGAGGACAGCGTGGGGCCGCCGCCATGAGCCGGGACCGGGGCTCCGCGACGGTGTGGGCCACCGTGGTGGCCACCGCGCTGGTGGCGGTGTTCGGGGGCGTGCTGCTGCTGGGCCAGGCGGTGGTGGCCCGGCACCGGGCGGGGGCCGCGGCCGATCTGGCGGCCCTCGCGGCGGCGGCCACCTGGGCGCACGGCCCGCTCGCCGCCTGTGCGGCGGCCGGGAGGGTGGCCGGGGCCCAGGGGGCGGTGGTGGCCCGGTGCCGCGTCGGGGGCGAGGTGGCCGAGGTCACCGCCGTGGTCCGGGCCGGCCCCTTCGCCCCGGCGGCCGCCGCTCGCGCGGGCCCGCCCCTGCCCCGGGGGTCAGGGGGCCAGGAGGCGGCCGAGGAGGCGGATGGCGCCGCGTTTGTGGAGGGGGTCGTTGCCGTTGCCGCACTTGGGGGACTGGATGCAGGAGGGGCAGCCCGCCTCGCACTCGCAGGCGGCGATGGCGTCCCGGGTGGCCGTCAGCCATTCCCGGGCCGTGTGGAAGGCCCGCTCCGCGAAGCCGGCGCCGCCCGGGTGGCCGTCGTAGACGAACACCGTGGGCAGCAGGGTGTCCGGGTGCAGCGGGACGGAGACCCCGCCGATGTCCCAGCGGTCGCAGGTGGCGAACAGCGGGAGCAGGCCGATGGAGGCGTGCTCGGCGGCGTGCAGGGCGCCGCCGAGGATCTCCGGGTTGATCCGGGCCTCGTCGAGCTGCTCCTCGGTGACCGTCCACCACACGGCCCGGGTGCGCAGGGTGCGCGGCGGCAGGTCCAGCTTGGCCTCGCCGAGCACCTCGCCGGTGATCAGCTTGCGGCGCAGGTAGGACACCACCTGGTTGGTGACCTCGACCGAGCCGTAGCAGAGCCGGGCCGCGCCCCAGGGGACCTCGGTCTCGGTCTCCAGGATGGAGATCGAGGTGGTGTCGCGGGCCGTGGTGGAGAAGGGCGGGTCCGCCTCCTCGACCAGGGCGACGGACTCCTCCAGGTCCAGCCGCCGCACCAGGTACGTGCGGCCCTGGTGGAGGTGGACGGCGCCGTCGTGGACCGCGGTGTGGGAGGCGGACTCGTCCACCGTGCCCAGCAGCCGTCCGGTCCCGGCCTCGACGATCTGGACCGGGCGGCCCCCGCCGCCGCGGATGTCGGTCAGGTCCGAGGCGCGCTCCCGGCGGGTCCAGTGCCAGGCCGCGGTCCGCCGCCGCAGCAGCTTCGCCGCCTCCAGCTGGGGCAGCAGCCCGGCCGTGGCCGGGCCGAAGAGGTCCAGGTCGGCCTCGGTCAGGGGCAGCTCGGCGGCGGCCGCGCACAGGTGCGGGGCCAGCACGTAGGGGTTGTCGGGGTCCAGCACGGTGGCCTCCACAGGCTGCCGGAAGAGGGCCTCGGGGTGGTGGACCAGATACGTGTCCAGCGGGTCGTCGCGGGCGATCAGCACCGCCAGGGCGCCCTGCCCCGAGCGGCCGGCGCGCCCCGCCTGCTGCCACAGCGAGGCCCGCGTGCCCGGATAG
This sequence comes from Streptomyces katrae, assembly GCF_002028425.1. Classification (GTDB taxonomy): domain Bacteria; phylum Actinomycetota; class Actinomycetes; order Streptomycetales; family Streptomycetaceae; genus Streptomyces; species Streptomyces katrae_A. Next base: position 3,618,559 of record NZ_CP020042.1, on the reverse strand, counting down.
CCGGCGATCAGCACGGCGTCCAGGCCGGACACGTCCACGCCGAGCTCCAGGGCCGTGGTGGCGGCCAGCCCCAGCAGTTCCCCGGAGTGCAGGGCCCGCTCCAGGGCGCGGCGCTCCTCGGGCAGGTAGCCGCCCCGGTAGGCGGCGACCCGCCGGGGCAGGGACCGGTCCACCTCGGCCAGCCGCTCCTTGGCGATCACGGAGATCAGCTCGGCGCCGCGCCGGGAACGGACGAAGGCCACCGTCCGGACCCCCTGGACCACCAGGTCGGTCAGCAGGTCGGCGGTCTCCGCCGTCGCGGTGCGGCGCACCGGGGCGCCCCGCTCGCCCTTCAGCTCGGTCAGAGGCGGCTCCCACAGGGCGAAGACCACCTCGCCGCGCGGGGAGGCGTCGTCGGTGATCCCGGTGACCGGGACTCCGGTCAGCCGGGAGGCGGCGGCCGCCGGGTCGCTCGCCGTGGCGGAGGCCAGCAGGAACACCGGTTCGGAGCCGTAGCGGGCGCACAGCCGGCGCAGCCGTCGGAGCACCTGGGCGACGTGCGAGCCGAACACGCCGCGGTAGGTGTGGCACTCGTCGATGACGACGTAGCGCAGGGCCTTGAGGAAGGAGGACCAGCGGGGATGGGAGGGCAGTATGCCGCGGTGCAGCATGTCGGGGTTGGTCAGCACGTAGTTGGCGTACTGGCGCACCCACTCGCGTTCCTCGACGGGCGTGTCCCCGTCGTACACGGCCGGTCGCACGGCGTTCCCGAGGGGTGCGGAGAGTTCCCGGACGGCGCGCCGCTGGTCGGCGGCCAGAGCCTTGGTCGGAGCCAGGTAGAGGGCGGTCGCACCGCGCCCGTTCGGCGCCTCGGCTCCGTCGGCGAGGGCCGTCAGCACGGGGGCCAGATAGGCCAGGGACTTGCCCGAGGCGGTTCCGGTGGCGATGACCACCGACTCGCCGTGCAGGGCGAGCTCGGCGGCCGCGGCCTGGTGTTCCCACGGGTGTTCGATGCCCGCCGCCTGGATGGCGGCCACTACATCCGTTCGGACCAGGTGCGGCCAGACCGCATGACGGCCCTCCCGAGGGGGCAAGTGCTCCGTATGGGTGATGCGCGCAGCCCGGGAAGGCCCCCGTGACAGGCGGTTCAGAATGGTGCCGGGGGTGGGTCGTGGGTTCGCCGGTGCCGTGGCCGGACCGGGGCGGTGAGTGTTGGCCATTGGAACCGAGTGTGTCACCGACGTGCGGGACAATGGTCTCAAGGCGTCGTGCGCGCCTGCCGGTAAGTGATTGAATGCCATCGCGGCAGCCGATCCCTCCCCTACCTTCGGGTGGGAGGCCCCTGGGGGGCGCCGCTCGATAGCAAGGTGCTGGAGGATCCGTGGACCTGTCCCTGTCGACTCGCACTGTCGGCGACCGCACGGTCGTAGAGGTCGGTGGCGAGATTGATGTGTATACCGCGCCCAAGCTGCGCGAGCAGTTGGTGGAGTTGGTGAACGACGGCAGCTACCACCTGGTTGTCGACATGGAGCGAGTGGACTTCCTCGACTCCACCGGCCTCGGTGTGCTCGTGGGAGGCCTCAAGCGCGTCCGTGCGCACGAGGGCTCGCTGCGTCTGGTCTGCAACCAGGAGCGCATCCTGAAGATCTTCCGGATCACCGGTCTGACGAAGGTGTTCCCGATCCACACCTCGGTGGAAGACGCCGTCCAGGCCACCGACTGACATACGGCTCCGGGTACGAGGAGCCGTCGAGGAGCGGGGGTACCCGGACCATGGGTGGTCCGGGCCCCTGTCAAGGCACGCCTGTAGTCCGAGGGGGACGCACATGGCCACCGTTGAACTGCGTTTCAGCGCCCAGCCCGAACACGTCCGCACGGCCCGCCTGGTCGCGGCCGCCGTGGCGCGCCGGGCGGGGGTGGAGGAAGCCGTCCTCGACGAGGTCCGCCTCGCCGTGGGCGAGGCCTGTTCCCGTGCCGTCGGACTGCACCGCAGCAACGGGCTGACCGCGCCCGTCCGGGTGGTGCTGACCGAGGAGGAGAAGCTGTTCTCCATCGAGGTCGGCGACGAGGTGCCCGGGCCGGCCGGCGGTTCCTCCGAGCCGGTGCCCGGTATGGACGCGGCCCTGGATCCGGATGCCGACGGTGAGGACGAGATGGGGCTCGCCGTGATCAGCGGGCTCGTCGACGACGTCTCCGTGACCAGTGGTGAATCGGGCGGAACGATCCGGATGCGCTGGCCCGTCGCCAGGGTTTCCGATCTTCCGTAAGGCCGTGCCCGTCCTATCTTCCGATCTTTATCAAGGCCCTGCTGAGCAGGGCCTTTTTCATTCCCCAGGAAATCCTCTAGATCGTTGATCGGCCGTCAATGGCTTTGCCCCATTACCTCTTTCGGGGGTAAAGGAGTGACGCGATCTATTGCTGAGGAGCAAGAGCACGCCAATTCCGTTTCACGCCCACTGTTTTGATCAGGGCGCGCTCCCTACAATCCGTCCACATCTTGAGCTCATCACGTCAAGGAGGACGAATGACGGGGCTCTTCACCCCCCAAGCCGTGGATCACACCGGCGATCTGGCGGCCGCAGTACTCACGGATGACAACCGGCTCATCGTGTTCGTCATCGCGGGCATCGCACTGGCCGCCCTCGTGGTCGCGCAGATCCTGGTCCGCCAGGTCCTCGCGGCCGACGAGGGCACTACCAACATGAAGAAAATCGCGGCGGCGGTGCAGGAGGGCGCGAACGCCTACCTGGGCCGCCAGTTGCGCACCCTCGGCATCTTCGCCGTCGTGGTCTTCTTCCTGCTCTTCCTGCTCCCCGCCGACGACTGGACGCAGCGCTCCGGGCGCTCCGCCTTCTTCCTCGTCGGCGCCCTCTTCTCGGCCACCACCGGCTACATCGGCATGCGCCTCGCCGTGCGCGCCAACGTCCGCGTCGCAGCGGCCGCCCGCGAGGCCACCCCCGCCGAGGGCGAGCCCGCCAAGGACCTGACCGAAGTCGCCCACAAGGCCATGAAGATCGCCTTCCGCACGGGCGGCGTGGTCGGCATGTTCACCGTCGGCCTCGGCCTGCTCGGCGCCTCCTGCGTCGTGCTCGTCTACGCCGCCGACGCCCCCAAGGTGCTGGAGGGCTTCGGCCTCGGCGCCGCGCTCATCGCGATGTTCATGCGCGTGGGCGGCGGCATCTTCACCAAGGCCGCCGACGTGGGCGCCGACCTGGTCGGCAAGGTCGAGCAGGGCATTCCGGAGGACGATCCGCGCAATGCCGCGACCATCGCCGACAATGTGGGCGACAACGTCGGCGACTGCGCGGGGATGGCGGCCGACCTCTTCGAGTCCTACGCCGTCACCCTCGTGGCCGCCCTCATCCTCGGCAAGGCCGCCTTCGGCGACCTCGGCCTCGCCTTCCCGCTGATCGTGCCCGCCATCGGCGTCATCACCGCCATGATCGGCATCTTCGCCGTGGCCCCGCGCCGCGCCGACCGCAGCGGGATGACGGCGATCAACCGCGGCTTCTTCATCTCCGCCGTGATCTCCCTGGTGCTCGTCGGGGCCGCCGTCTACGCCTACCTCCCGGCCACCTACAAGGAGCTCACCGGGGTCGAGGACGCCGCGATCCTCGGCCACTCCGGCGACCCGCGCGTCCTGGCCGTCGTCGCCGTCGCCATCGGCATCGTGCTCGCGGCCCTGATCCAGCAGCTGACCGGCTACTTCACCGAGACCAACCGCCGCCCCGTCCGGGACATCGGCAAGACCTCGCTGACCGGCCCCGCCACCGTGGTCCTCGCCGGCATCTCCGTCGGCCTGGAGTCCGCCGTCTACACGGCGCTGCTCATCGGCCTCGGCGTCTACGGGGCCTTCCTGCTCGGCGGCACGTCGATCATGCTCGCGCTCTTCGCGGTGGCACTGGCCGGCACCGGCCTGCTCACCACGGTCGGCGTCATCGTCGCCATGGACACCTTCGGCCCGGTTTCCGACAACGCCCAGGGCATCGCGGAGATGTCCGGCGACGTCGAGGGCGCCGGCGCCCAGGTCCTCACCGACCTCGACGCCGTCGGCAACACCACCAAGGCCATCACCAAGGGCATCGCCATCGCCACCGCCGTCCTGGCCGCGGCCGCGCTCTTCGGCTCGTACAACGACGCCATCACCAACGCGGTCAAGTCGGTCGGCGCCAAGGCCGGGGAGATGAACCTCAGCCTCTCCATCGCCCAGCCCAACAACCTGGTCGGCCTGATCCTCGGCGCGGCCGTCGTGTTCCTGTTCTCGGGCCTGGCCATCAACGCCGTGTCCCGCTCCGCGGGCGCCGTCGTCTACGAGGTGCGCCGCCAGTTCCGCGAGCACCCCGGGATCATGGACTACTCCGAGAAGCCCGAGTACGGGCGCGTCGTGGACATCTGCACCAAGGACGCCCTGCGCGAACTGGCCACGCCGGGTCTGCTCGCCGTGCTCACCCCGATCGCGGTCGGCTTCACCCTCGGCGTCGGTGCGCTCGGCTCCTTCCTCGCGGGCGCCATCGGCTGCGGCACCCTGATGGCGGTCTTCCTCGCCAACTCGGGTGGCGCGTGGGACAACGCGAAGAAGCTCGTCGAGGACGGCCACCACGGCGGCAAGGGCAGCGAGGCCCACGCCGCGGTCGTCATCGGCGACACGGTCGGCGACCCCTTCAAGGACACCGCCGGTCCGGCCATCAACCCGCTGCTGAAGGTCATGAACCTGGTGGCCCTGCTGATCGCCCCGGCCGTCGTGCAGTTCAGCTACGGCGCGGACGCGAGCGTGACCGTCCGGGCCGTGGTCGCGGCGCTCGCGCTGCTGGTCATCATCGGCGCGGTGTACGCCTCCAAGCGCCGCGGCATCGCCGTCGGCGACGACGAGGGGGAGGGGGCCGCCGCGGAGCGCGTGGCCCAGCCGGCGGACCCGGCGACGGTCTCCTGACCCCGCGGAGCCCCTGAGGCGGCCCGGGCGGCCGGGAACGGCCCGCGACCGGTGGGCCGACCGGTCGCGGATGCGCCCGAACGGCGGACGGGCGGCGCGTACTGACGCGCCGTCCGTCCGCCTTTGTGTGTACTCGGATGGCGGGCGTGTATCTTCCGGCCGAGAGCCTTCGAAGGGACCAATCCGGTGAACAAGAAGCTTGCGGCCGCGGTGTCCTGCGGTGCGGTACTGATGCTCGCGCTGTCCGGCTGCGGCGGTGACGACGGCGGGGACAAGAAGGCTGACGCCTGGGCCAAGAAGGTCTGCGACAAGTGGGAGCCCCAGCTCACCAAGATCAAGGACACCAACGACGAGCTGAAGCGGGTCGCCTCGCAGAGCAGCAAGCCGGAGGAGGTCCAGAAGACCGACTCGTCCGCGTTCCAGACCCTTTCCGACTCCTACAAGAGCATGGCCGCCTCCCTGACGGCGGCCGGTGAGGCCCCGGTCAAGGACGGCAAGGCCGCACAGGACTCGGTGGTCAAGAGCTACGGCGAGATCTCCAAGGGCTACACCGACCTCAAGACGAAGATCGACGCCCTCGACCCCAAGGACCAGAGCAAGTTCGCGGACGGTCTCCAGCAGGTCGCCGGCGGTCTCACGGAGGTCGCGGCCAACGAGACCGCGAGCAAGGAGAAGCTCAACTCGACCGGTCTCAAGGTGATCTACACCCAGAAGGGCTGCCAGGTCTCGGCGCCCAAGTAGGTACCCGAGTATTCGCCCAAGAGGGTGCTCAAGCAGGTGCTCACGTAGCCGCCGCCGCACGGGGCGCGGGCGGGCGTACGCGGTCCGGCCGGCCGAGGTCCACGGCGGACCCGGCCGCCGTGCCCCGGGGATCGCGCGGATCACCGGCCCCAGCGGCCACAATGGACGGGTGAGTACCACCAGCCTCCCCCAGCCCGCCCGCGCCGCCGAGCTCCGAGAAGCCTTCCTCGCCGCCGGTTTCACCGCCGACGGGCTGCTCGACCTGCTCGGCGCCCCCGCCTACGCCGCGCTCGCCCGCAGCGAGACGGTCCCCGCCCTGCGCGCCACGCGCAGCCACGGCGACGGCCCCCTCGCCACCCTGGTGCGGCTGTTCCTCCTGCAGTGCCCCGTGCCCCACGTGCACGCCGCCCAGGCGCTGCCCGTCGAGGCGGCGCTCGCCGACGGGTGGCTGCGGCGGGAGGGCGACGAGGTGCACGCCACCGTCGACGTGCGCCCGTACGGCGGTCCCGACGGCGAGGACTGGTTCATCGTCTCCGACCTCGGCTGCGCCGTCGGCGGGGCCGGCGGCATCGGCAGCCGCGAGGAGGGCGTCGTCCTCGGCGTCGGCGGGGCCTCCACCACCCTGGCCGGGATCACCGTCCGCATCCCCGTCGGCTCGGCCCTCGACCTGGGCACCGGCTCCGGGATCCAGGCCCTGCACGCCGCCCAGCACGCCACCCGCGTCACCGCCACCGACGTCAACCCGCGCGCCCTGGAATTCACCCGGCTGACGCTGGCGCTCTCCGGGGCGCCGGAGGCCGAGCTGCTCACCGGCTCCCTGTTCGAGCCCGTCGGCGACGCCACGTACGACCTGATCGTGTCGAACCCGCCCTTCGTCATCTCCCCCGCCGCCCGGCTCACCTACCGCGACGGCGGGATGGGCGGGGACGACCTGTGCCGGACCCTGGTCCAGCAGGCGGGGGACCACCTCAACCCCGGTGGCTTCGCCCAGTTCCTCGGCAACTGGCAGCACGTCGAGGGCGAGGACTGGCACGACCGCGTCCGCTCCTGGGTGCCGCGCGGCTGTGACGCGTGGATCGTGCAGCGTGACGTACAGGACGTGACGCAGTACGCCGAGCTGTGGCTGCGCGACGCCGGCGACCACCGCAGCGACCCGGCCGAGTACGCGGCTCGTTACGAGGACTGGCTGGACGAGTTCGAGTCCCGCAAGACCAAGGCCGTCGGCTTCGGCTGGATCACGCTGCGCCGCACCGACGCGGCCGAGCCCTCGATCGTGGTCGAGGAGTGGCCGCACACGGTGGAGCAGCCGCTCGGCGAGACCGTCCTGGCGCACTTCGCCCGCCAGGACTACCTGCGCGAACACGACGACGCCGCGCTGCTGGCCGGGTACTTCCGGCTGACCGAGGAGGTCGTCCAGGAGCAGGTCGGCGCGCCCGGCGCGGAGGACCCCGAGCACGTGGTGCTCCGGCAGAACCGCGGGATGCGCCGGGCCACCAAGGTGGACACGGTCGGGGCTGGTTTCGCCGGGGTGTGCGACGGCTCGCTCAGCGCCGGCCGGATCCTCGACGCGATCGCCCAGCTGGTCGAGGAGGACCCGGTCCTGCTGCGGGACCGCACCCCGGAGGCGATCCGGATGCTGGTCGAGCAGGGGTTCCTGGAGCCCGTGCAGGAGCCGCACAGGTAGCCGGCCCGGTAGCCGTTCCGCGGCCCGCCGGTGCCTGCTCCGGTAGCCGGCCCGGGTTCGCGGCGCCGGGCGAACCCGTGATGTAACCCGGGGTTCGCCCGCCGTATCCCCACGGGTGGCAGGCTCCCGGGCAGCGGGGGATTCGGGGGGATCCCCCGGGCGGCCCGGGTGGAGGGGGAACGGCATGGAACGCGGTCCGGCGGTCTTCGCGGCGGGCGTGTTCCTGCTGTTCGGGGCGGCTCTGCTGGTGTGGACGGGGGCGCGGGCCGGCCGTCGGGCGCCGGTCGCCGAGGGCGTGCGCCCCGCGGTGGCCGTACCGCTGGCGCTGCTCGCCGGCGCGGGCTCGCTGGCCCTGGGAGTCTGGTGCCTCCAGCGGTTCTGAGGCGCGGAAAGGCGATGATCTCCAGCGGGGTGTGAAATACGACGTCGGGGCGGGTGCGCGGGCGGGGCCAGACGGCCCCCAGGCCACTCGGCCCGGTGACCGGGAGGGGCCCGGCGCGGCATCCGGGCGGCAGAAATGGCACTTGTCGGGTTACCGTTCGAGTGGCCGTTGCGGGCTTGTGCCGTTTGACACGGGGGCGGGTTGTACCGTCACACTCCGCAGCGTCGCCGTACTGCGACCGAGTGCCGACCGGAGAGAAGAGCCAAGTTGTCCCCGACTAGCGAGACCGCACAGGGCGGCCGCCGACTCGTCATTGTCGAGTCCCCTGCCAAGGCGAAGACGATCAAGGGCTACCTGGGCCCTGGGTACGTCGTCGAGGCGAGCGTCGGGCACATCCGCGACCTCCCGAACGGCGCCGCCGAGGTCCCCGACAAGTACACCGGCGAGGTCCGCCGCCTCGGCGTGGATGTCGAGCACGACTTCGCGCCGATCTACGTCGTCAACGCGGACAAGAAGGCCCAGGTCAGGAAGCTCAAGGATCTGCTGGCTGAGTCCGACGAACTCTTCCTCGCCACCGATGAGGACCGCGAGGGCGAAGCCATCGCATGGCACCTCCAGGAAGTCCTCAAGCCCAAGGTCCCCGTCCACCGGATGGTCTTCCACGAGATCACCAAGGACGCCATCCGCGACGCCGTCGCCAACCCGCGCGAGCTCAACCAGCGCATGGTCGACGCCCAGGAAACCCGCCGCATCCTCGACCGCCTCTACGGCTACGAGGTCTCGCCGGTCCTGTGGAAGAAGGTCATGCCGCGGCTGTCGGCCGGCCGCGTCCAGTCCGTGGCCACCCGCCTCGTCGTCGAGCGGGAGCGCGAGCGCATCGCCTTCCGCTCCGCCGAGTACTGGGACCTGACCGGCACCTTCGGCACCGGCCGCGCCGGTGACGCCTCCGACCCCTCGACGCTGGTCGCCCGCCTGAACACGGTGGACGGCAAGCGCGTCGCCCAGGGCCGCGACTTCGGCCCGAACGGGCAGCTCAAGGGCGAGGTGCTGCACCTCGACGAGGCGAACGCGCGGGCGCTCGCCGCCGCGCTCCAGGGCGCCGACTTCTCCGTCCGCTCGGTCGAGTCCAAGCCGTACCGCCGCTCCCCGTACGCCCCGTTCCGCACGACGACCCTCCAGCAGGAGGCCTCGCGCAAGCTGGGCTTCGGCGCGAAGGCGACGATGCAGGTGGCGCAGAAGCTGTACGAGAACGGCTTCATCACCTACATGCGTACGGACTCCACGACGCTCTCCGACACCGCCGTGGCGGCGGCGCGGGCGCAGGTCACGCAGCTCTACGGGGCCGACTACCTGCCCGAGAAGCCGCGCGTCTACGCGGGCAAGGTCAAGAACGCGCAGGAGGCGCACGAGGCGATCCGGCCTTCGGGTGATCGTTTCCGCACCCCCGCCGAGACGGGCCTGACCGGCGACCAGTTCCGGCTGTACGAGCTGATCTGGAAGCGGACCGTCGCCTCCCAGATGAAGGACGCGACCGGTAACTCCGTGACCGTGAAGATCGGCGGGCGGGCGAGCGACGGCCGGGACGCCGAGTTCAGCGCCTCCGGCAAGACGATCACCTTCCACGGCTTCATGAAGGCCTACGTCGAGGGCGCCGACGACCCGAACGCCGAGCTGGACGACCGTGAGCGCCGGCTGCCGCAGGTCGCCGAGGGCGACGCGCTGACCGCCGAGGAGATCACCGCCGACGGCCACGCGACCAAGCCCCCGGCCCGCTACACCGAGGCCTCGCTGGTCAAGGAGCTGGAGGAGCGGGAGATCGGCCGCCCGTCGACGTACGCGTCGATCATCGGCACGATCCTCGACCGCGGCTACGTCTTCAAGAAGGGCACGGCGCTCGTCCCGTCCTTCCTCTCCTTCGCCGTCGTGAACCTGCTGGAGACCCACTTCGGCCGGCTCGTCGACTACGACTTCACCGCCAAGATGGAGGACGACCTCGACCGCATCGCGCGCGGCGAGGCCCAGTCCGTGCCGTGGCTGAAGCGGTTCTACTTCGGCTCCGAGCACGCCACCGAGGTCGTACCGGCCGACGGCGACGCGCTCGGCGGTCTGAAGGAGCTGGTCACGGACCTGGGCGCGATCGACGCCCGGGAGATCTCCTCCTTCCCCGTCGGCGACGGCATCGTGCTGCGCGTCGGCCGCTACGGCCCGTACGTGGAGCGCGGCGAGAAGGACGCGGAGGGCCACCAGCGGGCCGACGTGCCGGACGACCTGGCTCCGGACGAGCTGACGGTCGAGTACGCGGAGGAGCTGTTCGCGAAGCCGAGCGGCGAGTTCGAGCTGGGCAAGGACCCGGTGAGCGGGAACGAAATCGTCGCGAAGGACGGTCGTTACGGGCCGTACGTGACGGAGATCCTGCCCGAGGGCACGCCGAAGACGGGCAAGAACGCGGTCAAGCCGCGGACGGCCTCCCTGTTCAAGAGCATGTCCCTGGACACGGTCACCCTCGAGGACGCCCTGCGGCTGATGTCGCTGCCGCGCGTCGTCGGCACGGACGCGGAGGGCGTGGAGATCACGGCCCAGAACGGCCGCTACGGCCCGTACCTGAAGAAGGGCACGGACTCGCGGTCCCTGGAGACCGAGGACCAGCTCTTCTCGATCACCCTGGACGAGGCCCTGGCGATCTACGCGCAGCCCAAGCAGCGGGGCCGGGCCGCGGCCAAGCCGCCGCTGAAGGAGCTGGGCACGGACCCGGTCAGCGAGAAGCCGGTGGTCGTCAAGGACGGCCGCTTCGGCCCGTACGTGACGGACGGCGAGACGAACGCGACGCTGCGCCGGGACGACGACGTCGAGACGATCACGCCGGAGCGGGGCTACGAGCTGCTCGCGGAGAAGCGGGCCAAGGGGCCGGCGAAGAAGACCGCGAAGAAGGCTCCGGCGAAGAAGGCTCCGGCGAAGAAGGCCACGGCGGCGAAGAAGACGACCACCGCGAAGAAGACGACGGCCGCCAAGACGACGGCCGCTAAGACGACGGCCGCGAAGACGACGGCCGCCAAGACGGCCGCCGCGAAGAAGACGGTGGCGAAGAAGGCGACGGCGGCCGCGAAGAAGACGACGGCAGCCGCTCCGGCGGACGAGTAGGGCTCCGGGGCGGGGCCCCGTCCCCGCACAGCGGGTTGCGGACGGGGTGCGGACAGGGGTGCGGGCGGGGTCACACGGGGCCCCGTCCACAGGCCACCGCAACGGCCCAGTGCAGCGGATAGGCTGGGCGGATGACGCGAGCCGAGCAGCCACCGGTCGTGACCGCCTCCGAGAACCCCGCCTACGACGAAGCCCTAGCCGCGGACTCCCGCGAGCGAGCGGTGCGCGCGCTGCTGCGCACCCCCGGGCTGCGCCGTCTGTGGAGCGCCCAGCTGGTGAGCGGCATCGGTGACGCCCTCGCCCTGCTGGTCCTCGTCCTGCTGACCCTCCAGGCGACCGTCACGACCACCACCGGCGGCCTCTTCGGCACCGGCTACCGCGGCGCCGCCTTCGCCGTCGCGGCCGTCTTCGCGGTGCGCGTCCTCGCCACCGTCCTGTTCGGCGCGGTCCTGCTCGGACCGCTGGCCCAGCTCACCGCCCCCGGCGGCAAGCTGGACCGCCGCTGGACGATGGCCGGCGCCGACGGGCTGCGGATCGTGCTGTTCGTCGTCGCCCCGCTCTGGCTCGACTGGATCCCGGCGCACGCCACGGTCGCCCTGCTGGCCACCGTCTTCGTCTCCGGCTCCGCCGAGCGGGTGTGGACCCTGGCCAAGGAGAGCGCCGCGCCCGCGCTGCTGCCCGCGCCGCCGCCGGAGGGGGCGACGGTACGCCCGCTCCCGGACCACCTCGACGCCCTGCGCCGCCTCAGCCTGCGCACCGCCTTCGCGGCGATGCCCGTCGCGGCCGCCGCCCTGCTCGTCGCGACGCTGGTCGGGCGGGCGCTGGGCCTGGGCGTGGAATGGTTCGCCGTGAACCAGTCGGCGCTGGGCTCGTACGTCGCCGCCGGCCTGTTCGCCGCTTCCGTCTCGCTGCTGCTGCCGCTGGCCCTGCCTGCCTTGAAGACCCCGAGGCCGCGTTCGCCGCTGGAGGGGCTGCGCGCCCCCCGCGCGGGCGACCGGGCCGAGAAGGGCCGTACGGGCTCGATCCGGCTGCTCGTGCTGGCCTGCGCCGCCGTCGCCGGAGCCGTCGCCTGCGCCGCCTCCGTCGCCGTGCTGCACGCCTTCGACCTGGGCGGCGGGCCCTCCTCGTACGCCCTGATGGTGCTCGCCCTCGTCGGCGGCACCGCCGCCGGCATCCGCGCCACCCAGGCCGGCAAGGTGCTGCCCGGGCTGTCCCGGCGTCGGCTGCTGGCCCTGGCCATGGCCGTCGCCGGACTGGCGCTGCTGCTGACCGGACTGGTCCGGGACACGGCGACCGTGCTGTTCCTGGCCCTGCTCGCGGGGACCGCCGCCGGCGTCGCCGCCAACACCGGCCACACCCTGCTCGACCAGGAGACCGAGGAGTTCCGCCGCGCCCGGGTCACCGCGCACCTGCAGGCCGTGGTCCGCGTGGCCGTAGCCCTCGGCGCGGTGGCCGCCCCGCTGCTGGCCGCCGCGATCGGCCCGCACCGGCTGGAGGCCGGCCGGATCGTCCTCGCGCACGGCGGCGCCGCCTACACCCTGATGCTGGTCGGCGCGCTGCTGCTGCCCGCCGCCGTCGTGGTCCTCACCCGGGCCGACGACCGCGGCGGCGTGCCGCTGCGCCGCGACCTGCGCGAGGCGCTGCGCGGTGGGGAGCCCGTCCAGGCCCCGTCCGCGACCGGGTTCTTCATCGCCCTGGAGGGCGGCGACGGCGCCGGGAAGTCCACCCAGGTCGAGGCGCTGGCCGACTGGATACGGGGCAAGGGCCACGAGGTCGTCGTGACCCGGGAGCCGGGCGCCACCCCGGTCGGCAAGCGGCTCCGTTCGATCCTGCTGGACATCTCCTCCGCCGGGCTGTCCAACCGCGCCGAGGCGCTGCTGTACGCCGCCGACCGCGCGGAGCACGTGGACACGGTGGTCCGGCCCGCCCTGGAGCGGGGCGCGGTCGTCATCTCCGACCGCTACATCGACTCCTCGGTCGCCTACCAGGGCGCCGGGCGCGACCTGTCCCCGACGGAGATCGCCCGGATCTCCCGCTGGGCCACGGACGGCCTGGTCCCGAACCTGACCGTGCTGCTCGACGTCTCCCCGGAGACCGCGCGGGAGCGGTTCACGGAGGCGCCCGACCGGCTGGAGTCCGAGCCGACCGAGTTCCACCAGCGGGTGCGGGCCGGTTTCCTGACGCTCGCCGCCGCCGACCCCGGCCGCTACCTGGTGGTCGACGCCGGGCAGGACCCGGGCTCCGTGACCACCGTCGTGCGCCACCGCCTCGACCGGATGCTCCCGCTGTCCGAGGCCGAGGTGGCCGCGCAGCTCGAGGCCCGCCGGCTCGCCGAGGAGGAGGCCCGGCGCAAGGCCGAGGAAGAGGCCGCGCGCAGGGCGGAGGAGGCCCGGCTGAAGGCCGAGGAGGAGGCCCGCCTGGCCCGGGAGGCGGAGGAGGCCCGGATCAGGGCCGAGCAGGAGGCCGAAGCGGCCCGGGCCAAGGCCGAGCGGGAGGCCGCGGAGGCGCGTCGGCTGGCCGAGGAGGAGGCCGCCCGCAAGGCGGAGGAATCCCGGCGCAAGGCCGAGGAGGAGCGGCGCAAGGCCGAGGCGGAGGCCCGTGCCCGGGCCGAGGCCGAACGGCTGCGCGCGGAGGCCGAGGAGCGGGCCCTCGCCGCCGAGCGGGAGCGGATCCGGCTCCAGGAGGCGGAGGAGGCCCGGCTGCGCGCCGAGGCGGAGGAGCGCCGGCTGGAGAAGCAGCGGCGGGCCGAGGAGGCCCTGCTGCGGGCGGAGGAGGCGCGCAAGCTGGCGGAGGCCTCGGCCGCCGCGGCCGCCGCCTCGGCGAAGGCCGCCGAGGCGCCCGCGCCCAAGGTCGAGATGCGCAAGGACTCCCTTCCGGCGGACGAGGCCACGATCGAGACGCCGGTGGTGCGCCGGGTCGTCCGGCCCGACGACGTGACGCAGACCGTGCCGGTGCCCAAGATCGACCCGGCGTCGGCGTCGGCGTCCGCGTCGCGCCCGTCGGACGAGACGGCCGTCCTGCCCGCCGTACGGCCCGACGGCCCGCCCCCGGCCGCCCCCGGCGGGCGGACCCGGCCCGCGGAGCGTCCGACGGCCCCCCACAGCCAGGAGGCCCCGGCCGACCGGGTGCCGCCGGGCATCTTCCGGGACTCCGCGAACGACGTGACCCGCGAGCTCCCCGTCTTCGACGAGGACGGCCGGCCGCGCAGGGCCCCGTCGGACTGGGCCGAGGCCACCCCGATGGACGACCTGCCGAGCCTGGCGGACGAACTGCTGGGCCCCCGCCCGGACGACGAGGACGGCCACGGCGACGACCGCGGTGGCGACGGCGGCCGGGGCGGACGGCGCCGCCGCCGCTGACCCGGCGGGCGGGCGCTTCCTTCCGGCGGGAGGGATTGTCGGTGGCGCGCGCCACAATGTGAGCAGACGGGTGCGGAGCACCCACGGACGGTGAAAGGCGGTGGGCGGGATGCCCGTGTGGGACGACCTGGTGGGACAGGGGCGCGTGCACGCGCAGCTGGCCGCCGCCTCCCGCGACGCGGACGCCCTGGTCACGGCCGCCGCCGAGGGTGAGCCGCTGCCGCCCGGCTCCAAGATGACCCACGCCTGGCTGTTCACCGGCCCGCCCGGCTCCGGGCGGGCCACCGCCGCCCGGGCCTTCGCGGCGGCCCTGCAGTGCGTCAGCCCGGACCGCGCCCTCGGGGGCGAGCCGGGCTGCGGGTTCTGCGACGGCTGCCACACCACCCTGGCCGGGACGCACGCCGACGTGGAGATCGTCCGCACCGACCTCCTGTCGATCGGTGTGAAGGAGACCCGCGACCTGGTCCGCCGCGCCCAGCTGTCGCCGGCCGTGGGCCGCTGGCAGGTCATCGTCCTGGAGGACGCCGACCGGCTCACCGAGGGCGCGGGCAACGTCCTGCTGAAGGCCGTGGAGGAGCCCGCCCCGCGCACCGTGTGGCTGCTGTGCGCGCCCTCCCTGGAGGACGTGCTGCCCACCATCCGCTCCCGCTGCCGGCACCTGACGCTGACCACCCCGTCCGTGGCGGCCGTGGCCGAGGTGCTGGTGCGGCGTGACGGCGTCGAGCCGGCCGCCGCCGAGGCCGCCGCCCGCGCGACCCAGGGCCACATCGACCGGGCCCGCCGGCTCGCCACCGACGAGGCCGCCCGCTCCCGCCGCGCCGCCGTGCTGAAGCTCCCCCTGCGGGTGGACGACGTGGGCGGCTGCCTCAAGGCCGCGCAGGAGCTGGTCGACGCCGCCGCGGAGGACGCCAAGCAGGTCGCCGAGGAGGTCGACACGAAGGAGACCGAGGAGCTCCGGGCCGCGCTCGGCGCCGGAGCGGGCGCCGGCGGGCGGCTGCCGCGCGGGACGGCCGGGGTGATGAAGGAGCTCGAGGACCGCCAGAAGCGCCGGCGCACCCGCACCCAGCGCGACAGCCTCGACCTCGCCCTCACCGACCTGACCGGCTTCTACCGGGACGTCCTGGCCCTCCAGCTCGGCTCGGCCCTGGCCATCGCCAACGAGGACATACGCCCCGACCTCGACCGGATCGCCCGCGCCTCGGGCCCCGAGAGGACCCTGCGGCGCATCGAGGCGATCATCGCCTGCCGCCAGGCCCTCGACCGGAACGTGGCCCCGCTGCTGGCGGTGGAGGCCATGACGATGGCTCTGCGCGCGGGCTGACGTTCACCCGTACGAGCGGTTCCGGGCCGCGCGCGGGGAATCCCGTACGGTTGCCGGACGGCGGGTCCGTGCCCGGTCGGCGGTCGGCCGCCCGGGCGGCGGCCGACCGCCGGGGGCCCCGGCAGGACGTACGCTCGCCGCATGGACACCAGGCGACTGCTGCGTACCACCGGGACAGTGATCGCAGCCGCCGGGCTGCTGCTCTCCGGCTGCACCTCCGGCAGCCCGGGCGTGGCCTCCGCCTCGGCCGAGCCGTCCGCGGCTCCGGCCGCGCTGCGCCCGTACTACACGCAGAAGCTGAGCTGGCGCGACTGCGGTGTCCAGGGCTTCCAGTGCTCCACGATGAAGGCGCCGCTGGACTACGCGAACCCGGGCTCCGGCCAGGACGTGGACATCGCGGTGGCCCGCCGCACCGCCACCGGCCCGGGCAAGAAGCTCGGCTCCCTGGTGGTCAACCCGGGCGGCCCCGGCGGCTCCGGCATCGGCTACCTCCAGGCGTACGCCGGCATCGGCTATCCGGCGCCCGTCCGCGCCCGCTACGACATGGTCTCCTTCGACCCGCGCGGAGTGGCCCGCAGCAGCCCGGTGGAATGCCTGGACGGCCCGGCGATGGACCGGTTCACCCAGGTGGACCAGACCCCGGACGACCAGGCGGAACGGGCCCGGCTGGTGGCGGCGTTCAAGGAGTTCGCGGCGGGCTGCGAGCAGCGCTCGGCGCGGATCCTGCCGCACGTCTCCACCGTGGACGCCGCCCGCGACATGGACCTGCTCCGGGCGGTCCTGGGCGACGAGAAGCTGAACTACGTCGGCGCCTCCTACGGCACCTTCCTCGGCGCGACGTACGCGGACCTCTTCCCGGGCCGGGTGGGCCGGATGGTCCTCGACGGGGCGATGGACCCCTCACGCCCGGCGCTCGACCTCAACCGCGACCAGACGGCGGGCTTCGACACCGCCTTCCGCTCCTTCGCGAAGGACTGCGCCAAGCAGACCGACTGCCCGCTGGGGCGGGGCACGCCGGAGGAGCAGGGCCGGCACCTGAAGGACCTCTTCCGCAAGCTGGACGCCCAGCCCGTCCCCTCCGGCGACGCCGGCCGCCCGGTGGGCGAGGCCCTCGCGACGACGGGCGTGATCGCGGCCCTGTACGACGAGAGCGCCTGGCCGCACCTGCGCCAGGCCCTCACGGACGCGATGAACGGCGACGGGGCCGGCCTGCTGTCCCTCGCCGACAGCTACTACGAGCGCGAGGCGGACGGCTCGTACGCGAACCTCATGTTCGCGAACGCCGCCGTGAACTGCCTCGACCAGCCCCCCGCCTTCAGCGGCCCGGAGGCGGTGGACCACGCCCTGCCCTCCTTCGAGAAGGCCTCGCCGGTCTTCGGCGCGGGGCTGGCCTGGGCCTCGCTGAACTGCACGTACTGGCCGGTGAAGGCCACGGGCACGGCGAAGCCCCTGAAGGCCCCCGGCGCGGCCCCCATCGTGGTGGTCGGCACGACCCGCGACCCGGCGACCCCGTACAAGTGGGCCCGCTCCCTGGCGGACCAGCTCGACTCGGGCACCCTCCTCACGTACGACGGCGACGGCCACACGGCGTACGGCCGGGGCAGCGACTGCATCGACACGGCGATCAACCGCTACCTCCTGGACGGCCAGGCCCCACCCGCCGACAAGCGCTGCTGACCCCCGGGCCCCCTGGTTCGGGGCACCGGGTTTAACCCTGTAGACTTGGCGACGCTGCTGATGAGAGGCTCCCCCCGGGGAAAATCTTGTCTTCCCAGCGGTGCCGCCTTAGCTCAGTTGGCCAGAGCAACGCACTCGTAATGCGTAGGTCTCGGGTTCGAATCCCGAAGGCGGCTCTGTGGAAGCCCCAGGACTCACTCGCCGTGACCTGGGGCTTTTGCTTTTCGGCGACCAGGTCCTGGGCGGGGGTGCTGCCCGTAGTCCCGGGCAGCGTCCTCGCGTGCTCCTTGCTCGGTACCGGGTGCGCACGAACGCATCGTGGCAGGCCCGTCGGTCAGTGCTCGATCCCGGAGGACTTCGGCGTGATCTGTGGGGGTGCGGGCTCGCTCACTCCGTGGCCGGTGAGGGCACTGCGGGGCGCGGAGATGATGCCGTGGCCCAGGTTCACACCGGGTAGGAAGGCACTCATGTGCTCCCTCCGCTTCGCCCCGGCGGCCGGCGGGTTCAGCTCCTCGTAGGAGTTGGCCGTCGACAGCCGGTCGACGATCGCCGCATGGGCCTCCTTCCGGTCCTCGGGGACATCGATGGCGTGCAGCTTCATGGCGAATTCCTCGGGGGACTTCCCGGGGTCGTCATCCCCCATCCGCAGTTGGCAGCGGATGGGGGGATCGGCCATGAACGCGTTGATGTCGGGCGGAAGGTGCGCGTGCTGAGGCAACGGCGTCGCGAACTTGATGCCCTCCTTGCCGACCTCGGCGTTCCTGAGGAGCGCCGGTATCTCGGTCTTGCCGAGGACCGAGTCCGCGGTGATGTCGGCGGCGAACGCGATCACGAGTCCCTCGGTTGCGAGGGCGTATCGGTCCGAGAGGGTGTCCCAGGCGGCACCGTGAGCGGCGGCCAGTTTCTCCGGATCGAAGTTGAAGTGCTGGGCGAGTGCATCCACCACGAATTCGTTGCCGAGGAAGTATCCGTTGAGCCGGTGCCCGGCGGGGGTGTCCTCCAGCACCTGCAGGCCGCGCGACTGGCCGCATGCCTTGGCCAGAAAGCGATTGGGCACGGGTCTGTCCGTGCCCTCGAGCTTGGACTCGTAGGACCAGAACGCGCGATGGGGGCCGCGGTCCTCGTTGGTGACCGAGTCCTTCGCCGAAAGGTTCTCGATGAAGTCCAGAAGACCCGGCTTGGGCCCTTCCGCCTCCGGATCGAGCGTCGACAGGTAGTCGCCGTACAGCCTGCGGGCTATCGCGGCCCCGGCCTGTTGGTCACGTGGTTCCGCTGCGGCATGCTCCTGCTGGAGGGCAAAGGCCCGGGCTATCTCCGCCGGGGTCGGGGGAGCGTCGGGGCTCACGGGTTCCTCCGTGAGCCTTCAGGGGCGTTCACGGTCAGCCGGATCCGCGAACCACCGGGCGTGTCGGCGGTCCACGCCGTGAAGGACACCGACTGCACCAGCACGATGAAGGCCTGTCCTGGGTGGTCGCCGACCGGCTTCCAGTACGCCATGCGGTAGGGCGTGCGGGTCTCGAGGCGGTATTCACGGTTCTCCCAGAACCCCGGTTCCGGCGGTTCCGGGAAGTCCGGTGCGTCCCAGGCGCCGTTCCAGACCGCAGGCCCCAGCACGCTTTCGGCCGCCTTGAGGAACTCGGGCCACTCCTCGGCCGAGCGGACCAGGAGACCGGGGTTCTCGGACGCGTCGTCCGCGTTGAGGTGCCACGCCCAGTGGGTCAGGCGGCGTACGGGATGCCAGTTGCCACCTGCTTCGAAGGTCCACCTGCCGCCGGCCCCGCTGCGCACCACCAGATTGCGGTCGGCCGTCTGCGGCTCCCAGCCGTAGCGCTCGCACCACGTGCGGCATTCCGGAGAGCCGCCCTGCGGCGGACCCGCCCAGACCGATGCCCAGTCCACCCCCCGTAGGCCCTCCAGCTCGGCGGCCAGGTCCCGGGCCGTACGGCCCGATGTCTCCGTCAGCATCGTCTCAAGCTCCTCGCCCGGTGTTATGTGCGGGCATCATGACATGCCGTCAGTGCAGGGCGATCCCCAGTATCAGCAGGCAGACGAGCACCGCGCGCGTGCGGGCTCGGTTTCCGGGAACTCGACTGAAACATTCCCGGGCCGCCATCGCGTCGAAGGGGTGAGACGGACGCGAGGGGGAGTGGATGCGGCAGGGGCGCAGGGATGGGTTCCGGGAGTTCGCGGCGGGCCGGTCGGGACCTTTGTACCGGTCGGCGTGCCTGCTGGCGAGCGGTGACGTCCATCTCGCGGAGGATCTGGTGCAGGAGACCCTGGGGCGGATGTACCTGCTCTGGGGCCGGATCTCCCGCATCGACAATCCGGCCGCGTACGCGCAG
This sequence comes from Streptomyces katrae, assembly GCF_002028425.1. Taxonomy (GTDB): domain Bacteria; phylum Actinomycetota; class Actinomycetes; order Streptomycetales; family Streptomycetaceae; genus Streptomyces; species Streptomyces katrae_A. The sequence continues at coordinate 3,599,006 of NZ_CP020042.1, read as the reverse complement.
ACGGTGCTCGTGCGGTCCTTCCTGACGCACCAGCGGCGCCGCTCGGCGGGGGAGCGCCCGGTCGGGGAGTTCCCCGAGCCGGGTGTGCCGCAGGCCGGTGCCGACCCGGAGCTGCGGGTGACCCTGCTGCAGGCGCTGGGGCAGCTGGCGCCGAAGGACCGGGCGGTGTTGGTGCTGCGGTACTGGGAGGACCGCAGCATCGAGGAGACCGCCGAGGCGATGAACGTCAGCTCGGCGGCGGTCCGTACCCGGACCTCGCGGGCGCTGGCGCGGCTGCGCGGGCAACTGGGGGGCTCGCTGTCCGAGTTGGTCGCCCGCTGAGGCCTGAGGCCTGAGGCCTGAGGCCTGAGGCCTGAGGCCTGAGGCCTGAGGCCTGAGGCCCTGAGGCTTGTGGCTCCTGCGGGGCGCCGCCTTTTGATGTCATTCCTCGTTCCTCCTCGCTACTGAGTGGAAGGTCTGGGTTCGCATGTCCTTTGAAGATGAGCTCGGTGAAGCCCTGCGGCAGGCGGGGGAAGGGTTCGCGCCCGACCGGCAGGCCCTCGTCGCCGGCGGTGAGCGGCGCGGACGGCGGCTGGTGGTCCGCCGCCGGGCCGGCGCCATCGGCGGATCGGTGCTGGGGCTTGCGCTGATCGGTACCGCCGGAGCCTTCGCGGGCGGCCTGCTGGGCGGCTCGGGCGGCGCGGGGACGCCGAACGTCGCGGCCCCCCCGGCCCTGTCGAGCGCCGCGCCCCCGAAGGGGGTGCCGGGGTCCGGCACCGGTGCGGTCACCGGCGACCAGATGGTCGCCTGGCTCAAGCAGCTGCTGCCCGGCGGGCAGCTGACCGAGGCCAAGGGGCACGGAACAGGTGACGGACCCGGGGGGATCCCGGGGGCCTACGGCGTGTACGACGACGGCAAGGGCAAGGCGGCCATCGGGGTCGGCCTCAACCGCGTGGACCCGAAGGGGGCGAGCACGGCCGAGATGCTCACCTGCCCCGACAAGAACAAGTTCGACTACGACGGCTGCACGTCCGAGGTGCTGGCGGACGGCTCGAAGGTCATGGTCTACCAGGGCTACGAGTACCCCGACCGCCACGTCCCTACGAAGTCGTGGCGGGCCACGGTGGTGACCCCGCAGGGCTACCAGGTGGACGTGCAGGAGTGGAACGCGGCCGCGGAGAAGGACGAGCCCGTCTCGCGGCCCAACCCTCCGCTGGACCCGGCCCAGCTGAAGGCCCTCGCGCTTTCGCCGCTGTGGCGCCCGGCGCTCGAGGACATGCGGCCGGCCCACCCGGAGACGCCGCGCTCGTCCCCGCGTCCGGGGGCGTCGGCCGCGCCGGTCCTGGACGGCCTGCTGGCCGGGTACGGCATCCCGGTCGTGGCCAAGGGGGGTGAGGGCGACAGCGCCTACTCCGTGCTGGACGACGGCAAGGGCAAGTCGATGGTCACCGTGGAGGTCCAGTCGTATTGGAAGTCCGGCACCCTGGACAGCCTGTTCGAGGGCGCCACGGTGCTGCCGGACGGCACGAAGGTGGTGACCCGTCAGCTGCCCGGGGAGAAGGGCGGCAAGAACGTGGTGTGGTGGACCGTGGACACGATGCGCCCGAACGGCACCCGCGTGATCGTCTCGGCCTTCAACTCCAAGAACCAGGAGAGCGACGCGTCCCGGAAGGAGCCGGCGCTGACGATGGCGCAGCTGAAGGAGATGGCGACGAGCGACAAGTGGGCGCAGTACGCCAAGTAGCACGGGAAAACCCCAGGTCATGACGCTCATGACCTGGGGTTTCCGCTGTTGGCGGGGTGCTCAGCGGGCGCCCGGGTCGTACTTCGACAGGGAGGCCTTCACCTCTTGGGCGTGCCGGCCCTCCCACCAGGGGATCGTCTCCACCAGGACGGGCTTGGTGCCCGAGGCCAGGACCAGGGCGCGGCCCGGGGGCATCGAGCCCAGGTCGGAGACCTCGAGGACGCGCTCGCGGCGGACCGACTGGTTCACCGTGCGGTTGCCGGACCAGCCGCCGAACTCCGACTCCTGGGTCGCGGAGAACTCGCGGAGGTTGTACTCGCCGGCCAGCTCGGAGAGGTCGCCGAGGAACTTGGTGTCGGAGACGCCGCCGCCGTAGACGCGGACGTTCGCGGCGGACCAGAGCTTTTCCATGCCGCGGTCGCCCCACACCTCGACGCCCTGGGCCCAGGACTGGAGGATCGTCATCAGGACGATGCCGCGCGAGCCGTAATGGGAGTAGAGGTCGGGCAGGGCGCGCCAGCGGCAGACGTTCGCCGCCTCGTCCAGGACGCCGACCATCGGCAGCGAGAGGCGGCCGCCGCGCTGGGAGGTGGCGTACTCCTCGGCCGCCTCGACGACGGCCACCGTCAGGGCCGTCACCAGCGGGCCGGCCGAGTCGCTGCCCTCGCGGGAGAGGGAGTAGAGGGTGGAGCCGGTGCGGACGAACTCGTGCGGGTCGAACTCGGGGCGGCCGTCGGCGGGCCCGAGGGGGCTCACCCACTTGTTGACCTCGGGGTTGATCAGGCAGGACGCCATCTGCTGGGCGACGCCGTAGATGCCGCTGCGCTGCTTGTCGGGAGCCGTGATGACGCCGTTCAGGGCGTCTGCGGGCATGTGGTGCCCGGCGCCGCGCAGGATGCGCTCCGGGGTGTCGTCCTTGGGGTTGGACAGCCAGGAGTAGATCTGGGTGACGGGGGTCTTGGCGGTGGCCGCCGCGAGCAGCAGGTTGGCGAGGAGGTCCTGGCCCGCGGGGTCGAAGAACGCGTCGGTGGAGGCGTCGGCGTCGCGGGAGCCCGAGGCGAAGTGGTCGGCCAGCTTGCGGGCCTTGGCCACGTCGGTGACGTAGGAGAGCGGGTTCCACCACCAGGCCGGCGCCTCCTGGGCCACCTGCTGCGGGTCGAAGACCCACACCTGGCCGCGGGCCTGGCGCGGTCCGCGCGTGGCGTCGACGATGTCGCGCTTGTTGGAGGTGACGAGCACCGCCCCGGGGGCGTCCAGGATCGCCGGGATGGCGCGCCGGGTCGTCTTGCCGGTACGCGGCCCCCAGATGTCGACGTGCATGTCCTCGAAGGAGCCGAAGAGCGGCTGGCGGCCCTTCACCGACCGGCCGATGAACACGCCGGGCACCTGGGCCTGCACCCCGAGCCGCTCGGCGGTCGCGGCCGCGCCCTTCATGGTGAGCTTGCCGAGGTCCGCGCCGTCGACCATGTGCTTGGCGGCCCGGTCCACCTCGGGCTTGTTGCGCAGCTTCTGGCGTATCCGGTAGCCGGTGGTGATCAGGCCGGCGAGCAGCAGCGCCTCGGCGGCGGCGATCGCACTGGCGGCGCCGCCGGGCCAGGAGTAGTCGCCCTTGGCCAGGGCGATGGCGAAGGAGAAGGGGTTGCCCGGCGGCTCCGGCTGGTCGGTGAACGACGCGCCGAGGCGGGCCGCGAGCCAGGCGGCGGACAGGAGGGCCAGGACGGTGACGACGAGGAGGACGATCTCGATCGTCCAGTCGTCCTCGGCGCGCGGCTTCTTCTGTGGTTCTTGGGCCATGGTCAGGGCGTTCCTTCCGCCGCGCCCGGGGTGGACGTCGGCATCTCGTTCTTCGGCTGGATTCGGGTGTCGTGTCGTGCGGTCGGGGTCAGGAAGGGAACTTCCCTCCCGTGGGCACCCGGTAGACGCCCGTGATCTGCCCCTGCCATTCCCAGTTGCTGAACTCGACGTTCTTGCCCGGCCTCGGGGCGTGCAGGATCGTGTGCTTGGCCGGATCCCAGACGATGCCGACGTGCTCCGACCCCCGCGCGCTGGGGTGGAAGAAGATCACGTCGCCCGGCTTGGACTGGCTCAGGTCCACCTTGTACTTCGACAGGTTGGGCTGCTGCTCGTAGGTGTTGTCCCCGATGTTGATCTTGCCGCCGCTGGCTTGGTAGTAGATCCACTGCGTGAAGCTGGAGCAGTCGAAGGACGTGGGGTTGTCGCCCTGGAGCCGCGCGGCCCCCCAGGCGTAGGGCTTGCCGATGCCGCGCTGCGCCCAGCCGAGCGCCGCCCGGACCACCTGGTCGTCCACGTCGGGCAGGGGCCCGGACGAACCGGCGCCGTCCGGCGGGACGGGGGTGCCCTTGCCGTTCTTGGCGCAGTCGCGGTAGTCCGCGTCCTTGCCGTTGCCGACGCCCCCGGGCGTGCCGCCGTAGTCGGGGCTGGCCGTGATCTTCCCGGCGAGCCACGCCTCCGGGTCGATCTCGCCGGGGCCGTTGTCCTGTCCGCTGCGGAAGGGGTCGTCGACGCCCGGCATCAGCACCTCCCAGTGGAGGTGCGGGCCGGTCACGTTCCCCGTGGCACCGACCTGGCCGATCTGGTCGCCGCGCTTGACGGTGTCGCCCATCTTCACGGCGACGCTGCTCTGGTGCGCGTACAGGGTGATGACGCCGCCCGCGTGCTCGAGGCGGGTCTCGTTGCCGTACGCGCCGCCGCTGCCGACCTTCACGACCTTGCCGTCGGCCGGGGCGTAGATCGGGGTGCCGGTGGAGGCCTCCAGGTCGAGGCCGGTGTGGTAGCCGAGGCTCCAGTGCGGGCCTTCCTGGTGGTACTTGGTGCCGATCGTGTACGTGCCCTGCTTGAGCGGCCACTGCCAGTTCTTGCCGTCGCTCGTTGCGGGCGGGTCGTCGGGGCGGAAGGGGGCCGTGAGCGGGCGGGAGAACGCCATCGGTGCCATGGCCGTGGTCGTGCCGCCCTGTCCGCCTCCGCCGAGGGGAGGGGTGGACCAGCTGTGGGGGCCCTTGGAGCGGATGCTCAGCGCCTCGCTCGGCTGGGCGTCGTTGCCGACGGGCTCGGGGATGTCCGAGCTCTGGCCCAGGACCGGGAAGGAAGGATTCTTCTCGACGGTGGTCTTCAGGTGCGCGTACCAGCGGTTGATGAGGTCCTTGTCACCGGTGAGGGTGCCGCGGTAGCGGGCCGCCTGGGTGAGGACCACGCGGGGATAGACCGTGTTGGTCTTGGTGGAGCCGGAGTAGCCGAGCAGCGCGTCCCAGGCGTTGGTCTCCACCTTCAGGGCGTGCATGTAGTTGGCCGCGGCGAAGGCCAGGTCGTCGATGCCGTAGCGGTCCTTCTGGCCGTCGCCGTTGCCGTCCTCGCCGTATTGGCCCCAGGCCCAGTCACCGAACTGCAGCAGGCCCTTGTAGCCGAGGCCGTTGTCGCCGCCGGGGGCCGCGGACTTGTCCTGGCCGTACCTCGTCTCCTGGTACATCTGCCCGGCGATGATCGTCCAGTCGAGGCCGTCGTAGCGGGCGGCGGCACGCATCGAGGCGAGGATCATCTTCGGGGGTATCTCGTCGCGGGCGGTGTCGCTCGGCATGTACATCTTGCCGGCGGGCATGATCGGGTTCGTCGCCGCCTTGTCACTGGTGTTGCCGGCGCCGGCGGTGTTCCCGTACCCGCCGCAGGCGGCCTGGGCGGCGCCGCCGCCGATGCCGCCCACCAGGGCGATGAGCAGGACGATGAGGACGATGCCGATGCCGAACATCGGCATCCCGCCGGCGGCGATGATCAGCAGCCACTTGACGTTGCTCTTCTTCTTGCCGCCGCCTCCGCCACCCTGTCCCGAGGCGAGTTGAGCCGCACCCTTCGCGGCCTTCGCCGCCTTGGCGGCCTTCGACGCGGCTGCCAGTACGGCAGGAGCCACCACGGGCGTTCACTCCCCCTTCGGCTCGGGCGCGCCCACGTTGCCCAGGCCGTAGATGTCGAAGCCCGCCAGCTGCCACTCGCCGCCGACCTTGCGCGCGCTCACGAGCCAGGTGTTGGTCTCGGTCTCGGCCTTGCGGCCGTCCTTCGAGCGGGTCGCGGTCACTTCCACCACGCTGGAGATCGTCTGGCCGCTGCCGCGCGCGAGTTCGTCGGAGATCTGTGCGTCCCGGCGCACTACCGCCTGCCCGACGGAAGAGCACTTGGCCTGCTGGCACTCCGCCCAGGCCTTGCCCGTCGGGAGCACGGTCAGCTGCTTCATTTCCTCGCTGCGCACGGTGCGGTCCAGCAGCGGGGGCGTCCAGGAGGCGGCCGTGTCGGTGTGCTTATAGGTGCTCAGGCCCGACATGTACTCGGCCATTACGCGGTGCGCCGCGGCCAGGTCGTCCGGCCTGACGATGGGCGGCACGGAATCGGCGGCCCCTGTTTGCGCGGCGGGGGCGCCGCCCGCGCCGCCGCTGCCCGCGCCCCGGGTGGCCGTCGGCGTTTTGGGTTTGGCGTCGGTTGCGGAGTCGTCCTCGCCGCTGAACACGGTGAGGACGACCAGGCTGCCGACCAGCAGGGCACCTAGTAGTGCCATGGCCAGTACGGCACTTCGCTTGTTCTCGGTAGGTGAATCCACCGTCCCGGGCCCTCCCTCAGTCTGGTCGCCGAGCCACCGTAGGTGGCGGGACGGCCGAGGGAGCGCGGGTTTTCCTCGCGGGGAATTCCGAGGAAAGGGAAGGATCCGGGCTGAGGAAAACAGCACGGTCAGGGCGTCGTTGACGGATGTGAGGAAATGGTGAGGAACGTCTCGCGCGTCCTCACCGGTTCCTTACAAGGGTTGTGCCTCGGGGTCGTACTCCTCGAGGGGGAGCGGCTCGAAGGGGAAGGCCGTGTGCCCGCCCGCCTTGGGGGAGCAGGCCGCGAACGGGCCGAGGTCCGTGTCCATCAGCACCCGCAGGTGCGGATCGGCATGGTGCAGCCACCACGTCGACAGGCCGAGCGTGGGCTCCAGGCGCAGCTGCTCCCAGGCCAGCCAGAGCGCGGAGAGCCGCGCGCCGGCCTCGGGGTGCTCCCACCAGCGGGGGCACCAGGTGGCGGAGGAGCCGTTCAGGCGGCGGCGGATGGTCGGAGCGAGGAACTCGCTGACGAAGGCGAAGACGTCCGAGAAGTAGAGCTCGACCTCCTCCCCGGGGGCGGGTACCTCTCCGGGGCCGGTCACCGGTCCATCTCCGGGGCCTTGGGGGCGGTCTCGACCACCGGGTTCATCACGCCGTGCGTACTCGTCATGGCGGGGGAGGGGCGGGGCGGCCCGGTGAGGGTCTGGGGCAGGCGCGATCCGGGGAGGAAGGACTGACCGCGCACGACCACCTTGGGCTGGGGCTGCGGGGGTTCGGGTTCTGCGAACTCGGGGTTTTCGTGTTCGGGCTGGTCGAGGTCGCGTTCGCCGAATGCGGGCCCCTCGGGCATCTCGGGTTCTGCGAACTCGGGTTCCTCGAGCTCGGATTCGTCGAGGTCGGGCGCCCCCGGTGCGGGGTCCTGGGGTTCTTCGGGCTCTCCGAACTCGGGGTCCTCGAGCTCGGGGTCGTTGGGCTGGGGGTCCCCAGCTGTGGGGTCCTGGGGTTCCTCGGGTTCGAGGTCCGTGAGTTCGGGTACGTGGGGATCCCGCTCCGCGAGTTCGGGCTCGGTGACCTCTGCCCGGGGGTCGACCAGTTCGCTGTATGCGTCGGCCGTTCTCAGCCTCTCGACCGCTGCGTCACGTGCCTCCCGCAGGTGCTCGGGCACGTCGACGGCGGCGAGCTTGTCGGCGAACCCCCGAGGAGTGGTGGACTTTTCGAGGTAGTCCTCCACGCGCAGCTGGCAGCGCACACCCTCGTCGGCCAACAGGTCGTACATGTCGGTCGGCAGGTGCTGGTGGTGGGGAAAGTCGATCGCGAACCGAACCGCTTCCCTGCCGACACCCTCGGGACCGACGACCCGTGGCATCTCGGTTTTGCCCAGAATGGAATCGGCGCCGATATCGGCAGCGAAGACTGCCATCTCCCCGGTTGCCGCCCCGGCATAGGACGCCGAGGCGGCGTCCCAGATGTCGAAGGGACTCTGCTGGACCACGGCCTCGTCAAGACGCAGCTGCCGGGTGAGCGCCTTCTGCACCCCCGGATCCCACAACTCGTAAGACGTCAGCTGGAGTCCCACCGGGGTGTCCTCGAGCACCTGGTAGCCACGGCTCTCACCGCACGCCTGGGCAAGGAACTGGTGTCTTATCGCTTTCGGGGCACCTTCCGGCTGGGACATGAAGGACCACAGTGCGCGGACCTCCCCCCGGTCCTCGCTCGTCGGTGACTGGGTCTTCGCGACATGGGCGGCGTAGACCAGTACGTCCTCGAACTTTTCCTTCCCCCCCTCGGCCATCCAGTCCCCGTACAGGCGTCCGACTGCTTCCCTGACCTTGTCCGGGGTGAGCGGATGGGTTGCGTTGTAGGCCTCTTCGAGGGCGATGGCGCGTGCTATCTCGGCTTGTGTCGGCCGAGCCAGTTCCGTCACTGGTCCGCCTCCGCGGCCTCATCGGGCGCGTACACGTCGAGCGAGACGGCCGCACCGCCCTCCATCTGGGAGGTCCAGGTCTGGAAGGCCACTGTCTGTGACAGCACGATGAACGGCTGGCCGGGAACGCCTGCCTCGGGTGCCCAGTAGGCGAAGCGGTAGGGCTCGCGGTTGAGCATGCGCTCATCACGGTCGGCCCAGTACCTCGGGTTGGGCGGTTCCGGGAAATCGACGGCGTCCCAGGGGCCGGTCCACGTAGGAGCGCCGAGGACACTCGTGGCCGCCCCGAGGAACTCCGGCCACGTCGCAGCCATGGTGTCGAACACCGCACTGTTCTCCGCGGCGTCCTCGGCCATCAGCTGCCAGGCGTAGTGCACCAGAGTCCGCACCGGGCTCCACTGGCCACCCGCCCGGTCGTAGAACGTCCACTTTCCGCCGCTGCCCGTCCGCACGCGCAACTGCCGATCGAAGGTGAGCGGCTCCCAGTTGTAACGCCCGCACCACGTCTTGAACTCCCAGGTTCCACTCTGAGGCGGACCCGACCACACCGAGGGCCAGTCGTCGACGGCCTTGAGGCCCGCCAGTTCGGCGGCAAGGTCCTGTGGCGTGCGGCCGGTCGTTTCCCTCAGCATGGTTGGCTCCTTCGTCCGTGGTGGGTTTGACCGTATCTCGTCAGGAAAGCAAGATCCCCAACGCGAAGACGGTGACGACGATCGCGCCCATGATGAGCCGGACCTTCGGGTCCTCGCGCTCCCACAGTTCGTGCACCACGGCCCAGCCGGTCAGGCGCGCCGCGCGGCCGTTGTGGATGCTCGTGGGCTCCGTGGGCTCGTCGGGGTCCGTGCCGGCCTCGGGCTCGTCGGCGTCCGCGTCGTACAGGGCGTCCGCCCCCGTCACGCCCTGCTGCTCCTGCGCGACCACCACCAGGCCCTCCAGCAGGTCCGGCATGGTGTGCGGGGTCAGGGGGTACGCGACCGTGCCGTGCGGGGTGCGCAGGCAGAGCTTCGACTGCCAGGGGTTGCCCGGCTCGTAGCCGGAGATCCAGGCGTGTGCGGCCTCCACCACCGGCGGTTCGGGGGCCTCGGGTGCGGTGCCCGCGTCCTGCCACGGGTGAAGCTGCTGCTGGCTCAACTCTCGTCCTTCGGGGAGTCGGGGACGGCTACGCGCCCGCGACTGGGGCACAACCCGGCATTGTGACGGAGCCGCGGCCAGGTCACCGCGTCATCCGCCCCCCGGTTTTCCTCACAGGGATTCCTTACTTTTTCCTCACCCCTCCTCGCGAGGAAATGCGGGAGGGGAATGTCAGCTCGATTTGCCACACTGCCGTCCGCACCTGGTCTCACCAGGGCCCGCCGCACGCCCGACCGGCGGACGGGGATCACACGCGGGGAGAGAGCCGACTCGATGACGGACCACAGCAGTTCTGCGGACGGGGTCGGCGAGGGCCGGCCTGCCGGGAACCCCGCGCAGCAGGCGCCGGGTCCGTACGAGGCCCCGGCCGCGCCGCAGCTCTCCCCGGAGGCGGCCCGCAGCCAGGTGGCCGCCGCGTGGGTGCGTGTGGCCCCGCAGTCCAACGTTCCGCCCGGGCAGGCCGCCGTACCGAGCCTGCCGCCGCGCGCGGAGGCCGCCGCGGCGGAGTCGAAGAAGGACAAGCGGGAGCAGGCGAAGGCCGATCGGAAGGCCGAGTCCGAACGCAAGAGGGCCGCGCGCAAGGCGGAGTACGAGAGCAAGAAGGCCGCGCGGGAGAGCCGCAAGGGTGGCGGGAAGTCCCCCGCCCCCGCCGCACCCGCACCCGCACCCGCACCCGCCGCCACCGTCGCGCCCGCCTCACCCGTCGGTGAGGACGGCTCGTCGACCGCCCAGAGCGCGCCCGCCTCCGCGCAGAGCGCTGCCAAGGGGCCGGACGCCCGGTTCGACGTGCCGCGCCCCGGCGGCCGGCTGCCTTCCAACGGCAAGAGCACGCACGTCGCCCTGCGCGCCACGCTCCTGATCACCGCATGCGCCTTCGCACTGGGGTCCTGCGGGGTCACGGGCCTGGTCATCGGCAGGTCGTCGGTCACCGTGAAGCCCGCCGCCCTGAACAGCCAGGACCTGACCCGCTACCGGCTCACCGACTTCCCGGTCCAGGCCGCGGCCGTCTTCGCGGAGGAGTACGCCTCCCTCTGCATGACGTACTCGCCGGAGACCGCCGACAAGCGCCGCGAATCCCTCTCCCACTACACCTCGTCCGGCGTCGACCGGGACTGCGGCTGGAACGGGAAGGGCAAGCAGCAGGTCAAGCAGGCGAACTGGGACGGGACCGTCGAAGAGCTCCCCGAGTACGGGAAGAACGGCCGGTACCTCAACATCCAGGTCACCTACACGGGCGGCCGCACCACCACCCTCTCCGTACCGGTGTACGTCAAGGACCTCGCCGGGGCCTCGGGGCTGCGGGTCGTCGGCAACGTCGGCGAGATGCCGCTGCCGATCCGCGACACCGCGCCCGCGCTGGAGAAGGAGGAAGAGGTCGTCGACCAGGAGCTGTCCAACCAGCTCCGGGACCAGGTCCTGACGGGGTATTTCAAGGCGTGGGCGGCGTCCGACACCACCGCCCTGGCCCGCTTCACCACACCCGACGCCACCCCGGCGGCGATATCGGGGCTGGCCGGCGCGCTGACCGCACCGGTGGTCCAGGAGGTCCAGGCGCTGGCGCCGGAGGGCGCCAAGTCCGGCGACAAGATCAGCTATGCGCAGGGGCAGTCGGTCCCGGCACGGGTGACCGTCGTCTGGGGCGGCGGCGGGGCCGACGACGCGAAGGGGGAAACGGCCCTGAAGCGCTCGTACCGCGTGACCGTGGTGAACACGGCGCAGGGCTGGTTCATCAAGGACATCCGCGGCGGTGTCATGGATCCGACGGGTGGGCGGGCGGACACGCCGGGCACGGCCTCGCCGAGCCCCGCTCCGTCCTCCGGGGCGAACGCCTCTCCCGCACCGTCCGGTTCGCCCTCTCCCTCCGACCCGGCCCCGTCCGGCCAGTCCCCCTCGCCCAAGCCGGCAGCTTCCAAGTCCCACTGACGCGGCATCCCGCGGGGCGGCGTCCCGGCCGCCCCGCGCGACGCGTCACCCATCCGTACGCCCCTCACAACGAAGGACACATCATGATCCTGGCAGCAACCACCCTCGACGGCATGTTCAAGTCGATCCAGGGCATCCTGACCGGCCTGGGCGGCACGGTCGCGGCCTGCGCCCTCCTCATCCTCGGCATCCGGATGCTGCTGTCGATGAAGCGCGGTGACGGCATGCGCGAGGCCTTCCAGGGCTTCGGAATGATCGCGCTGGCCGCCTTCATCATCGGTGGCGCGGCCGGCCTCGCCGGAATGCTCATCAGCCTCGGCAAGCAGATCGGCGGCACGGGCTGATCCAGGGGAACGGGCCGCGACGAACGGAACGCGGCCCGCGACCGTAGACGTGCCGTCCGCGACCGCGAAGCGCGACACGCAACCACGCCAGAGAGGGGGACCGACCGATGACGCAGGAGACGCCGGATGCACCGGCGCCCATGGTCGCCTATGACCACACGGACCTGCTGAACCGGCCCAAGCGGATCTGGAACTGGGGCAACATCCCGCTTCCCGGTCTGCTCCTGCCCGCCCTGGGCGCGGCTTTCGGCTTCGGCGTGCTGTGGCTCGTGCTGCTGCTGACGCTGTCGGCCTTCCTGCCCTTCCTGGGCCTGTCGCTCATCACCTCGGTCGTCTACCTGGGGCCGCCGGTCGGCGTGTATTTCGTCTGGGGCCGGCCGCTGCCCTCGGCGCTCACCCTCAGCCAGCAGGTCGTGGTGTGGGCCGACTACTGGGTCCAGCCCAAGCGCCTCCAGGGACTGGCCGCGGACCGCGAACCGGAAGAGCTGCACTGGCAGGTCATCCTCTGGCAGCCGCAGGCGGCCCGCTGGCACAAGGAGTACGACGCGGCGCTCGCGACGGCGGCCCTGCACAGCTCTTCGTACGCCGCCTCCGCTCCGTACCCGAGCGTGTCCTCGCCGAGCGCATTCGCCGAGGCCGCAGACTCCGAGACCGCAGGGTGAATCCTCCATGTTCGTGCTGATTTTCTTTGGCGGGGCGGTCGCCTTCTTCCTGATCGCCATGATCCTCGCGTCCACTTCGTCCAAGAAGAACGCCGGGGCGAAGAAGGGCGGGTCGGGCAGCCCGGCCAAGTCGGGCGGCTCCTCCTCCCGCGGCCAGGCCACGCAGGCCAAGCGGCGCGAGGAGATGCGGCTGCCCTACCGGTACGCCGACGACATGATCTTCGTCCACGGCGACTCCGTCTGGACGGGCATCGCCCTGCCCACGGCCATCGACGAGTACCTCAACGCGGTCGAGCTCCAGGCCATGGCCGAGGCCCCGGCCCGCGCGCTGCTCAACCTCGCCCGCGGTGACCGCAACGTCGAGTGCCACTACCGCAAGGTGTACCGGCCGATCACCGCCCAGGACTGGGCCGAGCAGCTCAACGCCGTGGCCTGGGACCCGACGGAGAACTACAAGGCGTACAACTTCCGCAAGGCCGAGTACCAGGAGCGCATCGGCGCGCAGCGCGAGCGCAACGTCCTGCTGGTCAAGCTGGGCTCGATGAAGCGGAAGTCCGGCGGCGACAGCGGAGTCCTCCCCGGCGGTGACGACCCGGTCGAGGAGGTGGGCGTCACGCGTTCGGTGCGCAACGCCGCCGACGCGGCGGCGGCCGGCGCCACGGGCGTGCACGACGAGTACCTGTCGCCGGAGCTGCTGGCCCAGTGGACCCAGGTCGCCCGTGAGGTCCACGAGAGCCTTGAGGGCCTCGGCGGCACCCCGCTGAGCCGCGAGGAACTGGTCTGGCTGATCCGCAAGCCGCTCCACGGCGACCTGCCGATCCCCGCCGAGCCGGTGCTCGGCAGCCGTGCCTGGGGTCCCGACCAGTTCGACCTGGTCGTCGACTTCTCCGGCGAGAACCGCAAGACGCACATCGTCCTGCACCAGTACGACGAGATGACCGGCGAGCGGCACACCAGCTACACGACGACCCTCGTCGCGGCGAGCTGGCCCACCGAGACCCGCTTCCGGCAGTCCACCGCCTGGGCCCGCTACGCGGCGCAGCACGTCGACTTCCCCGTGGAGATCGACATGCGGTTCACCCTCATCCCGTACCTGAAGTTCCAGGACCGGGCGAAGAAGATCAGCGGCAACCTCGTCGACGAGATGAACGACATGGCCAACTCCGGCCGTGCCCCCGGTACCCAGCTCGCCGCCCAGGTCACCCGTGCCCAGAACCTCCTCGACGACGTGGAGGAGCACAAGATGCCGGGCATGGAGGCTCAGATCCGCTTCACCATCTCGGCCCCCGACCTCGCCGAACTGGAGCGCCGCCGCCGCGTCCTGGAGATGCAGTTCAAGCAGGACCTCAAGGTCACCCTGCTGCGGCCGAGCCGCCAGCAGTGGCGCCTGCTGCAGTCGCAGCTGCCGGGCGACGCGCCCAAGCTGCCCATCGCGCCGTACCTGCGCCTCCAGGAGGTCGAGCAGCTCGGCGCCGGGCTGCCCACCGCCGGCACCGAGCTCGGCGACAACCCCGAGCGCCGGTCCGGCAAGCAGCTCGGCTGGGTCGGCAACCTCGTCGGCTGGGCCGGCAAGACCCCGGTCCACTACTCCCTGCACGTCGGCCCCGCCCGCAACGACGGCGGTGGCGTGGCCATCGTCGGCGCGTCCGGCGGTGGCAAGTCCTCCCTGGCCCTGCAGAAGTTCTACGAGGAGTCGGAGTCGGGCGTGCGCTGCCTGGTCATCGACCCCAAGACCGACTTCGCCCAGCTCTGCTACTACCTGGCCTTCGGGTCCCAGGTGAACGACCCCGAGTTCCCCCTCGACGCCGAGGCGGGCCTCCTCGGGACCCCGCAGAGCCGCTTCCAGCCGGTCAACCCGGAGTTCTGGGCCGAGACCGAGGTCGTCGACCTCCTCAAGGGCCAGGCCGGCGTCCTCGACCCCTGGGTGGTCGCGCGTGACGTCCCCTCCGGCCGGCTGCTCGCCGAAACGATGCTGCGCGGCTTCCTCGGCGACGAGGACTACCAGCGGGTGCGCCTGCCCGTCATCGAGGCCATGGCCACGGTGGTCGGCTGGTACAACTCCGCGATCCGCCAGGCCACCGAGCAGGGGCTGAGCGCGCGCGACGCCGAGCGCCAGGTCCCCAGGCCGACCCTGTGGCAGGTGGTCGACGAGGTCGTCCGGGCCTACGACGACGCGGTGGCGGGCGGTGACCGCGAGGCCGTCAAGGACCTCAAGCTCGCCCAGATGCTCCTGACCGAGCTGCGCACCCTGCCGTACGCGCGCCTGGCCTTCGCGGAGAACCCGCAGACCCTGTCCGCGATGCGCAAGCGCCGTACGGTCATCACCCTGCGCGGCTTCCAGACCCCGGCCTCCTCCGACCCGCGCAGCTGGAACCCGGCCGAGCGGCTGGCGGCCACCGCGCTGATGGCGGTCGTGGAGCTGGGCAGCCAGATGCTCGACGTCGGCTACGAGAAGAACCCGGTGACGGGCGAGGTCGGGCTGCGGCCCAAGGCGCTGTTCGTCGACGAGGCGTACGTGGTCACCGCGACCGAGAGCGGCCGCGACCTGATGCGGCGCGCGCTCAAGCAGGGCCGCTCGTACCTGGCGGTGATCGTGCTGATCACCCAGCAGGCCATCGACCTCGTGCAGATCGAGGACTCCGAGGCCCGCAGCGGTGGCGCCAACCAGATCCACACGGTCTTCGCCTTCAAGCAGAAGTCCGCCCAGGAGGCCTCGCTGGTGGCCCCGCTGCTCGGCCGCCCCGAGAGCGACACCAAGGTGTCCAACGCCCTCCAGGAGCTGCGGACGGGTGTCTGCCTCCAGCGGGACGTGGACAAGCGGGTCGGCACGGTCGCGGTGGACCTGGTCTTCCAGGAGATCCTCGCCGCCACGGACACCAACGGCACCACCCGCCCGGGCCGCCAGGCCACCGACCCGCCGCTCAGCGTGTGGGACTGGACCTTCATGCAGGAGGCCGCCCGCGAGGACCGGCCGGCCGAGGCCGAGCCGGCTGCATCGCGGTAGCGACGCCCTCGCGCTCAGCCAGTCCCTCACACCCGTACTCCAGGAGAATGCCGTGCGACTGACCAAGACCCGTACCGCCGTGACCGCCGCCGTGGCACTGGTGGCACTGACCGGATGCGGCAGCGATGCGAAGGACGACGGCCTCGGCCTCCCCTCCGCCGGTGACATCGCCGCCGTCGAGAAGTTCGTCAACCAGCACGGCCAGTGCACCAACCTGCGGAAGACCAGCGCCGAAGGCACCGAGGGCATCCTCACGGACGAGGCCAAGGAGCCCGAGTGGTCGATCAAGGAGCGGGCCGTCTGTGACGACGGTGCGCACCAGGTCATCACACTGCTGTCGATCTCCGACATGGCGAAGTTCCAGGCGGCGAACCTCAAGGCAGCGCAGTCCGGCAAGAACTACGAAGCGCTGGTCGGCAAGGACTTCGCGGTCGTGCCCGCTGGCGACGAAACCGTCAAGAAGCTGATGGACGCCAAGCTGCTCCTCCTGACCTGCGGGGGCAAGTACGAGATCCCGGGTGGCTACAAGAAGCACGCCGGGCTCGCCGAGGGCTGTGTCCTGACGGATTACGTCCGCTCGTAGCCGCCGACTTCCCACGTCCCCCTGCCGCGGAAATCCCGAAGGAAGCCGATGTTCGTGCGCCGTAGCGCCAAACCACGCGGAACCGCCGCCGGTACGCTGTCGCTCCGCGACCGGGCGGGGGGTGTCGGCCGTGCCATGCGCGCCGGTGTCTTCCTCGTCCTCGCGTTGATCGCCCTGTCTCTCGCGGTCCCCAGTACGGCGCGTGCCGAGGACTTCGCCTGCAGTTTCACCGGTGACGACAGCTACAGCCGGGACAACCCGGGGGCCAGTGGCGAGTTCCTCATACCCGCCGTCAACCAGTGGGAGAGCGCGTCGAAGCGCGCCAAGAACCTCAACGACACGACGGGTATGGTCACCGGCGCGGTCAGGATGCCGGAAGCGCCCGAGAGGTACACCTTCTACGAACTCAACGGCATGCGCGGCATGAACTGGTCCATGACCTTCAGGGGTTCGGGCAACGCCTCTGACGCCAATGGCACCAGGGGCAGCGGCGCAGACCACTGCTCGATCATGGACATGATCAACAACGGTGTGGCCAACATGGTTTTCATGGGGACCAAGTACCTGGCCCGTTCGGCGATCTCCATCAAGGAGCTGGCGTCCAACCCGAGTCCGCTCAGCGGTCTCTACACGGGTCGCGACAACGCCGTGGACACCATCAAGAACCACGTCTTCATCCCTGCCGTCCCCGTCATGATCACGCTGACGGGCTTCTGGGTGTTCGCCAAATGGCGCAAGGGCGAGATGCGCGAGGCCTGGTCGGGCGTGGGCTGGGCATCGCTGACGACGATCGCCGTCGTGGCGCTCCTGACCGGCGGGAACTACGTCAACGTCATCAACCAGGCGGACGCGGGTATCGCCCAGGCGAACTCGCTGTTCTCCGAGGCGGTGCTCTCTGGCGCCGCGGGCAAGTCGCAGTCTCCCTGCGACTTGGAGGGGACCGACAACCGGGGACTGCGCATATCCAGCTGCTCGATGTACGACACCCTCGTGTTCCGCCCCTGGGCCCTGGGCCAGTTCGGTGAGCACGGTACGAACTGCATCTTCAAGAAGAGCGGCGGCGGCCGGATCGAGGGCGGCGCGTGCATACCCGCGAGCGCCGGTACCACGTGCAACTTCGGCAAGGGCGCACGCTGCGAGGACGTCCGGGTCAAGCAGGCGGTGTCGCAGTCGGTGACCAACAAGGACGCCTTCCCCGGGGGGGAGGGTGAGGAGAAGAAGGTCAGCAGCAAGGACAAGGAAGTGAAGGAGTGGATGCCCATCCGTCAGGACATGGCGGGCGGTCCGGGCAAGGGTTACCCCGACGACTTCAAGGACCAGAGGATCTACCCGGTGTCCTTCGACGAATGGGCCGGGAAGAATTCCGGGGCCCGGGTGGGTCTGGCCGTCTACTCGGTGTTCGCGGCGCTGATCGTCGGCATCATGGTGATCGTGCTGAGTGCGCTCACCCTGCTGTGGCACGCCGTGACGCTGATCATGATCATCATGCTGCCGCTGATCGCCACGCTGGGCATCCACCCGTCCCAGCAGAAGCTGCTCAAGGGCTGGCTGCAGACGTTCATCCACAGCTTCGTGCTCCGCGCGGGCTTCGGCGTCATCCTGACCGTGCTGCTCGCGCTCTACCAGATGATCCTGCCCGCCAAGATCTCCATCGGCATGCAGCTGCTGATGCTGCTCCTGGTCACCGTCGCCGTCGTGATGATGCTGAAGAAGCTGCTGTCGGGTGCCTACAGCCCGCAGATCGCCGGCGCGCAGGACGCGCTGGGCGTCGGGGACATGGCGAACACCGTGGGCGGCAAGCTGGCCCAGTACGCCCCTGGTGCCGCGGCCGGCGCCGCGAAGACGACGGGCCGTGTCGTCGGCGGCACGGCGAAGGTGGGCAAGAAGGGCACGCTGGCCGCTCTGCGGACCTACGACAACAGGAAGAACGACGGCCGGTGGCAGAAGGAAGGCAAGCTTTCCACCTCCCAACCCTCCAAGCGTGAACAGCGCAAGGCCGAGTACCAGACCGCAGCCGTCCAGAAGGACCAGCTCGCCGAGCAGTACGCGGCAGTTGAGGCCAAGCAGGAACGGCAAGCCGCAGAAGCCGAGCAGGCCCAGAGCAGCGGCCGTCTCGTTGGCGGTGGTACGCCGTCGGCCTACGTGCATCGGCCGCGGCCCGCACCGCCCCTTCCGGCACCGGCCTCCGCGCCCGCCGTTCCCGCGCAGCAGGACCCCCAGACCTCCCGGGTCCGGGTCAACATGCCGGACAACGGCCCCGTGCGCCAGCAGCCGCGTGTGCCGGCGCCCGACCCCGGGCCGGTGCGGCAGCAGTCGCCGACGCCCGCGCCCGACCCGCGGACCCCGCCGCCGCCCGCGCCGCGGGACGGCGACAGCGGGCGGGTGTCCGGTGGCTAGGGGGGCCTGAGCGATGGCGAGCGCCATCGCCGGCCCCGCCGCAGGAGCTCGCCGCCCCCGGCGCCGGCCCCGCAGGGGGGCGCCCCTCACTCCCCGAACGCCCGCAACAGGTATGGACGGCCCATGACCCCTCGCCCCTCCCTCGACTCCGTCCGCCGGCTGCTCCGCCAGGAGCGGGACGACGCATGGGCCGTGCGGATGCTGCCCCGGCTCGTCCTCGGGCTGGCGGCCGCCTACACGCTGTTCGTGCTGGCCTCCACCGGCATGGCGTCGTTCATCGCGGTGTGCGCGCTGATCGTCCTCGCGGGCATCCTCTGGCTGCTGCGCCGGCGCGGCCAGCTGCTGCTCGCGCTCGGCTCGACGGCCGTCACCGCCGCCATGACCGGCTATCTGGCGGCCGCGGGCGACATCGCGCGCGGCTCGGCCGGCGGGCTGCTCAGCGGGCAGGCGGTCTTCGGCTACTGGGCGCTCTCCGGGATGGCCCTGCTGGGCGCCTGGATGCTCAAGCGGCCGCGCGGCCGACGCGGTGTCACCGTGGTGCTGGCCGACGGGCTGCTGATCGCTGCCGCCGGGGTCGGAATGTTCGCCCCGCTCTTCGGAGTTCCCCTTGGATTCCTTTGCACCGTCGGGACCTTGGCGTTGCGCAGCCGGCGCGCCGGAGGTGTGAGCGGGAGCGAACGCGGCACCAAGCGGCGGAACCTGCGCCGGGTTATGGCAGTCGCTGACACGGATGCGCGGTGAAATGGTGCCGCGTCAGTTCCGTTGTGTAATAAGCCGTACACAGCAGATGGGACGGCTTTGCCGCTGCCAATTCGCCTGTTCTAGAGTCCCGGTTGGTTACAGAAAACATCGGGGGACTTCTTCCATGGCGAAGACAGCACTGAGAACCCGGCCGGCATCGACGGTGCCGGCCACGACGACGCTCCTGCCGTGCCAGCGCCGGCCCGACATCTTCGCGGAGCCGCTGCTGGAACACCCGCCCGCGGGTGCGCCCGAACTGCCCTTCCGGACGCGCAGGAGCCAGGCCCTCACCCATGCCGCCCGGCAGCTCTGTTTCTCCTGCCCCCTGTGGGCGGAATGCCTCCAGGACTCCGTCGTGCGCTCCGACCCGGGCGGTTACGCCGCCGCCACCACCGAGCAGGACCGGCGCTGGATCCGCAGGTTCCTGCACATCGGCGACGCGCGGGGGCGGCTGACCGCCTCCGCTTCCGCCGGAGGCGGGCGCGAGGAGGCGGTCGAGGCCGCCGCCGTGCTCGACGCGTTCAGCGCCCTCCAGGAGCACCGCACGCGCCGGTCGTTCGGTTCCGGACGGGAGCCGGTGCCCGCCCCCCGGCAGGATCCGGCGCCGCTCTTCCCCGAAAACCGCCGACAGCGCGCCGACACGGACGAGGTAACGAAGATGGGCGCTCCGGCCCTGTCGGGAGAACGGATCACCTTCTCGCTCGGTGATCCCGCACTGGCCATACAGAAGACCGTGCTCGGTCCGCTGGCGCGCGCCACGCTCCGCATACTCAAGGTCGCCGAGCAGCTTGCCGGCATGCTCGCGCTCACCCCGTCCGCCGCCCCCGCGCCCGAGCTCCTCGCCGCCGTCAGCCGGACCCGCCTGAGCCTGGAGGCCTGGCGCGCGGCCGCCGACGACGAGGGCCCGTACGAGGTCGGGGACGGCGACGGGCTGACCGCGTCCGTGAGCGTCGAGCTCGCCACCTGCGACCCCGTCGCGGCCCTGCGCCAGGACATCTTCGAACCCCTGCTGCGCCGCCTCGCCGACTCCCTGCACCGGGTCGAGGCCATCACCGGGCTGCTCGTCCCCGCCGCCGACGCCGCCGTCCCGCACGCCCGGGAGCTGGCGGCCGTACGGGAGGCCGGGCGCGAGCTCGCGGCCCAGCTGGAGCGGTACGAGCCGCTCGTCCCCCGCAGCCAGGAGCACGGCGGCCACGAGGCCGTGCGCGAGGCCCACCCCAGGTCCTTCGCGGCCACCGCCGGCGCCCCCAGCCTGCGCCGGGCCGTGGAGGCGGCGGTGGCCTCCTTCCCCGGGCACTTCACCGGACGCGACGTGGTGGCGGTCCTGCCCCCGGGGGCGTACCCGGACGCGGGCAAGACGGTCAGCAACGCCCTGTCCGCCATGGTCAAGTCGGGCCGGCTGCTGCGGGTCTCGCGCGGCACCTACACCACCGCTCCGCAGCCCGGCGGCGACGCCGCCCCGAACTCCTGAAAGGCGAACGCCGTGCAGCCCACCCCTCCGGCCGCGGAAGTCCGCGTCTTCTCCCACCACGCCGGCCTGATCGACGGGGTTCCCGTGACGGCCCCGCCGTTCGGGAACATCCAGGACGTCGTCATAGGCATCCTCCAGCAGCGCGCCCAGCAGCTCGGCGCGCCGACCCCGGCGGTCGTCACCGACGACCGCTACGGCGGTGCGGTGCGCCTGCTCATCCACCCCGACGGCAGGGCCGAGCCCCTGCCCGAGCCGGGAGAGGACGGGACGAGGTGAGGGGCCCGGGTCACCATGGGCGGTCAGGAACGAGTGAGCGAGGAGTGTCGGATGGCTGAGCAGGGCGGGGTTGTCGTTCGGGTCGCCGGGGAGGCGGATCTCGATGCGGCCGCCGAGCTGTTCCGGGGGTACCTGGACTTCTACGAGGTGGCGGTCGAGGAGCCGGGCCGGCCCCGGGAGTTCCTCGCCGAGCGGATCGCCAAGGACGAGTCGCTGGTGCTGCTCGCCGAGGTGGAGGGGGCGGGGACGGTCGGGTTCGCGCAGGTCTACCGGACGTTCTCGTCGCTGGCGATGCGGCCGATCTGGGTGCTGGGCGATCTGTACGTGGCGCCGGCGGGGCGTCGTGGCGGCGCCGGCCGGACGCTGCTGCGCGAGGTGCTGGAGCGGGCGCGGGAGGCCGGGGTGGCGGGCGTGCAGCTGGAGACCGGGTTCGCCAACGAGGTCGCGCAGGGGCTGTACGAGTCGGAGGGGTTCGTCCGGGAGGGGTACTACATCTACTTCCGTGAGCTCGGTTGATCTTTTCTATTTCGCGTCCGCGTAGCACTCCACGATCGCCGTCGTGAACGGGAAGCGGACGGGGGTGTCGCCGAAGGCGATGCGGCCCGCGCGGTCGCCCGCCGCGCGGATCGCCTCGGCGACGGCCTCGGCCTCCTCGGCCGGGCAGTGCACGATCACCTCGTCGTGCTGGAAGAACACCAGCTCCGCACGCATGCCGGCGGTGGCCTGGCGCAGTGCCGCGAGCATCAGCAGGGCCCAGTCGGCGGCGCTGCCCTGGACGACGAAGTTGCGGGTGAAGCGGCCCCGGGCGCGGGTGTCGGTCGAGGCGTAGGACGGGGTCCAGGCGGTGGCGGCCTCGTCGTCGCGGTCCTGGGGGATGCCGGCCTCGCCGTCCCCGTCGGCGTCGGCCGGGGGCGGGCAGGTGCGGCCCAGCCAGGTGCGTACCAGGCGGCCCTCCTCGCCGGCGCGGGCCGCGTCGTCCACGTAGGCCACCGCGCGGGGGAAGCGGCGGCGGAGGGCGGCGAGGTTCTTGAGGCCGTCGCCGGAGGTCTGGCCGTAGACCGCGCCCAGCACGGCGATCTTGGCCTTCTCCCGGTCGCCGGAGAAGGTCTGGCGGGAGACGGCCGTGTAGAGGTCCTCCGGGCGGCCGGCCACCTCCATGAAGGCGGGGTCGCGGGAGATCGCGGCGAGGACGCGCGGCTCCATCTGGTCGGCGTCGGCGACGACGAGCCGCCAGCCCGGATCGGCGACGACGGCCCGGCGGATCACCTTGGGGATCTGCAGGGCCCCGCCGCCGTGGGTGACCCAGCGGCCGGTGAGGGTGCCGGCGGGGACGAACTCGGGGCGGAAGCGGCCGTCGTGGACCCAGTCGGTGAGCCAGGACCAGCCGTGGGCGGTGTAGATCCGGTACAGCTTCTTGTAGAGGAGGAGCGGCGCGACCGCCGGGTGGTCGACCTCCTGGAGCTCCCAGCGGCGGGTCGAGCGGAGTTTGATCCCGGCCTCGGCGAACGCCTTGACCACGTCGGCGGGCAGGTCGGGGCGGACCCGCCGGCCGAACGCGGCGGAGACCTCGTCGGCCAGCTGGGCCAGGCGGCGGGGTTCGCCGCCGCCGGCGTAGCGCTCGCCGAGCAGCTCGGTGAGCAGGGCGCGGTGGACGTCGGCCCGCCAGGGCAGGCCGGTGTGGTGCATCTCGGCGGCGATGAGGAAGGCCGCCGACTCGGCGGCGGTGAGGAGGCGGAGCCGGTCGGGGTGGGCGGTGGCGGCGTGCCGGCGGGCCTGGTCGGCGTGGACGGCGAGGAGGGCGTCGAGGGGGAGGGCGCCGGCGCCGTGGTGGTGCGGGTCGGCGAGGCCGGCGGCGTCGAAGAGGGAGTCCTGCGTGCGGGCGGTGGCGGCGGCGCGCTGCGGGGGGTCCGGGGGACGGGGGCGCCGGTGAGGCGGGCCCAGGCGGCGGCGGCCGAGCGGGGTTCGCCGGAGCGGCCCTCGTGGCCGAGGAGGAGGTGCTCGGCGTCCTCGATGTCGTAGCAGCGGTCCACGCGGAGGCCGGCGGCGAGGAGGCGGGGGTAGACGGCGGGGGTGGAGCGCCAGATCCAACGGGTGGCGGGGGGTGCGGTGCGGATCGCTTCCGCGGGGGTGGCGAAGGTGAGGGGGCCCGTGGGGGGCGGGGGGACCGGGGTGGCGTGCCATCGGCCGTCGGGGGCTTCGGTCAGGGCCCAGGGGGTGGGGTGGTCGCTCACGAGTGCGAGTGTCCCACCGGGGGCTGACAGGGGGCCGCTGCGCGGGGCCGGCTCCCCGCCCCGCCCTTTCTCCGTTTCCAGGGGCTCCGCCCCTGACCCGGCGCCTCGATCGCCGGCGGGGCCGTTCAGGGGGCGTGGCACCCTGAAGGGGTGAGTGAGATCGTCGGCCTGGTTGACCGGGCATTCGCCGCCGCCTTGTACGCCCAGGACGATGCCGGGCTCGACAGCGGGGCCTCCGTGCTGGCCGCCGGGGTGTGGGGGGACGTCGGGCGGGAGCTGGTCCGGCGGGGGGAAGGGTTTCTGCGGCGGGCCTGGGAGCGGGGGTGGCGGCCCGCGGACGTGGAGCGGCTCGTGCGGCGGGACCTCGGGGAGGTGCACCAGCGGGTCCTCGGGGACCTGGTCGCCGCCGAGGCGCGGCGGTACGGGCGGCTGCCCGACGGGTGGGGCGCCGGGGAGGTGTGGTGGTCCGGGGACGAGGCGTACGCCGACGGGCTCGCGCGGCGTGAGCGGGCCGACCGGTTCACCCTGGCCACCGCCGTCCTGGAGCTGTACCGGCTGCTGGTCCGGCTGCCGTCCGTCGAGCCGGTGGGGCCCGTCCCGGGGGATCCGGCGGGGGACCTCGCGGAGCACGCGCACATCGAGCCGCGGATGCTCGGGCGGATCCGGGCGCTGCTCGCCAAGGCCGAGGCGACCACCTATCCGGAGGAGGCCGAGGCCCTCAGCGCCAAGGCCCAGGAGCTGATGGCGCGGCACACCGTGGACGAGGCACTGCTCGCGGTGCGCGGCGGCGGGCCGGTGCAGGTGCCCGGGGCCTGCCGGATCGGGGTGGAGCCCCCGTACGAGGAGGCGAAGGCGGTCCTGCTGGACGCGGTGGCCACCGCCAACCGCTGCCGGGCGGTGTGGAACAGCGCCTTCGGGTTCTCGACCGTCGTCGGGTTCGAGAGCGACCTGGAGGCCGTCGAGCTGCTGTACACCTCGCTGCTCGTGCAGGGCACGGCCGCCATGACGCGGGCCGAGGCCGCCCAGCGGGCCGGCGGGCGCAAGCGGACCAAGACCTTCCGGCAGTCGTTCCTGCTCGCGTACGCCAGCCGGCTCGGCCGGCGCCTCGCCGAGACCGCCGAGCACACGGCCGGGGAGGCGCCCGACTACCTCCCCGCCCTGCTGGCCAGGGACGTGGCGGTCACCTCGCGGGCCGACGAGATGTTCCCGCGGACCACCACCACCCGGCTGCGCGGGGCCAGCGACCACGCGGGCTGGGAGGACGGGACCGCGGCCGCCGACGCCGCGCACATGGGAGGCAAGCGGCCCTCGCTGCCGTAGCTAGGCTGGGTCCTGGGTGGTGTTCTCCGAGCGCATCGCGCGGGCTTCCGACTTCAGGATGCGGGCCGACTTGCCCAGGGAGCGGGCCATGTCGGGCAGCTTCTTCGAACCGAACAGCATCAGGCAGACCACCAGGACGATGATCAGGTGCCAGGGCTCCAGGCCGTTGCGGAGCATGGGTACCTACTTCTTGGGTCGAGGGCGCCGGGGAGGCTGGGGCAGGAACGATGGTCTTGGTCATCGAACAGGGCCGCAAGGGGTGCGCACAAATCTGAAGAAGTCCTGAAAACCGCGGGGGAACGGGGGAACCGACCGCCGGAAACGGGCGTCGTACGCCAGGCGGCGGAGTGGTTGCCGGACTCGCTGGACGAGGTCGTGCAGGCCCTCCGCCCCTGACGGTGACCGCTGCGGCACCGCGCGTGCACGTGCATCTGCCCATGCATGCGATGGTGAACACAGCTATGATCCGGTGGAGTTGACATCTGCACTATCGGGGGCTTCCTGTGGACCACGCGTACAACGGGACGGCAGCTGCAGAACTCACTTCCCTGTATGAGCTGACCTGGCAGAAGAGCAGACACAGCAACTCGCAGGGTTCCTGCGTGGAGTTCGCCAAACTGCCCGGCGGCGACGTCGCCATGCGCAACTCGCGCTTCCCCGACGGTCCGGCGCTCGTCTACACGCCGGCCGAGATAGAGGCGCTGCTGCTGGGCGTCAAGGACGGCGAGTTCGATCATCTGATCGGCTGAAGGTACGGCGCGGGAGATCAGGCCATGCACGTGCACTGGCCGGGACCGATCGAAAGGATCGGGCCCGGCCAGTCGTGTGTGCGCGTACCGGCCCCCGGCGGGGCGGGGGCGGTCAGTCCCGGAGCAGGAACAGCGCCCAGACCACCTTGCCGGTGAGCCGTCCCGCGAGCGGGTGCCAGCCCCAGCTGTCGCTGTAGGAGTCCACCAGGAACAGTCCCCGCCCCGACTCCAGGTCGCAGTTCTCGTCCGTGCGCTCGGGCGCGAACGAGCCCCCCGGCCGGTCCTCGCTCGGATCCCGCACCGCGCACACCAGCCGGGTGCTCCACCGCATCAGGTGCAGCCGCACCGCCGCCGACTCCGGCTGTTCGCCGCCGCGGGGCCGCGCGTCGTCGGGCAGGGCGTGCCGCAGCGCGTTGGTGACGAGTTCGGAGACCACCAGCGCGACGTCGTCGAAGCGGTCGTCCAGGTCCCACTGGGACAAGGTCGATCTGGTGAAGGAGCGGGCGCCCCGCACCGCTTCGAAGCGGGCCGGCAGAGCGCAGGAGGCGGACCCGGAGACGGCCGTGGGATCGACCGGGGGCAGCCCCTGCCGTAACGGCTCGAGCATGACCGATCCAATCGTCCCCATGCGAGGCACTCCCGGGATTCGCGGACGAAGCGGTCGGCTTCGGCCAAAGAGAACTGCGGGGTGGGTCCGGCGCCGGCGCGAAGAGCACGCAGGTGCGCGGCACCATCGTTCCGAATGGCGAAGCCG
Organism: Streptomyces katrae; assembly: GCF_002028425.1. Lineage (GTDB taxonomy): Bacteria > Actinomycetota > Actinomycetes > Streptomycetales > Streptomycetaceae > Streptomyces > Streptomyces katrae_A. Next base: position 3,573,193 of record NZ_CP020042.1, on the reverse strand, counting down.
GATGCAAGGGCAGATGCACGTGCACGCGCCGGACCTGTCCACTCCCGTGACGGTTCTTGCTCATTTCTTCCTACGCATACTTACGGACTTCTTTTCCGGGTCGCCGGATTCCGTTACAGAACGAGTACGGGCCGCTGCGTTTTGGTGGCAGACTGCGGCACCGGGCATACGGGGGCCCCGACGAGGCACGCGCACACCACGCGCACACCATTGCGATGGGGAGGGCAGTACTAGTGACCGCAGAAGCCAGCGGTTCTGTGGTGCGCCGCATCCTCCTGGGCTCACAGCTCAGGCGACTCCGAGAATCCCGCGGCATCACCCGTGAGGCGGCCGGCTACTCGATCCGCGCATCCGAATCGAAGATCAGCCGCTTGGAGTTGGGAAGGGTGAGCTTCAAGGCCAGGGACGTCGAAGACCTGCTGACCCTCTACGGGGTCACCGACGGCGCGGAGCGGGAGTCCCTGCTGGGGCTGGTCCGCGAGGCCAACGCCGCGGGCTGGTGGCACAGTTACGGCGACGTGCTCCCCGGGTGGTTCCAGACCTACATCGGGCTGGAGGGCGCGGCCTCCCTCATCCGCATCTACGAGGTCCAGTTCATCCACGGCCTCCTCCAGACCGAGGCCTACGCCCAGGCCGTCGTCAAGCGCGGCATGCCGAACGCCTCCGCCGCGGAGATCGACCGCCGGGTCGCGCTGCGCCTGGAGCGCCAGAAGGTCCTCGTCTCCGAGAACGCGCCCGTCTTCCACGCCGTCCTCGACGAGGCCGCGCTGCGCCGCCCGTACGGCGACCGCGACGTGATGCGCGGTCAGCTGGAACACCTGATCGACATCAGCCAGCGGCCCAACGTGCAGCTGCAGGTGATGCCCTTCTCCTTCGGCGGCCACGCCGGCGAGAGCGGCGCCTTCACCCTGCTGCGCTTCCCCGAGTCGGACCTCCAGGACATCGTCTATCTGGAACAGCTCACCAGCGCGCTCTACCTGGACAAGGAGGAGGAAGTGGCGCAGTACGCACGGGCGATGGAGCGGCTCCAGGCCGACTGCCCCGACCCCGGACAGACGCGGGATCTCCTGCGCGGACTGCTCCAACTGTCTTGAACCGCACGTACTATGACGTCTGATCAGTGCTCGACGAAGAACGAGACGAAGTAGATCGGTCTCCGGTGCAGCGCAGGGGTGCGCGCTCGCAGTAAGGGATGGCATGTCCATATTCACCGACCTGGCTCACCAGTACATAGACGGCGAATGGCTGGCCGGCACCGGTTCGTGGGACATCATCGACGTCAACCCCTACAACGGGGAGAAGCTGGCGGCCGTCACCGTGGCCACCGTCGAGCAGGTCGACCGGGCCTACCGGGCGGCCGAGCGGGCCCAGCGGGACTGGGCCGCCACCAGCCCCTACGCGAGACGCACCGTCCTGGAGCGCGCCCTCCGGATCACCGAGGAGCGCCAGAAGGAGATCGTCGAGGCGATGATCGACGAGCTCGGCGGGACCCGTCCCAAGGCCGAGTACGAGGTCCACCTCGCGATGGAGTTCCTGCGCGAGGCGATCCGGCTGGCCGTCCGCCCCGAGGGCCGCATCCTGCCCTCGACGGTCACGGGCAAGGAGAACCGCGTCCAGCGCCTGCCCGTCGGCGTCGTCGCCGTGATCAGCCCCTTCAACTTCCCGCTCCTGGTGACCCTGAAGTCGGTCGCCCCGGCGCTGGCCCTCGGCAACGCCGTGGTCATCAAGCCCAACCAGAACGCCCCGGTCTCCGGCGGCGGGATCATCGCCAAGATCTTCGAGGACGCGGGCCTGCCCGCCGGCCTGCTGAACGTCCTGGTCACGGACATCGCCGAGATCGGCGACGCGATCCTCACCCACCCCGTCCCGAAGGTCATCTCCTTCGCCGGCTCCGACCGCACCGGCCGGCACGTCGGCGCGGTCGCCGCCCGCCACTTCAAGCGGACCGTCCTGGAGCTCAGCGGAAACAGCGCCCTGGTCGTCCTCGACGACGCCGACGTCGACTACGCGGTCGACGCGGCTGTCTTCAGCCGTTTCGTCTTCCAGGGCCAGGTCTGCATGGCCGCCAACCGGATCCTCGTCGACGCCGCCGTGGCCGGGGAGTTCACCGAGAAGTTCACCGCCCGGGTCCGGGCCCTGAAGACCGGCGACCCGCGCGAGGCCGACACCCACATCGGCCCCCTGATCAACTCCTTCCAGGCCGACGCCCTGACCGCCCTCGTGGACCGCGCCGTCGAGTCCGGGGCCACGGCCCTCGTACGGGGCTCTACGCGCGGCAACCTGGTCGAGCCGACCGTCCTGGCCGGCCTCCCCGAGGACTCCCCGCTGCTGGGGCAGGAGATCTTCGGCCCCGTCGCCCTGCTGGTGGTCTTCGACGGGGAGGAGGAGGCCGTGCGCCTGGCCAACGCCACCCCGTACGGGCTCAGCGGCGCGGTGCACACCCGTGACGTCGAGCGCGGGGTCCGCTTCGCGCAGCGGATCGAGACCGGGATGATCCACGTCAACGACTCCACCATCGGCGACGAGCCGCTGACCGCCTTCGGCGGCGAGAAGGCCTCGGGACTGGGCCGGCTGGGCGGAGAGGCCACCGTGGAGGCCTTCACCACCCAGAAGTGGATCTCCGTGCAGCACGGCCGGACGACTTTCCCGTTCTAGGTCCCCGATCAAGGACAGAACCTGACCGCAAGGGCTCGTAGCGTGGTGGATGTCAGCGGGGGAGACCCCGCACCACTACGGAAAAGGCGGTCGGTCATGGCACACCCCACCCAGGAAGTCGCGGGAGACGAGCGCGCCACCCTGCTCCTCTTCGTCGAGGACCAGCGCGAGGCGCTGCGCCGGGCCGCGGCCGGGCTCACGCCCGAGCAGACCGCGAGCCGGCCCACCGCGAGCGAGCTGTCCCTGGCCGGGCTGATCAAGCACGTGGCCGAGGTCGAGCTCAACTGGCTCCGCATGGCCCAGCAGAAGCCGAACGAACACCGGCGGGCGCCCGAGGACTGGCACGAGGGCTTCCGGCTGACCGAGGGGGAGACCCTGGAGTCCGCCCTCGCGTTCTGGGACACGGTCAAGGAGCAGACGAACGGCTTCATCGAGTCGGTCCCGAGCCTGGACGACGACTTCCCGCTGCCGCCGGCCCCCTGGTTCCCCGAGAACGCCACGGTCTCGATGCGCTGGATGCTGCTGCACCTGGTCCGCGAGTTCGCCCGGCACGCGGGCCACGCGGACATCATCCGCGAGACCCTGGACGGCACGAAGGCCATGGGCTGAGCCCGCCTCCCCGAAAACCGGGCTTGCACCTCACGCGGCGTGAGGAAGCACAGTCGAGGGCGTACCCAACCGAAGGAGCGGAAGCGATGGGCTACTCCGTGGGCCAGGTCGCCGGTTTCGCCGGAGTGACGGTGCGCACCCTGCACCACTACGACGAGATCGGCCTGCTCTCCCCGAGCGGCCGCAGCGGCGCGGGCCACCGGCGTTACGACGACGCCGACCTGGACCGGCTGCAGCGGATCCTGTTCTACCGGGAGCTCGGCTTCCCGCTCGACGAGGTCGCGGTCCTGCTGGACGACCCGAGTTCGGACCCGAGGGAGCACCTGCGCCGGCAGCACGCCCTCCTGACCGACCGGATCGCCCGGCTCCAGCAGATGGCCAAGGCCGTGGAGCACGCCATGGAGGCGAAGAAGATGGGCATCAACCTCACGCCCGAGGAGAGGTTCGAGGTGTTCGGGGACAAGGACCCGGAGCAGTACGCGGAGGAGGCCGAGCGCCGCTGGGGCGGCACCGAGGCCTACGCCGAGTCGCAGCGCCGGGCGGCCGCGTACACCAAGGCCGACTGGCAGCGGATCCAGGGCGAGGTCGCCGACTGGGGTGCCCGGTACGCGGCCCTGGTGGCGGCGGGCGAGCCCGCCGACGGCGAGGCGGCCATGGACATGGCCGAGGAGCACCGGCGGCACATCTGCGACCGGTACTACGAGTGCGGATACGAGATGCACGTCTGCCTGGGCGAGATGTACGTCGCCGACGAGCGGTTCAAGGCGTTCTACGACGGTATGGGCGAGGGGGTGGCCGAGCACCTGCGGGACTCGATCACCGCCAACGCCGTGCGCAAGGCGTAGCCGGAACCTCACCGGTACCGCCCCCTCCGGTCCCTGGAACCCGGTGGGGGCGGTGTGCGTTCATAATTGAGACCGCCTGCATCGTCGCGTCCCCCACCGCAGACGTCCCTGCTGATCCAGGAGAGCCCGGAAACGTGGAACCCCTCTACACGCTTGCCCTCGGCCCCGCGTGGCTGTCCCCGGACTACCTGATCGGGGAGTACGGCCTGATCGGCATCCTGATCGTCGTCTTCGCGGAATCGGGCCTCTTCGCCTTCCTGCCTGGTGACTCCCTGCTGTTCACGGCGGGCCTCTTCACGGCCAGCGGCAGCATCAAGGAGCCGCTGTGGCTCGTGTGCACGATGATCGCGGCCTCCGCGATCATCGGTGACCAGGTGGGCTACCTGATCGGCAAGTTCTTCGGCCCGAAGCTGTTCAACCGCCCGAACAGCAAGGTGTTCAAGCGGGAGAACCTGGACGCGGCGCACGACTTCATGGCGAAGCACGGCCCCAAGGCCATCGTGCTCGCCCGCTTCGTGCCCATCATCCGCACCTTCGCCCCGATGGTCGCGGGCGCCGGCGCGATGAAGTACCGGGTCTTCCTCACGTACAACGTCATCGGCGGCATCGCCTGGGGCGCGGGCGTCACCGTCCTCGGCTACCAGCTCGGCCGCTTCGATGTCATCAAGAACAACATCGAGGCGATCTTCATCGTCATCGTGCTGATCTCCGTGATCCCGGTGATCTTCGAGGTGCTGAAGGCCCGCAAGGGCAAGAAGGCCGCCGCGGCCGCCCCGGCGCAGCCCGGCTACCCGATGGAGGAGCCGCCGCCGGCCCCCGGCCAGCGCGGCCGGCACGCCAAGCGCTGACCTGCGGGCGCGCGCCGCGCCCCCCTGCGAGGTCCTGTGTGCCCCGGAGACGCCCCGTCTCCGGGGCACAGGCGTGTCCGGACGTCCGTCCGGGGTCCCGGGCGTCCAGGCCCGCCCGGGCACGTCCGGACGCGTCCGGGGGATACCCGTCGGCCCAGGGGGAGCCTCAGAAGCCGCGGGTCCGCTTGGCCGCCGCCCGGCGCTTGGCGGCGCTGCGCGCCCCCGGGATCCGCATGAACAGCCGCGAGCCCTCGGAGCCCAGGTTCACCCCGATCGCGATCGCGAGTGCGATCGCGGCGGCGTTGGTGAGCGAGCCCAGCCCCTTGTCCAGCCGGTTCTCGGCGATCGACAGCAGTCCGAAGTACGTCGCCGAGCCCGGCAGCAGCGGGCCGATGGCGGCCGTCACGTACGGGAGCGCGGACGCGTACCGGTACCGGGAGAAGAGCTGCCCGAACAGGCCGACCAGCCCGGCGGCGATCGCCGTGGACGGGACCGGCGGCAGGTCGGCGGCCCGCAGCGCGCCGAAGGTGACCCAGGCGACCCCGCCGTTCAGGGTCACGATCCACACCGTGGAACGTTCCTGCTGGAGCAGGATCGCGAACGTGAACACCAGCACCATCGAGGCGAGGGTCTGCAGCAGCGGCCGGTGGGGGATCTGGAGCACCTCGTCCGGGTTCGGGGAGGCGCCGAACTGGAGGCCCACGTAGATCACCACGAGGACGCCGATGATGATCCCGATGAAGAGGTACATCACTTCCAGCAGCCGGGCGGACGCGGTGATGTAGAAGCCGGTCAGGCCGTCCTGCACGGCCGCCACCAGGGCCCGTCCGGGCAGCAGGGCGAACAGCCCGCCGGTGATCACGGCGGAGGCGCGCACGTCGATCTCGGCGAGCTTCAGGGCCACCCCGATCGCGGCCGGCGGCATCGCCGCCACCACGAACTGGTAGAACTCCGGCAGCCCGCGATCGGCGAAGTACCAGGCCAGCCGGTCGCCGAGGACGGCACCGAGGGCGGCGCAGAAGAACACCGTCACCCCGCCGCCGACCAGGATGGACGCGGCCCCCGCGAGCAGCCCGGCGGCGGCGGTGAGCACCCAGGTGGGGTAGGGGTGGCGGTTGCGGCGGATCACGGCCAGGCGGCGGTAGGCCTCCTCCAGGGAGATCTCCACGTCGGGCGCGCTGATGTCGTCGACCAGCCGGAAGACGGCGGAGAGCCGGGTGTAGTCGGTGCCGCGGCGCCGCACGGTGCGGCTCGCGGAGACCGGGTTGCCGACCAGGGAGGGCTGGTGGGTGATCGACAGCATGGTGAACGTGACGGTCGGCTCGGCGCGGTCGAGGCCGTAGGAGCGGGCCACGGCGAACATCGCGGCCTCCACGTCCTCGGCGCCCTCGCCGCCGGCCAGGAGCAGCTCCCCGATGCGCAGGGTGAGGTCGAGGACGCGGCCCACGGCGGGGCCGGACTCGCTCTGCCGCTGCGCCGCCTCCGGGACCGGGCGGACGTCCACCGGCATGCGCAGCATCGTGCGCATGCGGTCCTGCCAGGGGGAGGAGGCGGGGAAGGACGGCAGGGGGGCCGGGGTGTGCGCGGGCGGGGCGTGCTGGGCGCTGTAGGTGGCCGGAGCGCCGAAGCCGGAGCCCTCCGGCCCGGCGGACGGCGGCGCCAGGCCCTCGGGGAGGGCGAACTCCGACGTGGCCTGGTCCTCGTCGGGGAGCTCCGGTTCCATCCCGGGCGGCGGGGTGAAGGCGCTGTGCGCCTCGTCGGACTTCGGCTTCCGGTCTTCGGGACCGGGCCCTTCGGCCTCCGCCACGCATCCTCCCACCCTTGATCACCTGGCGGTATCAGTATGCGGAATCGTTTCCTCCGTGGCGAGACAGGCCGCCGCGAGGACCCGGAAACGCGGAAGCGGACGGCACCCGTGGAGGATGCCGCCCGCTGTCAGGCTCCAGCGTTCACCGAGCGGAGCTCAGTGGTGGCCGCCCTGGGCCTCGAGGCGCTTGTACGAGGCCTCGATCTCGGCCTCGGCCTCGGCGCGGCCCACCCAGTTGGCGCCCTCGACCGACTTGCCCGGCTCCAGGTCCTTGTAGACCTCGAAGAAGTGCTGGATCTCCAGGCGGTCGAACTCCGAGATGTGGTGGATGTCGCGCAGGTGCTCGACGCGCGGGTCGGAGGCCGGCACGCACAGCAGCTTGTCGTCGCCGCCCGCCTCGTCCGTCATGCGGAACATGCCGATCGCGCGGCACTTGATCAGGCAGCCCGGGAAGGTGGGCTCGTCCAGGATGACCAGCGCGTCCAGCGGGTCGCCGTCCTCGCCGAGGGTGTTCTCGACGAAGCCGTAGTCCGTCGGGTAGCTGGTCGAGGTGAAGAGGCGACGGTCCAGACGGATCCGGCCGGTCTCGTGGTCCACCTCGTACTTGTTCCGCGAACCCTTGGGGATCTCGATGGTGACGTCGAACTCCACGTCCTGCTCCTCCATGATCAGCTCCGGCCCGGTGCCGAAGCTTGACTGCTTCGAGACGGCATTTGATTCAACTGCGTGCGCGTCCGGCCCATCCCTGGGGTGGGGTGCCATGCTCGCGGCAAGACGCAGTGGTTAAGTGTCCCTCACGCATATGTGTGATCGCGAAAGGGGCTGGTCCGAGGTGCCATTGGTCAAGACGTGGCAGCTCATCGCGGGGTCGGCCGTCGCCGGCCTCGCCCTGTCGGCGGTGGCCGTGGCCGCCGCCGGTCCTTGGGACTCCGGCCAGCGTAAGGCCGAGCGGGACAGGGCCGCCTCCTGGAGCGCGACGGGTGGCGCAGATCACGCGGCCGGACCCCTCCCGCAGGCCGCACCGAGCGCCCCCGGCGTGCTCCAGGGCATCGCCCCGCGCACCGCCGACGCGTCCTCCGCCCTCGCCGGCGCCCTCGGGCCGCTCCTGGCCGACCCCGCGCTCGGGACCGTGCGCGGCGCCGCCGTGGTCGACGCCGCCACGGGCGCCGTGCTGTACGAATCCGGGGCGGCCGAACCCATGACCCCCGCCTCCACCGTCAAGATCGCCACCGCCGGCGCCGCGCTGGCCGCCCTCGGACCCGAACACCGCATCCGCACCACCGTGGTCCCCGGCCCCGGCGCCGGCCAGATCGTCCTCGTCGGCGGCGGCGACCCGTCCCTCACGGCCAAGAAGAAGAGCCCGGCCGGCTCCGGCGGCAGCCTCGTCGCCCTCGCCGCCGACACCGCCCGGGCGCTCAAGGCCGCCGGCACCGACACCGTCACCCTCGGCTACGACGACACCCTCTACTCGGGCCCCGTCCGCCACCCCATCGGCCGCAACGACAACCTCGCGCCCGTCACCGCCCTCACCGCCGACGAGGGCCGCCCCGACGACTCCACCGCCGGACCCGTCGAACGCAGCGAGGACCCCTCCAAGGACACCGCCCGCGCCTTCGCCGCCCTGCTGCGCGACCGGGGCATCAAGGTGACCGGCGAAGCGGCCCCCGCCAAGCCCGCCGCCGACGCCCGCCCACTGGCCACCACCCTCTCCACCCCCCTCGCCGGGCTCGTCGAACGGATGCTGACCAACAGCGACAACGACATCGCCGAGGCCCTCGCCCGCCAGACCGCCCTCGCCACCGGCAAGCCCGCCAGCTTCGAGGGCGCCGAGCAGGCCGTCTCCCAGCGGCTCGGCTCCCTCGGCGTCGACCTCACCGGCACCCGCTTCGCCGACGGCAGCGGCCTCAACCGGGCCGACAAGGTCAGCGCCCGCCTCCTGGCGGGCCTCCTCGCCAAGGCCGCCGACCCCCAGCACCCGGAGCTGCGGCCCGTCCTCACCGGACTGCCCGTCGCCGGCTTCACCGGCACCCTGCGCACCCGCAACGCCGGCACCTCCCCGGCCGCGGGCCTGCTCCGGGCCAAGACCGGCACCCTGACCGGCGTGAACTCCCTCGCCGGCACCGTCGTCGCCCCGTCCGGTCGCCTCCTGGCCTTCGCCTTCCTCACCGCGAACGCCACCGACGGCTCCGCCGCCGAAAAGGGCCTCGACAAGCTGGCCGCCGCCGTCGCCTCCACCCCCTGACCCCAGGGCCCGCCACCGCAGCCCCGCCCGCCCCACGACACCCGACGACGGGCGCCGGGGGGATCCGCCGGGGCGCCGGTCCACGTACCGTTGACGCATGACGAGCATCGGTGGTGCGGAGATGGTCGACTGGAACCTCGCGGTGGCGACCGCGACCCGGCTCGTACGGCCGGGTCCGGAGGTCAGCCGCGACGAGGCCCGGGCCGTGGTGGCGGAACTCCGCCGGCACGCGAGGACCTCCGAGGAGCACGTGCGCGCGTTCACCCGGATGATGCCCGAGGGCGCCCCCCGGCCCGACACCCCCGTCCTCGTCGTCGACCGGGCCGGCTGGGTCCGGGCCAACGTCGCGGGCTTCCGCGAACTGCTCGGCCCGCTCCTGGCCAAGATGCAGGACCGCCGCGGCACCGCCCCGGGAGGCGCCGTCCTCGGAGCCGTCGGCGGCAAGGTCACCGGCGTCGAGCTCGGCATGCTGCTCAGCTTCCTGGCCTCCCGCGTCCTCGGCCAGTACGAGACCTTCGCGCCGGCCGCCACCGACCTGCCCGGCGACCCCGCCACCGGCGGCCGGCTGCTGCTCGTCGCCCCCAACATCGTCCACGTGGAGCGCGAGCTGGAGGTCAGCCCGCACGACTTCCGGCTCTGGGTCTGCCTGCACGAGGAGACGCACCGCACCCAGTTCACCGCCGTCCCGTGGCTGCGCGCCCACCTGGAGGCAGAGATCCAGGCCTTCCTCGGCGCCACCGAGATGGACCCCGGAGCCCTCCTGGAACGGCTGCGCGAAGCCGTCCAGTCCTTCGCGGGAGCCCGCCCCGACGGCGAGCGCGGCGACGAGGCCCACTCCTTCGTCGAACTCGTCCAGAGCCCCCTGCAGCGCGAGGTGCTCGGCCGGCTCACCGCCGTCATGTCCCTGCTGGAAGGCCACGCCGACTTCGTCATGGACGGCGTCGGCCCCGACGTGGTCCCCTCCGTCGCCGAGATCCGCGAGAAGTTCCAGCAGCGCCGCGCCACCGGCGCCGGCCGCCTGGACGCCGCCCTGCGCAAGCTCCTCGGCCTCGACGCCAAGCTCCGCCAGTACCGCGACGGCGAGCGGTTCGTGCGCGCCGTCGTCGGCGAGGTCGGGATGGACGGCTTCAACCGCGTGTGGACCTCCCCCAACACGCTGCCGACCAAGTCGGAGATCGCCAAGCCCTCGGACTGGGTGGCGCGCGTGCACCGCAAGGGGAGCGCGGGGCGCGAAGAGGGGTGACTCGGGAGGCGTAAACATGTCCCACTGGGGGAAGCAGCATCACCCTTCCGAGGGACCGTGAGCCGTTGCAGGGCGTGCGATGCTCGGGGAACGGCTCGCTTCTGTCACCATCGACGCACTCTGAGTGACCACTCCGCGCGAGCTACACCCCGAAGCCTCCGAGCATCCGAACTCCACGAAGGGCACCGGACATGGGTCCCCATCCTGCGGTCGCGGCGATACGCCTGGCGGTCCGCCGCGTACTCCACGACGTCCTCACCGACCTGACCGACCCCACGGGCCGTGCGGCCGCGACCCCGCCGCTCGTCCTCGTCGCCTGCTCCGGCGGCGCCGACTCCATGGCGCTCGCCTCCGCCCTCGCCTTCGAAGCCCCCAAGCTCGGCATCCGGGCCGGCGGAATCACCATCGACCACGGCCTCCAGCCCGGCTCCGACCTGCGCGCCGCGGAGGTCGTCAGCCGCATGACCGCGCTCCGCCTCGACCCGGTGGAGTCCGTCGCCGTGCGCGTCGGCCGCGACGGCGGACCCGAGGCCGCCGCCCGCGACGCCCGCTACGCCGCCCTCGACGAGGCCGCCGACCGGCTCGGCGCCGCCGCCGTGCTGCTCGGCCACACCCGCGACGACCAGGCGGAAACCGTCCTGCTGGGCCTCGCCCGCGGCTCCGGCATCCGCTCCCTGTCCGGCATGGCCGAAGTCTCCGGAGGCCCCGGCCGCACCAGGCGCTATCGCCGCCCCTTCCTCCACATCGACCGGCAGACCGCCCGCAAGGCCTGCATGGTCCAGTCCCTCCCCGTCTGGGACGACCCGCACAACATCGACCCCGCCTACACCCGCTCCCGGCTGCGCCACGAGGGACTGCCCGCCCTGGAGAAGGCGCTCGGCAAAGGGGTCGTGGAAGCGCTCGCCCGCACCGCCCAGCTCTCCCGCGACGACGCCGACGCCCTCGACGCCTGGGCGGCCGACGCCGAGGCCGGCGTGACCGACGCCGACGGCCGCCTGGAGTGCGCCAAGCTGTACGCCCTGCCGCCCGCCGTGCGCCGCCGCGTGCTGCGCCGTGCCGTGGTCGCGGCGGGGTCCCCGGCCGGCTCCCTCTTCGCCCGCCACATCGAGGAAGTCGACCGGCTCATCACCGGATGGCGCGGTCAGGGGGCCATCAACCTGCCCGGCCGCGTCGAGGCCCAGCGGCAGGGTGGCAGACTTGTCATCCGGCAGGGCTGATTGGTGCTGAGACACGGCTGAGTCCTCCGGGGACGACCTCCGGAGCCCCGGCCGACAACGAAAGTGATGCGGGTGGACGAGAAGGACATGGGCAACGACCTCCAGTCGGTGCTCATCACCAAGGAAGAGATCGACGCGAAGCTGGCCGAGCTGGCCGCGAAGATCGACGCGGAGTACGCGGGCAAGGACCTGCTCATCGTCGGTGTGCTCAAGGGCGCCGTGATGGTGATGGCGGACCTGGCGCGCGCCTTGTCCACCCCGCTCACCATGGACTGGATGGCGGTGTCCTCGTACGGTGCCGGAACCCAGTCCTCGGGCGTGGTGCGGATCCTCAAGGACCTGGACACCGACATCAAGGACAAGCACGTCCTGATCGTCGAGGACATCATCGACTCCGGCCTGACCCTGTCCTGGCTGCTGTCGAACCTGGGCTCCCGCCAGCCGGCCTCCCTCAAGGTCGTCACGCTGCTGCGCAAGCCCGAGGCCGCCAAGGTCGCCATCGACGTCGAGTGGGTCGGCTTCGACATCCCCAACGAGTTCGTCGTCGGCTACGGCCTCGACTACGCGGAGAAGTACCGCAACCTGCCGTTCGTCGGGACGCTCGCCCCGCACGTCTACGGCGGCTGAACCCCCTTCGTCACCGCAATCGCCCCCGGGGGGAACCCGGGGGCGATTCCCGCCGTTGGAGGAGAAGGCGGACCTGTCGGCCGTCCCACGGGGCGGCGGGTGACAATACAGGGGTACATTCCGAAGAACAGTCTTTACTCACAGCAGCATTTACCTACGGGCAGGAGGGACGGGGTGCCCGGCACCCCGTATGGATGGACGTGAAGCGATACTTCCGTGGGCCGGTCATGTGGATCGTGCTGGCCGTCCTCGCCGTGGTCGTGTTGATGAACGTCGTCGGCTCCGGCGGCGGCTACAAGTCGGTGGAGACCAGCGAGGTCATCAAGGCGATCAACAGTGGCCAGGTCGACAGCGCCAAGCTGACCACCGGCGACAGCCAGATGATCAAGATCGAGCTGAAGAAGGGCCAGAAGCTCGACAACAACAGCGGCACCAAGTTCCAGGCCAACTACATCGGGGACCAGGGCGTCCAGCTCGCCCAGAACCTCCAGACCAAGTACGAAGCCGGTCAGATCCCGGACGGCTACTCCGTCACGCCGGACAAGACCAGCCCGTTCCTGAGCGTGCTGCTCTCGCTCCTGCCCTTCGTCCTCATCGTCGTCGTCTTCCTGTTCCTGATGAACCAGATGCAGGGCGGCGGCTCCCGGGTCATGAACTTCGGCAAGTCCAAGGCGAAGCTCATCACCAAGGACACCCCGAAGACGACGTTCGCCGACGTCGCGGGCGCGGACGAGGCCGTCGAGGAACTCCATGAGATCAAGGAGTTCCTGCAGGAGCCGGCGAAGTTCCAGGCCGTCGGCGCCAAGATCCCCAAGGGTGTGCTGCTCTACGGCCCGCCCGGAACCGGCAAGACCCTGCTCGCGCGTGCCGTCGCGGGCGAGGCCGGCGTGCCGTTCTACTCGATCTCCGGTTCCGACTTCGTCGAGATGTTCGTCGGCGTCGGCGCCTCGCGCGTGCGCGACCTGTTCGAGCAGGCCAAGGCGAACGCCCCGGCCATCGTCTTCGTCGACGAGATCGACGCCGTCGGCCGGCACCGCGGCGCGGGCCTCGGCGGCGGCCACGACGAGCGCGAGCAGACCCTCAACCAGCTGCTCGTCGAGATGGACGGCTTCGACGTGAAGGGCGGCGTCATCCTGATCGCCGCCACGAACCGCCCCGACATCCTCGACCCGGCGCTGCTGCGCCCGGGCCGCTTCGACCGGCAGATCGCGGTCGACCGCCCGGACATGCAGGGCCGTCTGGAGATCCTCAAGGTCCACCAGAAGGGCAAGCCGGTCGCACCGGACGTCGACCTCTCGGCCGTCGCCCGCCGCACCCCCGGCTTCACGGGTGCCGATCTGTCCAACGTCCTGAACGAGGCCGCGCTCCTGACGGCCCGCTCGGACCGCAAGCTGATCGACAACCACATGCTGGACGAGGCGATCGACCGCGTCGTGGCGGGCCCGCAGAAGCGGACCCGGATCATGTCCGACAAGGAGAAGAAGATCACCGCGTACCATGAGGGCGGACACGCCCTGGTCGCGGCGGCCTCCCCGAACTCCGACCCGGTGCACAAGATCACGATCCTGTCCCGCGGCCGGGCCCTGGGCTACACCATGGTCCTGCCCGACGAGGACAAGTACTCGACCACCCGCAACGAGATGCTCGACCAGCTCGCGTACATGCTGGGCGGCCGCGCGGCCGAGGAACTGGTCTTCCACGACCCGACCACGGGCGCCGCGAACGACATCGAGAAGGCCACGGCGACGGCCCGCGCGATGGTCACCCAGTACGGCATGACCGAGCGCCTCGGCGCGATCAAGTTCGGCGGCGACAACACCGAGCCGTTCCTGGGCCGCGAGATGTCGCACCCGCGGGACTACTCGGAAGAGGTCGCGGCGCTGGTCGACGAAGAGGTCAAGAAGCTCATCGAGACCGCGCACAACGAGGCCTGGGAGATCCTGGTCGAGAACCGGGACGTCCTGGACAACCTCGTCCTCGCCCTCCTGGAGAAGGAGACGCTGGGCAAGGAGGAGATCGCCGAGATCTTCTCCACGATCGTCAAGCGCCCGGCCCGCCCGGCGTGGACCGGCTCGGCCCGCCGCACCCCCTCCACCCGTCCGCCGGTGCTCTCTCCCAAGGAGCTCCAGCTGACGAACGCCGCCAACGGCACCTCGGCCTCGGCCCAGACCGCCGTGTCGGTGGAGAAGTCCCCCGAGCCCTCCCCGGAGGACCGCCCGGAGGTCTGATCAGGTCCGGAATGGATGCCGCGCCCCCCAGGTTCTAGCCTGGGGGGCGCGGCACTTTTGTACGCCGCCCGCGCACACAGGAACGAGGATGAGATGACCGACCCAGTGACCCTGACCGGTGACGAGGGCACGATCGGCGAGTTCGACGAGAAGCGCGCCGAGGCGGCGGTCCGCGAGCTCCTGATCGCGGTCGGCGAGGACCCGGACCGCGAGGGCCTCATGGAGACCCCGGCGCGCGTGGCGCGGGCGTACAGGGAGATCCTGGCCGGCCTGCGGCAGAAGCCCGAGGACGTCCTCACGACGGTCTTCGACCTGGGACACGACGAGCTGGTCCTCGTGAAGGACATTGAAATCGTATCTCTGTGCGAACATCACCTGTTGCCGTTCCACGGCGTGGCCCATGTCGGCTACATCCCGGCCGAGAGCGGGAAGATCACCGGGCTGTCCAAGCTGGCCCGTCTCGTGGACGTCTTCGCGCGCCGCCCGCAGGTGCAGGAGCGTCTCACCACGCAGGTCGCCGACTCCCTGATGGAGATCTTGGAGGCGCGCGGCGCGATCGTGGTCATCGAGGCCGAGCACATGTGCATGTCGGTCCGGGGCATACGCAAGCCCGGTGCCAAGACGACCACCTCCGCGGTCCGCGGTCAGCTCCGCGACCCCGCGACGCGGGGCGAGGCCATGAGTCTGATCATGGCGCGCTAGCCGGATTGTCAGTGCTGCCCGCTACGGTCCCCCTCCGCGAACCGATGGAGGGGGACCGATGCTTTGGGGGTTACCGAGCAAGCAGACCGTCAATGCCGTGGGAGGGCGATTGCGGGCGTGCGACGTGCGGCCGGGCCACCGGTTGTGGACGCTGCGCGACGGCCGCACGAGCCAGACGGTGGTCACTGCCGTGGAGGCGGCCAAGACCCGCTCCGTAGTCGATGTGACCACGGACCACGCCACCTTCGCGGCGGGCCCGGACCAGCTCCTGAGCACTCCCGACGGCTGGACCCATGCGCGCGATGCCACTGGCACGGTGGTCGCCTGGGCGCACGCACGGAAGCTCTGTCGGGAACGGCTTTCCATCGTGCCGGGATACCAGCTCGGCTACCTGATCGGGGCGACGTGTTCCGACGGCACGTTCGTGGAGCTCTCCGAGGTCATCGGCGCGCGCTTCACGCCGTGCACCAACGGAGCGGCGTCACATCTCGTGGTCGCCGACAGCTGGCCGACGAGGGGTACGTTCCGGCCGGAGGCGCATCCGGTTGACCTCGAAGAGTCCACATGGGTGGGGGTCGGCGCGGTCACGGAGCGGGTGCCGAGCAGGAAGCCGTCCGTGGTCTACCGCTTCCGCCTCGACCCCCACCCGACGTTCCTCGTGAACGGTCACCTCGTGCGGACGCCCTGGCCGCGTTAGCCCTGGGGCGAGGCGCATCAGGCCGTCGCGTGGGCCTTGCCGGGGTCTTCGTCTTCCGGGAGTTTCAGGACGTGTTCCAGGAAGAGGGCCGCCGCGACGACCGCGGCGCCCGCCAGGACCGAGCCGCCCGCGTACCAGGTCTGGTCGCGGCGGGCCGGGACGTCCAGGGAGTCCGTCAGGAGGAAGACGCCGACGCCGCCGTACATGCCGGCGACCAGGGCGGCCACCAGGGCGCTGGCCTGGCCGAAGACCACCGCGCGGGCCGCCATCAGCGGCTCCACGCCCTTGGCCCCCGGGCGGCGCTCGCGCTGGGCCTTCAGGCGGGCGCGCAGGGACAGGGCCGTGGCGAACAGCACCACCGCGATGACCGCCAGCACGATCGGCGCGGCCAGCGGGACGCCCGGCAGGGTGCCGTAGGCGTTCCACAGGCGGGCGCCCGCCCAGGACAGCACCCCGGCGATCACGAAGATGCCCGCCAGGACCGCCGGCCTCAGTTGCTTCACGTTGCCCGTCCCCTGTTCCGTGCGGTGTCGGCTACCTGAACACGCTAACGGCTATTCCGGGAGACGGAGTTCCAGGTCGCTCCGCGGCGTGACCCCGCTCATGCCGATCGCGGCCAGCAGGCCGGCGACGGGGCCGCGGCCGGGGAGCCGGGCCTCGGGGGCGATGTCGTTCCAGGGGGCCAGGACGAAGGCCCGCAGGTGCGCCCGCGGGTGCGGGAGGGTGAGGACGGGGTCGTCGGAGACCACGTCCGCGTAGGCGACGATGTCCACGTCGATGGTGCGCGGCCCCCAGCGCTCCTCGCGGACCCGGTCGAAGGCCTCCTCGACGGCGTGCGCCCGCTCCAGGAGCGAGGACGGCGGGAGGGTGGTCTTCAGGGCGATGACCGCGTTGAGGTACGAGGGCTGCGAGCCCGGCTCGACGCCCCAGGGCTCGGTCTCGTAGACCGGGGAGACGGCCTTGACCCGCAGGCCGGGGGTGTCGCCGAGGGCGTCGATGGCGCCCTGGAGGGTCTCCAGCCGGTTGCCCAGGTTCGCGCCGAGCGCGATCACGGCCCATTTGGGGTTGGAGAGGGTGACGTCGGCCGCGTCGACCGCCTCGACGACGGACGCGGGGACGGGCTGGACCGTGGGGTCGCTCTGGGCGTTCTGTCCGTTGTTCACACGCGGCTCCGGGTGATCGTGATGGTCACGTCGTCGAAGGGCACGGTGATCGGCGCGTCCGGCTTGTGGACGACGACCTCCACCTGGGCCACGGCTTCGTGCTTGAGGCACTGCTGGGCGATCCGCTCGGCCAGGGTCTCGATCAGGTCCACGGGCTCGCCCTGGACGACGTCGACGACCTCCTCGGCCACGACCCCGTAGTGCACGGTCTTGGCCAGGTCGTCCCCGGCGGCCGCCGGGCGGGTGTCCAGGTGCAGCACGAGGTCGACGATGAAGGTCTGGCCTTCTTCGCGTTCCCGGGGGAAGACGCCGTGGTGCCCGCGAGCCTTGAGGCCGCGCAGCGCGACACGATCCACGCGAATCACTCCTGCTTTCGTAGGTGCTTCCGGTCCCGGGACTCCCCGGGGCCTTGGGCCTACGCCGAGTGCGGTCGGCGTCGTCCACCTTCGAATTTACCTGCGACAGACGTCCGCCCCCGCCCTTGGGGTCAGTCGGAGGCCTCTTCCTCCTCGTCATCGGAGTCCGTGAGCACCGGAGAACCGTGGTGGGACCAGAGGCGCCAGCCCTCCGGTGTGCGTCGGAACACATTCGTGGCGACCACCAGCTGGCCGACGAGCGGACCGAGTTCCCCGGCCTCCTCGGCGGGGCCCCCGCTGAGGATGTTCTCGGTGCAGGTGACCAGGGCGGTGTCGCCTATGAGGGTCACCTTGGTGTCGGTGAGGAAGAACTGGATGTACTCGGTGTGCGACATGATCAGCGCGTACGAGCGCAGCACCTCGCCCCGGCCGGAGAGCACGGGCCAGCCGGGGTGGACACAGGAGATCTCGTCCTCGAGCCAGAGCGCCGACAGTGCGTCGAAGTCCCCCCGCTCCATGGCCTCGTAGAAGGCCGCGTTGACCTCTTCGACGGCTTCGATGTCGGTAAGGCTCACCGTTCCCCTTCCCTGTGCGTCCGGTCGCCGGTCCGCTCCGTCCGCTCGGTCGGCGCGGTCCGGTCGGCCCGGCGGGTCACAGAGCCCCTTCCACGGCGCGGGCCACCCGAACCGCGTCGGCGGTCGCCCGTACCTCGTGCACCCGTACGGCCCACGCACCCTGGTGGGCGGCGATGGCCGAGACGGCGGCCGTGGCGGCGTCCCGTTCGCGGGCGGGCGGCGGGGCGGCGTCGGCGGTGCCGGCCAGGACGCGGCCGAGGAAGCGCTTGCGCGAGGCGGCGACGAGGAGGGGGAAGCCGAGGGCGCGCAGCTCGGGGAGGCGGGCGACGAGGGCCAGGTCGTGTTCGGCGTTCTTGGCGAAGCCCAGGCCCGGGTCGACGACGATCCGCTCGGGGGCGATGCCGCCGGAGACGACGGCGTCGATGCGGGCGCGGAGCTCGGCGGTGACCTCGCCGAGGACGTCGTCGTAGACGGCGAGGCTGTTCATGTTGTCGCTGAACCCGCGCCAGTGCATGACGACGAAGGGGACGTCGGTGGCGGCGACGGCGGGGATCATGCGGGGGTCGGCGAGGCCGCCGCTGACGTCGTTGACGAGGCGGGCGCCGGCCGCGACGGCCTGTTCGGCGACGGTGGCGCGCATGGTGTCGACGGAGACGGCGACGCCTTCGGAGGCGAGGCCGCGGACGACGGGGACGACCCGGCGGAGTTCTTCTTCGGCGTCGACGCGGGTGGCGCCGGGGCGGGTGGACTCGCCGCCGACGTCCACGAGGTCGGCGCCCTGGGCGACGAGGTCGAGGCCGCGCTTGACGGCGGCGGTGGTGTCGAACCAGCGGCCGCCGTCGGAGAAGGAGTCGGGGGTGACGTTGACGACGCCCATGACCGCGCAGCGGTCCCAGTCGGGGAGCCCGGCCACCAGGCCCCTGGGGGCGGGTCCGCGGTTCGTGTTCATGGGGTCCAGGGTAGATCCCGGACGGCGGAACGCCCCCGGGCCCTGGTGGGCGCGGGGGCGTTCGGGGTGCCGGGCGGTCAGGCCGCCTGGACCTCGCGGTCCGGCTGGGCGGGGATCTCGGCGTGCGCATGGGCGCAGGGGCGGGGCTTCTTCGGGCGGCGGCGGCTCTCGAAGAGGCGGGGGATGGCCAGGGTGACGAAGCCCTCGGCCTGCATCACGGCGAAGCCGATGCGCGGCAGGTCGCGGTGGTGCCGGTAGACCATGAAGCGGGGCTCCCAGCGGGGGCGGAACTTCTCGTTGAACTTGTACAGCGACTCGATCTGGAACCAGCGCGAGAGGAAGACGAGCAGGCTGCGCCAGGCGCGCAGGACCGGGCCGGCGCCGATCTTCTCGCCGCGGGCCAGGGCCGCGCGGAACATCGCGAAGTTCAGCGAGACCTTCTCGATCTTCAGTTCGGGGGCCTGCTGGAGGGCGGCGACGATCAGCAGCTCGTTCATGCCCGGGTCGGCGCCGCGGTCACGGCGCATCATCTCCAGCGACATGCCGTCCTTGCCCCACGGCACGAAGTGCTGGATGGCCTTGAGGTCGCCGAAGGGGCTGCTGTCGCCCTCCTCCACGCGGTGCGCGGTGGCGATGATGCAGTCGCCGTCGTCCGGGTCGCCGATCCGGCCCAGGGCCATGGAGAAGCCGCGCTCGGTGTCCGTGCCGCGCCAGGCCTCGGCGGCGCCGCGCACCTGGGACAGCTCGAACTCGTTGAGCTCGCTGACCCGGCGGACCTTGGTGGTGTAGCCGTTGCGCTCGATGCGCTTCACCATCTGGCGGACGTTGCGCATGGGGCGTCCGGCGAGGGAGAAGTCTTTGACGTCGACGATGGCTTCGTCGCCGAGCTCCAGGGCGTCCAGGCCCGTCTCGCGGGTCCAGACCTCGCCGCCGGTCTCGCTGCAGCCCACGACGGCCGGGGTCCAGGAGTGGGCCTTGGCCTCCTCCATGAACCGCTCGATGGCGCCGGGCCAGGCCTCGACGTCGCCGACGGGGTCGCCGGAGGCGAGCATCACGCCGGAGACGACGCGGTAGGTGACGGCGGCCTTGCCGCTGGGGGAGAAGACGACGGCCTTGTCGCGGCGCAGCGCGAAGTGGCCGAGGGAGTCGCGGCCGCCGTGCTTGGCGAGGAGCTCGCGCAGCTTGGCCTCGTCGTCCGCGGTGAGCTGCGCGGCCGGGTGCTCGGGGCGGAAGGCGAGGTAGATCGTGGTGACGGCGGTCAGCATGCCGAGGGCGCCGAGGGAGTAGCCGACGGTCCAGCTCACCCGTCCCGCGTAGTCGACCGGGCCTTCGAAGCCGAAGAGGCCGTAGACCACGTGGGTGATCTGCTCGTAGAGGCTGGGGTGGCCGACGACCTTGTTCGGGTGGACGTTGACGATGACCAGGCCCAGGCCGATGGAACCGGCGCTCATCAGCACGAAGTTCGCGAGTGCCTTCCAGCGGCTGCGCGGGTCCGGCAGGGCCTTGAATTCACCCTGGTGGCGTACGAGGAGTGCGAGCAGCACCGCCGAGATGACCACGCTGACGAACGAGTGGCGGTAGGCGAACTGCGCGACGGCACCGGCCGGCAGCAGGATGACGGCGGCGCGCCAGGCGCGCCGCTTGTTCCGCTTGAGTCCGTGCGCGAGCAGCAGGATCAGGACGCCCGCGCTGATGGAGAGGGCCGCGGCGAAGGGGCCCAGGGAGCCGGGCAGCACCTCGGTGACCGCGTGGAACCGGCTGTGGCGGAATCGCGGGAAGACGCCCGCCGCGATGTCCAGAAGGCCGACGATCATGACGGCCGTACCTACGAGGCCGGGCACCGACTCCGGCCTGGGTCCGCGGAAGATTCGCCGGACCTTACTCGGAACCTGTCCCGACTTATCGCCATCTATCCTGCTAGACATCGCTTCCCGTTGCTCCGCGAGAGATCATGTGGCCGAAGGCCGCGACAGCCTCCGGGGTGTGGTGCGTCCACTAGGACGACATCGAGGAGGAGCGGGTTCACTCTTCCGTCGGAAAAATCCAGTCCTGCCATCAGAAAGTCGACTGACTGCTCATGGGTCTCACCAGTAATGCCGTTCTGGTCCTGGCCATCATCGCCGGTGTAGCGCTGTTCGCGGTGACGGTCTGGCTCTGGCCGAAGCTCTCGGGCCGCACCTGGCGGTCGGTCCTCGGCCGGATCGGCCTCCTGCTCGCGACCCAGCTGGCGCTGTTCTCGGCCGTCGGTCTCGCCGCCAACAAGTCGTTCCTCTTCTACGGTTCCTGGGCCGACCTGTTCGGCCAGCAGACGGCCATCGGCAAGGTCGTCGACCACTCGATGAGCAGCAAGGACATCAAGGTCCTCGACAAGCAGAAGCTGGACGTCCCCGGGGGCGGCCAGCCCCAGGTCGGTGGTCAGATCCTGAAGGTCGCCATCACCGGGCAGAAGTCGAAGATAACGAGTCCCGGCTACGTCTGGCTGCCGCCGGAGTACTTCCAGCCGCAGCACAAGGACAAGAACTTTCCCGCCTCCATCGTTCTGACGGGTTACCCCGGTACGGCCGAAAACCTGATCAAAGGGCTGAACTACCCCATGACGGCCTTCAAGCAGGCCAAGCAGGGCAAGATGAAGCCGATGATCCTGGTGATGCTGCGCCCGACCATCGCGCCGCCGCGTGACACCGAGTGCGTGGACATACCGGGCGGCCCGCAGACGGAGACCTTCTTCGCGCAGGACCTGCCGCAGGCCATCCAGGGTACCTTCCGGGTCGGCAAGAAGCCGCAGAACATGGGCTTCATCGGCAACTCCACGGGCGGCTACTGCGCCCTGAAGATCGCCGCGCACCACCCGCAGGTCTTCGGCGCCGCCGCGGGCCTGTCCGCGTACTACAAGGCGGCGGACGACCCGACGACCGGTGACCTCTTCCGCGGCGACGAGAAGCTGAAGAAGGCCGCGGACGTGCTGTGGAGCGTGGAGAACAAGAAGCCCACCGGCACCTCCTTCCTCGTGACCACGAGCGAGAAGGGCGAGGACAACCTGCACGACACCAAGAAGTTCATCAAGCTGGTCAAGGGTCCGGACCGGGTCTCCTCGATCATCCTCGACAGCGGCGGCCACAACTTCAACACCTGGCGCCGCGAGATCCCGCCGATGCTGGTGTGGATGAGCAGCCGCATGCAGGCCTGAGGCCGGGAAGCAGTACCGGGCGGTTCCCGCCCGCGCACCACCGGGGCCCGACGTCCGTCGGGCCCTTCGTCATGCCGTCATGCGGCGGGCGGCTCGGCCCGGCGCAGCGCCCGGTGGACGCCTTCCGGGGTCAGTACGCCGACCAGTGCCCCGGACTGCGGGTCCGTGACCCCGATGCGGCCCGCGTCCTCCTGGAGCAGGGCCGCCAGGGCCTCCCGCAGCGAGGCCCCCAGTGCCACGGACGCGGCCGGCGCCTCGCCGTCCCGCGCCGCCGTGAGGTCGGCCTCCCCGACGGGGGTGACCGCGAGCCGCTTGAGGCCCCGGTCGGCGCCGACGAAGGAGGCCACGTAGTCGGTCGACGGCGCGCCGAGGACGGCCGCCGGGCGGGCGAACTGCTCGATGGTGCCCTCCCCGTAGACCGCGATCCGGTCGCCGAGCCGGACGGCCTCCTCCAGGTCGTGGGTGACCAGCAGGATCGTCTTGCGGACGGTGTTCTGCAGGGCGAGGAACTCGTTCTGGAGCCGCTCGCGCACCACCGGGTCCACCGCGCCGAACGGCTCGTCCATCAGCAGCACCGGCGGGTCCGCCGCGAGGGCCCGGGCGACCCCGACGCGCTGGCGCTGCCCGCCCGAGAGCTGCTCGGGGTAGCGGCCGCCGAAGACGGCCGGATCCAGTCCGACGAGTTCGAGGAGCTCGGCCGCCCGGGCGCGGGCCTTGGCCTTCGGGGTGCCGGTCAGCTGCGGCACGGTCGCCGTGTTCTCCAGCACCGTCTTGTGCGGGAAGAGCCCGACCTGCTGGATGACGTACCCGATGCGGCGCCGCAGCTCGACCGGGTCGGCGGCGGAGATGTCCTCGCCGTTCAGCAGGATCCGGCCCGAGGTGGGCTCGATGAGGCGGTTGACCATCTTCATCGTGGTCGTCTTGCCGCAGCCCGACGGGCCCACCAGGGTGACCAGCTCGCCCTCCGCGACCTCGAACGACAGGTCCTCCACGGCCGTCGTCCCGTCGGGGTACCGCTTGGTCACATGCTCGAATCGGATCACCCCGCCATCCTCCCCCACCGGTGCGCACGCATGGGCGAAGGCTTTGTGAGGGGAGTGTTGCACGTGTGCGAATGATTCCGGCCAGAGCGGGTGCTGGGGGTTATGGTCACACTGGCCGGGTCTTCGGGTACGCGTGTGCGAGCAGGGAAGGGGGGTGAGCGGTGTGGCGGCACGGAACTGCCTGGTGGCGAACGACTGGATCTGCTGGGACTACGTCACCTCCCGCGCCCCGGAACTCGCCGACGCCACCCTCGAACACGTCTGGATCACGGCGGTCTCGGTGCTCATCGGTGTCGCCGTGGCCGTCCCGCTGGCGCTGCTGGCCCGCCGCGGCCGCCGCTGGGCGGCCCCCGTCCTCGGCCTGACCACCCTGCTCTACACGATCCCCTCCCTCGCCATGTTCTCCCTGCTGCTGCCCTTCTTCGGGCTCTCGGCGGCGCTCGTGGTGACCGGCCTGGTGCTGTACTCGCTGACCATCCTGGTCCGCAACCTCCTGGCCGGCCTGGAAGCCGTCCCCGAGGAGGTGCGGGAGGCCGCGCGCGGCATGGGCTACGGCCCCCTCCGGCTGCTGTGGCAGGTCGAACTCCCCCTGGCGTTGCCCGCGCTGCTCGCCGGGGTGCGGATCGCGACCGTCTCCACCGTGGCGCTGACCACCGTCGGCTCCATCGTCGGCAAGGGCGGCCTGGGCAACCTGATCGCCCCCGGCGTGAACAGCTCCTTCAAGGCGCAGGTGCTCACCGCCTCCGTGCTGTGCGTCCTGCTCGCCCTGGTCGCCGACCTCCTGCTGCTCGGGCTCCAGCGGCTGCTCACGCCCTGGACCCGCGCCGGCCGCCCGGCCCGGGCGAAGGGGGTCTGAGCCGTGGGAGGAGTCCTGGGCAGGACCTTCGACTGGCTGGGCGACGGCGCCAACTGGTCGGGGGAGAACGGTGTCTGGCACCGGCTCGCCGAACACCTCCTGGTCAGCGGGATCGCCCTGGGCGTCGCCTGCGCCGTGGCCCTGCCCGTGGGACTGTGGCTCGGGCACGTCGGCCGGGGCGGGGCGCTCGCCGTGAACCTCTCCAACGCGGGACGGGCCGTGCCCGTGTTCGCCGTGCTGGCCCTGTTCATGGTCTCGCCGCTGCGCAGCGCCGGCTACCTGCCGACCGTCGTCGCCCTGGTGCTGTTCGCCGTGCCGCCGCTGCTGACCAACGCGTACGTGGGCATGCGCGAGGTGGACCGCTCGGTGGTCGAGGCGGCCCGGGGCATGGGCATGTCCGGCCGGCAGCTGTTCTGGCGGGTGGAACTGCCGCTGGCCCGGGGGCTGGTGATGACCGGGCTGCGCTCGGGCGCCGTGCAGGTCATCGCCACCGCCACGATCGCCGCGATGGTCGGCCAGGGCGGCCTGGGCCGGATCATCACCGCCGGCTTCAACACGTACGACACCCCGCAGGTGGTGGCGGGCGCCCTGCTGGTCGCGCTGCTGGCCCTGCTGGTGGAGGGCCTTCTGGTGGCGGCGGACCGGCTGCTGCTGCGGCGCGGCCGCCCGGCGCCGCGCTGAGCTCCCGCCCCTTCTTCCGTAGCTTCCCCCTGATCTCCAAGGAGCATGATGAGCAAGTCCACGCGCATCCTCGGCGCGACCCTGGGCGCGGTGGCCCTGACCGTTTCGCTCACCGCGTGCGGGGGCGACAGCCTGGAGAAGAGCAAGGACGGCGGTTCCTCCGCCCCCGCGTCGGCCGCCGGGGGCGGCAAGGGGAAGCTGGTGATCGGCGCGGCCGGGTTCACCGAGTCAAACGTCCTGGCCGAGCTCTACGGGCAGCTGCTCAGGCGGGCCGGCTTCAGCGCCTCCATCACCACGGTCAGCAACCGCGAGCTGTACGAACCCTCCCTGGAGAAGGGGGAGATCGACGTGGTCCCGGAGTACGCGGCCACGCTCGCCGAGTTCCTGAACGCCAAGGTCAACGGCAAGGACGCGCCCAAGGACAAGCCGGTGGCCTCCAGCGACGCGAAGGCCACCGTGGCGGCGCTGGACAAGCTCGCGGGCCCGCTCGGCATCAAGCCCCTGGAGGCCGGCGAGGCCGTCGATCAGAACGCCTTCGCCGTGAGCAGGGAATTCGCCCAGAAGAACAATCTCAAGACGCTTTCCGATCTCGGCAAGTCGGGGCTGAAGGTGAAGATCGCCGCCGGGGACGAATGCTCCGTACGCCCCTTCTGCGCACCCGGGTTGGAGAAGACGTACGGAATCCAGGTTTCCGGTATCGACCCCAAGGGTGTCGGCACCCCGCAGGCCAAGCAGGCGGTCAAGGACGGGGCCGACCAGCTCGTGCTGACCACGACCACCGACGCCACGCTGGACGGCTACGGTCTGGTCCTGCTGGAGGACGACAAGAAGCTCCAGAACGCCGACAACGTCCTGCCGGTGGTCAACGTCAAGCGCGCCGGCTCCCCGGAGGTCGCGATGGCCCTGGCCGACCTCACCAAGGTGCTCACCACCGCCGACCTCGTCGAACTGAACCGCAAGGTGGACGCCGAGCGGGCGAAGCCGGCGGACGTCGCGAAGGCCTATCTGGAGTCCAAGGGGCTCCTGACGAAGTAGCAGTTACGGGATCGATGGCGAATTGTGCGGTAACCGTCCGGCAGAGATTGCCGGGCGGGTACTCCACACGAGGCCCACGCCCTGTAAATTTCAGGCCATGCCCCGTGGACGTCACCGCAATCCCGAGCCCCTGCACCGACTTCTCACGCCGACGGCCGTCGGCGGGGTTTCCGTCGCCAGCGCCGGCGCGGCCTGGCTCCTCGCGGAACCCCTCGCGCTGCGCCTGCTCGTGGCCCTCACGGCGGCCGCGGGCGCCGGCGGCGCCGTCCTGATGCGCTCCTGGGACCGGGCGGCCGGCCGCCGGGTCGCGGAGCTGGCCCGCGAGCGGGTCAAGGACGAGTGGAAGACGGACGAGCGGATAGCCGAGCTCGAGTCCGACCTGGAGGAAGCGCGCGTGCTGCGCGCCAAGCTGGACGCGAAGCTGCGGGCCAAGCGGGTCGAACTCGCGGGCCTGCGCGGGGAGCACGCGGCGCTGCTGCGCCGGTACGCCACCGCCGAGACCGAGCGGGCCAGCGCGCTGGAGAAGCGGCGGCTGCTGGCGCTGGAGAACGCGGGGACCCCGAAGGAGCTCCCGGCGGTGTCGCAGGAGCGGACCGGCAGCGGGGCGCCGACCGCGGTGGGCTACGCCCGCGCCAACGCGGCGATGACCGCGCTGCTGCGCAAGTCCGAGGCCCGGGCGGCCGCCGAGGCCGCCGCCGCGGCCCCGAAGGCGCTGGCCCCGGCGGGCGGTTCCGCGCACGCCCGTACCGAGGCCCCCGCGGCCGCCGCCCCCGTGCCGGCGCGGCGCCCGGCCGCGCCGGTGGCCCCGTACGCGGCCCAGCGGCGTACGGCCTCGCGGGTCGAGGGGGGCTTCGACTTCTTCGGCACGAAGAACACCGCGCAGGCGCGGGCCGCGATCGAGTCCGTGCAGAACGAGGACCTGGCGGACGTGGTCGGCGCGGAGGCGCTGGCCGCGCACAAGGCGGAGTCCGCGGACGCCGGGGCCGGACCGGAGTTCAAGCCGGTGACGCCGGAGCAGCAGGAGGCGGCCGGCCAGGTGATCGACCTGACGGCCCACGACGAGACCGAGCCGATCGACGTGGTCCGGCTGAGGACCGCCATCTCCTAGCCGGGCCCCCTGCGGGATACCGCCGCGCGGAGCAGTCTCCCCGCCCCGCCCCCCACCCGCTCTCCGGGGCTCCGCCCCCGGACCCCCGGCGCTCTCAGACGCCGGCGGGGCCGTTCGTGTACGACTCCACCAGGCGGGCGAGGTGGCGGCCCGCCAGGAGGAGGGGGGTGCGGGAGCGGGTGACCTGGGAGGTCATTTCCGCGCCCTCCAGGGTGGCGATCACCGTGACCGCCAGGTCGCGGGAGTCCTCTTCCGGGATGCCGGAGGCCCGCAGCTTCGCCGCCACCAGTTCCTGCCAGCGCCCGAAGGAAGCCGCGCACGCCTCCTGGAGTTCGGGCAGCCGCCCGACCGACTCCAGGGCGGTGGCCGTGACCGGACAGCCGTCGCGCCAGTCCGATGCCGCGAGGGCGTCCGCCAGCACCCCGGCCGTCGCCTCGAGCGCCCGCGCCGCGTCCGGGTCGCAGTCCAGCGCCGCGCGCAGCATCTGCGCGAACTCCCCGTCGCCGTAGCCGATCGCGGCGACCGCGAGCTCCTGCTTGCCGCCCGGGAAGAAGTGGTAGAGCGAGCCCAGCGTGGCTTCCGCCTCGCGGACGAGCTGCTTGACGGGGGTGCTCTCGTAACCGCCGTGCTGCATCAGGCGGGAGGCGGTGCGGACCAGGCGGTCGCGCGTCCCCGCCTCCGCCTGCTGCTTGTGCTGCTGCCGCTTCGTCGTGCCCGCCGCTGTCGCTGCCATGCGGGGGAGTCTACCCCCGGAATTGGATAGAGCGCTCGTTCTAGTCCCGTGCTACGTTCGTCCCGAGCGCTGGATAGAGCGTTCGTTCTAGTCCTACTGCGTGGGGAGAACTCCGTCATGAACCAGGTTTCGATCATCGGCCTCGGCCCCATGGGCCAGGCCATGGCCTCCGCCTACCTCGACGCCGGCTACGCCGTCACCGTCTGGAACCGCAGCCCCGGCAAGGACTCCGCCCTGCTGGCCCGTGGCGCACGGCGGGCCGCCACCGCCGCCGAGGCCGTCGCGGCCGCCCCGCTGAGCATCGTCAGCCTCATCGACGTGGACGCCGTGTACACCGCGCTCGACGACGCCGACCTCGACGGCCGGGTGCTGGCCAACCTGTCCTCCGACGTCCCGCAGAAGGCGCGGGCCGCCGCAGAGTGGGCCCGGGAGCGCGGGGCCTCCTACCTCACCGGCGGGGTCAACGTCCCGCCGGCCGGCATCGGCCAGGAGGGCGCCTCGATCTTCATCAGCGGCCCCGAGGAGGTCTACGCGGAGCACCGCGCCGCTCTCGACGTCCTCGCCGCCACCGACTACCGCGGCGCCGACCCCGGCCACGCGCAGCTGTACTACCAGCTCAACATGATCATGTTCTGGACCGCGTACACGGGCTGGTACCAGGCCGTGGCCGTCGCCCGCGCCAACGGCCTGACGGCCGCCGACATCCTCCCCTACGCCGGCTACACGGCCGACAGCATGCGCGGCTTCTACGAGGGCTCCGCGCCGCTCGCCGACGCGGACGACCACGACGGCACCCACGCCCGCCTCGCGATGTGCGCGGCGAGCCTGGAGCACGTCCTGCACACGGCCGCCGCCTCCGGCGTGGACACCGGGATCCTCGCCGCCCACGCCGAGCTGTACCGGCGCGGGGTCGACGCGGGCTTCGGCGCCGACGGCACCGCCCGCCTGCTCGGCCTGCTGGGCGCGCCGAAGGCGGTGGCGGCAGGGGCCTAGACCCGGGCGCTCAGAACAGCGGGAGCTGGCCCGGGTGCGGGCCCAGGGCGAAGCCGTCCAGGGTCGGGGCGCAGGCGCCCAGCACCACGCGCGCCCGGGAGCCGGGGCAGGAGACCAGGCCGGCCCGGCGCCCCGCCGGAGGGTCGTGGCGGGCGATCCGGCCGGCCGTCACCGCGCAGTCGCGGCCGCAGGCGGGGCAGGCCCGTCGGGGGGAAGCGGACATGCCCCAAGTCTGCCCTGTCCCGCCGGCATCCACCCCGCCGGCCCGTCGCCTCAGCCGGCGGCCGCGGCCGCGGGCGCGGCCTGGCCCGCCCGCCACGCCTCGTGCGCCCGGGTCACCCGGTCCCACAGGGCGGCGCGGTCCTCCGGGGTGACGTCGTCCAGGGCCCGGCCGAAGACCTCCTCGACGGCCCCGTAGAACTCGTCGGCGCCGGTGAGCTCCCGGACGGTGCGCGCACCGTCCACCGCGGTGTGGATCAGCATCCGGCCGTGCAGCCTGTCGATGCCCCGCCCGGTGCGCCGGAGCATCACGAAAGACTGCCGGAACGGAGACTCCTCGGCGGTGGACAGCCACCGGTGCGCGGGCTCGAAACCGGCCATGGAGGCGGGCGCCGAGCGGAAGTTCATGCGCGGCGTCGGCACCCCGTCCCGGCGCAGGCTCCAGCCGTCGCCCTCGCTCGCGCCCTCGTCCCAGGTCACGGCCAGCGGCTCCAGCCGGTATGCGAAGCCCTGCTCGTACGCGCCCGCGCGCAGCGGCAGCGGCTCGAGCGGGCCGTCGCCCATGCCGACGTCCACGAAGTGCTCCCGCCCCCCGACCCGTACGGTCAGGGCGAGGTGGTCGCCGCCCGCGTCCCGGGCCTCCGGGTCGGCGTGCATGCCGCCGAGGTGGCGGGTCACGTCGTACCCGAGCCCCTCCAGCAGCGCGGCGAAGGCCCCGTTGAGGTGGAAGCAGTACCCGCCGTGCCCGGCGGCGATCCGGCGCACGGACAACGCCGGGTCGATGCCCGGCGGCCGGCCCAGCTGGATGTCGAGGTTCTCGAACGGCACGCGCTCGACGTGGGCGCGCGCGAGGGCGTACAGCCCCTCCACGGAGGGGGAGCCGGGATCGGCGACGCCGATTCTGCGGAGGTAGCCGGTGAGGTCGTCTCGGGTGACTGTGGTCATACGGGCGACGGTAGGGCGCCCGTGCCCCGGCCCGGCGGCGATCGGCCGCCGACCGTCAGGTCCGGGCCGCCGGCCTACTTGTCGATGTCGCCGACCACGAAGAACAGCGAGCCCAGGATCGACACCATGTCCGCGACCAGCTGGCCCGGCAGCAGCACCGCCAGGGCCTGGATGTTGTTGAAGGAGGCGCTGCGCAGCTTCAGCCGGTACGGGGTCTTCTCGCCCTTGGAGACGAGGTAGTAGCCGTTGATGCCGAGCGGGTTCTCCGTCCAGGCGTACGTGCTGCCCTGGGGTGCCTTCAGCACCTTCGGCAGCCGCTGGTTGACCGGCCCCGGCGGCAGCTGCGCCATCCGGTCCAGGCAGGCCACCGCCAGGTCCAGGGCGTTGTGGGTCTGGTCGAGGAGCACCTCGAAGCGGGCCAGGCAGTCGCCCTCGGTCCGGGTGACCACCTTCAGGACGTCCTGGAGCTCCCCGTACGCCAGGTACGGCTCGTCGCGGCGCAGGTCGAAGTCCACGCCGGAGGCGCGGGCGATCGGGCCGGAGACCCCGTACGCGTGCACCGCCTCCGCCGACAGGACGCCGATGCCGCGGGTGCGGCCGCGGAAGATCTCGTTGCCGTGGACCAGCTTGTCGTAGACGTCCATCCGGGTGCGGACGTCGGCGATCGCCGCCCGGGCCCGGCCGAGCCAGCCGGCCGGCAGGTCCTCCTTCAGGCCGCCGACCCGGTTGAACATGTAGTGCATGCGGCCGCCGGAGATCTCCTCCATGACGGCCTGGAGCTCCTCGCGCTCCCGGAACGCATGGAAGATCGGGGTGATGCCGCCCAGCTCCAGGGGGTAGGACCCGAGGAACATCAGATGGTTCAGGACCCGGTTCAGCTCGGCGAGGAGCGTGCGCATCCACACCGCCCGCTCGGGGACCTCCATGCCCAGCATCCGCTCGACGGCCATGACCACGCCGAGTTCGTTGGAGAACGCGGACAGCCAGTCGTGGCGGTTGGCGAGCATGACGATCTGGCGGTAGTCACGGGCCTCGAACAGCTTCTCCGCGCCACGGTGCATGTAGCCGACCACGGGCTCCGCACTGGCGATGCGCTCGCCGTCCAGGACGAGCCGCAGCCGCAGCACGCCGTGGGTGGAAGGGTGCTGAGGCCCGATGTTGAGCACCATGTCGGTGCTCTCCGCCGCGCCGCCGATGCCGACCGTGGTCTCCGTCATGGGCGCATTGTCGCAGCCCTACGCTGGGGCCATGGAAACGGGGACGACGGGTGAGACGGACCGGCCCGCATGGGCCGCACTGCCGGGTGGGCTCCTGTCCCTCCGGAGGCTGCTGCTGGTGGTGTGGACGGCCGTGCTCGCGTCGGCGACCGCCCTCCCGCTGGGGCTGTTCGCCGGAGCGGGATGGGCGGCCTTCGGCGCGATATGGCTGCTGCCGCTGGTCTGGGGCTGGGTGCTGCTCGGGCGGAACTGGCGCTCCTGGCGCTACGCCGAACGCGCCGACGACCTGCTGATCAGCCGGGGGGTGCTCTGGCGGGAGGAGACGGTCGTCCCGTACGGACGGATGCAGCTGGTCGAGGTGACCTCGGGCCCGCTGGAGCGCCGCTTCGGGCTGGCCTCCGTCCAGCTGCACACGGCCGCCGCGGCCACCGACGCCAAGATCCCGGGCCTGGCCCCGGACGAGGCGCAGCGCCTCCGGGACCGGCTGGCGGAGCTCGGTGAGGCCCGATCGGCCGGCCTGTGACCGGCCCCACCCCGCCCCCGCCGGGCACCGAACGGCGGCTGCACGTCCTGACCCCGCTGCGGCGGGCCTGGGTGCCGGTCGGCGCCACCGCCGGCCTCGTCGCCCAGCAGGGCGAACGGGCCCAGGAGTGGGCGCTGGCCCTGCCCGTGTGGCTGCGCCTGGCGGTCCTGGCCGGGCTGGTCCTCGTCTTCGGCACGTACGGCTTCCTCAGCTGGTGGTTCACCCACTACGCCGTCACCGACACCGAGCTGCGCATCCGCACCGGCCTGCTCTTCCGGCGCACCGCCCACATCCGCCTCGACCGCGTCCAGGCCATCGACGTCACCCGGCCGCTGCTGGCCCGGGTGGCCGGGGTCGCCGCGCTGCGCATCGACGTCATCGGCACCGAGGACAAGGACGAGCTGGCCTTCCTCGCCGAGCGCGACGCCGTCGCCCTGCGCGCCGAGCTGCTGGCCCGGGCCGCCGGCTTCGCCCCCGCCGAGGCCACCGCCCTCGGCGAGGCCCCCGAGCGGGAACTGCTGCGGGTCCCGGTCCGGGACCTGGTGGTCTCCCTGCTGCTCAGCCTCGACGCGTGGGCCGCCATCGCCGCCGGGCTCGGCGGCCCGGTGCTCGTGTGGACCCTCAGCTCCAACCCCTGGGCGACCCTGGTCGCCCTGCTGCCGCTGCTGGGCGCCGGCTGGAAGGGCAGCGCGGCCCGCTTCCTCGCCGGGTACGACTGGCGGGTCGCCGAGTCCCCCGACGGGCTGCGCCTGGACCACGGGCTGCTCGACCGGGCCCACGAGACCGTCCCGCCGGGACGCGTGCAGACCGTGCGGATCGTGGAGCCGCTGCTGTGGCGGCGGCGCGGCTGGGTGCGGGTGGAGCTGAACGTGGCGGGCTCCAAGAACGGGATCCTGGTCCCGGTCGCCGGCCGGGAGGCCGCCCACGCCCTGATCGCCCGCGTGCTGCCGGGTGCGGACCCGGCGGCCCTGGCCTTCGCGCCGTCCCCGCGCCGCGGGGCGCGGTGGGTGGTCCCGGTGTGGTGGAAGGGGTACGGGCTGGCCGTCTCGCAGGAGCTCTTCGCGGCCCGGCGCGGGCGGCTTTGCCGGCGTACGGAGATCGTTCCGCATGCGAAAGTGCAGAGCGTGCGCCGTACGCAGGGTCCCTGGGAGCGGATGCGCGGGGTGGCTGACGTGCACGTGGACACCGGCGCCGGCAACACCGTCACCGCCCGGCTCCGCGCGGCGGACGAGGCCGGGGCACTGCTGTACGCCCAGGCGAACCGTTCCCGCACCTCCCGTGCGACGGCGAGACCCGACCGCTGGATGGCGTGAAACGCCGCCGAGTCGATTTTCGGCCAGAGGTTCCGGCCAGCTGAAACCGTCTTTGTGTTCGCAACGTCCCTTCGGTAGACAGGGATGCACGCAAGTGACGGCTCAACACGTCAGGGGTGGGCGAATGAAGTTCGACATGGGCAGCACGACGCTGTCCGAGCTGGGCAAGGCCACGAGCGGCTCCAGCGACGACCTCGGCACTCTGATCAAGCTGCTGATCGCGGCCGCCGACCCGCTGGAGGGCAAGTTCAACGGGGTCGGCCGGACCGCGTTCGACTCGTTCAAGCGGCGCTCGGACGCCATCACCGCGGAGCTGAACGGCTCGCTGCGCGCCATCCTCGGCGGCCAGCGCGGCATGGACACCTCCTTCACCGCCGGTGACCAGGAGCAGGGTGACAACGCCCACCAGAACATGGGCTCCGCCAACTTCGACGCAGCCCGTTTCGGCGCCCGCTGAAACCCGGGGGATCGAGGAGACATGGGACAGAACCAGGACCGCACCTCGTACGACGTCGGCGCCTCCGTGGAGGTCCAGGGTGGCCTCGGCGCGATCATCGGCCAGCTGGAGCGGGTGCTCGGCGAGCGTGAGACGGCGGTGAAGGCGGCGATGGCCGAGTTCAAGGCCGACGGCGTCTCGGACGAGTACCACGGCAAGGAACTCCGCTGGCACAAGGCTGCCAACGAGGTGCGCGACATCATCCGCCTCGTGCGCACCACGCTGGAGCAGAACGACGCCACCGCGCAGGCGACGCTCGCGAAGGCCAAGGCGGCGGTCGACAACATCGGCTGACGCCGCCCGGAACGGAAGCAGGGACACGGGACACGGGGGTAGGTCATGGACTGGGACATCAAACCGTCCGGCGTGCAGGGCGTCGTCAACAAGACGATCACCGCCGCCGAGGGCTTCCAGAAGGCGGGCACGTCGCTCCAGAAGGAGCTGCCGGAGGCGGCCAAGCACGCCGGTACCGTCACCCCCGGCGGAGGCGCCGGCGAGAGCGGCGGCATGGGCCCCATCGCCGGCGCGCTGGGCGAGCTCATGGCCTCCCACCAACAGCGGCTGGGCTTCATCTCGGCCCGCACGGAGGCCTCCCTCAACGGGGCCATCAAGGCCACGACGGCGTACGTCCACGGCAACATCGAGCAGGCGGAGAACGCCCAGCGCGAGGCGCTGAAGGAGCCGAAGGTCGACCTTCCGGGGGCGGAGAAGAAGTGACCGACCACGTACCGATCAATCCGTGCACGATTCCGCTGTTCACGGGTGACCTGGACGAGCTGGAGAAGAACAAGACGGCGATCGCCACGGCGGCCGGGACGTTCCGTGACGCCGGGTCGAACGTGGACTCCGAGTTCCAGGGCCTGTCCGCGTTCTACTCCGCCCCGGAGGCGGAGAAGCTGTTCGCGACGACCAAGCCGGTCAAGACCGACAGCGACTTCTTCGCCGACCAGCTGGAATCGGCCGCCAAAGCGCTGGGCGAGTACATCACCGAGGCCCGGCCGATCGTGGCGCGGCTGAAGGAACTCCAGGCGAAGGCGACCACGTTCAGCAGCAAGATCAGCGGGGATGCGCACTGGAAGGACGACGGGGACAAGATCGATGAGAACAACGATCTGATCCACGACGTCAACGCCGCGGTCTCCGCGTTCTGGGCGGCCGAACGCACCTGCGCGAACAAGATCCGCGCCCTGTACTGCGCCGCGCCGCTCGTCGCCGACGACGGGTCGCACGGGGCCAACATGTACGGCTACAAGGGCGAGGACCTCAACAAGGCCCAGGACCTGCCGTGGGGTTCGCAGCTGGAGGAGACCCACCGGGCGTGGGAGATCGGCTACTGGGTCAAGTCGTTCGTGTGGGACGGCCTGATCGTCGACGGGATCTGGGGCACCATCCGGGGCCTGGGCACGCTGGTGGGTGTGGACGGCTGGGACAAGGCCGGGCAGGCCTGGACGGGTCTGGCCAAGCTGGCCACCGGTCTGGCGATCGCCTCCATCCCCGGCGTCGGCACGGCGTTCTGGCTCGCCGACGACAAGGACCTCCCCGGCTGGATCCGTGACTCGCGCACGGCGGTGAAGGAAACCGGCAAGGCCCTGGTCGCCTGGGACGAGTGGGGCAAGAACCCCGCCCGCGCGGCCGGCGCGGTCACCTTCAACGTCCTGACCACCGTCTTCACCGGCGGCGCCGGTACCGCCGCGAAGGCGGGCACGGTCGCGAAGGTCATCAGCGTGGCCGGGAAGGCCGGGCGGCTGATCGACCCGATGACCTACATCGGCAAGGCCGGCTCCCTGGCCAAGGTCAAGGTCGGGGACCTGTTCGCGAACTTCGGCAAGGTCGACGGGGCGTTCCCGAAGATCACCGACGTGGTGTGGAAGGACCTGCCCAAGGCCGACATGCCCGGGATCACGTTCCCCCACCCCGAAGACACCGTCCGCCTCCCGGACGACGCGCTCGGCCGCCCCCAGTTCTACGACAAGACCACCCACCAGCTCCTCGACCACCAGGGCCTGCCGAAACAGGACCTCACCTCGGTCCCCAAGGGCCCCGACCACCCCCTGGCCGAAATCCCCAAGCACCAGGAAGTCACGGTCGGCGCACCCAAGCACCAGGAAGTCACCGTCGGCGGCCCGTCCCACACCGCCGAGGCCACCACCCACACCCCGGGCGGCACCGTCGACCACACCCCGCACAACAGCCACACCGAACCCGGCGGCACCACGGGGGGCCACCACACCACCGACAACACCCCCACCACCGGCGACGGTCACGGCGACACCCACTCCACCGGCGGTGGTCACGGTGACGGTCCGACCGTCCCGCACCAGGGCGATCACGGTGGGACGGGCACGCCCGGCGGCGGGAGCCCCGGCGGCGGAAGCCCCGGTGGCGAGGCCGAGCCCCCCGCCAAGGTGAGGAAGCCGGAGGAGTCCTGGCCGGCCGGCGACGACATCGTCGGTACGGCCAAGGGCAAGAACCTGATGTACCCCAACTCCCGCCACAACCTGAGCGGCATCAGGGGCGGTCAGGTGGACACGAAGAACACCATCATCCTGCCGGAGACCAAGGAACTGGTCAGGCAGGACATCGCAGAGATCGCGGCCGGACGCGCCGACTTCGACCCGGTGAAGCAGACCTACACGGTCAACGGGCGCAGCTACGGTGTGGAACAGACCGGGCGTACCTTCCCCGTGTCGGGTCCCGGACTCATCAACCTCGACCGCGTGGAGTTCGAGGCGATGAAGGCGATCATGAGGGCGGACGGAGACCTGAGCAAGGTCGACAAGATGTTCAAGAACGCGCCGAAGTTCAAGGAGAATCCGGAGAAGGTTCAGCGGATGATCGACCTCTACAGGGAGTACTACGGGTGATGTACGGATTCTTGACCGCAGCGGCACCGGAGCCGGAAGTGGTCGCCCGTGTGCTCGCGGAGACCTTCCGGGTGCCCCTGCAGTCGGTGGACGTCTCCCCGGCCAGTGAGATGGACGACCGGAACTGGGACGCGACCGTCACCTGTGACTACGAGCTCCTGCCGGGTGACCTGCCGGGTCAGCTGAGCGTGTACGGGGCGGAGGAGGTGCCCGACCAGCCCGCGGAGGAGGATCTCGCCGCCGCGCTGGCGCGCGCGTTGGCCACGCCGGTGCTGGTGTCCTGGGGCAGAGCTCCGTCGATCCACCGGGTCGTGACGCCCGAGGGTCTCACCACGTTCGCCCGCGTCGAGGAGCTGGAGGGTGAGGAGGCCGGCTGCACGGTCTCGACCACCCAGGTGGCCGTGGCCGGGTTCCCCCACGCGGTGGTTGCGGGACTCCCCGAGGTCGCGCGGGAGCTTCCGGTTTCCACGCCGGTGGCGGACGCTCTTCTGCCCGATGCGGACCGGCACAGCCCGGCTGGTGAGGCGCGGACGCTCGTGTGGCTGTGGGAGGCGCTCATCTCGCGGATGGCCACCGGCTGGCCGCCTGCGGGCTGGTACGGGGCCGACATGTACCGGGAGGACCTGGAGAACCGTGATCGGCTGAGCGCGGTGATCGAGGGGCTCGTCGCCGACGAGCGGGCGTCCGTGGTCGTCGCGGTGGAGTCCCTGGACGCGGCGTTCCGGGAGCACACGGCAGAGGACGGGGGCCGCGCGCTCGCCGGCGCTCTCGAAAAGGACGCCGGGGACTTCGCCTCGGCGGCGTGGTACTGGCATCGCCGCCCGGCGACCCTGCCGTGGAGCTGAGCCGAGGCGCTTGAGGTGTGACGTGCGTGGCCGGGCAGGGAGCGCCGTTCAGACCGGCCACGCCGATGGGGAGGGTCCGTGATCACGACCGAGCCGGTGGGGGAGTGGTTCTGGGAGCCCTCCCCCGTGCTCGACGCCGAGCCGCCTTCGGGGCGGGCGTGCCGTGGCTGTTGTGGTTCCGGGCGGCCCTGCGGGGCGTTGGAGGCGCTGGAGGGCTGCCTCGGCAGGACCGGGGACGGCGCGTCCGTCGGGGCGGTCGTGCACGAGGCGGCCTCGCTGGACGCGCTCGAGGACCTCTCCGGGAGGTACTGAGGGTGCCGACCCCGACAACCCGCCTGTCCACTTGGAGGGCGACAAGATCGCGCAGCGGCCCTTGGGCAAGATGGCGCCCGAACGCGAAGCCGACGTCACGGAGGCCCGACGTGATCGAGCCCGGACTGGAGCCGGCGCTCGCGACGGCCGCACGGATGTCCGCCGTCCTGTCCGCACACGGTCTGCTCGATCCACACGCCCTGGAGTGGAGCTGGTTCGAGGTCGGCAAGGGCGGTCTCGGCATCGACAGCGGGCTGAGCCTCGTCAGCAGGTCCCTGGGTGATGAGAAGCTCGCGGACGAGATCCGCGGCTGTCGGCCGGTCGGGCACCCCCGCGCGGAGATGACGGGGTTCGTCGTGGTCGGAACGGGCGTGTGGTTCGACGCCGAGGGGACCGCCCGCCGGGAGGAGCGCCTGGTCGAGCTCCTGGTGTCGCCGGACGCCATCGGACCGTCGGCGGAGGTGTCCGTGCACCATGACGTGTGGGCCACCTGCGACTTCCGCGGCAATCCGCATCCCGCCGTGCACGCGCGCAACGCTCCCCGCCTCGCCGCGGCGCTGCGGGAGCTCGACGCGTTGCTGGGGGTCGAGGCCGAGCCGGGGGAACCCGGCTATTTCGGCATGGCCAAGGCTTACGGGCTTGAGGGCGTGGAACTCGTCGACGGCCGGGGCACCGATCTCACCGACTTGCTGTAGCCGGCCGTGCGGCGCAGCCGGAGGAGCGGGTTTCGCCGTCGCCAGGGGCCTACTAGCGTTCGGGGCCGACAGGGAGAAGGGAGGCCGGGGTGGCGGCTGAGGACTACGACAGCCAGTTGCTGGAGTCCGTCGCGGTGCGGCGGCGCAGGCTGCGGGACGCCGTGCTGTTCGGGGCCCAGCGGGGCCGGCGGGTGGCCGACGAGCGGATCGGCAAGGCCGTCGCCGGGCTGGTGATCGCGGCCGTGCTGTGCGCCGGCTGCGTCGGCTGGTCGTTCGTCTCGCACCGGCTGATCGGCAAGGTCGGAACGCCGGGGCAGGTCCGTACTCGGTGATAGGTTCGAGCGCGTGGTGAGCATGGGGGCGGGAAGCGGTACAGCACTCAGCCGGATCACCCTGGTCGGTGAGCGGCGGCGGATGGATCTCGTCCTGCCCTCCCAGGAGCCTGTCGGGCGGCTGTTGCCCGACGTCATACGGATGCTGGACGACCGGGTGGCCGCGCAGCCGATGCTGCGTCATCTGGTCACGGCCGACGGGTCCGTACTGGAGCACGGGGTCTCGCTGGAGGACGCGGGCGTCGCCGACGGGGCCGTCCTGCGGCTCGTGCGGGTGCAGGACGTGCCGTCCGCGCCCGTGGTGCACGACGTCACCGACGAGGCCGCCGAGGACCTGGACGTACGGGCCTGGCGCTGGCGGCCGTCCGCGCGGCGGGTCACCGCCGGGGCCGGGATGGTGCTGTGGGCCCTGGTCGCCGGCTGGTTCGCCCGGGCCGCGTTCGCGCCGGGCACCGTCGCCGGGGTGCTGCTGGCGACCGCCGCCGGGTGCGGGATCGCCGGGGCCGTCGCGGGCCGGATGAAGGGCTCCGGGCTCGCCGCCGCGCTGCTCGCGACCGCCGGCACCGTCGGGGTGCTCGGGGCGTGGACCCTGGGCGACGCGCAGCACTGGGGGGCCATGGGCCGGCTGGGTGCCGTGGCGCTCGCGCTGGCCGTGGGGCTCGTGCTGCTGGGGTGGTTCACGCGGCTGGGGCGGGGCGGGTTCGTCGGGGCCGCCGCGGTGGCCGGGCTGACCGTGATCTGGGAGGGCGTGGCCCTGGTCCAGGGGCACGCGGGCGCCCGTACCGGAGCCGTGCTCGCCGTGGTCTGCGTCGTCCTGCTCGGACTGCTGCCGAGGCTCGCGCTGGCCGCGGCCGGGCTCACCGGGCTCGACGACCAGCGGGCCCGCGGGGCCTCCGTCAGCCGGTACAAGGTCGCCACCGCCCTCGGCGCCACCCACCGGGGCCTGGCCCTGGCCACCCTCGCCACCGCCGTCTCGGCGGGCGCGGCCGGGGTCCTCGCGCTGACGGAACCCGACGTCTGGACGGTCTCCCTCGCCTCGGCGGTCGCCGCCGTGCTGTGGCTGCGCGCGCGGGCGTTCCCGCTGGTCGTGGAGGTGGTCGCGCTGCTGCTGGCGGGGGCCGCCGTCACCGTGGCCGCCCTGCTGGTGTGGGCCGGGCGGGCCGGTGCGGCCGGGCCGCTGGCCGTGCTGCTGGCGCTGGCCCTGGCGGCGCTCGGGGTGCTGGCCGTCCAGCCGCCCGAGCACGTACGGGTCCGGCTGCGCCGGTTCGGGGACGCCGCGGAGTCCTTCGGGGTCATCGTGCTGTTCCCGCTGCTCATCGGGGTGTTCGGCGTGTACGGGCGGCTGCTCGGCACCTTCGCGTAGGGGTTGCGACTCAGACATGTCAGACACGAACCGCCAGGACGACTGGCAGGCCGGCGTTCTCGGTGAACTGACGGGCACGGGCCCCTCCGCCGCGACCCCGCCGACCGGTGACGGCCGCTGGACGGAGACCGCCCCGCCCGCCGCCCCCGTACCGCCGCAGACCGGCCACCCGGCTCAGGCCGATGCCTTCCCGGCCTCGGGCGGCCCCGCCCCCGGCCAGGCGTACGAGGCCCCCGGCGGGGCGGTCGCGGACCGGGGTCCCGGCCAGGGCCCCCGCCCGGGCGCCCCGGCCCCCGGCCAGGGCCCCCGCCCGGGCGAGGCCTTCCCGGCGTCCGCCGGCCGGCCGTATCCGGCGCCCGGCGGGCCCGTCCCGCAGGCGGGTCCCGGCCAGGGCCCCCGGCCGGGCGAGGCGTACCCGGCCCCCGGCCAGGGCCCCCGCCCGGGCGAGGCCTTCCCGGCATCCGCCGGCCGGCCGTATCCGGCGCCTGGCGGGCCCGTCCCGCAAGCGGGTCCCGGCCAGGGCCCCCGGCCGGGCGAGGCGTACCCGGCCCCCGGCCAGGCGTACGCGCCGTCCGCCGCCGGTGCCGGGCCGTGGGAGGAGGCCGCAGCGCCCGTCCCCGGGCCGCGTCACCAGCAGCCCGCCTACCAGCAGCCCCAGCCGCAGCCCCGCCCCAGCCGCCGGGCCGCACCCGAGACCGTGCCCGTCCTCGGGGCCGGCGCGCCCCTCGGGCGGCCCCGGCACGGGGACCCCCTGATGCGGCGCACCCTGCGGACCCTGCGCGGGGCCCTCGGGTCCTCCGCCGCCAAGGCCGTCGCCGCCGAGACCGGGCTCGCCGCTCAGGTGCAGCAGCCCGTCACCACCGGGCGGCACATCGTCGTCACCAGCATCCGCGGCGGCTCCGGCAAGACCACCGTCACCGCCCTCCTCAGCCGCACCTACAACCACTTCCGCCACGACCCGGTGCTCACCCTGGAGGCCGACGCCGCCCTCGGCACCCTGCCCGTCCGGCTCGGTGTCGAGTCCCTGCGCTGGACCTGCGGCGACCTCGCCCAGATCGTCCGCCCCTCCATGCAGCTCACCGACATCACCGGCTACCTCGTCCCGCTCCCCGACGGCGGCTGGCTGCTGCCCGGCAGCCAGGGCCGCATCGGCGCCCAGGTCGACGTCGCCACCTACCGGACCGTCATGGTCGCCCTGCGCCGCTACTTCGGCGTCACCGTCGTCGACTGCGAGACCCTTCCCGGCGAGGTCGCCCGGACCGCCCTCGACACCGCGCACGCCCGCGTCCTCACCACCCCCGCCACCGCCGAGGGCCTCGTCTCCACCCACGCCGTCCTCGACTGGCTCGCCTCCCTGCCCGTGCCCGTCCTGCCCCGCACGGTCGTCGTGCTCACCGTGCAGTCCCCGCACCCGGCCGTCGACCTCGCCAAGGCCACCGAGAGGCTCGCCGCCACCGGCGCCGGCGTCGTCGTCCTGCCCTACGACCGCCACCTCGCCTCCGGCGGCGCCGTCCGTACCGACCTCCTCGGCGAAGGCACCCGGCAGGCCGCCGTCCGGCTGGCCGCCGAGGTCCTGCAGCGGGCCGTGGCCCTCCCGGCGGCCGGCGGCGCCCGGTGACCCAGCAGCTCGTCCACCGCCCGGCCCGCGGCACCCTGCCCCTCGCCCCCGGCGAACCCCGCCTGGTCGAAGCCCCGCCGAACCTCCCCGAGGGGAAGATCGGCAGCCCGGCCACCGCCCTGCTGCCGATGGCCGGCGTCATGGGCTCGGTCGTGATGATGACCGTCGTCCGCAACAGCCAGTTCGCCGCCGTCGGCGCGATCGTCCTGGTCTTCGCGCTGATCGGCGCCATCGCCCTGTTCTGGTCCCAGCGCGGCAAGGCCCAGCGCACCCGCCGCGCCCAGCGCGAGCGCTACCTGGAGTACCTGGAGGAGCAGCGCGAGGAACTGGGCGCCCGCGAGAAGGCGCTGCGCGAGGAGGCCCGCCGCCTCAACCCGCCGCCGGAGGCCCTTTACGACCTCGTACGCAGCCCCGCGCGGCTGTGGGAACGCCGCCGCACCGACGCCGACTTCCTGTGCCCCCGCCTGGGCACCGGGGCCGTCGCCGTCCAGGAGATCGCCCTCGCGTCGGGCGCCGGGAACGTCCTCACCCCGCCCGACCGGTTCATGCTCAACGAGGCCGGCGCCCTCATGGCCCGCTTCGCCCGCGCCAGCGACTTCCCGCTGACCGTCCCCCTCGACCGGGCCGGGAACGTCAGCATCATCGGCGACCGCGAAGGCGTCCTGAGCGTCGCCCGCGCCCTCCTCGCGCACACCGCCGTCCTGCACGCCCCCGACGACGTGGCCATCGCCCTCGGCGTGCCCGGGGAGCGGCTGGACGACTGGGAGTGGGCCAAGTGGCTGCCGCACGTCCTCGACCAGCAGGAACAGGACGGGCCCGTCGCCGCCCGACGGATCGCCCCCAGCCTGCCCCAGCTCGCCGCCGGGGTCCTCGCCCCCGACCTGCGCCGCCGCGCCTCGTACGCCGCCGAGGTGCGCCGCGGCCTGTCCGACCGGGGCGCCCTGCGGCTCGCCGGCCGGCTGCTCGTCGTCAGCGACGAGTACGGGGGCAACGCCGTCGAACTGCCCCGCCCCGACACCGCGGTGGGCCTGGCCGACATGAACACCACCGTCATCCACCTCCTCGCCGAACAGGTCCACGAACCCGACGAGGTGGCGATACGGATCACCGTCACCGGCTCCGGCGGCCCCGACGGCTGCCACGTCACCGTCCGCGACCTGCGCACCCCGCAGGCCCCCGCCGCCGAGGGCCTGACCGACGCCCTCGGCCCGGCCACCGCCGAGGGCCTTGCCCGGATGCTCGCCCCGCTGCGGCTGTCCGCCGAGTCCGTCGCCGAGGGCACCCCCGTCTCCGGCACGGTCGACTTCATGGGCCTGCTCGGCATCACCGACCCGGCCCGGCTCGACGTGGACCGGCTGTGGGCGCCCCGCAGCGAGCGGGACTTCCTGCGCGTCCCCGTCGGCATCGACGACCGCCACGGCCCCGTACTCCTCGACCTGAAGGAGTCCTCCCAGCTCGGCATGGGCCCCCACGGCCTGTGCGTCGGCGCGACCGGCTCCGGCAAGAGCGAGCTGCTGCGCACGCTCGTCCTCGCCCTGGTCGCCACCCACGCGCCCGAGGACCTCGCCATGGTCCTCGTCGACTACAAGGGCGGCGCCACCTTCGCCCCCTTCGAAAAGCTCCCGCACGTCGCCGGCGTCATCACCAACCTGGAGAACCAGGCCGGGCTGGTCGAACGGGTCCACACCAGCCTCGCCGGCGAGGTCAAGCGCCGCCAGCAGGTCCTCAAGGACGCCGGGAACGTAGCCGACATCGGCCACTACGCGGTCCTGCGCGCCGAGAAGCCCGAACTGGAGGCGCTGCCGCACCTGTTCGTCGTCATCGACGAGTTCGGCGAACTCCTCACCGCCAAGCCCGACTTCATCGACCTGTTCCTGTCCATCGGCCGCATCGGCCGCTCCATCGGCGTGCACCTGCTGCTCTCCAGCCAGCGCATCGAGGGCGGCAAGCTCAAGGGCCTGGACACCTACCTCTCCTACCGGCTCGGCCTGCGCACCTTCTCCGCCGACGAGTCCCGCACCGTCCTCGACACCACCGACGCCTTCCTGCTGCCGCCGCTGCCCGGCTTCGGCTACCTCAAGGTGGACACCTCCACCTACACCCGCTTCAAGGCCGGCTACGTCTCCGGCCGCTACCGGGGCCCGGCCGCCGGGCCCGGCGCCGCCGAAGAGGGCCCCCTCGCCCTGGCCTACCCGACCTTCAACACCCTCCAGGACGAGACCGGCCCCGCCGGGCCCGCCGAGGAGAAGCCCACCGCCACCGCCCGCGAGACCGGGCCCAGCGTGCTCTCCGTCATCGTCGACCAGCTCGCCGACGCCGCCCCGCCCGTCCGCCGCATCTGGCTGCCCCCGCTGCCCGACGCCATCCCCCTCGACGTCGCCGCCGGCCCCCTGTCCGTCACCGAGCACGGGCTCCGGCTCGGCCCCGGCGGCACCGGCCCCCTCGACAAGCCGCGCCGCGCCCCGCTGCGGGTACCGCTCGGCGTGCTCGACGACCCGGCCCGGCAGTGGCGCGGCCCCTGGGAACTCGACCTGACCGTCGCCGGCGGGCACACCGCCGTCACCGGCGGCCCCCAGTCCGGCAAGACCACCCTGCTGCGCACCCTCGCCCTCTCCCTGGCCCTGACCCACACCCCGCAGGACATCGCGATATACGGCCTCGACCTGGCCGGCGGCGGCCTCGCCGCCCT
Organism: Streptomyces katrae; assembly: GCF_002028425.1. GTDB lineage: Bacteria > Actinomycetota > Actinomycetes > Streptomycetales > Streptomycetaceae > Streptomyces > Streptomyces katrae_A. The sequence continues at coordinate 3,529,363 of NZ_CP020042.1, read as the reverse complement.
CGCCGGACTCCCGCACGTCGGCGGCATCGCCGGCCGCGCCGACCGCGAGCGGGCCGCCCGCACGGTCGCCGAGGTACGGGCCATGCTCGCCGTCCGCGAGCAGCTGTTCCGCGAGCACTCCATCGACTCCGTCGACCAGCTCCGGGCGATGCGCGCCAAGGGCCTGCTGCCCGAGCTCCGCTCCACCGACATCGTCCTGCTCGTCGACGGATACGGGGCCCTGCGCGAGGAGTTCGACTCCCTCGACGACGCCGTCACCGACCTGCTCAAGCGCGGCGGCGGCTACGGCATCCACGTCGTCGCCGGCATGCTGCGCTGGAACGACGTCCGCATCGCCAACCAGTCGCTCTTCGGCGGCCGCGTCGAACTGCGCCTGGGCGACCCCTCCGACTCGGCCATCGACCGCAAACTGTCCGCGACCATCTCCGCGGACACCCCCGGCCGGGTCCTCACCGACGGCAAGCTCTTCGCCCAGACCGCGCTGCCGCGCATCGACTCCCGCGACGGCACCACCGACCTGGCCGCCGCCCTGGAAGAGGCCGCCGGCACCGTCAGCGCCACCTGGCACGGCGAACTCGCCTCCCCCGTACGCGTCCTGCCCTCCCGGCTCCCCGCCGACCGGCTGCCCTCCGCCGACGAGGAACCGCACCGCATTCCCGTCGGCGTCGACCAGGACGTCCTCGCGCCCGTCCTCCTCGACCTGTTCGGCCAGGACCAGCACCTGCTGATCCTCGGCGACAACGAGTGCGGCAAGACCAACCTCCTCGCCCTCGTCGCCCGCCAGCTCATCGCCCGCTACGGCGAGGACGAACTGGTCTTCGCCGTCTACGACCCCCGGCGCGGGCTGCGCGGCGTGGTTCCCGAGCCCTACCGGGGCGGCTACGCGCACAACGCGAAGATCGCCGCCGCGCTGTCGGCCGGGATCGCCAAGGAACTCGACAAGCGGCTCCCCGAGGACGGCCTCGACCCCGACGCCGATCCGGGCGAGGGCCCCGGCTTCGCCGGACCGCGCATCGTGGTCCTCGTCGACGACTACGACATCCTCACCACCGCCGGACAGCAGCCGCTCCAGGCGTTCGTGCCGTACCTGCCCTCCGCCCAGGACATCGGACTGCACTTCGTCATCGCCCGCCGCGTCGCCGGCTCCTCCCGGGCCCTGTACGAACCGCTGCTGACCACCCTGCGCGAATCGGGCACCGCCGCGCTCGTCATGAACGGCGAACGCTCGGAGGGCCAGCTGTTCCCGCAGCTGTACGCGAGCGCCCAGCCGCCCGGCCGGGGCACGCTGGTGCGGCGCGGCCGCCCCCACCAGGTCGTCCAGACCGCCCTGGGGAGCCCCTGACGGATCCCCGCGATACCTGACGGATCCCCACGACGCCCGACGGATCACGGATCCCCACGACGCCACGGAGACCCGGCAGCCCCCCAGCCCCGCCGACCAGGAAGCGCCCCGACACCGTGACCAAGGACGTCATCGCCCTCACCCCGAAGATGCCCGACGCCGCCGCCCTGCTGGTGGCCCTCGCGGCCGGCGGCGCCGACCTGGACGCGGCGAGCACCGGCGAGGGGGCCGTCGTCCAGCTGCTCGGCGCGGGCGGCCGGCCCCTGGTCTCGGTCGAGGCGCCGGTGCTCGTCCAGGTACCCGGGGAGGCCCAGCGGCTCCTCGGCACCCCGGCCGAAACCCCCGTCTGGTGGACCGAGACCCGCGCCTCCACGGCCGTGCCCGAGGCGGCGGAGCTCGCCGGGGCCGTCGCCGGACGGCTCGCCGAGGTCCTGGGCGGGTCCGTCTGGCCCGAGGGGGCCGGCCGGGTCACGACCGTGCCCGTCACCTCCGAGGCCTCGGCGGCGCCCGCACCGGCCGGAGCCCTGCCCACCGTCGACGTGGTCACCGAATCCACCGCCGTCGTCCTCGCCGACCGGCCCGTCGTCCCGCTGACCGCCTGGCTGTCGGACGTCCTGCGCACCACGGCCGCCTTCGGCGCGGCCCTGCACATCGTCACCCCCGCCCACTGCCGGCTCAGCCTGCCGCTGCGCACCGTGCTGACCGGCGCGCCGAACCGGTGGGTGGTCCAGGACCCCGACTGCGGCTACTACGACGGCCTCTCCGGAGCCGTACTGGCCTGGCAGGACGGCACCTTCGCACCCGCCCGCGACGAACAGGGCCAGGCCCGGCTCGCCGGAGCCTTCCAGCGGCCCGCCGCCGCGGCCGGGGAGCGGCGGCTGACCGTCCACCTGCGCACGGAGCACCCCGCCGAGGCGGACACCCTGCTCGGCGGCGCGCTGGAGACCGCCTGGCAGACCCTCACCGGCGCCGGCCCGGCCGGCTGGGGCACCGCCGAACCCGTCAACCTGCCCTGGTCCCCGCGCCAGTTCACCGGCCTCGCCCGCAGCCGGATGCCCGAGCCCACCCTCGTCACCGCCGTCGGGCGGCCGGAGCGGCCCGCGCTGGCCACCGTCCGCGTCACCCGCACCGCGACCGGGGTCGAGGAGGACGTCACCCTGTCCCTCGGGTACGGGCCGGCCGAGGAAGTGCCGCTCGGCGCGGTCGAGGAGCTGGCCGAGGCCCTGGTCGGCGGGCACGGCCTGGTCAGCATGCTGGTCTCGGTGGGTCCCGGCCGGCGCGACCTGAGCCTGACCCCCCGCTTCACCGCCCCCGCCGTACCGGTGTCCTACACCCTGGGGGCCCGGGGCGTCACCGAGGTCACCCTCACGCAGGCCCGGCGGCCCCCGCTCGCGCTCAAGCCCGTACAGGTGGGCCCGGAGCGCAGGCCCGGCCTGCACTACCCGCTGGGCGACGGCACCGGCCCCGAGGCGTGGGAGGCCCTTTCCACCTTGCTGACCCACCTGCGCACGGCGGTCCCCCCGCTGCCGTAGGCCGGCCGGGGTAACTCGCTTATGAACACATGAATCCGACGGCTGTTCGGGGTAGGGCCGGACGGGACGGACCCTCGATCCGGTCCGCGCCCCGCAACCGAAGGACAGCGCCGATGCACCTCTCCCGCCCGGCCCGCCTCGCCGCCCCCGCCGTGGCCGCGCTCGCCCTCACCACGGTCCTCGCCGGCCCGGCCTCCGCCGCCCCCGCGGTCGTGTCCCGCGACAACAACCAGGTGGTCTTCACCGCGCAGCCCGGGGAGACGAACACCGTCACCTTCAGCACCCCCGGCGGCTGGCTCCAAGTGGAGGACAAGACCAGCAGGATGGTCCCGGGCTCCGGCTGCTCCCGGTTCAACAACGACCCGCACATCATCCGCTGCGGACACTCGGCGGCCGTCACCCGCCTCCAGGCCTCGCTGGGCGACCGGGACGACGTGGTCAGGAACGAGACGTCCATCCCGGCTGACCTGACCGGCGGGCCGGGCGACGACGTGCTCATCGGCGGCAGCGGCCCCGACCGGCTCATCGACTCCGACGGCTGGAACGCCGCACCCGGCTCCAACACCTTCGACGGGCGCGGCGGCAACGACACGATCGTCAGCCGCAACGGCGGCTACGACAAGATCGACTGCGGCGAGAGCCTCGCCGACCTCGACATCCTCCTGGCCGACGAGGCCACCTTGGACCACCTCGTCCCGAACACCTGCGAGTACGTCCGGCGCGGCTAGCCCGCCCCACCGCGCCCGCCACGCGCCGCCCCGCCCACCGCGCCCGCCGGGCTACAGCTGCGGGCCGCCCCCGGCCCGCACCAGGCCCGTCTCGTAGGCCAGCACCACCACCTGCACCCGGTCGCGCAGCCCCAGCTTCGTCAGGATCCGGCCCACGTGCGTCTTGACCGTCGCCTCCGACAGCACCAGCCGCCCCGCGATCTCCCCGTTCGACAGGCCCTGCGCCACCAGCAGCATGACCTCCCGCTCCCGCTCGGTCAGCCGCTCGATCTCCTTGTTCTCCGGCTCCTGCGCGGTCGTCGGCAGCATCGGCGCGAACCGGTCCAGCAGCCGCCGCGTCGTCGACGGGGCCACCACCGCGTCCCCGCTGTGCACCGACCGGATCGCCGCCAGCAGCTCCGCGGGCGGGACGTCCTTCAGCATGAAGCCGCTCGCCCCCGCCTTCAGCCCGGAGAAGGCGTACTCGTCCAGGTCGAAGGTGGTCAGGATGATCACCTTCGGGTGCTCGTCCGGCGCACAGATCCGCCGCGTCGCCTCCACCCCGTCCAGCCGGGGCATGCGCACGTCCATCAGCACCACGTCCACCTTCGTGGCCCGCAGCACCTCCAGTGCCTCCAGGCCGTCCCCGGCCTCCGCGACGACCTCCATGTCCGGCTGGGCGGCGAGCACCATACGGAAGCCCGTGCGCAGCAGCACCTGATCGTCGACCAGCATCACTCGGATGGAGTTTCCCGAAGCGGTTGCATGAGAGGCAGTCATGCAGCCAGGGTACGCAGCCGATGACGGTGCGGGCTGTCGCGCGTGCGAGGGCTCGGTCACTCGTTCGTGTGCGGTGCGGCGACTATCGGGAGACGGTCGGCACCTGGCCTTACGTTGGCGCTGTGACGGCATCAAGCGAAGTCGGGGACGCCGGGTACGCCCGGTTCACATCTTCCGCACCCCGAGCACGGGAGGAAGGCCGCCGGGGCGCTCGCCCGCTACCAGCGGATGATGTCCCGGCGGAAGCCCGGACGCGGTCAGGCAGCCTCTCCGCTACCAAGCGCGAGCTGATCAACATGGCGCGCAAGCACGGTCGGGCCCTCTACCTGGTGAACCCGGCACATACCACCACGGACTGCGGCCGGTGCGGAGCGAGAGCCAAGCACGCACTGCCGCTGTCGGAACGTACCTACACCTGCACCGAGTGCGGAGCCGTCTCCCCCCGAGACAAGAACTCTGCACGCGTGATGCTCGTCCGGGCTGGTCTCGACCCGGCTGGCGTTGATCGCGGAAGACCTGACGGACCGCCGGTCCGCCGGGCTGCCTGAGCCAGGAATCCCCCGTACGGGGGAGGTTTCAACTTTTCTTGAGCGGGAGCAGCGCGCTGATCCGGAAGCCGCCGCCGGGCCGGGGGCCCGCGTCCAGGGTGCCTCCGACCATACCGACGCGTTCGCGCATGCCGATCAGTCCGTGCCCGGCGCCGTCCGCGCCGCCGTCCTCGTACAACTCGTGTGCGGCGCCCCGGCCGTCGTCCTCGACCAGCAGGCCCAGCCCGTCGTCGAAGTAGACCAGCCGTACGCTCGCCTTCGCGTCCGGGCCGCCGTGCTTGCGCGTGTTCGTCAGCGCCTCCTGCACGATCCGGTACGCGGTCAGCTCCACCCCGCTGGGCAGCTTGCGCGGGGCGCCCTCCACCTCGAAGTCCACCGTCAGCCCGGCCGCCCGGACCTGCTCCACCAGGACCTCGATCTGCTCCACGTCCGGCTGGGGCACGTAGTCCTCGGACTCCTGCGGCTCGCCCGTGCGCAGCACGCCCAGCAGCCGGCGCATCTCCGCGAGGGCCTGCCGGCCCGTCCCGGAGATGGTCTGCAGGGCCTCCTTGGCCTGCTCGGGCGCCACGTCCATGACGTAGGCCGCCCCGTCGGCCTGGACCACCATCACCGACACGTTGTGCGCGACGACGTCGTGCAGCTCGCGGGCGATGCGGGCCCGCTCGGCGGCCACCGCCACCTTCGCCTGCGCCTCGCGCTCCTTCTCCAGCCGCTGGTTGCGCTCCACGAGCTGGGCGTAATAGGCGCGGCGGGTGCGCAGCGAGTCGCCCATGACCCAGGCCAGGGCGAAGGGCACGATCGTGAAGACGACGAACAGCGTCTCCTGCACGGTGCTCGCGTTCTTGTCGACGCCGAGCCGCAGGAAGTAGAGCGGGGGAGCCAGCAGCCCGGAGACCAGGGCGGTGCGCGAGACCCAGCGCGGGATGTCGCCGGAGGCGGCGACCGTGAACAGGATGACCAGCATCGCGAGGTCGCAGAACTGCGTCGGCGATCCGATGGCCAGCTGGTAGAGGCCCGCGCCCACCGTCAGCCAGTACATCTGCCCGGTCCATTTGCGGCGCAGCGCGATGACGGCGGTCAGGGCGGCCACGACGGGCACGGTGGCCAGCCGCAGTGCGGTGCTCGCCCCGTCGCCCAGGTCGGCGACGTTCAGCATCGAGATCCCGAAGAAGAGGACAGCCCAGAAGCTGTCGACGCCCGTCGGGTGTCTGCGGATGAAGTCGTAGAGGCGCTGCACGTAACCCAGAGTAGGGAAAGGGGATAGGTGCTGGAGTCAACCACAGGTGCGATCCCTGTGACGGGGGAGTACTCCCCAAGGTGGAGGGTGACCTTAACCTGGGCGGGATGAACGCTCAGGGTGGTGTCGGGGAACGGGCCGGGGGCCCCGTCGGGGTCGCGCGGCCGGTCCGGTGGCGGGCGGCCATGGAGGCCGCGCTGTACGGGCCGGGGGGCTTCTACGTGCGCCCCGGCGGCGCCGGGCCCGCCGGGCACTTCCGGACCTCCGTGCACGCCTCGCCGCTGTACGCGGGGGCCGTGGCCCGGCTGCTCGTCGCGGTGGACGCGGAGCTCGGGCATCCGGAGCGGCTGGACCTGGTGGACGTGGGCGCCGGACGGGGCGAGCTGCTCGCGGGGGTGCTCGCCGCCCTGCCGGAGGCGACGGCCGCGCGGGTCGTTCCGTACGCCGTCGAGCGCGCGGCCGCCCCCGGGGGGCTGGACCCGCGCATCCGCTGGGTGGACGCGCCGCCCGCGGGGGCGACGGGCCTGCTCTTCGCGAACGAGTGGCTGGACAACGTACCGCTGGAGATCGCCGAGGACGGACGGTACGTCCTGGTCGCCCCCGACGGGACGGAGACCCCGGGCGCCCCGCTGGAGGCCGCCGACCGGGCCTGGCTGGAGCGGTGGTGGCCCGGCGGGGAGCGGGAGGGACGGGCGGAGATCGGCCGGGCCCGCGACGAGGCCTGGGCCGGGGCCGTCGCCACCCTGGAGCGGGGCCTGGCAGTGGCCGTGGACTACGCCCACACCCGCGACGCCCGCCCTCCGTACGGCACCCTCACCGGTTTCCGCGAGGGCCGCGAGGTCGCGCCCGTCCCGGACGGCCGCTGCGACGTCACCGCGCACGTCGCCCTCGACTCCTGCGCCGGCCCGGGCGCCCGTCTGCTCACCCAGCGCGAGGCCCTGACCGCCCTCGGCGTCTCGGGCGGCCGGCCGCCGCTGGCCCTGGCCTCCACCGACCCGGCCGGCTACGTCCGGGCCCTGGCCTCGGCGGGCGAGGCGGCCGAGCTCACCGCGCGCGGGGGTCTCGGCGACTTCGGCTGGCTGCTCCAGCCGGTCGCGATCACCGGCGGGATCCTGGGCTAGAGCCGCTTCACGCTGCGCAGGGTCGTCGCGTAGTAGCCGTTGCCGTCGAGGCGCGAGGTGCCGCCCTTGTCGCCGATGGTGGGGCCGTTGGCCTCCTCCCGGCTGGAGATGAAGATCTGGTGGCCGTCGGTGTCGGTGCCGAGGTAGATGCCCGTGTGGTCCAGGCGGTCCTTGGTCCGGGCGTCGAGCTTGAAGAACAGCAGGTCGCCCGGCTGGATCACGTCGACGGACGCGGGCCGGAACTCCGCCCCCACCCCCTTGAGCGGGATGACGTCCGCGCCCAGCGCGGAGCGGGCGATGCCGTTCGCGGTGCGCGGCAGGCCGGGACCGGGGACGTCGTCGGGCATCAGCGGGTAGCGGGCCCGGTAGCCGAAGACCGTGCGGACGAAGCCCGAGCAGTCCATCGACCGGTAACGGGCGCTCTGCGGCTGCTTCTTCACCCCGTTGCGGAAGGTGTACGGGGCGCCGAGGTAGTCGAAGAAGTCCGACTGCTCCAGCCGCAGGTCGTTGCCCTCGGAGCCGTTGGGGTTGAGCGGGCCGAAGGAGGCGTCGCCCGCGTACGAGACGCCCTGCGCGTCCTTCTTCACCGGGGCCTGGTCGCCGTACTGGAAGGCGATCGCGAAGATGTCGTCCTCCTGGCTCCCGAAGTACTTCTTGAACCACTCCTTGAACCACGGCGCGCTCTCCGCGCCCTGCTTCCACGGCTCGGGCATCAGCCGCACCCAGTTCTCGGTGACGACCCGGGTGGTGGTGTTGGCGGGCTCGGTGAAGGTACGGCTCGGGCCGGTGAGGGTGGCCGTGCGGGCGCCGTCGGTGAAGGTGGCCAGGACCTGACCGGTGGCGTCGCGCAGCACCGACCGGTTCGGGCTCTGCACGCGCTCCCACTTCTGGCCGCCGGCGTCGCCCCCCTTGAGGGCCGCGGTGATGTTCTTGTCCTGCACCATCTGCACGGAGGGCGCCTTGGCCTGCTCCTGCGCGCGCAGCGCGTAGGTGAAGTAGGCGCTGCCGGCCAGCAGCGCGAGCACGGTGACCGTGTGCAGTACCGGGCGGGTGCGGCGGCGGCTCTTCGGCTTGGCGGTCATACGGGGGCTCCGGGGGTGGGGCGGTGCGGGGTCAGGCGGTGGGCATGACGCCGAGCAGGATCCCGGCGGTCAGGACGACGTACGTCATGAGCGTGGCGCTGCCGGTGGCGAGCAGGGTGGCGCCCTTCGGCTGGCGGACCAGCTGGTACGCGATCAGGCCGGGGACGATGAAACCGAGGGTCTGGTTCGCGTAGAGGAGCGGGAACTCCAGCTGGAGCACGATCACCACGGTGGCCTGGAGCAGCACGCCGATCAGGACGACGGCGGCGAACAGGCGCTTGCCGTAGAGGATCACGAACCGCTGCGTGAGGAGGGTCAGCACGTACGTCATGACGGTGATGCCGACGACCAGGGCCGCGCGCTGGAGGTCCTCGACGAGGGTGAGCGCCAGCCACCCCGGGGTGATCATGCCGCCGGGGGAGAGGTTGGTGGTGAGGTAGCAGAGCAGGGAGAACAGCAGGCCCAGCGCGATGCCGATCGCGGCGATCTCGGGGGTGAGGACGGCGGGGATCAACGGGGCTCTCCTGGGGTGTACGGGTGCGGCTGCGGCTGCGGTGCCTGCTGCGGCCAGGCCGGTACGGGGGTGGCGGCGGCGATCCCGTACGGGTCGGCGGGCCGCTGCGGCGGCCCGCCACCGCCGTACGGCTCCCCGGGGCGGGGGCCGGAGGGCGGCTGAGACTGCTGCGGGTACGGGTGGGCTGCCTGCGGGCGGGGCTGCGGCGGCTGCCCGTACGCGTACGGGTCCTGCGCGGGCCGCTGCCCGTAGACCTGCTGCCCGTACGGGGCCTGTGCGTGAGGGGCCTGCCCGTACGCGGTCTGCGCGTGAGGGGCCTGCCCGTACGGGGCCTGTGCGTGAGGGGCCTGCCCGTACGCGGTCTGCGCGTGCGGGCCTTGGCCGTGCGGGCCCTGGGCGTGCGGGCCCTGGGCGTGCGGGCCCTGGGCGTGCGGGACCTGGCCGTACGCCGCGCCCGCATACGGCTGTTCCCCGCCCGGGAACCCCGCGTACGGGTCCGGGCCGTGCGGGTCGTCCGCGTACGGGTCGAAGGGCCGGCCGAAGACCGGGGCCGGGGGCTCCTCCCCGGCCGGCGCCGACGCGGGGGCGTCCTCCGCCTCGTCCGGCGGCAGCTCCGCGAGGTGCTCCAGCAGCACCTCGCCCTGGCCGTGGATGTTGCCGATGGCCACGAGCGAGGAGCTCTCGCCGAGGTGGCCGAGCAGCTCGTGCATGAACTCCTCGCCGTCGCGCTGCTCGCCGCCGAGGTCCACCGCGCGGTCGCGCCACTCGGCCGGGATCGCGTCGATGGCGCTCTTCGCCGGGTGCCCGATCACGAACACCCGGTCCGGCCGCAGATCGGGAACGATCGCGCCCATCTGCCCGTTGCGCTCGACCCGGTCGGGCCGACAGTTGATCACCACGTTCAGGGGGCGGTCCACCGCGCCCAGGTCCAGCAGCTGGTTGATGTTCATCAGCGTGGACTCGGGGTCGTTCGCCGCGAAGACGTTCGCGAACCGCAGCCGCTTGCCGCCCGGGGCCAGGTACCGCTCCACCGACAGCACGCCCGGGTCCGGCGGGGCCTCGTACATGCCCTTCAGGGCCGTGGCCCGGTCCACGCCCAGGAGCTCGGCGACGGTGAGCGCGATCGCCACGTTCTCCTTGAACGTGAACCAGCTGAACCCGCGCAGCTCCTCGTCCGAGACCGTCTCCGGGTCCGCGTAGACGAGCTCGCAGTCCCGTGCGTCCGCCTCCTCCTGGAGCACGTCGAAGCGCTCCTTTTCGGCGGTCACGCAGATCCCCCCGTACGGCATCGACCGCGACAGCGAGCGCGCGATGTCGTCCAGGGTCGGGCCCATCTCGGCGACGTGGTCCTCGCGGACGTTGCACAGGACGCCGATGGTCGACTGGATCAGCTTGGACTGGTTGATCTCCTGGAGCGCCGGCATGACCGCCATGCACTCCATGACCAGCGCGTCCGGCCGGTAGGCGGCCGCGCGCCGCACGATGCCGATCTGCTCGACCACGTTCGCGATGCCGAACTTGCGGTAGACCGGCTCCTCGGTGGCGTCCGGGTGGATGAACCGGGCCGCGGTGCCGGTGGTCTTGGCGACCGTCGTCAGACCGCCGCCGCGCAGCGCGCCCGCGCACAGCCGGGTGATGGAGCTCTTGCCGCGGATGCCGTTGACCAGCACCCGGTTCGGTATCCGGTCCAGGTTGGCGAAGTGCCGACGCTGCTCCACGATGCCCGCGACCAGCATGATCAGGCAGCTGACGAGCAGCACGCAGTAGAGGAAGAGCACGGGGGATCAGTTCCTTCCGGCCGTGGTGGCGGAGGGGGCTCCCGCTCCCCCGGTGTCGGTCGTCGTCCGCTGCGGCCCGCGCCGCCGGCCGCCCTGCTGGAGCTGCTGGCGGATGATCTCCAGGCTGCGGGTCACGGCGCCGACCTCGTCGTGGTGGCGCGGGTAGAGGACGGTGCGGCGGTCGCCGTCGGCGAGGGCCTCGGCGCGGCGGGCGAGCTCGCGCAGCGGGGCGACCACGATGATCTGGAGCCAGCCCAGGCAGGCCGCGCCGACCGCGAAGCCGAGGAGCCCGGCGAGGACGGTGCGGTTCTGGAGGCTGTACTCGCGGATGGCCAGGCCCTTGGCGGGCTGCCAGCTGACCACGGTCCACTTCAGGTCCCCGGCCGCCCCGCCGCCCGAGAAGGGCGCGGCCGCCGCGATGACGTGGTCGCCGCCGCTGCGGTAGAGGACGCCGCCGGGCCGGGGGGCCATGCCGACCTTGAGGGAGGAGCCCTGCACGAGGGCGTCGAGGCGTTCGTCGCCGAGGTCCTGGAAGGCGCGGTAGCCGTTGTTGGAGCCGATGACCCGGTGCCTGGAGTCCACGACCCGGATCTCGCCGAGACCCGGCCGCTTGAGGAGGGCGTTGAGGAAGTCGATGCGGAACTCGCCGACGACGGCCGTGCCGGCCCGGCCGGGGATCTCGGCCGTGGCGATGATGACGGGCTCCTTGGCGCCGTCGTAGAGGGCGACGGGCTCCTTGCGGGGGCCCTTGCCGAAGGGCGCCCGGGGGTGGCCGCCCGCCTGGGCGAGGGCCTTGCCGGAGTCGTCGAGCACGTACAGGGAGGCGTAGCGGGCGTGCTCCCGCACCGTGTGTTCCAGGACGTCGGACATGCGGTCGGGCCCGGCGTCGGCGCCCATCAGCGCGGCCACGGACAGCAGGTCGGCCTGGCCCTCGTTGAGGGCGCGCCGGACCCGGTCGTTGAGGGTGTCGGTGCGCTCGCGCTGGTCGTTGACCAGCTGCTGCGGTACGACGACGGAGTCCCCGGCCCGGTTGACGAGCAGCCCCAGCGGCAGGCACCAGGCGAGGAGCAGCACCGCGCAGACCGCGACGAGCGTACGGGCGCCCGTACGCCGCTTGTCCCTGCCGCGGGCGCCGGGCGCGGCGGGGGCGCTGCCGCCGTCGCGGTCGCGGTCGCGGAGCTGGCCGCGCAGCCGGTCCAGCGCGAGGGCGATCCGCGCGGCCTCGCCGCCGCGGGGGATGGCCACGGGGCGGGTGAGGTCGCCGCGGGTCAGCCGGCGGCTCTCCAGGAACAGGGTGATCAGTGGCCGCTGCACGGTGGCGACCAGCAGGGCGATGACGAGCGCGCCGACCAGGAGCAGGGCGCCGGCGAGGACCAGTCCGGCGAAGGCGTCGGTGGCGCGGGAGGGGTTCTGGGCGATGTCGATCATCGCGACGACGGTCAGTTCCAGGCTGGTGGCGCTGGTGCCGACACCCGCTTCCGGTCCGGAGAGGCGGGCGTACCCGGCGGCGGCGCGCTCGCCGCTCGTCTCGCCGCCCATCAGGCTGCCGCTGACGCCGGGGAAGCCGCCGGAGCCGGGCTCCTTGACGGTCAGCGGGTTCGCCGCGGCCTTCTTGGCGGCGGTCCTGGCGAAGGAGGCCAGCTGCTTCGTGTCCCGTTTGACGTCGGCGCGCCGGTTGTCGCTGAGGAGCATCTCGGGCTCGGGTATGCCGTCGGTGCTCAGGACGGTGCCGTCGGCCCCGACGACGGCGATGCTGCGGAGGTTGCCGAGGCTGATGCCGGGGAAGCGCAGGCTGCTGGAGGCGACCAGCAGTTGCTGGGGCTGGTCCTTCCAGGTCAGGAGGGAGAGGGTGAGCAGGCGGGTCTCGCCGTTGGCGAGGGTGACCATGCGGGGGGCCAGGCCGCCCTCGCCGGAGAGCTTGGTGCGGTCGACGGCCGTCAGCGGGAGGTTCTCGCCGCGCGCGGCGAGCAGCCGGCCCGAGCCGATCTCGACGACGGCGGTGCCGCGCCACTTCTGGTAGACGCTGCCGATCCGGTCGAGCACGGCGTCGGGGGCGACGGGCTTGCCGGCGGAGAAGAGGGCCGCGGCCCGGTTCAGGTCGGTGACGCTCTCGTCCAGGGAGGCGCGCAGCGCGATCGCGCCGTCCTCGGCGAAGTGCTGCTGGGAGGTGAGCACGGCCTGGGGCAGCCGGTCCTCGCGGACACTGCCGAGGCTCATCGCGGTGAACCCCGCCAGGGCGAGCAGCAGGACCGACAGGACGGTGATCGGGGGCCTGATGCCGCCGAGCAGGGACATGTCGGCCCTGCGGCGGGCCTTGCGCCGTCGCTTGGCAGGCGAAGCGGCCACAGCGGGGGTCCTTCCTGGTGGGGGAGGTCTTGGGCCCGGGGCGGGTGGGGGTCTCCGGCGGGCTCAGGTCGTACGGGCTTGCGGGCTTACGGGCGGGTGCCGTGCGGGGTCAGTCGGGCAGCTCCCGAAGCGGGCGCAGTCCGTCCTTGGCGGCGCCGCGGTTGAGCAGCGTGCCCCGGGTGCGTTCGAAGGCCAGGCGGTAGCGGGCGCGCTGCTCGGGCAGCAGCTCCTTCCCGTCGGGGGTGGTACCGGAGGCGAGGGCGGCGGCGACGTCGACCAGCCGGTGGTCGCGGACGGGGGCGGTCCCGGCTCCGGGCAGGGCGGTGCCGGGGGCGCTCTCGGGGTCCGGCGGGATGTCGGTGTAGGTCGGCACGTAGCGGGCCCGCACCTCCCACTTGCCGCTCTTCTCGGTGAAGTCGAACCAGCCGATGGCGCCCTCTTCGGTGAGGCCGCTGGGCACGTCGTGGCGGGCGAGCTGGTTGCCGAGCCCGTACGCGACCCAGGTGCCGTCGATCTTCTCCATCGGCTGGACGACGTGGGCGTGGTGGCCGATGACCAGGTCGACCCCGGTCTCCCTGGCGATCTGGCGGGCCAGTTCCAGCTGGGGGCCGCTGGGGTCGGGCTGGTGCTCGCGGCCCCAGTGGACGGAGAGGATCACCACCTCGGCGCCGGCCGCGCGGGCCCGCTTCTCGGCCGCGGCCACGGCCTTGACGCTGACCAGGTTGGCCAGCCAGGGCTTGTCCTGGGGGACCTGGCGGCCGTTGAAGCCGGAGGCGAAGGAGATCTGGGCGACCTTGACGCCCTTGACGTCCAGGATGTTCGGCTTGTCCGCCTCCTGCTGGCTGCGGGCGGAGCCGGTGTGCCGGAGGCCCTCGCGGTCCAGGGTGTCGAGGGTGCGGTACACGCCTTCGGGGCCGTGGTCGAGGGTGTGGTTGGAGGCCGTGGAGCAGGTGTCGTAGCCGATGCTCTTGACCGTCTTCGCGATCTGGGGCGGGACGAGGAAATCGGGATAGGTCTGGAAGGGGCCGTTCGGCTCGCCCAGGACCGGCTCCATGTGGCAGATGCCGAGGTCGGCCTTGCTGATGACCGGCTTGACCCCCGCCATGATCCGGTCGAAGTCGTACCCCGTGCGCCCGGCCGCCCGCGCGTCCCGGGCCGCCTGGTCGGTGAGCTGGGGGTGGATGAGGATGTCGCCGGCCGCGGCGACCGAGAAGGACCGGCCGCCGCCCTTGACGCCGTCGCCGCCGTCGCCGCCGTCACCGCCTGCACCGCCGCCGGTGGCACTGCCGAGGAGGCCGCATCCCGCGAGGGCGAGGCTCAGCGACGCGCACAGGAGCGCGGTGAGGGCCCTGGGAGAGACCAGTCGGGTGGGGCGGGGGTTCATTCGGTTATTTTCAGCCAGTGATGACGGTGAAATTGACGAAAAACATAACGATCCCGGTGATCATTTGCCTAATGATCATGATGATCGTCGGTTATGCCGCTTTTCGCCCGACCAATTCGGCTAAAAAGGCGGAGGCATCCGTTCCGGCGCCTGTGGCGCAGGCCACCGATCTGCTCGACCGGGTGACCCGATTCACCTCCGAATTCGGGGTGCGGGGCGGTTATCGCACCCCCACCGAGGCGGAGAGGTCCGCCGTGCTTGCGGGTATTTCATCCCTTTTGGACGGGGATGTCGAAAAGGGACGGACCCGCCTCGCCGGGGTGGACTACCGCCTCGACACCTTCACCGACGGCCCGGGCGGCCGCCGCTACGCGGAGGTCGCGGACGCCGCTGCCCGCTCCGGCTCCGCCAACCGGGGCTGGGGCCGGGTCTACGTCGACCTCGGTGCCCCGGTGCGCTGGTCGGTACAGGTCCCGCACCCGATCGCCGACCAGGACACCGAACGGCTCGGGGTCGCCGTACTGCGCGGGACCCCGGGCGGGGTCATGGTCCTGGCGGGCGCCCACCGCAAAGCGGCCGGCGGCCCGGGCGGGGGCGACGGTGAGGGGGAGGAGGGCGACGGGGCCGGGGACGCGAACGCGGCCGGGGCCGGAGCGGGGAGCGGCGGTGGAGGCGGCGGTGGCACCGGGGAGGCCGACATGGCGCACCGCACCGACTCGGTCTTCCACGCCGTCATCGCCGAGCTGACCCGGCGGGGCCTGCCCGGCATCCAGCTGCACGGCTTCGCCGACTCCACCGTCCCCGGCGCCGGAGCCGTCGTCTCCACCGGGGCGGGCGACGCGGCGGCCGCCGACGCCGCACGGCTCGCCGACGAGCTGGCCTCCCGGGGCGTCCGCCCCTGCCGGGCATGGAGCACCGGCTGCCGGATGTCGGGCCGCGGCAACGCCCAGGGCCGGCTGGCCGCCGAGCTCGCAACGCGCTTCCTCCACCTGGAACTCGCCCGCTCCGTCCGGGCGGACCCCGGCCGGCGCGACGAGGTGGCACGCGCGATCGCGTACGTCACGGCGGGGTGGGCGGGGGCGTAGCCCCGCGGGGCGGGGTGCGGCGAAGGGGCCGGACACCCCCGCGGGATGCCGGCCCCTCCGTGCTGCCGCTCGCTCTGCCTACGACGCCTGTTCCGCCTACTCGGCGGCCTCGTGGTCGTGGCCCGGGCGCAGACCGCCGCCGTTGCCCGAGCCGGTGGTCGGCTTCGAGACGACCGGCTGCGACAGCGGCGCCAGGTCGTAGGCGTAGTGGCCCACCGCGTTCGCGATCACGTCGACGTTGATGTCGAGGGCCTTCTGGTCGATGTTGCCGATGTCGTCGCCCTTGCCGTGGTAGTTGACGTCGTAGGCGACACCCGCCTGACCGCCGAACTTCGCGGCCTGCGCCGGGGTCTTGATGCCCTCGGCGCCGGTGTCCGTGCCACCGGACGGGATGCCCGCCTCGATGAACGGGCCGTAGTCCGAGCGGCCGGTGAAGTCACTGCCCTCGTGCGGGATCTTCTGCGCGTCGAGGAAGTCGGTGATCTGCTTCTCCAGCTGCGCCGAACCCTCCGGGCCCGGGCCCGAACCGACCTTGTCGGAGTCGTCGCCGTCGTAGACGAAGTAGGCGGCGTTGGGCGAGGCGATCATGTCGAAGTTCAGGTAGAGCTTGATCTGCTTCTTCTGCTCCGGGGTCAGCGAGGCCACGTACGCCTCCGAGCCGAGCAGGCCGAACTCCTCCGCCGACCACCAGGCGAACTTGACCTTGTTCTTGATCTTCTTCTGCTCGCTCGCGAGGCGCTGCGCGACCTGGAGGATGCCGGCCGAGCCGGAGCCGTTGTCGTTGATGCCGGGACCCGCGGCGACCGAGTCCAGGTGGGCGCCGAGGAAGACCGTGTTGTCCGCGTCGCCGCCCTTCGTCTCCGCGATGACGTTCCAGGTCTTGCGGTTCTCGCGGAACTGGCGGACGTCGAGGGTCACCTCCACCGGCCCGGCGGCGGCCTCGGCGGCCAGCTTCTCGCCGTCGGCCTGGCTGATGCCGCCGGTGGGGACCTTGCCCGCGTTCGGGTCGCCGAGGGTGCCGTTCAGGGCGCCCGCGGTGTTGTTGTAGATGACCGCGCCGACCGCGCCGGCCGCCGCCGCGTTCGCCTGCTTCACGGCGAAGGTGCAGCCGCCGCGCTTGACCAGGGCGATCTTGCCGGTGAACGCGCCGGGGGCGAAGTCGGCGGCATCGCAGCCGTTGGAGCCGTCCGCGTCGACCGGTACGACCGCGACCGGGGCGGTGACCCCGCCCTCCGGGCCGCTCGCGGTGTACGTCATCAGCTTGAGCGGGACGTCGCGCCCGTTCGCGCCGTTGACCTTCAGGGTCTCCGCGATCGTCTCGACGTACACGAAGTCGAACTCGTGCCGCGAGACCTCGTACCCGGCGGCCTTCAGCACGCCCTCGACGTACTTGGCGGACTGCTCGTGCCCCTTCGACCCGGCGACGCGGGTGCCGTTGTTGTAGTCGGCGATCGACTGGAAGACCTTCAGGTGGTTGTTGGCGCCCTTGCCGGTCGCCTCCTTGACCAGTTTCCTGGCCAGGGCGTCGCCCCGGGCGGCGTCGCTCTGCGGGCTCGACGCGCCGGCCGGGCCGGCGAGGAGCAGCGGGGAGACGAGGGCCGCGGCCGCCAGGGCGGCGGTTGCTGCGGCTATACGGCGAGAAGGCATGAAAGTCCTTTCACGGCACGGGAGCGACTGCGGGGTGGAGCGGCCTGCGGGGTGAGCGGTGGGGGCACGTTAGGCAGCAATCCGCCGCCGTCGCCAGGCTTTTCACTGCTTCCGGTTTGTGAAATCCGGATATCGGTCGGTCCGCGCCGACGGGTAACGGCGAAATCCGGCCACCGTCCGGACCCCGGACCGGGGGCGCCGGGAGGTCGGCGGCGGGAGGTCAGCGGAGGATGCCCTCGATGAGGTCGGGGCCTATCCGCGCGACCACGGACAGGTCCAACTGGTGCTGGACGTAGCGCCCCTGACGCCGGGTCTGCATCAGCCCCGCCCTCTTCAGGACGGCCAGGTGCCGGGAGACCTCCGGCGCGGATATCCCGTACACCCGGGCCAGCTCGCTGGTCGTGTACGGGGCCCGCGCCAGGCTGCGGCACAGCAGCATCCGCATGGGGTGCGCCAGCGCCTCCATCCGGCGCTGCACCAGCTCCACCGACGGCGGCTCCGAGGGCAGCTCCGGCGACTCCAGGGGGTAGTGGACCACCGGCATCCAGCCCGGTGCGTGCAGCACGAGCAGGTGCGGCCAGCCGAAGTTGGTCGGGACGAACAGCAGACCGTGGCCCACCTCCGGATCGGTGGCGGTGGCCTGGCCGTTGACCATCTTGTCGGCGGTGATCACCGTGTGCGCCTCGTCCACGCTCAGCGCCGAGGACACCTCCTTCAGCACGGCCGACAGCCCCCGGTGGCGCAGCACCTCCGTCTTGTGCCGGGCGTCCGCCGTCTGCCGCGGCTCGATCCGCCGCCAGGTCTCGGCGAAGAAGGCCTCGTCACAGTCCTCCAGCAGCCGCCTCAGCCAGACCCGCACGGACACGGGGTCGTCCAGCAGCCGCCGGGTGAACTCCAGCCGCCCCGGACCGCGCGCGGCCGCCGTCTCCAGCGCCTTGGCCCGGGCGCCGGCGTCCGTGAGCGGGGACGGGGCGCCGCCCTCGTTGTAGAGCGCCAGCCAGCAGTGCTCCAGCGCGGCCAGCACGAACCGCTCGTCGTCCAACCGGTCGAGGACGTCCAGCTCCTCGGCCAGGGTCGCCCCGGGGCGGCCGCTGCCGCCCGGGACACCGGCGAAGGCCATGAAGACGTCGGAGAAGGAACTGCGCCACATGAAATCGGCCTCAAGGAGCCGCTCGGCCAAGCAGGGGTCGAGCGAGGCCCTGGTCGTCCTCGTCCAGGAATGCAGCGCCGGATGGTGGGCGGGCTGCGAGAGCGCGTGCAGGGTCATGCAGAGCTCGGCGAGCGGGGAGGGCGCGAAGGCGATCCGCTCCACGGGGAGCCCGGCGATGTCGATGGTCACGCTCATCGCCCCATTCTGTCGGCCGCCACCCCCGCCCGGACCCCCGGGGTGGCCCCGCCGACACGCCCGACCCCGGGGCCGTCCGGGTGGCCGGGCGGGGGCTCCGCCGCAGGTGGGAGGCGTCGATTGACGCCTCGCGTCAATCGACGCGCGGACCGCGGCCGACGGGGTGAGGGTGGAGTCATGACCGCGATAGAGCAGTACCTCGTCGACACCTACCGCGCCTCCCAGCACGGCACCCCCATGCCCCCGCCCCCGGGCCGCGACGACCTGGCCGTCCTGCGCTCCCTGCGCACGGCGGCCCAGTTCGAAGCCGCCGTCGAGGGCGCCCCCACCACCCACCCCTGGCGCCACGCCCTGACCCGGCTGTTCGTCCACGGGACGCGGACGTGCTGAGGGGGTGGGGTGGGGGTGGGGGGCCGAGGCGCAGGGTCCCCGTGGGGCGGGAGCGGGGCGGCGGAGCGGGGGTGGGGAGGGCGGGGTCCCGGCGGGGCGGTCTCAGGGAGGGGTTGGGGCTTTTCCGTCAGTCTCATCGTCCTTCCGCGTCGGGCCACCCTGTCAAGGGCGCTCCTTCGTCGCGTCGCTTCGCGATCGCCTGCGGCGACCCTTGACAGGCCGTCCCGCCACGGAAAAACGAAGACTGCCGGGAAACCCCCAAAGGAACGGGACGGACGTTCATTGGACATGCGGCCGTATCAGCGACCCTTCGGGGTCGTCGGGGGCCGCCTCGCCAGGCATCCGGGCCGACAGGATTGCCATCCGGGGCCGTAATCCGCAACAGATCGCTACGCGCTCCTCCCGTCTCAGCGTCTACCAGCCGCCTGGGGCCGCTGCCCGCACCAAAGGCCGACAGGATCGTCATCCGGGGCCGGGGGGCGCCACAAATCGCTACGCGCTCCTCCCGTCCCGGCGTCTGACGGCCGTCTTGGGCTGATACCTGCACCAAATGACGAACAGGTCGGCATCCGGGCTTGCGGGCGCGCCAGATCGCTACGCGCTCCTCTCGTTCGGCGTCCGGCCGCCGTCTGGGGCCGATATCCGCACCCGACCGGCTAGTGGTGGCAGTAGAAGTCGATGGCTTTGCCGAAGGAGGCGGAGTACGCGTTCTTGTAGGCCTCTTCGGCCTTCTTCTGGGCCTCTGAATCGGCGGCAAGCCCATGAAGGTTCGGCGTCCGCGGTTCGGCTTTCGCGTCACAGGCACCGGACTTGGCCAGCTTCCTCCCCTGGGCCCAGCCCTCGTTGGTGCCGCGGGTCTGCTCGGAGAGGATCAGCTTCTGGTTGACGATGTCCTGGGCTTCCTGTCCACCCACGCAGTTCACGCGCGGACCACCTTGCTGGAAGGCGACGTATTTACCGGCCGGTACCTCGCCGGAGGTGAACGTACCGTCGTCGCCCACTGTGGCGGTGCCGCCGCCGTCGCCGTCGGTCTGGTCGAGGAAGACCTTTCCCTTGGCCTTTGCGAAGCCCCCGCCCGTGACCGTCGCTTTCGTCGCATCGCCCGCCTTGGCTTCGACGAAGCACTCCGAACCGGACGGACCCGCCGCCGGGGCGTTGACGGCCCGTGCGGCGGTGACCGGCCCGACGGCGAGTGAACAGGCCATGAGGGTGGTGCACAGGGTTCTACGGGTTCGCTGGTTCATCAGAATTCCTCACCTGAGGGGGAGGGATCGAGAGGGACTCGGACCACGCCCATGACGACCAGCCCAGGAGTCCCTACCCTCATGCTCTCCTGCCCGTCGAGACATGTCGACCGGGGGTGTGCGCAACAACTTGCCTGGTCAACCTCCTCGTCAGGCCCCCCTGTTCGTCATTGGGTGCGGATATCAGCCCCAGACGGCGGCCGGACGCCGAGACGAGAGGAGCGCGTAGCGATCTGTTGCGCCCGGGTGCCCCGGACACTGCTCTGTTCGTCTTCTGGTGCAGGCAACAGCCCCGGACGACCGGCAGCCGCCGGAATCTCGGCAGCGCGTAGCGATCTGGCGCGCCCGCAAGCCCGGATGCCGACCTGTTCGTCATTTGGTGCAGGTATCAGCCCAAGACGCCGTCGGACGCCGGGACGGGAGGAGCGCGTAGCGATTTGTGGCGCCCACCGGCCCCGGATGACGATTCTGTCGGCCTTTGGTGCGGGCAGCGGCCCCAGGCGGCTGGTAGACGCTGAGACGGGAGGAGCGCGTAGCGATCTGGCGCGGATTACGGCCCCGATTACGGTCGATGTCGGCCCGGATGCCCTGTCTGCCAGCCCCCGACGACCCCGAAGGGTCGCTGATACGGCCGCATGTCCAATGAACGTCCGTCCCGTTCCTTTGGGGGTTTCCCGGCAGTCTTCGTTTTTCCGTGGCGGGACGGCCTGTCAAGGGTCGCCGCAGGCGATCGCGAAGCGACGCGACGAAGGAGCGCCCTTGACAGGGCGGCCCGACGTGGAAGGACGATGAGACTGACGGGAAAGCCCCAACCCATCCCTGAGACCGCCGAGTGTGGTCCCGCCCTCCCCGCCCCCGGTCCGCCGGCCGTTGCCGGTCCGCGCGGACCCCGCCCGAGGCGGGTGGGCAGCCGCCGACCCGCCCCGGCCCCTCGCGGGGGCAAAAGCGGGCCCGCGCCCCACCCCCTACACCCGCGCCAAGAACCCCGCCACTGCCTCCCGGACGTCCTGCGGCGTCCACGCCAGCCCCGGCTGCGTCACCGTGACCTCCGTCATCGACAGGCCCGGCGCGACCCCCTCCGCGCTCCACCGCCCGAACAGGACCGTGCCCTCCTCCTCCGCCAGCCGTGTGCCCGCTTCGGTCAGGCGGTCCGGCTCGTGCGGGAGCCACACCTGGAACTGGTGCGTGTGCGGTACCCCGGGGTTGATCCGGAACCACGGCACCCCGGCCGCCTCGAAGCCCTCGCGCAGCGCTCCCGCGACCATCCGGGCCTGCTCGACGTACGCCGGGAGCCGGGGCAGCTCCCGGTCGAGGCCGGCCAGGGCCGACAGGGCCTGGGGGAACTGGCGGAAGATCTGGCCCCCGTACCGGTGGCGCCAGACGCGGGTCTCCTCCACGAAGCCGCGGGCCCCCGCCAGGCAGGCCCCGCTCAGGCCGCCCAGGGACTTGTAGAAGGACACGTAGACCGAGTCGGCCAGCCCGGCGATCTCCGCCAGGGGGCGGCCGAAGTGGACGGTGCACTCCCACAGCCGGGCCCCGTCGAAGTGGACCACCGCGTCCCGCTCCCGGGCGGCGTCCACGAGCCCCGTCAGCTCCTCCCACGAGGGCAGCAGGAACCCGGCGTCGCGCAGCGGCAGCTCCAGCATCAGCGTGCCGAAGGGCTCGGGGTGGTCCCGGACCTCCTCCGGCGTCGGCTGGCGCAGCTCCTCCACCGGGTGGACCGTGCGCAGCCCCGACACCGTCGACAGCGCGCCGCCCTCCCACCGCTCGGGGTGGCCCATCGGGTGCATCGCGACCACGGGGTTCCCGGTGCGGCCCGCCCAGCAGCGCAGGGCGATCTGCTGGGCCATCGTCCCCGTGGGGAAGAAGGCGGCGTCCTCGGTGCCCAGCAGGTCGGCGACCCGCCGCTCCAGCTCGGCGACGACCCCGTCCCCGTAGAGGTCGGCGGACGCGTCCATGTCGTACGGGGCGTCCGCCAGCTCCGCGAGCAGTTCCCCGACGGTCTCGGCCCGGGGGCTGCGCGTCAGCACCCGCGTGGCCGCCCGCCAGGCCTCCACGGCCCGCTTCGTCCGTTCCGCCGCCTCGTCGGCCGTGTCCGCCGTGTCCGCCATGTCCCCGACGCCCCCGTCTTCCTTCACGTCTTCGTCCGTCACACCATCCATCCCACGATCATGCCCCCCACCCCCCGGCCACCCCGAACCATTTACCCCGCACCCCGCACCCCGCACCCCGCACCCCCCAGGCCTGACCGGCGCCCTCCCGCCCCGAGGGCCTAGCATGGCGACGTATCGTCCGGTACCCCCCGCGGACTGGAACGGAAGGCATTCCCCGCGTGAACTCATCGCAGCAAGAGCGCCCCGCCCGGCTCTCCGTCGGAGTCGTCGGCGCCGGCCGCGTCGGGCCCGCGCTGGCCCGCGCCCTGCAGCAGGCCGGGCACCACCCCGTCGCCGTCTCCGGCGTGTCCGACGCCTCCCGGCGCCGGGCCGACCGGATGCTGCCCGGCGTCCCCCTCCTCACCCCCGCGCAGGTGCTGGAGCGGGCCGAGCTGGTGCTCCTCACCGTCCCCGACGACGCCCTGCCCGGGCTGGTCGAGGGCCTCGTCGCGACCGGGGCCGTGCGTCCCGGGCAGCTCCTCGTGCACACCTCCGGCCGGTACGGGACCGCCGTGCTCGACCCGGCGCGCCGTGCGGGCGCCCTGCCGCTGGCCCTGCACCCCGCGATGACCTTCACCGGTACCGAGGTGGACGTGCAGCGGCTGGCCGGCTGCTCCTTCGGCGTGACCGCCCCCGACGAGCTGCGGCTCGCCGCCGAAGCGCTGGTCATCGAGATGGGCGGGGAGCCCGAGTGGATCGCGGAGGAGAGCCGTCCGCTCTACCACGCGGCCCTCGCCCTGGGTGCGAACCACCTGGTCACCCTGGTCGCCCAGGCGATGGAGCTGCTGAGCACCGCCGGGGTCGAGCACCCCGACCGGATGCTCGGCCCGCTCCTCGGCGCCGCCCTGGACAACGCCCTGCGCTCCGGCGACGCCGCCCTGACCGGCCCCGTCGCCCGCGGTGACGCCGGCACCGTCGCCGCGCACGTCTCCGAGCTGCGCAAGTACGCCCCCGGCACCGTCGCCGGTTACCTCGCCATGGCCCGCATCACCGCCGACCGGGCCCTCGCGCACGGACTGCTCAAGCCCGAGCTCGCCGAGGACCTGCTCGGCGTCCTCGCCGACGACGGCACCACCGACACCGCCGATCCGAAGGGTGGGGAGCGATGACCGGCCCGCTCCAGCTGCTGAACACCGCCGAAGAGCTCCACAAGCTGCCGCGCACCGGCCGCCGTGCCGTCGTGATGACCATGGGCGCCCTGCACGAGGGCCACGCCACCCTGGTGCGCGCCGCGCGCGAGCAGGCCGGCCCCGACGGGCAGGTCGTGGTGACGGTCTTCGTCAACCCGCTCCAGTTCGGGGCGAACGAGGACCTCGACCGCTACCCGCGCACCCTCGACGCCGACCTGGTGATCGCCGAAGCCGCGGGCGCCGACGCCGTGTTCGCGCCCTCCGTGGAGGAGGTCTACCCGGGCGGCGACCCGCAGGTGCGGATCACCGCCGGGCCGATGGGCGAACGCCTGGAGGGCGCCACCCGCCCCGGCCACTTCGACGGCATGCTCACCGTCGTCGCCAAGCTGCTCCACCTCACCCGCCCCGACCTGGCCCTCTTCGGGCAGAAGGACGCCCAGCAGCTGGCGCTGATCCGGCGCATGGTGACCGACCTCAACTTCCCCGTCGAGGTGGTCGGCGTCCCCACCGTCCGCGAGGACGACGGGCTCGCCCTGTCCTCCCGCAACCGCTACCTCACCCCGGCCGAGCGCCCCGCCGCCCTCGCCCTCTCCCGCGCCCTGTTCGCCGGCCGCGACCGGCTCGCGGCGCAGGCCGCGCTGCGCGCCCGCGCCGAGGCCGCGCCCGCCAGCGACGAGCGGGCCACCGCCCTGGCCCGGCTGGGCGAGATCCGCGCCTCCGCCGACGCCCACGCCGTGTCGGCGGCCGTCACCGCCGGCAGCGGCCTGCCGGACGCCGTACGGGCCGCGGCCCGGCACGTCCTGGAGGAGGCGGCCCGCCACGACCCGCCGCTGGTCCTGGACTACCTGGCGCTGGTGGACCCGCAGGACTTCACCGACGTCGGCCCCGAGTTCACCGGACAGGCCGTGCTGGCCGTCGCGGCGAAGGTCGGCACGACCCGGCTGATCGACAACATCCCATTGGAGTTCGGAGCACACGCGTGAGCACCACAGGCACTCCCGGCAACCCAGGCACCCCCGGCAACCCAGGCACCCCGGGCAGCGCAGGCACCCCGGACGCCGCCGGCCCCGGCACCGGCATACGGCTGGACGCCCCCGCCCCCGGCTGGGCCGTCGACGCGGACGTCGTGGTCGTCGGATCCGGCGTCGCGGGCCTGACCGCCGCGCTGCGCTGCGCCGCCGCGGGCCGCCGTACGGTCGTGGTCACCAAGGCCCGCCTCGACGACGGATCGACCCGCTGGGCCCAGGGCGGCATCGCCGCCGCGCTCGGTGAGGGCGACACCCCCGAGCAGCACCTGGACGACACCCTGGTGGCCGGTGCGGGACTGTGCGACGAGAACGCCGTACGGCTCCTGGTCACCGAGGGCCCGGGCGCGGTGCGCCGGCTCATCGCGGCGGGGGCCGTCTTCGACACCTCCGCCGAGACCGGCGAGATCGAGCTGACCCGCGAGGGCGGCCACCACCGCCGCCGGATCGCGCACGCGGGCGGCGACGCCACCGGCGCCGAGATCTCCCGCGCCCTCGTGGAGGCCGTCCACGCCGCCGGCATAGAGACGGTCGAGAACGCGCTGGTCCTGGACCTGCTCCAGGACGCCGAGGGCCGCACGGCCGGCGTCACCCTGCACGTGATGGGCGAGGGCCAGCACGACGGCGTCGGCGCCGTCCACGCGCCCGCCGTGATCCTCGCGACCGGCGGCATGGGCCAGGTCTTCTCCGCGACCACCAACCCGTCCGTCTCCACCGGCGACGGCGTCGCCCTCGCGCTGCGCGCCGGCGCCGAGGTCTCCGACCTGGAGTTCGTCCAGTTCCACCCGACCGTCCTGTTCCTGGGCCCGGACGCGGAGGGCCAGCAGCCCCTGGTCTCGGAGGCCGTACGGGGCGAGGGCGCCCACCTCGTCGACGCCGACGGGGTCCGCTTCATGGTGGGCCAGCACGAGCTCGCCGAGCTCGCCCCGCGCGACATCGTGGCCAAGGGCATCATGCGCCGCATGCAGGAGCAGGACGCCCGGCACATGTACCTCGACGCCCGGCACTTCGGCGCCGAGATGTGGGAGAACCGCTTCCCCACCATCCTCGCCGCCTGCCGTTCCCACGGCATCGACCCGGTGACCGAGCCCATCCCGGTCGCGCCCGCCGCGCACTACGCCTCCGGCGGCGTCCGCACCGACCTGCACGGCCGCACCACCGTCCCGGGCCTGTACGCCTGCGGCGAGGTCGCCTGCACCGGCGTGCACGGAGCCAACCGCCTGGCCTCCAACTCCCTCCTGGAGGGCCTGGTCTTCGCCGAGCGGATCGCCGAGGACATCGTCTCCCGCGCCCCCGAGGGCAGCGGCCCGGGCATACCCGTGCCCGCGACCGGCCCGCTCCAGCCCGCGACGGCCCGCTACGAGATCCAGCGGATCATGTCCCAGGGCGCGGGCGTGCTGCGTTCCGCGGAGTCCCTGAGCGAGGCCTCCGAGGCCCTGGAGACCCTGTACACGACGGCCCTCGGCGAGCTGGAGACCCACGGCAAGACCGCCGAACCGGGCGTGGACACCTGGGAGGCGACCAACCTGCTCTGCGTGGCCCGCGTCCTGGTCGCCGCCGCCCAGCGGCGTGCCGAGACCCGCGGCTGCCACTGGCGCGAGGACCACCCCGACCGCGACGACGCCTGGCGCCGCCACCTGGTGGTGCGGCTCTCGGCGACGGAGCGCCGCGCGCTGGTCGTCACCCCTACCGACTCGGCGGACTTCCCGCCCGTGGACGCGGACGCCCCCTCCGGCGCCCGGCGCCCGTAGACGTTCCCCACGCCCACCCCTCAAGCCAGGAGCACCGACCGTGAGCACCCCCGAACTCCCCGAACTCCCCCTGATCGAGCAGAACGAAGGCGGCTGCGGCGACGACTGCGGCTGCGGCGAGGGAGAGGAGAGCGGCCTCGACCCGGCGCTCGCCCAGCTGCTCGCGGACGCGGGCCTCGACCCGATCGAGGTCGAGGACATCGCGCACATGGCGCTGTCCGAGGACCTGGACGGCGGTGTCGACGTCACCACCGCCGCCACCGTCCCCGAAGAGGCCGAGGCCGTCGCCGACTTCGTGGCCCGCGAGGCCGGGGTCGTGGCCGGGCTGCGGATCGCCGAGGCCGTGTTCTCCGTGGTCTGTACGGAGGCGTTCGAGGTGGAGCGGCACGCCGAGGACGGCGACCGCGTGGAGGCCGGGCAGCTGCTGCTGTCGGTCCGCGCCCGCACCCGCGACCTGCTGACGGCCGAGCGCAGCGCCCTGAACCTCCTGTGCCGCCTGTCCGGCATCGCGACGGCGACCCGCCGCTGGGCGGACGTGCTGGAGGGCACGAAGGCCAAGGTCCGCGACACCCGCAAGACCACCCCCGGCCTGCGCTCGCTGGAGAAGTACGCGGTCCGCTGCGGCGGCGGCGTCAACCACCGCATGTCCCTGTCGGACGCGGCGCTGGTCAAGGACAACCACGTGATCGCCGCCGGCGGCGTCGCCCAGGCCTTCAAGGCCGTCCGCGAGGCCTTCCCGGACCTGCCGGTCGAGGTCGAGGTCGACACCATGCACCAGGTCCGCGAGGTCGTCGACGCGGGCGCCGACCTGATCCTCCTGGACAACTTCACCGTCCCGGAGACCGAGGAGGCCGTCACCCTCGTGGCCGGCCGCGCCGCCCTGGAGTCCTCGGGCCGCCTCACCCTGGAGACCGCCCGCGCCTACGCCGAGACCGGCGTGGACTACCTGGCGGTGGGCGCGCTCACGCACTCCTCTCCGATCCTGGACATCGGCCTCGACCTGCGCGAGGCGGTGTAGCCGGTGCTGCTCACCATCGACGTGGGCAACACCCACACCGTCATGGGTCTGTTCGACGGCGAGGAGATCGTCGAGCACTGGCGGGTCTCGACCGACCCGCGCCGCACGGCCGACGAGATGGCCGTCCTGCTCCAGGGCCTGATGGGCATGCACCCGATGCTCGGCAGCGAGCTGGGCGACGGGATCCACGGCATCGCCATCTGCGCGACGGTCCCCTCCGTCCTGCACGAGCTGCGCGAGGTCACCCGCCGCTACTACGGCGACGTGCCGTCGGTGCTGGTGGAGCCCGGCGTCAAGACGGGCGTGCCCATTCTGATGGACAACCCCAAGGAGGTCGGCGCGGACCGCATCGTCAACGCGGTCGCGGCCGTCGAGCTGTACGGGGGACCGGCGATCGTCGTCGACATGGGGACGGCGACCACCTTCGACGCGATCTCGGTGCGCGGCGAGTACGTGGGCGGGGTGATCTCCCCGGGCATCGAGATCTCGATGGAGGCGCTCGGGATGCGCGGCGCGCAGCTGCGCAAGATCGAGCTGGCCCGGCCGCGCAACGTGATCGGCAAGTCCACGGTCGAGGCGATGCAGTCGGGCGTGGTCTACGGGTTCGCGGGCCAGGTCGACGGGATCGTGCACCGCATGGCCCGGGACCTGGTGGGCCCGGACGGCGACCCGGACGACGTCCGGGTGATCGCCACCGGCGGGCTGGCCCCGATCGTCCTCGGCGAGACCACGGTGATCGACGAGCACGAGCCCTGGCTGACCCTGATCGGCCTGCGGCTGGTGTACGAGCGCAACGCGCCCAACTTCGACTGAGCGCACGGGACTCCGCCCGCCGCGCCCTGCCCGGGGTGCGGCGGGCGGAGTGCTGTTCGGGCCCAACCGCCCCTCCGCGTACGGGAGTCGTCCGTACCCACCGTCATTCCGAATCCTCAGCTCCGAGCTGATCGGTTAGCTTGTCGGCGTCGGACGCACACGCTCCCGAGCGGCACGGTCGAGACGGCAGAGGACGGCCCGGATGCCCCGTGAATCACCGTACTTGCAGGTGGTCGAAGCCCTTCGGGCCCGCATCGAGGCGGGCGAGTGGAAGATCGGAGACCGGCTCCCCTCCCGCGCCCGCTTCGCCGAGGAGTACGGGGTCGGCCAGGGCGTCACCCAGCGGGCGATGGAGCAGCTGATCATCGAGGGGTTCCTGGAGGGCCGCGCCGGCTCCGGCACCTACGTGCGCACCCCGCGCCGCCGCATGCGGATGCTCCGCACCCGCCGCCGGGTCCCCGGCTCCGGCAACACCTTCCGCTCCGAGGCCGCCGCGCACGGCATCGCCGCCTCCTGGGACTCCCGGACCCACCCCCAGGTCCCCGCGCCCGAGCGGATCGCCGCCCGCCTGGCCATCGAACCCGGCGCGCCCTGCGTGATGACCCGCTACGAGTTCATGGCCGACGGCAGTCCCGCCGAGCTCTCCGAGTCCTGGGAGCCCCTCGCGATCACCTCCGGGACGCCGGTCGTGCTGCCCGAGGTCGGCGAGATGCGCGGCGCCGGGGTCGTGGCGCGGATGCGTTCCATCGGCATCACGGTCACCTCCGTCGTGGAGGTGCCGCGCCCCGCCCGCGCCAACCAGGACCAGGCCAACCTGCTCGGGATCAGCCTCGGCTCGATGATCACCCGGATCGAGCGGACCTACATCGATTCCGACGGCCGGCCGGTGGAGACCGCCGACCTCGTGATCCCCGACTCCCGCTACGAGATCGCCTACGCCTTCCCGGTCGAGTGACGGCCCGTGACGGCGGAGTGATATTTATCAGCCGTGTTTTTTTACGGGAAGTGGCCGGAGTGTGACTCAGACGAAGGTAGCGTCCCGCTGGAGAGGCAACGTGACCTCGTCCACAACGGAGGAGACACCATGACGAACGCCCCGACCGAGTGGCGCAAATCGTCGTACTGCGGCGAGGGGGAGGCCTGCGTCTACGTGGCGGCGGCCCCCGGCACCCTCGTACGGGTGGCCGACCGGGCCGACCCCGCGCACTTCGTGATGGCCACCACCCACGCCGCCTGGGCCGATTTCGTCGAGGCCGTGAAGGAGACGGGCTGATCCCGGCGGGGCCCGCGGCGCGCGCACGCCGCGCCGCACCTTCCCGCCATCAGGGGATTTTGTCCGATTAGCGCGTATCTTCGGCGCATGCCCACGCCCTACGGATCCCGCGGCGGCATGGCCTTCAGCGCCGCCGAGCTGCTCGTGCTCAGGCGGAGCCTCGCCCACGCCCTCCAGTCCTCCACGGCCCCGCTGACGGCCGCCGAGGTCCAGGACTGCCTGCGCCTCGCGGCGTCGGTGGACGAAGCGGTCCGGGAGGCGGGACGGCTCAGAGCCTTCCTGCTCGACGACCTCGCCCGCTACCGCAGAGCCCTGCCCGGGAGCCTGTCGGGCTACCTGGAACTGCTCCAGGACGCCCTCGCCGCCGGGTACGAGCCGGACCCCGACGACCTCTCCGCCCTGCGCGCCCTGCGGGCCAACCCGGTCGCCGCCGCCGTGCTGGAACGGGCCCAGGGCGTCGCGGGGCGCTCCGTACGGCGCCGGCTCGCGGCCGCTGCCCCCGCGCCCCGCACCCGCCTGCTCGCCCTGGCCGGCGGCCGCGGGGAGCCGGCCGCCGCCGCACCGCGCCCCGAGCGGCCCGGCCCCGAGCCCGCGCCGACGGGGCCGTCCCGGAAGGACGCGTCGCCGAAGGAGCCCGCACCGAGAGAGCCGTCGCCGAAGGGCCCCTCACCGAAGGAGCCCGCGCCGAGGACCCCCGACCCGAAGGCCCCCTCGCCGAAGGAGCCCCCGCGGCCCGGACGGCCCGTGCCCACCCCGGGGGAGGTCTTCCCGCCCCGCCGGGGGCCCGCCGCGCCCCCGGCGGCCGGCCGCGAGGCGGTGTAGCTACGCTGGGGGGCATGGACTACGTTTCCGCGCTCGTGCCCCCCATCGTGATGGCCACGTTCTTCATCTTCCTCGTGAGGACGATCGTGAAGAGCCAGGGCGGCGCCAACAAGGCCAAGGAAGACGCGGCCGTGGACGCCGTGCTCGCCCGCGCCGAAGCGGGACAGCCGCAGAAGTAGGACCGCCGCCCGGGTATTGGCCGCGCGTTGCACCACGAATAGTCGGGCAATTCCGCCCATTCCGCACTATCGTGCTGCTGTGCCTCGCCCCTTGGGAGAACTCGAAGACGCAGTCATGACGCGGGTGTGGCAGTGGAACCGCCCGGTCACCGTTCGGGAAGTCCTGGAAGACCTCCAGCAGGAACGGTCCATCGCGTACACCACGGTCATGACCGTTATGGACAATCTCCATCAGAAGGGCTGGGTCCGCCGGGAAGCGGAAGGCCGCGCCTATCGATATACGGCGGTCTCCACCCGCGCCGCCTACTCGGCCGCACTGATGAACGAAGCCTGGTCGACGAGCGACAACCCCGCGGCCGCCCTCGTCGCCTTCTTCGGCATGATGTCCCCGGAACAGCGCGAGGCCCTCCGCGACGCCGTACGCATCGTCCAGCACGACGAGCCCGAGCCCCCGGCCGCCGCCGACGCCCCCGCGCCCCCCGCCGCCGGCCCGGGCACGGCCCCCTCCGCTCCCGGGGAAGAAGGGGGTTCCGGCGCGCGCCGGAGCGAGCCGGGGCGATAGCGTCCGGCCTATGGGAGAGCTTTCCACCACAGACGCGAAAACAGTGACCATCCGCCGCGCGCGCACCGGAGATGTTCCGGCCCTGCGCCGCCTGCTGGACCAGTACGTGCAGCAGCGGATCCTCCTCGACAAAGCCCCGGTCGTCCTTTACGAGGACATCCAGGAGTTCTGGGTCGCGGAACGCCTCTCCGACGGCCAGGTGGTGGGCTGCGGAGCTCTCCACGTCATGTGGGAAGACCTCGCCGAAGTGCGCACGCTCGCGGTCGACCTCGACCTGAAGGGCGCCGGAGTCGGGCACCAGCTGCTCGCCAAGTTGTTGGAGACCGCCCGCCGGGTCGGGGTGAGCCGGGTATTCTGCCTGACCTTCGAAGTCGACTTCTTCGCGAAGCACGGGTTCGTCGAGATCGGCGAGACCGCCGTGGAGACCGATGTCTACATGGAGCTCCTGCGTTCCTATGACGAGGGAGTCGCCGAGTTCCTCGGTCTCGAACGAGTGAAGCCGAACACCTTGGGCAACAGCCGGATGCTGCTGCACCTCTGATCGGTCGCGAGGGCTATTCCAGGCCGCAGCCGCCCGTGGCCTATGTCCGAATCGCGTACGTTTCCCGCCTTGTTGAGCTCCTGAACCTCTCCCGGGGGTTTGTGTTTTCCACGCAAAAGCGGTTTCCTTTCCGCGTACTGCATTTTCGATGAAAGGAAATCCGGTGGCACAGAAGGTTCAGGTCCTTCTTGTCGACGACCTCGACGGTGGCGAGGCGGACGAGACCGTGACGTTCGCTCTGGATGGCAAGACCTACGAGATCGACCTCACCACCGCGAACGCCGAAAAGCTCCGCGGGCTGCTCGACCCGTACACCAAGGGCGGCCGCCGCACCGGTGGACGCGCCTCCGCCGGCCGCGTCAAGGGCCGCGCCGCGGCCTCGGCCGGCAACCCCGACACCGCCGAGATCCGCGCGTGGGCCAAGGAGAACGGCTACAACGTGAACGACCGCGGCCGCGTCCCCGCGGACATCCGCGAGGCCTACGAGAAGGCCAAGGGCTGACGCGTACGCCGCCACAGGCGGGCGCGGTGGCATTCCGTCGCCGCCGCGGCCACCAGGCGTACGAGGTCGGGCCCGCCGGACCCCCCGGGTCCGGCCCCGGCGCCCCGCCCCGGACCCGGCAGGGCCGGCAGCGAGGCCTCGCACCCCAGCTCGGGGGGCCGCAGCCACACGGCGGCCCTCCCGGGATCCCCTCCCGGCTCGCGCCCGGGCGGCACGGGGGCGGTGATCCCGCCCCCCGCACCCAGGGCGGTGAGCTCCAGCGCCACCCCGCCCCACTCCAGCCAGTCGAGCAGCCCCTCCAGCTCGTCGGCGGCCCCCGGGGCGACCAGGAAGCGCATCCTGCGCCCCTCCAGCGCCACCGGACCGGTGGCCAGGCCGGGGCGGCGCAGCAGCCCGGCCCCGGCCTCCGCCGGAAGCTCCAGCACGTCGAACCGGACCCCGGTGACCAGCCGCACGGGCGGCCCGGCCACCGTGGCCCAGCCGAGCACCCGCTCGTACCAGGTACGGGTGTCCGCGCGTAAAGCCCGGGCGTCCGTCCCGGAAGGAGCGCGGGGCGGGGGAACGGCGTTCACGGTGTTGACGACGGCCATGAACGGATGAACTCCGGGCACCGCCACCGGGTTACGGAGTGCACCCGAATCAATGCGGAACGTAAACATCCGTGGAGCGGAGTCCCACATTCGGGACACAAGCGTGTTCGCCCGTAGCGGAGGGAACCGTGCTGACCGGCATGGAGTGTCAGTCCTTACGGGTAAGACATTCCTAGTGGATCGGGGCGACACGCTGATTTGAGCGGCTTCCGTTCGCCATCGGCGTACACGTGTGACGGGTATCTGCCTGGCCTGCGGGAACATCGTCTCGCACCATCAGGTTGGAGCAGTAGTCGGCTCTTACAGCCGGTTTTCCTCACCGACGTGGGGGTGAGCCGTGGACGGATGTCGGCAGTTGGAATGAGCTGTCCCGTCCCGCGGGACTAGCATGCGGAAGGACAGGGCGGGGACCGACCCCGAACTGCCCGACCGCTCTGAGGAGCGATAAACGATGTTCGAGAGGTTCACCGACCGCGCGCGGCGGGTTGTCGTCCTGGCTCAGGAAGAAGCCCGGATGCTCAACCACAACTACATCGGCACCGAGCACATCCTCCTGGGCTTGATCCACGAGGGTGAGGGTGTCGCCGCTAAGGCCCTGGAGAGCCTCGGGATTTCGCTCGAGGCTGTTCGCCAGCAGGTTGAGGAGATCATCGGCCAGGGCCAGCAGGCCCCGTCCGGCCACATCCCCTTCACGCCGCGGGCGAAGAAGGTCCTGGAGCTTTCGCTCCGAGAGGCCCTCCAGCTCGGCCACAACTACATCGGCACCGAGCACATCCTGCTCGGCCTGATCCGCGAGGGCGAGGGCGTCGCCGCCCAGGTCCTCGTGAAGCTGGGCGCCGATCTGAACAGGGTCCGGCAGCAGGTCATCCAGCTGCTCTCCGGCTACACCGGGGGCGGCAAGGAGTCGGCCACCGCAGGCGGCCCGGCCGAGGGCACCCCCTCGACCTCGCTGGTCCTCGACCAGTTCGGCCGCAACCTCACCCAGGCTGCCCGCGAATCCAAGCTCGACCCGGTCATCGGGCGCGAGAAGGAGATCGAGCGGGTCATGCAGGTGCTGTCCCGCCGGACCAAGAACAACCCGGTCCTCATCGGCGAGCCCGGCGTCGGCAAGACCGCCGTCGTCGAGGGGCTGGCCCAGGCCATCGTCAAGGGCGAGGTGCCCGAGACCCTCAAGGACAAGCACCTGTACACCCTCGACCTGGGTGCACTGGTCGCCGGTTCCCGCTACCGCGGTGACTTCGAGGAGCGCCTGAAGAAGGTCCTCAAGGAGATCCGCACCCGCGGCGACATCATCCTGTTCATCGACGAGCTCCACACGCTGGTCGGTGCGGGCGCCGCCGAGGGCGCGATCGACGCGGCTTCGATCCTGAAGCCCATGCTGGCCCGTGGTGAGCTCCAGACCATCGGTGCCACGACGCTCGACGAGTACCGCAAGCACCTGGAGAAGGACGCCGCGCTGGAGCGCCGCTTCCAGCCGATCCAGGTCGCGGAGCCGTCGCTGCCGCACACCATCGAGATCCTCAAGGGTCTCCGTGACCGGTACGAGGCCCACCACCGCGTGTCGATCACGGACGAGGCCCTGGTGCAGGCCGCCACGCTGGCCGACCGGTACATCTCGGACCGCTTCCTGCCGGACAAGGCGATCGACCTGATCGACGAGGCCGGCTCCCGGATGCGCATCCGCCGGATGACCGCGCCGCCGGACCTGCGCGAGTTCGACGAGAAGATCGCGGCCGTGCGCCGCGACAAGGAGTCGGCCATCGACTCCCAGGACTTCGAGAAGGCGGCTTCGCTCCGTGATTCGGAGAAGCAGCTGCTCGCCGCGAAGTCCAAGCGCGAGAAGGAGTGGAAGGCCGGCGACATGGACGTCGTCGCCGAGGTCGACGGCGAGCTCATCGCCGAGGTCCTGGCGACCGCGACCGGCATTCCCGTCTTCAAGCTGACCGAGGAGGAGTCCTCGCGACTGCTCCGCATGGAAGACGAGCTCCACAAGCGCGTCATCGGGCAGAAGGACGCCATCAAGGCCCTTTCGCAGGCGATCCGCCGTACGCGGGCCGGCCTGAAGGACCCGAAGCGCCCCGGCGGCTCGTTCATCTTCGCCGGCCCGTCCGGTGTCGGTAAGACCGAGCTGTCGAAGACCCTCGCCGAATTCCTCTTCGGTGACGAGGACGCGCTGATCTCCCTCGACATGTCGGAGTTCAGCGAGAAGCACACGGTTTCGCGTCTCTTCGGTTCGCCCCCCGGCTACGTGGGCTACGAAGAGGGCGGCCAGCTGACCGAGAAGGTCCGCCGGAAGCCGTTCTCCGTCGTCCTCTTCGACGAGGTCGAGAAGGCGCACCCGGATATCTTCAATTCGCTGCTGCAGATCCTGGAGGACGGTCGCCTGACCGACTCCCAGGGACGGGTGGTCGACTTCAAGAACACGGTCATCATCATGACGACCAACCTGGGTACGCGGGACATCTCCAAGGGCTTCAACCTGGGCTTCGCCGCCCAGGGCGATGTCAAGACCGGTTACGACCGGATGAAGGCGAAGGTCAACGAAGAGCTCAAGCAGCACTTCCGGCCTGAGTTCCTCAACCGCGTCGACGACACGGTCGTCTTCCACCAGCTCAGCCAGGAAGACATCATCCAGATCGTCGACCTGATGATCGCCAAGGTGGACGAGCGCCTCAAGGACCGCGACATGGGCATCGAGCTCAGCGGTGAGGCGAAGCTGCTCCTGGCCAAGCGCGGCTACGACCCGATCATGGGTGCCCGCCCGCTGCGCCGGACCATCCAGCGCGAGATCGAGGACCTGCTGTCGGAGAAGATCCTCTTCGGCGAGCTGCGCCCCGGTCACATCGTGGTGGTCGGTGTCGAGGGTGAGGGTGAGGAAGCCAAGTTCACCTTCCGCGGCGAGGAGAAGTCGGCCCTGCCCGACCTCCCCCCGATTGAGGCCACGGGCTCGGGCCCGGACCTGTCGAAGGGCGCGTAACGCGTCAGCGGAAGCCGTAGCTGCACGCGAAGGGGCGGCCCCGGGACCATTCGGTTCCGGGGCCGCCCCTTTGGCGTCGTGACAAGCCGCACAGAACAAAACGGACCTACTATCCGCCGCCGTAGGGGTTGGTGCCCCTTTTGTCCCCGCATTGGGCCTGGATGGGGGCCGTCAACGGGGGGCCGGAAGGCTCATGCGGCTACGAGGGGGCGTAGTAAATCGGACGTTTGGGGAAGGGTGGGGGCGCGGGTTACCAAGGTGGGGCAAGCCCGGCAGTCGCGGCGCAGGCCGCAGTGCCGGGATCTTTCTTGCCCGCATCCTGTCCCCGGCCCCGGAGGTCCCGCATGTCCGCGAAGCGCGTCAGCACCCGTCGTACCCGTACCGCCCTCGCCGCCACCGCCCTCGGTGCGGCGCTGGCCCTCGGGGCCGGGACGACCGCCGCCTTCGCCGACGAGGCCCCCACCGCCCTGTCCGCCACCGCCGAGCTGACCGCCGTCCAGGCGCAGGCCCAGGCCCAGGCCGCCCAGGCCGCCGCCGGGAAGGCCGGGCTCTGGGACAAGCCCGTCGAGAGCTACACGCTCTCCGCGACCTTCGGCAAGGGCGGCAGCATGTGGGCCCACAAGCACTCCGGCCAGGACTTCGCCGTCCCCGTCGGCACCCCCGTGCACGCCGCCTCCGCCGGCACCGTCGTCAAGGCCGGCCCCAACGGCGGCGGCGACGGTCCGGCCTACGGCAACGCCATCGTGATCAAGCACGCGGACAACACGTACTCCCAGTACGCGCACCTGTCGAAGATCCTGGTCACGATCGGCCAGAAGGTCTCCGTCGACCAGAAGATCGCCCTGTCCGGCAACACCGGCAACTCCAGCGGTCCGCACCTGCACTTCGAGATCCGCACGACGCCGGACTACGGCTCCGCGATCAACCCCGTGGCCTTCCTGCGGACCGTCGGCGTCACCGTCTGACCCCCCTGGCTCAGACGAGCCAGGCGTGGGTCGGCTTGATCTTGCCGAGCTTGTTGGTCTTCACGACCGTGAGCTGCTCCTGGTTCAGGACCTGGTCG